>PCBT01000006.1 GCA_002731375.1 Rhodospirillaceae bacterium | reverse complement strand
GATGACGCGAATGGTGTATGGTCCTCCAGCGGCGTTTGTAGTGACGAGTAAATTGCAGTGTCGCTCAATTTGATAGTAAAGAATAGGGGATGGGAAGCCCATGGTATTGAGGTAACGTATCGGCGAACCTTACAGGCAACCAGCTTGAAGAGGCCTTAGAAAAATTGGCTCTTCGACGACTCAAGTGGAATTGATCAGATTTCCCAGCGGCGCGGCGATCAGTGACATTGTGACGACCTAAACCGGCCCACAAAACGCGGAAACAGCGGTTAGTTGCTGAGACCCCATGGGCGAAGAACATTATCCATACAGGGGATGGGTACCACCTTAACAGGGGATGGCTACCACCTTAATCATATGTTCATCTATCTTATGATTTGTTTGCGATTTGCACAGGGCCAAGATTGACGAACCCACCGCGGTGCACGAATTGGCATTCGTCGCCGGGGACCACGGTTTCTTCGCCGTCAGAACGCCAATGCATCGCTTGCCGGCCTCAACCGTGCCCTCGTTGCAGGACTTGCCCACGACCTTGTTCAACTGAGTGCGCATAGCGCTGCTTGTCCGACACGGAATTAAAGGAGTTCACGGTCACGCCAACCGCCTGGCCATCCGCCGTGGTGGTGGAGATCACCGTGACGGCCGAGGCGAAACAGCCCATGGCGTCGCGAAAGGCGCGTGGATTTATGCTCATATTCATGATCGTGTTCCCCAACATCCCCATTGCATCCGACCGGTTTATGCCAATGCCCCCCGCATGCGGCAGTCATGCTATATTAGAACGATTAGAAAAAAATGGCCTGCTAAATGCGCATCTGCTGAATTGGGCCAAAAAGGCAGCCGCCGCCAGGACTTAAACGCGCTGCACTAGCGCTATCTTAACCTTATCTCGCCATTCAGCAGGGGCGTCAGCCATTTGTCCTTTTGCTACGGCGGGCCGATCCGCTCCAGCACTTCCATGTTGCCGGTGTCCGGCGCGCTGCAGTTAAGGCTTTCGAAGGCAAGGGGGCTGTTGCCAAGTTCAGTGGCGATGTGTTTTCGCACCGCATACATGAGCGGACAAGATTCCTCCGACATGGTCAAATTGAAAAGTTACTGATCCTGTCTCGGTGTGTTCTTGTGCCTCTTGTTGATGAACCGAACCATGACCCTAACTACTCTCACGCTGTACGGCAATTCGCCTTGAAGTTAGTCCGGATTTCAGCCCGCCAAGTCCGAATGGCGCTTATGTCAAAGCTTCCTATCTGTCATGATAGCAGGATGATATTAGGGAGGATACAAGGTGCGCGCGATATCGGTTCCTAAGCTGGATGGAAACCACAACAACGAAACCAAGGCCTGGCCTGACGAGGCGCCGGACCCCCTGGATGCGCCTGAACTTTATGATGGCATCCGGGTCAAGCGTCTAATCGCCTATCTCATTGATATTTCGATTATTGTCTGCCTCTGGCTGGCGCTATGGGTCTTCGGCAGTGTCTTTGCGCTGATCACCCTTGGTCTGCTGTTTCCGGTCTTGAGCCTGGCGGCATTCCTGCTGCCCTTCGCCTATCATACCGTGCTGATCGGCGGTGCTTCGAATGCCACGGTGGGGATGCGGGTAATGGATCTGCGCGTGGTGGCCTGGAATGGCCATCGTCCGGGCTATGCCCAGGCGGCCTTGCAGACTGTGCTGTTTATCGCCTCCGCCGCGATCACCAATTTCCTAATCCTCGGCGTATCGTTCTTTAACCCTCGTGGCCGTTGTCTGCATGATCTGCTGGCTGGCACGGTGACTGTCAACGATCCGCATCTGCGCCGGCTAACCAACTAGACCAATTATTCCGGCGGCGGCCAGAAAGATATAGGCGATCCAGCGATAGGTCTGATCCGCCGCCTTGCCCGCCAGGCGGCTGCCGATCCAGGAACTGGCTAGAATGACCGGCAGCAGGACCATGGCATCGATCACCGCCGCCAGCGCGGTGGGCGAAGCCAGCATGACCATGGTCACCAGGATAAAACCAGTGAGCAGATAATAGGCCACGATATTGGCCCGAATGGTCGCCGCCGGCATGGCGGCGGCCAGCATATACAACAATACCGGCGGCCCCCCGACCGAGGTGGTTGCCATCATGGCGCCCGAGATGCCGCCGATGCCCAGGGTCAATGCCAACGGGCGCGGCCCTTGATAGCGCCAGCCGGTGATCAGGACGGCGACGAACAGCAGCACGATGACCGAGACCGCCCTGGTGATGGCGGCGGCATCCAGGCTGACCAGCAGCCAGAGGCCCACGGGCATGGCGGCCATGGCGATGGCCGACAGCGGTGCGACGAATTTCCATTCCACATCTTTTTGTGAACCCAGAAACAGCATGACGCTCATGGGCAGCTCGATCGCCGCCACCATAGGCACCATATGCACCGGCCCCAGCAATACGGCGAAGATCGGTGCCATCAGAATGGCCGAGCCAAAACCGGCGAAACCGCGCATCAAACCGGCGACAAAGGCGGTGATCCCGGCCCAGAGCAAGACCCCGCCGGGATCGGCCAACAACAACGAACCGTACATGCACCGTCTACTCCTTACCGTTCCCGCCGCTCCAACTCCTAATCTGAGCCAGGACCGCCATCAAATCCCTAATTTGCTACAGCCGCATCAAACACAGGCCAGGGCATAGACTCCTTGCACGCCATGGGGCAGTTGATAGGTTTGCCAGCTCTTGCCGCCGTCCTCGGTGCCAAAAACCTGCCCTCGGCGGGCGGCGCAATAGACCCGGTCGGGTGTGCTGACACTTTCGGCCACTACCATCAAGGTGCTGTCGATGGAGACGTCATGATCAAAGCGGGACCAGGTGGTGCCGAAATCGTCGCTGCGGTAGAGGGAGCCGGCGTCACTCATGGCGGCCACGGACAAAGCGGCGTACATGCGTTCGGGATCATGGCTCGAGACTATGACATCGCGAGCATACGTCAGGGGCGAAAAGCGGCCAATGCCGAATTCCGACCAGTCATCGCCGCTGTCGCCACTGTGGAACAACCCCATGCGGTTGGCCAGCCAGACCGTGCCGGGATGGTTTGGGCTAAGCGCCAGGGCATGTGAATCCATCATGCCCTCGATATCGTTGTCTGAGAGGATGGTACTTTTCAGGTGCGGCTGTTTGGCCAGCTCCAACAATGTCTTGTTGCAGCTTGTCCAACTTTGCCCACCGTCCCCACTGCGGACCAGGCCGCCGACCTCGAAGGCGACCAGGATATCATCCGGGTCGTGACTGGCGACGGCGATGCGGATCACCCGCATGGGAAAATTGGCTTGCAAACAGCCTTCGGGCGGTTCGATCAGCAGGCGTTGCCAGTCCGCGCCGCCGTTGCGGCTGCGAAAGACCGTTGTGCCTTGGGTGCCGACGTAGATGGTTTCGGCATCGGAGGGATCCAGGCAGATCGACCAGACCACCTTGTCCTTGGCCGAGGTGCCAGCGGGCAAGGGCAGGGCGCGCCAGCTTTCCCCGCTATCGTCGGAAACATAGGGGCCTTGGTGGGTGCCGGCATAGACCGTTGCCGGACGGTCCGGGCGCACCAGGATATAGCGGACTTCCAGATTTTCGGGCAGGCCATTGTCAATCGGCCGCCATTCCCACAAATCAGCATCGAAGCCAAACAGACCCTGGGCCCGTTCGTCGTCCACCACGCCAACCCATTGTCCCGCGCCCACGAAAATAGAATATGCCATGACCCATTCCCCCTCCCTAAAATAGCAATATCCCACAAATGTGCGCTATCGCGGCAGCAGGCGCAACGTTCCCGTTGCGCCGACCAGGTAATCCTCCGGCCGCGTGCTCATGAGCAGATAGCCGCCCTCGGACCAGGTCTCGGCCATGTCAGCATAATGGGGCGAGAGCGGATTGCCCGATTGACCCGTGGAATGAATGAAGAGAGAACGGTCAGGATCATCCAGGTCATAGATGGCACGCAGGCTGGGCCCGTGCTTGGAGGCGAACGGCCGTTCCGGGTTGAAGATATCGAAATCACCCACGTTCACCGTATAGACGCTGCCCGAGACGGGCACGGTGATATCGAACAGATGGCGCAGGTAGTCGACCTTGCCGAACGGACGGTGGCTGGAACGGGCCAGATGCTCCATCCCCCAACGCCAGGCGTTGACCTCGCCGCCCTGGCGTTCCGAAATCCAAAGCACGGCCAGATCCAAGGCCCGGATCAGCATGGCATCGCAGCTTTCCTTGCCGGCTGTCCGCCGATCGTCGCACCATTCGGCCCTTTCTTGCAGCACGCGTAGCACGAACGGCCCGCCCCGGCCCCAGACATCGGCTTGGATACCGCTCAATTCATCCTCCGTGATCAGCTTGGCGAACAGCCAGATCCAGGCATTGAAGATCAATGGCTCGGCCCGGTCCCGGTCCATTTCCCCCTGCCATGGCCCCAGCATCTCGAAGGCTTGGCGGGCCAGTTCGGAGCCGGGTTTGACAGCCAGCAAATGGGGTAGAGCGGCAAGGGCAAAGGGCGAGACCACATCGGCCTGCAAGGCACGGAAACCATCCACAGAATGGCGTTCGCGGGCGCGCAGCAGGCCATGAATACGCTTGGCGCGGAAGCCCGCCGCCCAGTCAAAGGTGATGTGATGTGGATAGCTATCATCGACGATCTTATGGTTCGCCGTGGCGATGATGCCATCCTGGGGATTATAGCTGCGCGGTAGCTCCGCGAATGGGATCAGCCCTTGCCAGTCATATTTTTTTTCCCAGCCCGGCTGCGGCATGGTGCCCATGACCTTGTTTTCCTTTGCCTGTATTGGCACCCGACCTGGCGAAATAAAGCCGATATTGCCTTCTACATCGCCATAGACCACATTCTGTTGCGGCGCGTGAAAGGAGCGCACGGCGGCGAGGAAATCCAGCCAATTGTCAGCCTGGGCCATTTCCATGCCGGACTGTGCGGTCAGATCGTCATCCCTCAAGGCGGTCCAGGACAGGGCCAAAACATAGCCCTTGGGCAGGGCGGCGGCGGCACCGCGGTGGGCGTCGCTCAGCACCGGACCATGGCGGGTGCGCCGCACCTGCATGATCACGTCCGCGGCATCCTTGACCTTGATGACTTCGTCGTGGATTTCGAAGGTGGCCGGGCCATCCGGCGTCAGATAACGGTTCGGATCGGTGGGGTCGAGTTTCTCGAAATACAGATCCTGGACATCCGGCCCGGTATTGGTAAAGCCCCAGGCGATGCGGTCATTGCGGCCCAGTATGATGCTCGGTACGCCGGGTAGGGCGGCGCCGATGACATTGCGCCCGGCGATGTTCTGATGTGCGAAGTACCAGATCGCCGGCGTCGCCAAACCAAGATGCGGATCATTGGCTAGCAAGGGTTTGCCCGTGGCGCTGTGCGCGCCCGCGACGACCCAGTTGTTGGAACCGGCACCTTCGCCCAGGGGCAGATGGGCATCGACCAGGATCCTCGCCAAATCTTTATCGCTTAGGATCTTGTCGGCCAGGCCGCCATCAAGTCCGGTCGCCGCCAATACCCCGCGCGGAATGTCCTCGCCATAGGGCGCCATGAAATCATTGATGCCGGCCTCGCCCACCCGTCCGGCCAGACGCAGCCGGGTCAACTCCTTGCGCCAATTACCGCCCAGATCAAGGGCCATCACCTTGATCCAGACGATGCTGTCGGCGATCCGCCAGGGCTCCGGTTGGTGGCCCAGGATCAGGAACTCGGGCGGCAGCGGCCCGCTTCGATCTTCCAGAAAGGCATTTACCCCGGCGGCATAGGCGGCGAAGACTTTCCTAGCCCGTGGCGATAGGTGCTCCAGTGTGGCTTCGGCGTGGCGATACAGGCCCAGCATGCGCAGGAACCGGTCCCCGCCCAAAGTTGCCTGGCCGAGAATTTCCGACAGCCGGCCGGCGCCGATGCGGCGGTTCATCTCCATCTGCCACAGCCGATCCTGGGCGTGGCTGAAGCCGGGGGCAAAGGCGGCATCAGTTTCACTATTGGCCTTGATATGGGGGATGCCGTGGCGGTCGCGCACCACCTCCACCGCCTGTCCCAGGCCTGACAGGGAAATGCTACCGTCAATTTTGGGTAGCGAACCGCGCAGCCAATAGAAACCGCCGCTGCCAACCAGCAGCAGCAATATGATCACGGCGACAAGGCCACGGCGGAACCATTTCATGGTAATTTCTTACGCTGTTACCGCTTGCTTGCCAAGGTGAGACGATGCTCTGAATTGGTTTCTGGACGCCGCCAAAACACCCTGTATATTCCACAAGCATTCTGGGGGGATTTAGGAAATGGAAATTGCCATGAGTGAGAAAGTCGCCTTCATCGGGCTGGGTGTCATGGGTTACCCAATGGCGGGGCATTTGGCCGCCAAGGGTTACGATGTCACGGTCTATAACCGCAACGGCGCCAAGGCCGAGGCCTGGGTAAATCAGCACGGCGGGGCCAGCGCAGGGACACCGAAAGAGGCGGCCGATGGTCGCGCCATTGTCTTTGCCTGTGTCGGCGCGGACAACGATTTGCGCGAAGTCACCTTGGGTGGGGACGGCATCTTTGCCGGCATGGCGGCAGACGCGGTCTTCGTCGATCACACCACGGCCTCGGCCGATGTGGCCCGCGAAATGCAGGCGGAGGCCAAGGAACGGGGCCTAGGCTTCATCGATGGCCCAGTCTCGGGTGGCCAGGCAGGGGCCGAGAATGGCGCCCTGACGGTGATGTGCGGTGGCGATCAGAGCGATTTTGACAAGGTCAGTGCCGCCATCGACAGTTATGCCAAGATGTGTCAACTGATGGGCCCGGCGGGTGCGGGGCAACTGACCAAGATGGTCAACCAGATCTGTATCGCGGGTGTTGTGCAGGGCCTGGCAGAAGGGATGAACCTAGCGCTGAAAGCCGGTCTTGATGGTGCCCAGGTGGTTGATGTGATCTCTAAGGGCGCCGCCCAGTCATGGCAGATGGAAAACCGCTACGAAACCATGTTGGCGGATGAATACGAACATGGTTTCGCGGTGCAATGGATGCGCAAGGATCTGGCGATTTGCATGCAGGAGGCCAAAAATCTGGGCATTTCATTGCCCATGTCGGCTCTGGTGGATCAGTTCTATGCCGAGGTCGAGGGCATGGGTGGCAGCCGCTGGGATACNTCGGCNCTGCTGGCNCGCATGATCTCCCTCCGGCCGAAGGATTAGGGCTGTNTGCCGANGGCGATGCCCNCGGCGTAGTAACCGCCGCCGCNATGCCGACCCGCTGTACAGCTGCCTCCGCGGCGCTCGAGANCAAGCTTANCGCAACAGCTAATAANNNTATCTNAAATNTGAAAAAANATATATAANNNNTTGATATTAAGGNAAAATNNCNTATTATGCGCGATTGGTAAGAAATAATGACACGNCGCGCCGACCGCAGCTTGTGGATCAAATGAAAATTGTTTGTGGCCAAAGTTAATTATTTGTTATCTCGATGCTCAGCTTTTGCGTAACAGGGCTGCCGCCTCGGCCGCAAAATAGGTCAGAATGCCGTCAGCGCCGGCCCGTTTGAAGGATAGGAGGCTTTCCATCATCACCCTTTCGCCGTCCATCCAGCCGCGCTCCGCCGCGCCGGCTAGCATGGAATATTCGCCGCTGACCTGATAGGCGAACGTGGGCACGCCAAACTCGTCCTTGACCCGGCGCACGATGTCGAGATACGGCATGCCCGGCTTGACCATTACCATGTCAGCGCCCTCGGCCAGGTCCAGGGCGATCTCGCGCATGGCCTCATCGGAGTTGCCGGGATCCATCTGATAGGTTTTCTTGTCCGCCTTGCCCAGATAGGTGCCCGATCCCACNGCATCGCGAAACGGACCGTAAAAGGCNGAGGCGTATTTCGCCGAATAGGCCATGATACGGACGTCATCAAAACCATTGCCATCCAGGCAGTCACGAATGGCGCCGATCCGCCCGTCCATCATGTCGGATGGCGAAATGATGTGGCAGCCCGCCTCGGCCTGCAGCAAGGCCTGCTGGCACAGCACGGCCACGGTTTCATCATTGACCACATAGTCATCGCGGATCAGGCCGTCATGGCCGTGAGAGGTGAAGGGATCAAGGGCGACATCGCACATCACGCCAACCTCCGGCACGGCCTGGGATANGGCGCGGACGGCCTTGCAGACAATACTATTGGGATTAATGGCTTCCGTGCCCTCGGCATTCTTCAGTTCGGGTTCGACGGCGGGAAACACCGCGATCACGGGGATACCCAGTTCAGCCGCTTGCTCCGCCGCCCTGACGGCGCCATCGATGCTTAACCGGTTGACATTCGGCATGGAGGGAACGGGTATTGTTTCGTCCCGGTCGTGCACGAACAGGGGCCAGATCAGATCATTGACCGAAACGGCATTTTCCGAGACCAGGCGCCTGTTCCAATCATCCCGGCGGTTGCGCCGCATCCGCGTGCGCGGATACTGGCCATGAGGTTGGGCTGATGTCTCGGCATCGGCTGCCGGTTGCTGCTTGCCTGGATTGACCTTGGCTATTTCCGCCATGTTGGAGTCCTCGTACGATTCTTCGTGGCTATAAATATTGGTCGCAGTGTACTGGGAGATGGCCGAATGATCTAGGCGTGCAAATTTTGCAGCGCGCATGTTATGAAGAGGCAATCATGGACGATGAAGCGGAGACAGAGTGGTGGATGGCATCGGTACAGGCGAGCGTGAAGCGGTGAAATCTTCTGGAAAAGCGGCTGCCGTGAAGAGCAGGCGGGCCGCGAAGCCGGTCAAGAAAGGCTTCAAGCTGAAGAACCATATCCGCTTTGTCACGGCGACTTCGTTGTTTGATGGCCATGACGCGGCCATCAACGTGATGCGCCGAATGATCCAGGGCACCGGGGCGGAGGTCATCCATCTTGGGCATAACCGGTCGGTCGAGGAAATCATTTCCGCCGCCATCGATGAAGATGTCCAAGGCATCGCCATCAGTTCGTATCAGGGCGGCCATATTGAGTTTTTCCAATACATGATCGATCTGTTGAAACAACGTGGTGCCGGCCATATCAAGGTTTACGGCGGCGGTGGCGGCGTCATCGTACCCGAGGAAGTCCGAGCCCTGCATGAATATGGCGTCAGCCGCATCTACACACCGGAAGACGGCCAGGCCATGGGCTTGCTGGGCATGATCGAGGATCTGGTCGGCCGGGCCGATTTTGACCTGTCGAAAAAACTACCGAAAACCTTGGCCAAGTTGAAAAAGGGCGATCGGGGCGCTTTGGCTCGGCTGATCACCGGCCTTGAGGCAGGCACCCTGTCCAAGGCCATGCGCAAGGACCTAACGGCGCTGGCCAAGAAACGGACTAGCGTTAATGAGGCGGGCGTGCCGGTGGTTGGTATCACGGGCACGGGCGGGGCCGGCAAATCTTCACTGACCGACGAAGTGGTGCGCCGTCTGCGCACCGACCAGCCGGATATGAAGATAGCCATAATCGCGGTCGATCCTTCGCGCCGGAAATCCGGCGGCGCCCTGTTGGGTGACCGTATCCGCATGAACGCCATTAACCGTTTTCCTGGCGACGGCTCTGTCTATCTGCGTTCCTTGGCGACGCGGGATTCGGGCAGTGAGCTGGCGGCCTGCCTGCCTGGCGCCATCGCTGCCTGCAAGGCGGCCGGTTACGACTTTGTGTTGGTTGAAACCTCCGGTATCGGCCAGGGCGATGCGGCCATCGTGCCGTTTGTGGATCTGACGATCTATGCCATGACTCCGGAATACGGCGCCGCCTCCCAGTTGGAAAAGATCGACATGCTGGATTTCGCCGACTTGGTGGCGATTAACAAATTCGACCGCAAGGGCGCCAGGGATGCCTTCCGCGACGTGCGCAAACAGTACCAGCGTAACCACGAACTGTTCACCCAGGCGGTGGACGAGATGCCGGTGTTCGGTACCATTGCTTCCAAATTCAACGATGACGGCGTGACCGCGTTGTACCACGGCATCCTAGGCGCCTTGGCCGAACGGGGCCTGGCGCAGTTGTCTTCAAGTCTGCCGGACAATCCGAACAAATGTTCCTCGCGCCAGGACTTCATCGTGCCGTCGGACCGGGTGCAATACCTGGCGGAGATCGCGCGGGGTATTCGCAGTTATCACAAATCCGTCGCTAATCGTGCGGCGGCGGCGCGGGAGCGCCAGCAGCTTATTGCCTCGCGTGATATTCTGGCCACGGGCGGCGCGCCCAAGGCACAGCTGGCCCGCCTGGAAAAACTGGCAAGCCAGCGCAATAAAAATATTGGTGAAGACGGTGCCGCCATGCTAGCGGCCTGGCCCAAGACGAAAAAGGCCTATCAAGGCGATGAATTCGTCACCAAGGTGCGGGGCCGGGAAATTCGCAGCCAGCTGACCTCAACCACCATATGTGGCACCGCCATCCCCAAGGTGGCGCTACCGCGCTATGAAGACGAGGGGGAATTGCTGCGCTGGATGATGAAAGAGAACCTGCCCGGTCATTATCCCTATACCGCCGGCGTCTTTCCGTTCCGCCGCGAAGGCGAGGACCCGACGCGGATGTTCGCCGGTGAGGGCGATCCGTTCCGCACCAACAAGCGCTTTAAGTTCGTCTCCAAGAATAGCCCAGCCAAGCGGCTCTCCACCGCTTTCGATTCCGTCACCCTTTACGGCAACGATCCGGACCCGCGCCCGGATATTTATGGCAAGGTGGGCAACTCCGGCGTTTCCATCGCAACGCTCGACGATATGAAGGTGCTCTACGACGGTTTCGAGTTGTGCCAACCCTCGACCTCCGTCTCCATGACCATCAACGGCCCGGCGCCGACCATTCTGGCGATGTTTCTAAACACCGCCATGGATCAACGGTTGGCCGAATTCGAGGCCGAAAAAGGCCGTCCAGCCAGCGCCAAGGAGGCCGCTAAAATCCGGGCCTGGGTACAGGAAAATGTGCGTGGTACAGTGCAGGCGGATATTTTGAAAGAGGATCAGGGCCAGAATACCTGCCTGTTCTCCACGGAATTCAGCCTCAAGGTGATGGGCGATATCCAGGCCTATTTCGTCGACAACAATGTCCAGAATTTCTATTCCGTCTCGATCTCTGGCTATCACATCGCCGAGGCCGGGGCGAACCCGATATCGCAGCTGGCCTTTACCTTGGCTAATGGCTTTACCTATGTGGAGAGTTATCTGGCGCGGGGCATGAAGGTCGATGATTTTGCGCCCAATCTATCCTTTTTCCTCTCGACCGGCATGGATCCGGAATATTCCGTGTTGGGGCGGGTGGCGCGGCGCATCTGGGCCGTCACCATGAAGGAACGCTATGGCGCCAACGAACGCAGCCAGAAACTAAAATACCACACCCAAACCTCTGGGCGCTCCCTGCATGCCCAGGAGTTCGCCTTCAACGATATCCGGACCACCCTGCAGGCTCTGGTCGCCAGCTATGACAATACGAATTCCCTGCATACCAACGCCTATGACGAGGCGATCACCACGCCGTCGGAAGAATCCGTGCGCCGGGCCATGGCGATCCAGATGATCATTGGCAAGGAATGGGGTCTGGCCAAGAACGAGAATCCCAATCAGGGCTCCTTCATCATGGAGGAACTGACGGATCTGGTGGAAGAAGCAGTATTGCAGGAATTCGAGCGGATTTCAGACCGCGGCGGCGTTTTGGGTGCCATGGAGACAGGCTATCAACGAGGTAAGATTCAAGACGAGAGCCTGTACTACGAGACCCTGAAACATGACGGCAGCTATCCTATTATTGGCGTGAATACCTTTGTCTCGCCCGAACCGCCGGCGGAGAATTCGACGCTGGAGCTGGCCCGCTCGTCGGAAAAGGAAAAGAAGTCACAGCTGAAGCGTCTGGCCGCTTTCCATAAACGTCATGCCAAGGAGGCTCCCGCCATGCTGGAGCGGCTTCGGGAGGCGGCCCGTAATGGCGATAATGTGTTCGCCGTGCTGGTGGATGCGGTGCGGGTCTGCTCCCTGGGCCAGATCACGAATGCGTTGTTCGAGGTGGGTGGGCAGTATCGGCGCAATATGTAAAACGGATAGGCAACGTTTTGGGCTAAGGCGTTTATATGGCCCTTTATAGCGGCACGTTAGTAACCGCACCGTCTGGTAGCCATGGCTCTGCAGAATATAGTTGAACAGCTTCATATTGAGCTGGTTATCTTCGACAATGAGGCTTGTTTTGGCCGTGATTCCAAGCCAGCGCCAATTATGCAGCCCTGCATGAATGTCAGCGTCGAGATCGGCCAATACATAATGACTATCAGCCAATTCACGGCCGTCAACCCTTCGCGGGACGGTGCGTAGCGCAAAAGCAAAAAACTGCCCCAAAGCAGGCCAATCACACAGTAATTTGCCAGATACTCTATCACGTATACATCACCTCGACATGCCACGGATTATCTCCGTCCATTGACTGTAGAGTTGGGCGAGGCCGCCGCAGACCTTGGCAAACAGATTTTAATGCATCGTATCCCCGGTACATCCACCGCAAGTATACGCTCTCAGCCCTCGGTCCTGGTGATACGTCGGCACAGCGCCGTTTTCGAGACCTCGCCGCCACTTGTTCACTGCCCTTGGCCACCGGAAACGCGTCGGCAGCGAGCTCTCCCAATCCTTGATTTCGGCTCATTAACCGATTACGACGGGAGCCACTTCATCCAGCATCCAGCGCGCGATTGCCGTCATTCCGGCGTCCTGGTGCTGCTGGCCCACGATCTGCACGCCGAGCGGCATGCCGCCGACGGCCAGCAATGGCATGGTCACGCACGGTGCGAACAGCATTGAAGTCGGTGTGTTGAAAATTGCGTCACCGGTGGGCCGCGCCACCAGGGGCTGACCCTGAATATCGCCCGGCCATAATGGTGCGGGACCGGGGCAGGACAAGGTGATTGCCGCATCGGCCAGCTGACCGACCGCGTCGTGACAGCGTTGCGCCGTCTTCCGCGCCAATAGCGCGGCACGGTAATCATCGGGGCTCATGGCTTCGGCCAGGGCCAGGCCAGCCTTCAGGCGGTCGGAGACAAATTCACCCTTTTGATCGACCAGATTGCGCTGGGCCCATTGGTTTTCCCAGCGGGTGATGTCGCCGCAGATAGCGGGCGCTTCCACGATCGCCTGCTCCAGTTTCTCGACCAGGACATTGTCCTTGCGTCGCAGCAGGGTGACGCCGGCCTGTTGCAGATTTTCCAGCAAACCTTCGAAGGCGATCTTGGAGGCATCGTCCAGGATTGCCCAACCAGCGGTTTCCAGCACGATCAGGCGATTTGGCTTGACCGCAATGGGTGGCGTATCGGGGCCGAACAGGCCCAGGCAGCCACGGTCGCCGCCAGCGCGGCGGGCGATCTCGATGGCGGACTGCCACATATCCTCGATACAGTTGGCATGGATGCCATGGGTGCTCATGGAGGTCGCCTGACGCTCGCCGCGGTTGATGCCGCCCTGGGTCGGTTTCAGCGCCACATTGCCGCAATAGGCCGCTGGACGAATGATGGAGCCACCGACCTGGGTGCCGATGGCCGCCGGTACCATTGCCGCCGCCACCGCCGCCGCCGAACCGGAGGATGAACCGCCTGGCGTACGTGTCGCATTAAAAGGATTGGTGGTCAGGCCAGGATGGGTACCGCCGAGTTCCGCCGTAACGGTTTTGCCCAGAACCACTGCTCCGGCCTCCCGCAAAGCCCGGACGGCGGCGTTGTCATTCTTCGGGAAATTGCCGGCATAGGCCTCACAGCCCATTTGGGTCGGCATGTCCTTGGTCTCCAGCAGATCCTTGATGGAGATCGGCAGGCCGTCAATGGCCGACAGTGGCCGACCATCCTTGTAACGGGCCGCGGAAGCGTCCGCCGCCGCCCGGGCACTGTCTTCGTTCAGGCTGACATAGGCCTTCACCACATCGTCGCGCTGGGTGATGGTCTCCAGGCAGCGTTCAAGATAGGCGCGCGGCGTATCGCCGCCATTCCGAAACGCCGGCACTGCGTCGTGAAAGGTCAATGCCTTGAAGGTCAGTGGATCATATGTGCTCATCTACTCTTCCTCTACCCGTCTTCTCCGGCAATACCGGTGGCCCGTAAATCCGCGATGTCGGCTTCATCTAGGCCCAGTTCGGCCAAAATTTCATCGGTATTTTCACCCAGGCCCGGTGCCGGCATGCGGATCGCGGCGGGTGTGCCGCCGAATTGCGCTGCGTGGCGGGCTTGGCGTACAGGGCCCGCCACGGGATGCTGACTTTGCAATACCACCTGATTGGCGACAACTTGTGGATGCTCGATCAGCTCCGTGCGTGTCAGGACCGGCGCACAGGCGACGCCCTCGGCATCCAGGCGCTCCAGCCAATGGGCATTGGTCTTGGTTTCCAAAACGCCTTGGGTCAGAGCCACGCGCTCGTCAAAATTACGATCTCGCAGAGCAGGGGTGGTGAAGCGTGGATCGTCCAACCAATCGGGTTGTTCCAGGGCGCGGGTCAACCCCTTCCATTGGGCATCCGTCATGACCGAGACCGCCATATGGCCATCAGCCGTGGCGTAGATCAGATCGTTGAAGGCGGAAACCCGGTGCTGGGGAAACGGATTGTCCACGAATGTTTGTCCCCCCATGTCTGACGACCAGAGAAACTGCATCATGGCATCCAGCATGTTCAAGGTGATGTGTTGGCCCTCACCGCTGCGTTCCCTTGCCAAGAGGGCGGCCGTGATGGCCTGGGTAGCAGTCAGCGCCGTCACTTTATCGGGCACCACGGTGCGGACCAGGCGGGGCCGTAGATTGTCGCCGCCGCCCTGGACCGAGGCCAGACCCGAGACCGCTTGGATTATGGGGTCGTAGACTGGTTTGTGCACGTAAGGACCGTTATTGCCGAAACCGGACATGGAGATATAGATCAGCTTTGGGGCAAGGGGGCGGATGTCGGCCTCGGCGATGCCAAGGCGTTCAACCACGCCGGGGCGGAAATTCTGCACCAGAACATCGGCCGAGGCGGCCAGGCGGTGTAGCAGATCGCGCCCCTCGGGCCGTTTCAGATCCAAGGTGATGGAACGCTTATTGCGGTTGTTATTCAAAAACGAGGCAGAAAAGCCGCCCTGTTGGTTGGCGGTCGCGCGCACATGATCACCGCGCCCGCGGATTTCCACCTTGATCACATCGGCGCCCTGATCGCCTAGCAACATGGTCGCGAACGGGCCCGCAACCATGGTGGTCAAATCAATCACTTTGTAGCCAGCTAGCGGTCCCGTCACCTAATTCCCCAATTCTGCCTTCTCCGGCTCCGATCCTGCCGAAAGCGGCGCGGAATAGCAACAGAGGTCAATTTGTGCCGGGACGACCTTTCCCAAGCGGCAAAACTCACCTGCTCATAGGTGTAGTAAATATAATATTACAAAAACTATTGTAAAAATAAAGACTTATCGAAGGTTCTTCTCAATGCCAATTGGCATGCTTCTTGTATTTTTCTCTGCGGGTGCACAATGCGCTGGTCCGCAGAAGCGGGTTTCATAGAAAATGGGAATATGATCATGGCATTATCTGTCAACACAAATGTTGGCGCGATGTTGGCGCTGCAAAATCTTGGCAAAACCAACGCGGCTATGGAGAAAACACAACTAGCTATCACCGCCGGCCTTCGGGTCAGTGGTCCGAAAGAGGACGTTTCGTCCTATGCCATTGCCTAAAACATGCGCGGTGACATTGCAGGCCTACAGTCGGCGCAAACCGCCCTGGCCAACGGCGAAACAACCGTCAACACGGCCATCACGGCTGGGCAATCGCGATGTTGCCGAGCAAAACCAAATCGAATGACTTCGGAGTGTGCAGATGAAAATGCAAGGATGCCAACAGGCCTATCAACAGATGCAAAATGTCACGGAAAATCCGCGGCAAACCGAATACCGGTTATTTGCCCAGGTTACGGCGGCTATGATGAAGGCTGAACAACAAGATCATGCGGAAGTCGTGCGCGCGGTGCATTAGAACCGCCGCTTATGGCTTAAGCTACAGGCTGACTGTGCTTGGGAAAGCAATGGTCTTCCCGAGCCCATGCGGGCCGGGATTATTTCACTCGCGATCTGGGTCGATAAGCATTCACGCAAGGCTGGCGGTGGCAGCGGGCGCTGTATCGGGTGTCGATGCTCTGTTGGCTTTGCAGGAAATACCCGATGCAACGGAACAGCGCCGCTAGGCCGTCCACAGAAGCAACGATATCCTCGACGAGTTGGACCAGCTGCGCCTTCGCTTCTTGATCGGTAGCATGCCCCGGCAACGTCTGCAACGGTTGGTGAAGTTATTGTGGGAACGTCCCGGCGAATATGCCGATCCACCACTTATTAATAATATTGCTGACTTGAATTACATGTTATAATTGAGTTGACGAAAATGGAAATGACATAAGAATGTATAAGATAACTAATTACTCCGTTTTTTAGGCGTGGCAACGTGCTTTTCAGGCAAATGAATTTTTTAATTAAGGTTTCTTGATGCAACTGGTCGAGATGGCTATATTCCGCCCGTTCGTAACCTACCATGTGTCAACAGCCTTCGAGGTCGCTTCATGTCCGAAGTCAGTCTTCCCTCCAATTACCGGCCCACTGAAAAAGAAAAATTTATGGGCGTCCGGCAGCAGCAGTTTTTTCGCCAACGCCTACAAGGCTGGCGTGATGAAATTCTACGCGATGCCCAGGGTACGATGCAGAATTTGCAGGACGATGACGGCCAAGCGCCCGATATAGCGGACCGGGCGACGACGGAATCGGAACGCTCCATAGAACTGCGAACCCGCGATCGCCAGCGCAAGCTGGTGATAAAGATCGATGCCGCGTTGGAGCGGATTGAAGATGGTTCCTATGGATACTGCGATGATACGGGTGAGCCGATTGGCCTGAAACGCTTGGAAGCCCGCCCAATCGCTACCTTGTCGATCGAGGCGCAGGAGCGCCACGAGCGCCGCGAGCGAGTTCACCGCGACGAATAATAGTCATGGCCAACCGTTCCGGCCGGCCATGTAAGCACGGGCAAGAAAAAGGGGCCGATCCTTGGATCGGCCCCTTTCTTGCGTGTCCCCGGCTGCTTTGAACAGAAGGGGTAGATGATGTCGAACAATTGCTGGCCATGACGCGGCTGCTGCACGTCCGAGTGGATGCAGCCGCCGTAGGCAATACGGGCTCCGTCATGCATGCGGTAGGCGGTGCCCTTGACCGGCGAAGCCCGTTCGGGCTGCAAACAAAAGGCGGTGAACTCCGCGAAACAATGGCCGCGCTGGCACTGCAGGGATTGTGGGGTATTAAAGGCGACCAGACCCATCATTTGCGGCGCCCCATGGGCTGGCGACAGGGTGGCGGCGGTCAAACCGATAGTAACTGCCATGGCGCTCAGAACAACACGTAGATTTGTCCGTATCGTCGATCTCTCCGCGGCAGGGCCAGCTTGTCTTCCGGCCATTGATCATAGTTGAAATTGGCATCCGGTCCAGCCAGGGAAAATGCCCCATCAGAGGCATTGTTGATGCCAATGGTGCCGGTGGCACCGGTGCGCGGTGCGGGCAGGGCGACCGCGATGGGCCGTCGGCGGTGGCGCGGCTTGGCGGAGACCGCGTAGATCTGTTTGTCCGCTTCCATCAACACCACGCCCGCGAAAGCGTGGCCCCAACGCTGCCCCAGTTTTTCCAAGGCCCCCGCCGTGCGTAACAGCATGCGGGAGCGAAGGGGCGGCATGTAAAGTGCCGCGGCACGCTCGTTGGGTTGAAACAGATTGTCCCGCAACAAACGCGATAGCTGGCCGGGACTGTAGGGATGACCCTGGCCAAAGGGGGTGCGCTCCATCCGGGCCCAGATGCCCCGCCGGTTCGGCACCACGACCATCAGGCGTCCACCATCGGCCAGAACCCGCCAGACCTCGCGCAACAGCGGCGTCACCTGTTCGGCGCTTTCCAATGCGTGGACCAGCAAGACCCTGTCGACGCTCGCGTCGGGCAGGGGCAGTTCCGTTTCATCCACCAGGGCAACCCGGTTGGGGTCCCTTGTGGGCCAGCGGTGTACGCCTTGTTGTGCCGGCATGAAGGCCAGCACGCGCGCCGCCTCGTCCTGGAAGGGCCACAGATAAGGGGATGGATAGCCCAGCGCCAGCATGTCCATGCCGCTTACATCCGGCCACAGCTGGCGGATGCGCCGGCGCAGAAGTTTCCGCGCCACCTTGCCTAGCTGGCTGCCATAGAATTCACGTAGATCAATGACATCGGGCCGCATGACACCTCAACTCTTAACGTTCGTCAAAACGCATTAGCCGCGTACGTTCAATCCGTCAAACAGACTATCAATAATACCGTCGTTAATCTCTACATCGTATTTTTTCTGCAAGGCGGCACGGTACTGCACCAGAATATCTTCTGCGATCGAGGAGCGGACAAGTTCATCCATTTTTTTCAGCTGTGCTGGTTCGTCCTTGGGGGCGGCGCTGGTAATCTTGACCACGCGGACCACGGAATGGCTGTTGCCGCCCGCGGCGGCACCTTCCGCGATTCCACCGCTTTGAAGTTGGAACAGCTTGGCCACTAGATCCGCGCTCAACCGCCCATCGCCCGCCGCCTGTTGGCGGTTCATGGATTTCAGGGTCGCAACGGTGGAGACGCCGGTCCGGGCTAGTGACGACAGATCCTTGCCGCTACGCACGGCGGCGGCCAGTTTGCCGGCTTGTGCCGCGCCCGCCTTGGCGCGCCGCTCCGCCACCACCAGCTTGCGCGCCTGATCGCGCACCTCGGCGATGGGTCTTAGGGTGCTTTCAATGATTTTATCGACCTGGACCAGATAATAGCTGCCGTCGCCGGACTCCTTCAATTGTCCCTCGTCGCCAGGCTGGACCTCGAAGGCGTCCTTGATGAATTCCGGTGCCTTGGGCAGGCCCGCCGCCGGCTGGCTATCACGGCCTCGGCCCTGGGGATCGACAGCGGCGATAACGCCGTGGTTCAGGCCCAAGGCTTCTGCCACCTCCCGGATCGAGGCGCCGCCTGCCAGCTGATCTTCTACCTTATTGGCCAGCTCGAACATGGCTTCGCTGGCTTTCTCCAGCTTGACGTCGCGGGTCAATTGTTCGCGGACTGCATCCAGGGATTTGCTGCCACCTTCGGTAATTTTCAGGACCCGGAAAATATGCCAGCCAAGGCCGGTTTCCACCGGCTCGCCGATTTGTCCCTTGGCCAAAGTAAAAATCCCATCGGCGGCTTCTTCCGGCAGATCCGCCTTGACCATTCGGCCCAGCTTGACCGAGGCCTTGTCCATGTCGGCCAATTCCTTGGCGACGGCATAAAAATCGCCGCCATCTTTCAGGCGCCCGGCGATTTTTTGCGCCGCGGCTTCGTCGGCGGCGACGATTTGTTCGACCTCCCGGGCAGGAGGCGTGGTGAATTCGTTCAGGCGCGCTTCATAGGCCTCTTCGACTTCCTCGGGAGAGGCCAGGGTCTCGTCAAGCAAATCCTCGGGCCGCAGGGTCAGATAGGACAGGGCCCTGTATTCCGGCGCCATGAACTGATCCTTGTGGGCCTCGTGATAGGCGGTCAGATCCGCCTCCACCGGGGCGGTAAAGTCGGTCATTTTGTCGTAGGGCAGGCTTAAAACCTCGAAGGCGCGGCTTTCCTGCTGATATTGGAAAAAGGTTTTGACTACCGCGCCAGGCGCCTGCGTGCCGGCCATCATCGAGGCAAATAATTGTTCCCGTGAGAGATCCCGGCGCGAGGCCGCGATATAGGATTGCTCGTTGAAGCCATTTTCCGACAGGCGCCGCTCGAACAGCAATTTATCGAAGCGCCCGAAACTGTTCTTGAAGGCTGATGAACGCTTGATCCAGGCGGCGATATCGGCGTCCGACATGGTCAATTCCAGCTCGGCCACCTCTTGGTCGTACAGCGCCCGGGTGATTGACTGTTGCAGCACCTGATCGACCATGCCTAGCTGGCGGGCCTGCTGGGTATCAAAGGTCGGGCCCAGGCTTTGTTGCATGCGCCGGACCTGGCGGTTGAAATCATTGAGGAATTCATAGCCGGTTATCTGCATGTCGCCGACCGTGACGACGGCGGCTTCGGGCTTCACCCGCAAGACATCGCCAACGCCCCAAGCGGCGAAACTGAGCATGATCAAGCCCAGAAAAGCTTTAACGACCCAGGTACGTGCACTCTTTCGTAAGGCGTTCAGCATGTTGTCTTCCGGTCCCAATCAGTTGTTCGAATTCACCGCCAAACGGCGCGGCATCATAGGAACCACGGGACGTTCGGGCAAGTGTCGATAACATTAGCAATCCGTGGCTAATGTCTAGCTGATGCCTAGATTTTTTGGCTATCATCCGAGGCCTGCCAGACCATCTTGCTGGTGCGCTCGCGGCCCAGCAGTTCTATCGGGTCCCCATTGTCGATATGGCCATAGATACCGCGATAGACGGAAAAGCCGCATAGCTCCTGCAGACGCCTTGGGAAGGTGCGCAGGCGCTCAATGTCGATGCCCAACTGCTGGTTTTCCTGTTGGCGGATCCAGCCTGCGCAGTAGTAACAGGCGATACCGTCGCGGCGGGCATCGCTTTTGTTATGGCCGCCGCCATGCCATAGGGTGGAGTGCCAGACCAGAATGCTGCTCGCGTCCATCTCGGCGCAGATGCTGTCATGGGTGCCGTGATAGTCCGGGTCATGGTCAAAACGGTGACTGCCCGGGACGATCCGCGTGGCGCCGTTTTCCTCTCTGAAGTCACTCAGCGCCCACATGGAATTTACCGCGATGGTTACGTGTGGGCGGGGCAGGGGGATCATCTGGCTGTCGGAATGCAGGGGCTGGGGCTGCTGGCCCGGGCTGGGACAGATCGCGGAAAGGGACGATAGCTGCAGGCCGGGATCCAACATACGCTCGACCAGGGGCAGCGCGCCGTTGAACACGGGAACCTTGGCAAAAGCCGGGTGATAGGCCAGCAGATTATAAATCCGTGTGGTGCGCGTACCTTCGAACGCCGTATCGCGGTAACCGAATTTGTGCTCTTTCTCAATTTCTGCCAGGGCGGCTTTCAACTCGGCCAGCAGTTCCTTGGGAATGGCGTTCTCCAGCACCGTGAACCCGTCCCTGTCCAAACGTGACAGATGGTCGCTTATGGCTTCTTCCGATATTGCCGTCGTTTTCATAATCGCTAAACTTCACACTCGTTTCATATGCTACACCTTATCTCATCGAAGTCCCGAAAAAGGAAACAACAATATGGCTGCCAAGGTACGCCCCCTGATTGCCGGTAATTGGAAGATGAATGGCCTGAAATCGATCGCCCTGCGCGAGGCCAAGAAACTGGCGACCCGCATGGGTAAGGAGAAAAAGCCTGGCTGTGACGTTCTGATCTGCCCGCCCAGTACCCTGTTGGCGCCTCTGCATGAGGCCGTAAAAGGCAGCCGAACCGCTATCGGCGGCCAGGACTGTCACGCCAATGTATCGGGCGCTCACACGGGCGATATCTCGGCCGAAATGCTGAAGGATGCAGGCTGTGGCTATGTCATTGTCGGCCATTCCGAACGCCGGGCTGATCACTGCGAAAGCAGCAAGGACGTGCGTTCCAAGGCGGAGGCAGCCCACCGTGCGGGCCTGCGCGCCATCATCTGCATCGGCGAAACCGGGGCCGAGCGCAAAAAGGGCCAGACCCTGGCGGTGATCGGCAAGCAATTGACGGATAGCCTGCCCAAGGGCAGCACGGGGGAGAACACCGTGGTGGCTTATGAACCCGTCTGGGCCATCGGCACCGGCCTGACGCCGACGGCGGCGGACGTGGCCGACGTTCATGCCTCGATCCGGGGCCGCTTGAAGCGCCGCTTCAAGGATGAAGGCGTGAAGATGCGCCTGCTCTACGGCGGCTCGGTCAAGGGGGCAAATGCTGACGAGCTTATGTCGGTGGAAAACGTCAACGGCGCCCTGGTTGGTGGTGCCTCCCTGACCGCCGCTGACTTCTGGCCCATCGTAAAGGCTTGCCTGTAGCGCCCAACAGCTTCGGCCACGGGCTCTAAGCGGCCTCAGCCGATCTGCTTTAGTCGATCAGTCGATGAGGGCCTGGTAGGTGGCAACCCCCTACTCGCCGCGGATCAGATGGAATTACGAGGGCATCAGCTGGGCCATGAAGACCACGAACATGTCCTCGGCTTGATCGATCCAGAACGCGGTGCTGGCGGCACCGCCCCAGAAATATTCGCCGGTGGAGCGGGTCAACTGCGTGGTTGGGGCGTCGATGACCACGGCCATGCCCAGGCCATAACCGATCCCCTCGGCGCTGGGTTCGCTCCAGATGGGCTGGCTCATGGCGTATCCTCGTGTGCGAGTATGTTTTGCCAACTCTCGCACAATTCCGCCTTTATGTCTGACGGGGCAATTGCTCTATAATTAACCTGGAGACGCCTTTCCATGGATGACGCCGGCGCGGGTTTCGAAGGCGCCGACCATGCGGCGCACAGCTTCGTTGAAGACGGTGCTGGCGACGGCCTGCAGCATGCGGGAGCGGAATTCGAAATCGATGAAGAAATCCACTTCCGTGCCCTGGCCATCCTCCGTTGGTGTGAACTGCCAATGATTGTTCAGATAACGAAACGGGCCATCGATATATTCTACGTCGATGCGGCCGGGTGCGTGCAAGGTGACCTTGGAGGTGAATTTCTCACGAAAAACCTTGAAGCCAACCATCAGGTCGCCCCAGATCACGGGCCCGTCGGTCTTGGTCACCCGGCAGGCCACGCACCAGGGTAGAAAATCCGGATAACATTCTATATCGGCGACCAGATCGAACATCTGTTCCGGTGTATAGGGCAGGATTTTGCGCTCGGCGTGGGTTGGCATTAAGCGGTGGCCGAATGATTTTGCCCTCGGCGGCGGGCCAATTCGGCGAAATCGCTATCCGCGTGATAGGACGACCGGGTCAACGGCGTTGCCGCCACGAGCAAAAAACCCTTGCCCCGCGCGGCCTTTTCATAGGCCGCGAATTGTTCCGGTGTCACGAAATCGGCAACCGGATGATGTTTCGGCGTCGGTTGCAGATACTGCCCGATGGTTAGGAAATCAACATCAGCGGCGCGCAGATCGTCCATCACCTGATGCACCGCCTGGCGCTCCTCACCCAGGCCGACCATGATACCCGATTTGGTGAATATATTCGGGTCAAACTCCTTGGCCTTGGCTAGCAATTGCAGGGAGTTGAAATAGCGCGCACCGGGGCGAACCTGGGGGTAAAGGCCGGGCACGGTTTCGAGATTATGGTTGAAGACGTTCGGGCGCGCCGCCACGACAACCTCCAAGGCGCCGCTTTTGCCAAGAAAATCTGGTGTCAGCACTTCGATTGTGGTTTCCGGCGCCAGGGCGCGTACGCGGGCAATGACCTGGGCGAAATGATCAGCCCCGCCGTCGTCCAGGTCATCGCGGTCAACGGAGGTGATCACCACATGTCGCAATCCCAACGTTTTTACTGCCCTGGCGACATTTTCCGGTTCCTCCGTGTCCAATTGCCCTGGCCGGCCGGTCTTGACATTGCAAAAGGCGCAGGCCCGCGTACAGGTATCGCCCATAATCATCATGGTGGCATGGCGTTTGCCCCAGCATTCGCCGATATTGGGGCAGGCGGCCTCCTCACACACGGTATTTAGCTTATTGTCCCGCATCAGATTGCGGGTTTCGAAATAGGTCGCGCCGCTGGGCGCTTTTACGCGGATCCATGGCGGCTTGCGGCGCGGCGCATTGTCCGAACGGTTGCGCTTTTCCGGATGGCGTAGTTGAGCCGCTGAAATGTCGCTATCGGCCATGATAATTTAGCTGCCTTGGCCCATGATTATTGGATCAGCCCTAGAAATGGATGGCTCGGCCCATGGCGTCAAGCACGGATTCGTGCATCGCTTCCGATAACGTGGGGTGGGGGAAGACCGTATGCAGTAATTCGGCCTCCGTACTCTCCATGCTGCGTGCCACCGCATAGCCCTGGATCAGCTCCGTCACCTCCGGGCCGATCATGTGCGCGCCCAGTAACTCGCCCGTGGCTTCATCGAATACGGTCTTGATCATGCCCTCGGGTTCGCCCAGGGCGATGGCCTTGCCATTGCCAATGAAGGGAAACCGGCCCACCCGCACCTTGTGCCCCGCCGCTACCGCCGCGGCCTCCGTCAGGCCGACGGAGGCGATTTGTGGCTGACAGTAGGTGCAGCCGGGAATATTCATGGCTTCAAGCGGATGCACATCTGCTACGCCGGCGATTTTTTCGACACAGATGACGCCTTCATGAGAAGCCTTGTGCGCTAGCCAGGGCGGTCCTGCCAGATCGCCGATGGCATACAGACCCGGTTCGCCGGTAGCCAGCCAGGGATCGGCCACCACATGGCTTCGGTCGACCACCGCCTTGGTGTTTTCCAGCCCGATATCCTCGACATTGCCGACGATGCCCACCGCCATGATGACCCTGTCGGCGGTGATCGCCTCCACTTTGCCGCCGGGCAATTCAATGCTGGCGGTGACGCCATCTGGCGCCTTTTCCAGGCCGTTAACCTGGGCTCCGGTCAACAGGTGCATGCCTTGTTTTTCAAACGCCTTGTGTGCCATAGCCGAGATTTCTTCGTCTTCCACGGGAAGTACGCGGTCAAGCACTTCGACGACCGTGACATCGGATCCGAGCGTATTAAAAAAGCTCGCGAATTCGATACCGATAGCGCCTGACCCTACGACCAAGAGCCGTTCCGGTATGGTATCGGCGGCCAGGGCATGGCGATAGCTCCAGATCTGTTTGCCGTCCGCCTCCATGCCCGGCAGATCCCGTGCGCGGGCGCCGGTGGCCAGGATTATATTCTTGGCGCTCAGCTCCATCACCGCCGTGCCGTCCACTTCCACCGCCAGGCGGCCCAATTCCTCAGATCGACCCAGAAGGCGGGCGTGACCGGTCAGAACCTCGACCTTATTCTTCTTCAACAGATGTCCGACGCCGCCATTAAGTTGCTTAGCAATCTTTCGGCTGCGTTGAACTATCGCATTAATATTAATTTCTATATCATTGATTTTAAAACCATATTTAGAAGAGGTCTTGGCTAGATGATAAACTTCGGCCGAACGCAACAAGGCCTTGGTGGGAATGCAGCCCCAGTTCAGGCAAATGCCGCCCAAATGTTCCTGTTCCACCAGGGCAACGTCCATGCCCAGCTGCGCTGCCCGGATCGCGGCCACGTAGCCACCTGGCCCACCGCCTACGACGACCAGATCAAATTCCTGTTCCGCCATGGGTCTTCCCTTATAGCAACATGGTCATGGGGTCCTGGATCAGGCCTTTGAAGGCGGCCAGGAACTGGCCCCCGATGGCACCGTCCACCGCCCTGTGATCGACGGAAAGCGTAACCGACATGACGGTGGCGATGGCCAGGGCGCCGTCTTTGACCACGGCGCGCTGTTCACCGGCGCCGACGGCCAGAATGCAGGCTTGCGGTGTGTTGATCACCGCATCGAATTGCTTGACGCCGTACATGCCCAGATTGGAGATGGAGAAGCTGCCGCCCTGGTAATCTTCTGGCATCAACTTGCCGTCATTGGCCTTTTGCGCCAGGGCGCGCATTTCCGTTGAGATCGCTTCCAGACCCTTGCCGTTGGCATTGCGGATCACTGGCGTGATCAGGCCCCGTTCTGAGGCCACGGCGACGGAGATATCAGCTGATTTATAAAGCTTTATTCCGTCTTCGGAATAGCCCGCGTTGGCGGCGGGTACCTTCATCAACGCCACGGCGGCAGCCTTGATCACCAAATCGTTGACCGAAAGCTTGAAGGCGGCGTCCGCCCGTTCGTTCAATTCTGTGCGCAGGGACAACAGAGCGTCCAATTCGCAATCCACCGTAAGATAGAAATGTGGCGCCTCGCGCTTGGACTCGCTCATGCGGCGGGCAATGGTCTTGCGCATGGTGCTCAACGGTTGCAGCTCGAAATCGCCCTCGAGTGCCGAGGCATCGGCAGCCGGTGTGGCGGGCGTTGCCGTCACGGGAGCGACAGGTGCGGCGGCGGGTGTGCCGCCTGTTGCCTCGGCCGCCTCGATATCCGCTTTCACGATCCGGCCGCGCGGGCCGCTGCCGCTGACGGAAGCCAGATCCAATCCCGCCTGGGTGGCCATGCGCCGGGCCAAGGGCGAGGCCAGAATGCGCCCGCCACTGGCGGCGACGGCTACAGGGGGCGCCGCCGCTGGCGCGGTTACGGCCACGGCTTCGGTGGCTGGGGCTTGGGTTGGGGTGGGCGCCGCTAGCGCGGCCACTGCTGCTGCGGCGGTCTCGGATGTGGCGTCTTCAAACACGGATGCGTCCTCCCCTTCTTCCAAGAATATGGCTATGGGTGCGTTCACTGGTACGCCTTCGGTACCTTCCGCGACCAGAATGCGGGCCAGGACGCCATCATCGGCGGCTTCGACTTCCATGGTCGCTTTGTCGGTCTCGATTTCGGCCAGCAGGTCGCCGGACTGTACCGTATCGCCCTCTTTCAAAAGCCACTTTGCCAAGGTTCCCTCGGTCATGGTGGGCGAAAGGGCGGGCATGGTGATGGTGATGGGCATGATTTGTTTTCCTGGTTTTTCGTGTTTGCCTCGAAGACTAGCGGTAACAGACGGCCTTGGCGGCGGCGATGATGGCGGCGGCATCAGGCACGGCCAGTTTTTCCAGGTTCGCCGCATAGGGCATGGGTACGTCCGCGCCGCCGACCCGGTTGACCGGCGCGTCCAACTCGTCAAAGGCCTGTTCCATGATGCGGGCGGATAGTTCCGCGCCAATGCCACAGCTCAACCAGCTTTCCTCCACCGTGACGCAGCGGTTGGTCTTGCGCACTGAACCTACCACCGTGGGCAGATCCAGCGGCCGGATCGAGCGCAGATCGATAACCTCGGCCGAGATACCTTCCGCCGCTAGGGCATCGGCTGCTTTCAAGGCCCAGCCGACGGCGATGGAGAAGGCCACGATGGTGACATCGCTGCCCGCCCTGGCGATCCGCGCCTTGCCGATGGGGACCGTATAATCCTCCAGCACCGGGACATCGAAAGAATGGCCGTACATCAGTTCGCTCTCAAGAAAGATCACTGGATTCGGGTCGCGGATGGCGCTTTTCAGCAGGCCCTTGGCATCTGCCGCGTTATAGGGCGAGACCACCTTGAGGCCCGGGCAATGGGCATACCACGAGGCATAGCATTGCGAATGCTGGGCCGCGACGCGCGAAGCGACACCGTTGGCGCCACGAAAGACGATGTGACAACCCATCTGCCCGCCCGACATATAGCGGGTCTTGGCCGCCGAATTGATAATCTGGTCAATCGCCTGCATGGCGAAGTTGAAGGTCATGAATTCGACAATGGGCTTCAAGCCGCCAAAGGCCGCGCCAACCGCCATGCCGGTGAAGCCATGCTCGGTGATCGGTGTATCGATCACCCGACGGGCCCCGAATTCCTCAAGCAGGCCCTGGCTGATTTTGTAAGCACCCTGGTATTCCGCGACCTCTTCGCCCATCAGGAAGACATCGCTGTCACCGCGCATTTCCTCCGCCATGGCATCGCGCAGGGCATCGCGTACGGTCATGGCGACCATTTCGGTGCCGGGGGGAATATCCTCCTCCGCCATGGCCGCTACAACCGGCGCCGGTAACGGAGCGGGCGCTGGCGTCGCCGCCGCCGGGACCGCCGGTGCTGCCGCGGCAGGGGGAGGGGTTTGGGGAGGGGCCGGGCTGATCGCCACGCCGTCAATGGCCGAGGCGTCCTCGCCTTCTAGCAGCAGGATCACGATGGGCGTATTGACGGCGATATTCTCGGTACCGGCGGCGACTAGGATCTTGCCGATCACGCCTTCATCCACTGCCTCGACTTCCATCGTGGCCTTGTCGGTCTCGATCTCGGCAATCATGTCGCCGGGATTGACGCTCTCGCCCTCGGCGACCAGCCAATTGGCCAGCGTTCCTTCGGTCATGGTGGGCGAAAGCGCGGGCATGGTGATGGTTACGGGCATGATCTAGAGCTCCACCAAGATATCTGTATAGAGCTCCAATGCGTCGGGCTCGGGGCTATTTTGTGCAAACTCCGCCGCTTCCGTGACGATATCCTTGACCTCCCGGTCGAGGACCTTCAAAGCGGCCTCGTCGGCGACGCCGGCGCCCAGGATCATTTCGCGCAGGTGATCAATGGGGTCGCGCTCTGCGCGCACCCGCTGGACCTCTTCCTTGGTGCGGTACTTGGCTGGATCGGACATAGAATGGCCGCGATAGCGATAGGTCTTCATCTCCATCAGGATCGGGCCCTTGCCGCCCCTGGCATGTTTGACCGCCTCGTCGCCGGCCGCCTTGACGGCCATGACATCCATGCCATCGACCTGAACCCCGGGGATGCCGATGCTTTCGCCACGGCGGTACAATTCGGTCTGGGCCGAGGCCCGGCCTACCGCCGTACCCATGGCGTATTGATTATTCTCGACGATGAAGATCACCGGCAGCTGCCATAGCGCCGCCATGTTGAAGGCTTCGTAGACCTGGCCCTGGTTGGCGGAACCATCGCCGAAGTATGTCAGCGAGATGCGGCCGTTGTCCTTGTACTTGTGGGCAAAGCCCAGGCCCGTGCCAATGGGCACCTGGGCGCCGACGATGCCGTGTCCGCCAAAGAAGTTCTTTTCCCGGCTGAACATGTGCATGGAGCCGCCCTTGCCCTTGGAATAGCCGCCGATGCGCCCGGTCAATTCCGCCATCACGCCCTTGGCATCCATGCCGCAGGCCAGCATGTGGCCATGGTCGCGATAGCTGGTTAGCTGCGTATCGCCCTCTTCGATGGCTGCCTGCATGCCGGTGACTACGGCTTCTTGGCCGATGTAAAGGTGGCAGAAGCCGCCGATCAGGCCCATGCCGTACATCTGCCCAGCCTTTTCCTCGAACCGGCGAATTAACAGCATTTGGCGGTAAAAGCCCAGCGCTTCTTTCGCATTGTCCTTGTTGATGGCGGGCGGTGATGGCGCCTTGCGGCGGCGTGCCGTTGTTCTCGCCGTCCTGGAGCTTTCACTTTTCGACCCAAAAGCTTTCGACTTCGCCGCTTTCGCCATGACAGCCTCGTTCTCTATTCATGCCCAGTGACGCTTTCACAACTAATTGAAGCGCCAAAACTCCTTGTAATACAAGGAGAATTTATAAATTAACTGTATAATGATTAATTCAATATTAAGATATTGTAGCCGGCCGCGTCAGGCAACCTGTTGGCGCACAATACTTATCCGGCTTGAAACGTTTCCGGCGCCGCTTATGGGGTATAAATCACCACGTCATCGGGATGGGTTAGGCCAAGGGTACGGCGGGCCTGTTCGTCCAGCATGTCGCGGTTCAGGTTTTCCGGCCGCAATAGCCTGACTTGGCGGGCCAGCGCCTCGCGGGTGTCACTGCTCTCCCGCAGGGCCATCTCGGTCCGCTCCAACTGGGCGCTCAGGCGCAAATATGCAATGATTCCGCGGTCTCCCTGGACCGTGTGATAGCAGAAATACAACAGCGCACAGATCCCCAGACAGGGCGTGACCGCCCTACGCAGACTACGTCGTATTTCATACCAAAGCCCCATGACAACCCGAACGAATCACATACCGCGAATCAGATCAAGATAAAAAACCACATTGATTCAATTAGTTATAAAAGAGTCTGAAATGATCACGGTATGTTCCCCTTTTGATTCCCATTCGTGAACAATCCATCGGATGCGCGGCAACGATCATTTTGCTAAGATAGTCCCAGCAGTTGCGTGAAACGAGGAGAACGCCGGGTGGCCAGCAATCAGATCGATATGAGCAACAAGGTGGTTTTGATCACTGGCGGCAGCCGGGGCCTGGGCCGGGCCATGGCCCTGAGCTTTGCCGAGGCGGGGGCGGATTTGATCATCACCTCGCGCAAAATCGAAAGCTGCGAGGCCACGGCTGGGGAGATCGAGGCCCTGGGCCGTCAAGCCATGCCGTTTGCCTGCCATGTGGGTTATTGGAAGCAATGCGACGCCCTGGTCGATGCCGCCTATGAACGCTTTAGCCGTATCGATGTTCTGATCAACAATGCCGGCATGTCGCCCCATTACGACACCGCGGCCTCCATTCCAGAAGGTTTGTACGACAAAGTGCTGGACGTGAACCTGAAGGGCACGTTTCGTTTGTGTGCCAATGTGGGCCAGCGCATGATGGATGGTGACGGTGGCGCCATCATCAACGTCTCCTCCACCGCTGCCATCCGACCCACCAAGGAAGTTATCACCTATGCCGCTGCCAAGGCCGGCGTCAATGCCATGACGGAAGCTTTCGCCGATGCCTACGGCCCCAAGGTGCGGGTCAACTGCATCATGCCAGGGCCGTTCCTGACGGATATTTCCAAGGCCTGGGACATGGACGCCTTCAACGCTCGCGCCCAGGAACGCATCGCCATGAAGCGGGGTGGCGAGGCCGAGGAAGTCGCGGCGGCGGCTCTATATCTGGCCTCCGACGGCGCCAGCTACACGACGGGCGCAATCCTGAAAATCGATGGCGGCTCGAAGTAGTGTCAAGCGCCTAGCTGAGATTCAAGAGCTTGACGTCTTCGTCGATCTAGCATTGCATGCATAGGGCAATGCATCCATAAGGTCTCGCTGACCACGACCAACAAACGCTGCAAGGGCGGTCAGTTCGTCCTGTATGCCAAGGCCTGCCTGGAAACCCCTATGACGGCCACACTTTGGCCGAGGTGTTGGCGGAGACCGAAACCCTGACCGGCCGCGAGATCGAGCGGGTCTATGTGGACAAGGGCTATGTCGGCCATGATGCGTCAAAACCGATGCGGGTCTTCCGCTTCGGGCAAAAGCGCGGCGTGCACGGCCAGATCAGAAAGGAACTTCGGTGCCGCTCTGCCATTGAGCCGGTGATGGGTCTTTGCAAGGAAGACGGACATTTAGGCCACGACTACCTGAAAGGCCGCAACGGCGACCAGATCAACGCCGTCATGAGCGCCGTAGGCTAAAACTTCCGTCTCATCCTCAAGTGGCTAAAGGCCTTGTTGGCCGAAATCGTCAATGCAATATGGCATGCAATCATAACGCTATCTGCACTCAGAGACGCTTCTTAACAGCCGGCTAAATATTTTCTGAACACTGTACATTGCCGTTACCAAGGTTCTTTGAAGGGACGCAGTTCGGTGTAGAAGGACCAGGCGGAGCGGGGCTGTTGGCTGATTTGATAAATGCTTTTGGCCAGATCATCGGGGTGGGCGAAATCCTCATCCTTGAAATCGGGACGGCTGCGGCGGGTCCAGCGCAGGTCGATTACGGCGTCGATGACGATATAGGCGACGTGAATGCCCTTTGGGCCCAGATCGCGGGCGATGGACTCGGCCAAGATACGCTGGGCCGCCTTGGTGGGCGCGAAGCCAGAAAAATTAGCCTTGCCGCGCAGGGCGGAGGTATTGCCGGTGACCATGATGGCGCCGGTGCCCCGTTCGATCATGGCCGGGGCGACGGCGCGGGCCAGGTACAGCAGGCTCATGGTGTTGACGTTGAAATTCGCCGCCATATCCGCCGGGTCGATCTCCATGAAGGTGCCGTGGGTGCCGCGGGCGGCGTTATGCACGACAACGTCCGGGACACCCAATTCTGCTTGGCAGGTTTCAACGGCGGCGTTCACCGCCGCCTCATCCGTGACATCGCAGGGGATGGCGAGGCTGCCGTCCAGTTTCGCCTCGAATTCTTTCATGCGGCTTTCCGAGCGGGCCAACAGGGCCACACGGTAGCCGGCGGCGGCATAGCGCCGGGCGACGGCGCCGCCGGTGCCCCGGCCAACACCCGCAATCAACGCGACCGGTTTGGTCATCCCATCAATACCGAAGCGCCGGCGTAACGGGCTTGGCCCCCAAGCTCTTCCTCGATACGGAGCAGTTGGTTGTATTTGGCCAGCCGATCGGAGCGGGCCAGGGAGCCGGTCTTGATCTGGCCGCAATTGGTCGCGACGGCAAGATCCGCTATCGTCGAATCCTCGGTCTCGCCGGAACGATGGGACAACACCGCGCGGTAGCCGGCCTTGTGCGCCATCTCGACCGCATCCAGCGTTTCCGACAGGGTGCCGATCTGGTTGACCTTGACCAGAATGGCATTGGCGACACCTTTTTCGATGCCTTCCGCCAGACGCACCGGGTTGGTGACGAACAGATCGTCACCCACCAATTGCACCCGGTCGCCAATGGCCTTGGTCAGGGCGTCCCAACCGGCCCAGTCGTCCTCGGCCATACCGTCTTCGATGGAAATAATGGGATAGCGGTCGGCTAGATCCTGATAATAGGCGGCCATTTCCAGGCCGTCCAACACCTTGCCTTCGCCATCCAGATGATATTTGCTGTCCTTGTAGAATTCGGTCGAGGCCGGATCGAGGGCCAGATAGATATCCTCGCCAGGGCGGTAGCCGGCACCTTCGATGGCCTTCATGACAAAGCCCATGGCCTCGTCGGCGCTGTTAAGCATGGGTGCGAAGCCGCCTTCGTCGCCGACGTTGGTGTTGTGGCCGGCGTCTTTCAAGGCGCCGCGCAGAGTATGAAAAACTTCGGCACCCATGCGCAGGCCTTCGCGGAAGTTCTCCGCCCGCACGGGCATGATCATGAATTCCTGAATGTCGATGGGATTGTCCGCGTGCGCCCCGCCGTTGACGATGTTCATCATGGGCACGGGCAGCAGGCGCGCACCCACCCCGCCCACATAACAGTATAGCGGCAGGCCCGCATCCACGGCGGCCGCCTTGGCCACCGCCAGGCTAACGCCCAGAATGGAATTAGCCCCCAGGTTGGCCTTGTTCGGCGTTCCGTCCAGGTCACACATGATGGTATCGATACCGGCCTGATCATTGGCGTCCAGGCCTGATAAGGCATCGAACAGCTCGCCATTGACCGCATCTACGGCACCTTCGACGCCCTTGCCCAAATAGCGGTTGCCACCGTCGCGCCGTTCCACTGCCTCGTGGGCGCCGGTTGAGGCGCCCGAGGGTACGGCGGCCCGGCCAAAGGCGCCGCTATCCAGGGTCACCTCAACCTCCACCGTGGGATTGCCTCGGCTGTCCAGAATTTCCCGCCCGACGATGTCGATAATGCCACTCATTTTTCTGTCCTCATAAATACTGTTACCGGCTCTTACCGCCTCTCCCCGGCGCTGTCAAAGCCCTGACAGCAAGGCTCAAATTAGCAGGGCGGCAACGATATACATGGCGACCCGGTGGCCGCCGCCGAGACGCCGCAGGACGGGGCCGAGAAAGCTGATCTTGGGCCGCAGGCGTTCGTCCAGACGGCCCCGGCCCAGGGAGGTCATGGCGCCGGCCAGACGTTCATCGAGATAGCGGCTGACCTCGGCCAAGGACTCCCGGCTGGGCCGCATGCCGTATTCACGCGCCGGAGGTTGGTTGATACCGTCGTGCAGGTAATCCTTGATCCCCTGGAAGTGTTGGCCCAGGAAAGCGTGCGCGGCCTCGATCAGGCGCACAGGCTCGATGTTCCGCTCGCCCGCGTATTCCAGCAACATCAGGGAAGCATCGCGCAGGCAATTGCCCACCGCCTCGCGCACATAGTTGAAAGTGTAGTGATCAAAGCTGCGTATGCAGCCCATCAGGGATGGTCCGACATCGCTCCGGGCCCGGTTGTGGGCGGAGCGGAAGCGCAGGTCGTAGTGCTCCAGCAATTCTTCGAGAAGACCGTCGATCTCCGCCCGCGGCTGTTCGGGCTCCACCGCTAGCCCGCCTTGGCCAAACGGTCGAAGGCCAGCAGGGTCTCCATCAACGGCCCCAATTGATCCACGGGCACCATGTTGGGCCCATCGGAAGGTGCGCTGTCGGGATCTTCGTGGGTTTCCATGAAGACGGCGGCGACACCGATCGCCACGGCGGCGCGGGCTAATACGGGCACCATTTCCCGCTGCCCGCCAGAGGTGCCGCTCTGGCCGCCCGGCTGTTGTACCGAATGGGTGGCATCAAAGACCACTGGCTGGCCGATGTCCTTGAGAACAGGCAGGGCGCGCATGTCGCTGACCAGGGTGTTATAGCCAAAGGAGGCGCCGCGTTCGGTAACCAGTATGTTGTTGTTGCCGTTTCCCGTCAGCTTGGCCACTACATTGGCCATGTCCCACGGGGCCAGGAACTGCCCCTTTTTGACATTGACGGCGCGGCCCGTGGCCGCCGCCGCCAGCAACAGATCCGTCTGCCGGCACAGAAAAGCGGGGATCTGTAGGACATCGACCACTGTCGCCGCTTCGACGCATTGATCTTCCGTATGCACATCGGTCAGCACCGGGCAGCCAAAGCGGTCCTTGATCTCGGCGAAGATGTCCAGGGCCGCCTCAATCCCGATACCGCGCGGACTGTCCAGCGAAGTGCGGTTGGCCTTGTCGAACGAGGATTTGTAGATCAGTGAAAAACCGAGGCCCGCGGCCAGATTGGACAGGCGGTCGGCCATTTCCAGGGCATGCTCCCGCCCTTCCATGGCGCAAGGCCCGGCGATCAGGGTTAGCGGTAGGTCATTGCCGAGGGTGACCTTTCCAATGGTGACGTCAACCATTTGCCTACACCATGCGCATCTGATCGACGGCGGCGGCGATGAAAGACGCGAACAGGGGATGGGGTTCGAAGGGTTTTGATTTTAGTTCCGGGTGGAATTGCACGCCGATGAACCAGGGATGGTCCTTCAGTTCGACGATTTCCGGCAGGGAGCCATCGGGTGAGAGGCCCGAGAAATGCAGGCCCACGGCCTCCAATTTTTCACGGTAGTTGATATTGACTTCATATCGGTGGCGGTGCCGTTCGGAAATCATCATGCTTCCCGAGGTGCTGTCATCGGCGCCATTGGCATAGACCTGATTGACTTTCGAGCCCTGCTGCAGCTGGCATTGGTATTGGCCAAGGCGCATGGTGCCGCCCTTGTCGTCATCCATGCCGCGTGTTTGCAGGCTGTTGCCGTCGCTCCATTCAGTCATCAGGCCAACAACAGGGTCGTTGCAGCTACCGAATTCCGTTGATGAAGCGTCTGGTAGGCCGGCCAGGTTCCGCGCCGCTTCGATAACTGCCATCTGCATGCCAAAACAGATGCCAAAATAGGGCACGTTCTTTTTCCGCGCAAAAGTGGCGGCGGCGATTTTGCCTTCCGAGCCACGCTCGCCAAAGCCGCCCGGGACCAGTATGCCATCCACGCCTTCCAGGCGCTGCACGGCATCAGGCTGCTCGAATGTCTCGCTCTCGATCCATTGCAGTTCGACCTTGACCTGGTTCGCCATGCCGCCATGTACCAAGGCCTCGCCAAGTGATTTATAAGCGTCCTGCAGATCGGTGTATTTGCCCACAATGGCGATTTTTACCGTGCCCTCGGGGGATGAGATGCGGCCATGGATTTCCCGCCAGCGGCTCAGGTCGGGCTCCGGCGGGCTCTCTATACCGAAGATGCTCAAGACCTCCCGGTCCAGACCCTCTTCGTGGTAGGCCAGAGGCACTTCATAGATCGAGCTGCAGTCCAGGCCCTGGATCACCGCGCTTTCCCGCACATTGCAGAACAGGGCGATCTTGCGCTGCTCGTGGGCCGGAATTTCCCGTTCGGCGCGGCAAAGCAGAATATCGGGCTGAATGCCGATGGAGCGCAACTCCTTCACTGAATGCTGGGTCGGCTTGGTCTTCAACTCGCCCGCCGCCTTGATGAATGGCACCAGGGTGGCGTGGATATAGGCGGTTTGGCCGCGTGGCAGATCGTTGCCCAATTGTCGGATGGCTTCCAAAAACGGCAGGCTCTCGATATCGCCCACGGTGCCGCCGATTTCACAAAGAATAAAATCCGTGCCCTCGGTTTCGTTCAGAACGAATTCCTTGATGGCATTGGTAACGTGGGGGATAACCTGCACCGTGCCGCCCAGATAGTCGCCCCGGCGTTCCTTGGCCAGGATCTCCTGATAAATCCTACCCGTGGTGACATTGTCACTTTGGCGCGAGGATACGCCCGTGAAGCGCTCGTAATGGCCCAGATCCAGGTCGGTCTCGGCACCGTCATCGGTGACGTAGACTTCGCCGTGCTGGGTGGGGCTCATGGTTCCTGGATCAACGTTCAGGTAGGGGTCAAGCTTGCGCAGGCGAACGGAATAGCCACGCGCTTGCAACAAAGCGCCCAGGGCCGCCGATGCCAATCCCTTACCTAACGAGGAAACCACGCCGCCGGTTATGAATATATACCGCGTCATGGAACTACATTCTAAGCCAGCGTGCCTTGGAGCCAAAGCCTTACTTCCTTAACGGCTGCCGAATGTTCCGTTTTTGCCGCTTTTCCGGGCCGAAAGGAGGTAACTATTTATCGATGGGTACCGTCGGTCCGGCGGGCAGGCTGGGTTGATTCGTAGATCCACCCTGTTCCGTTTGCTCCAGGATCGATTTTCGCTCGCTCAAACCGCTGGCCATGATGGTCAGGGTCAGCGAGGTGGCGAAAAAACAGGCCGCCAGAACCGCTGTCGAGCGGGTCAGCAAATTGGCCGCCTCGCGCCCGGTCATCAGACCGCCGCCGCCACCGCCACCGCCTCCGCCACCACCACCGCCCATGCCCAGCGCGCCGCCTTCGCTACGTTGCAACAAAACAGTGATGACAATGGCGATCGCCAGCATCAAGTGAACGACCAACAACACTTCTTGCATAATTTCGCACCTGTCTGATGGATTGCGGCACGGCCAGTGATCAGGCCGCGTAACAAGCCGCGCACCGCCAACATCCCATACAAGAATGTATATAGGCATGCGGACACGCATAACGAAGGGGGCTTTTACACCATAGTTGCCGCACTGCCAACCGTTCGGTCATCGAGAAACGATGATTTCGCGTGCTGGCTAATTTCGTGCTGTTTTCTGATCCAGGATTTCCCTCACCCATTTGGCCAGGGCGCCAACCTGGTAGGGCTTGTTGATCAGGGCGACATTCTGATCCAGTTGCCCCCGTCGCGGCGAACCGCGTGACTGTCTTCAGTGTCTTGGCATAGGTATTGATAACTCCTGTTATCTCAACCACCGCCAATTTCTCGACTTCATTCAAAGGGCGCCGGTTATAGAGCGCCAAGGCGCCGCGGACTGTGGCCAAATGCTCTTGGGTGATTGTTAGTCTGGTCGTATCCTGGCGCAGGATATAGTTCTTGAACCTGATAGATCTTGCCGCCATAACCGAGTGATTTTCGCAGCATGGCCAAATTGCGCGGCTTACTTATGACCCCGTCACTGGAACTGTTCGCCGCGTCGGCGACTCTTTCCAGAACATTCAGGCCCGCAAGCGCGCGTGCCTTTTCGGATCGACCGAGTTCAAATGTCTCCCAGCTGGCCTGAATGGTTGATGTATTGTTGACTGCAATCAGCGCGGAGGCGACGGATACTGCGCCCAGCAGTGCCAGCGCGAGCACGAATAACCGGCCCAGTGATTATAGTCTGGCGTTTTTACCGATGTCTGTCCGATCGCCGCGCTTCTCGAGAGCGATTCTAATAGTAGGCGTTCTCTGTAAAATTATCATTAACTAATGACAAAAACGGCTTAAGACTGGGGCAATTGCAATGCAATGAAATTATGCACGCTGTGAATGACCGCTGGCACCCACAGGCTTTGGGAGTATTCATAGATCCAGGCCAGGAACAGAAATAGCGTGAACAGACCAGGCATGGCGCCAAGATCAAAATGCAAAATGGCGTGGCCCAAAGCGGCCAGGGCGGCGGCTTGCCAAAGTCCCAGATGCCGGCGCAGCCAGCCGAACAACAAGCCGCGAAAAATCATTTCCTCTATCAGTGGCGCCAGGACCACGATGCCAAGCAACATCATCAATAGATAGGACGGCTGGTTCCAGGCTGCGGCGCCGGAGAAGGGTAGGGGCGGGTTCCTGGCCGGGCCGAAAATTGGATTTGTGATGGCCGTGACCAGCATCAGAGCCGGTAGCGAAGCCAGCCCCAAGCCAACGGCACGGAGCAGCCAGCGGCGCTCAATCCAGACAAAGCCAAGGCGGCTCCAGCCATCCTGCTCCCGCCAGACAGCCGCGAACCAGAGCCAGAGGATCGCGGCCAGGCTGGGCAGCACAAGATAGGCCAGCATCATCGCCGCCGGTGCGTGCTCGGCACCCAGCAGACGCCGCCCCCACAAGGCGGCGGCCAATTGAACAATGATGGCGCCCATGAGGGCGAGCGACATCTGCCGCGTGGCGATGCTGGGGGGCATGCTGGGCTCAGGCGCCGTTGATCTGTTGCGCCAACATCTCCAGCGCGGTGTGGATGGTCGCCTGGCGAATACCGCCACGGCCCAGATCGCCATAGCGTTGTTCGCGGTGCAGGGTCGCGCCGCCGCGCCGTGCGCAAGCCAAATGCACCAGGCCCACGGGCTTTTCTGTCGTGCCGCCGCCCGGCCCCGCCACCCCGGTCACGGCGACCGCTAGAGCAGCTGCGGAATTCACGACGGCGCCTTCCGCCATTGCCCGGGCGACCCGTTCCGAGACGGCGCCATGGCTCTCGATCAAGGTCATGGGCACATCCAGCATGGCGTTCTTGGCTTCGTTCGAATAGGTGACGAAGCCACGATCCATCACATTGGAGGAACCTGCGATCTCGGTCAGGCAACCGGCGATGAGGCCGCCGGTACATGATTCTGCTGTCGCCACCATCACGCCGGCGTCTCGGCAAGTTTGTAACAGCAACGTCGCCTGGGTCATGAGATCATCGGAAAACATGAGCTAATACCTCGCCATGACTTGTTTGGCGAAGTCCTTGAAGCTTTCCCGCGCCACCGCGATAGGGGGCAACAGGGCAATCTCCCGCAGGCCGCCGGCCTCCAACTTCCGCAGACGTTCGATGATTTCGTCCGGCTCGCCCACGAAGCCGCCGGAGACCTTGATCATCTCCGGCGTGATGAAACGCCGTTCGGCGGGCGGAAGGAACGAGCAATGGCCAGTATGCAGGATTTGATGCCGGCGGTCTTCCGGCATCTCCGTCTTCACATAGTTCTTGTAGTCTTCCCAGACATCGCGGACTTCGCCCAGTATGAAGCCGTCGTCGCCCCTTTGGCGATAGATTTCATACCAAAAATGCAGTGATGAGACGACTTCCGCGCCGGTCTCGTCAATGACCCGGTCAGATGTCAGGTTCTCGCCAGGTTTAAGTACGCAGGCAAATGTCAACACCGAGGTGTGGAAGTCGGCATCAAGCCGCCGCCCGACACCCTCGGCGCCCTGCCGCATGCGCTCGAGATTTTTTGACAGCAGGCCGTAAGGCTCGTTGCCAGCGCCGATTCGCCCGTCACCGTATGCCCCCGCTGCCGCCAGCGCCTTGGGGCCGTTCGCCGCCACATAGATCGGTACCTTGTGCTCGGTATTGATGCATTCTAGTTCCCGGTCGAGAAACTTGATCGGTTTGCCCTGGTATTCCACTTCCTCGCCGGCTAGCAAGCCGCGCACGACACGCAGATAATTACGGAACGCGGTCGGCTGCATGGGGTTCTGGCCCATCACTCGCATGGCGGTATGCCCGGTGCCAATGCCCAGGAAAGTTCGTCCGGGCGCCAACTTGTTGATCGAGGCGATTGAATGCGCCGTTACAGGCGCCAGACGTGTGCCTGCGATGGCCACGCCGGTGCCAAGGCGTAGCTTGGACGTATGCAGCGCCGCTAAGGCCATGGTGGCGTAGCAATCGGACCAGATCATCTGCGAATCCGGTATCCAGCCGCAGTCGTATCCAAGTTCCTCTAGATAGGGAAACATTTGCCAGTCATCGATCTTGGTCGACACCATGCCGCCGAATTTCATTTTTTGTCTCCTATAAATCAGTACCAAACGCGAAATGCCACGATGGCGGCCAAGCCAAATAACGCGGCCAGAATATCGTCCAACATAATGCCTAGACCGCCCGTTACGTTGCGGTCCGCCCAGCTGGCCGGCCAGGGCTTGAGGATGTCGCAAACTCGGAACAACACAAACCCCGCCAAATAGTACCAAGGGTCCAATGGCGCCGCGATCAACACCAGCCATTGTCCGGCCACTTCGTCGATCACCACCACGCCGGGGTCCTTGCCGCCGCCGGCCCTTTCGTAAACATCCGCCCCCCAACAGCCCAGGGCAAATACAGCGATTGTTGCCGCGGCCAGGGCAATGGGACCCGCGAAATATGTGATCCCCCAGGCGAACGGCAGCGACGCCAACGAACCCCAGGTGCCGGGCGCCGGGCGCAATAGACCGCTGCCGAACCATGTCGCCAGCAGGCAGGCGGGATGTGAAAGCGGCAGGGCCGGCTTTGAGAAAATGGAGGCCATTCAGATTGGTAGCCGCACGGTGGCGGTGGCTTGGGCGGCGATGCCTTCGTTGCGCCCGGTAAAGCCCAGGCGCTCCGTGGTTGTCGCCTTGATGCTGATGCGGTTACTTTCCAGACCCATGATATCACCTAAACGCGCGGCCATGGCCTGGTAATGCGGCGTAATGCGCGGTGCCTCGCATATGATCGTCAGATCCAGATGTGCCAGACGGCCACCCAGGGCATGTACCCGATCCACGGCAAAGGCAACAAAGCGGGCGGAATCCGCATCGCGCCATTGCGCCTGGCTGGGGGGAAAGTGCCGGCCAATATCGCCGTCGCCGATGGCGCCTAAAATGGCGTCCGTAGTCGCATGCAGGGCGACATCGGCGTCGCTATGGCCTGCCAGTTGGGCGCCGTGGGGAATATCAACGCCGCATAGGCGGACCCGGTCGCCGGGCTCGAACCGGTGCACATCGAAACCTTGTCCGACCCGCACATCGAACAGCCGGGCGGCATGGGCACCATCGGCGCGGGACAGATCTTCGGCGGTGGTGATCTTGCCGTTTTCCGGCGCTCCCGCTACCAGCGCCACGTTCATACCTGCGGCTCGCGCCAGGGAAGCATCATCGGTATGGCCGCAGGAGGCTTCCTCATGCGCCGCCAGGATCGCCGAAAAGGCGAAACCTTGCGGCGTTTGTGCCTGCCAAAGACCGTCGCGAGGTATTTGATCAATAATCACGCCGTCATCACCCCGTTTCAGGCTATCGACCACCGGTATGGCGGCGATGGCGCCTTGGTGGTTGTCCAGGCCGGCCAGTACATTATTGATCACCGAAGCCGAGACAAAGGGCCGTGCGCCGTCATGGATTAAAATCAGATCAGGCTTTAGCGGGGCGAGGCCGCGCAGTCCATGTAAGACCGACTGTTGCCGGCTGGCGCCGCCTACGATTGGCGGTAGTAGCTCCAGACTTTGGGCGGCTTGATCATACAGCTCCCGGTCGCTGGCACCGATCACCGCGGCTGCGGCGGTGATGGCGGGATGGTGGCAAAATGCCAGAAGAGCATGGCGCAGCACGGGGATGCCGGCCAGGCTTTGATATTGCTTTGGCACCGGGCCGCCAAGGCGCGCACCTCGGCCGCCGGCGACCACCAGCGCCATCACAGATCTTTTGCCTTCGCGTACCATGGCGCTAATCTAGCACGGCTTTCCTCTGGTGGTGAGCCAATCAAGTGTTGGTGCTGCCATTCGCTGTGATATCAAGGACCATTGCCAGGAAATGACGGGGTTGAGTGGATGACGGATGTGAAACCAACAGTACATGTGGAAATTCAGGAACGGACAGCTGGACACATTGCCTGGGTACGCATGGACAATCAACGCCGCCTGAATGCGGGGTCCATGCCGTTGGTGGCGGATCTAAAGGCCGCGTTCGAAAATTTGGCCCGGGATGGGCAATTGCGTGCGGCGGTGCTGACAGGGGCCGGAGAGAAGGCTTTCATGGCGGGCGCCGATTTGAACGAGTTGGCGACATTACAGCCTGACAGCGCGCGTCACTTTATTACCCAGTTGCATCTGGCGGCAAAGGCGATCCGTNCCCTGACGGTGCCCGTGATTGGCCGTTTGCGCGGTTTTTGCCTCGGTGCCGGCTTGGAATTGGCGGCAGCCTGTGATTTCCGGGTTGCCGATGACAGCTTTGTCATGGGCATGCCGGAGGTCAAGGTCGGCCTGCCCTCGGTTATAGAGGCGGCCCTGCTGCCGCAATTGATCGGCTGGGGTAAGACCCGGGAATTGCTGCTGACGGGCACGAATTACGGGGCCGAAGAGGCTCTCGCCATGCACTTTGTCGAGAAACTGGTGCCGGCGGCGGAGTTGGATGCCTGGGTGGAAACCTGGCTCGATAGGATTCTGGAGGCTGGTCCCCTGGTTGTCAGGGCGCAAAAGGCGTTGATTGGCAAATGGGAGGAATTGGGCCTGGACGCCGCGATCGAGGCAGGCATCGACCCCTTTGGCGATGCTTATGAAACGGACGAGCCCAAACGTATGTTGGCGTCATATTTGAAACCAGAATCCTGAATAGGCGTAGGGAATAGCATGGCGCGGGAACACTGGGTCTTTGGTTACGGCTCGCTCATGTGGCAGCCGGATTTTCCCTATGTGGAGCGGCGCCCCGCCTTGCTGACAGGCTGGCACCGTGCCCATGCTCTGTACAGCACCCTGTCCTGGGGCTCGGCGGCGCGGCCCGGCTTGATCCTGACCCTGGTACCGGGCGGCGAATGCCTGGGCAGCGTATTTCGCGTGGCTCCGGGACATTGGTGGCGGACCCAAGGCTATTTACGCCGGCGTGAAGCCGCCTATCGCCATATTCTGGTGCCCGTGCATACCAGGCAGGGGATTGTCTCCGCTCTAACATTCGCCGCCGATCCGCGCCATCCGCGCTACGTTGGCAAGCAACCGCTGGCACGGGGCGCGATGCTGGTCGCCCAGGGAGAGGGGCGCAATGGCACCTCGCGCGGTTATCTGGCAGGCACGATCAGTGCCATACGGGGTATAGGAGGCCAGCCCGAGCCGGCCCTGCAGCGATTACAGGCAAAAGTAGGTGTGATTGGAAAAAAAATTCATTGAAATTGCGGTATTGCAAACACGGTCCGATAGTGCCTTCGGCGCGGCGTTCATTGTCATCAATCTAGCGCCGATCCCGTTCGATGCAATTGTTGAAATCCGCGCTCCCTGTTTTAAAACCGAGCCTTAGGCAGCGGTCTTCGTACCATGTTGGCTCCTTGGCCATACATGCCGTCAGGAGAGAAAGGGCTGCAATTCAAAGTATTAATCTCGCCATAAATGGCTCCCAGTCGTCTGCCAGGGCGGTCGAGCGATTATATTTAGCATTCCTTAACCGTGATGTAATAATTGTTTTACATTTTTGTAGCCAATATTAGGTAACATGGGCGGGAGGTCCTCTGTCATGTACGGATTTTTCAGATGATGCTAGCGCGACTTTAGTTAAAGGAAGCAAATATGTGGGCCAAAACCGCGACCATCGTGATAGCCGCCCTGAAACGATCCNGTTTAATGGATCAGTCTGGCGCGACAGCCATGGAGTAAGCGTTGATTGGCACCGGTATCAGCGTTGCCATCATCGCGGCTTTGTTCTTGATCGGTGAAGAAATAATACGTTTGTTCGAATTGATCGGAACAACATTGGCGGTCGCGGGAAACTGACCGTTAACCGCAAATGATCAGCCGCTATTGATCAGCGGGAAAAACCCTCTTCCAGGACGCCAGCCAGTTTTTCCAGGCGGTCACGGTCGCGTAAATACAGAATGCGGCCCTTGCGCTCGACAATATTGCCAGCACCCAGCTGCGATATGGAGCGGGCCACGGTTTCCCGCGTGGTCGAGGCCATGGCCGCGATGGCCTTGTGGGTAGGTAGGTTACGGATCAGCCAGCTACCGGGATCGACCGGGCTTTCGTCGGCCAGGAGCAATAATTGCCGATATACCCGGTCAACCGCGCCCAAGGTGGAAAGATCCATAATCCGTTCATCGCAACTGCGCACGATAGTCGCCAGCCGGCCCAACACACGGACAGCCAGTTCTGGATGGCCGATGATTTGATCGATGAACAGTTGTGGTGATAACGAGCCCAGCAGGCAATCTTCCAAGGCCACGACACTGGCTGAGCGGGGCTGACCATCGATCGCTGACAATTCGCCAAAAAAATTGCCGGAATGCAGGCGGGCCAAGGCAATTTCCCGTCCCGTCATGGAAAAATTGACGATCTGAACAGTGCCTTCGGCGACGAAATAAACGTCGCGGTCATTGCTGTCTTTGTCCAGTATCTGTTCGTTGGCCTTGTAGCGCCACCAGCGGCAGCGCTTTTCCAATTCTCGTTTTTCCTCGTCACTACGGCCTTCCAGCAAACTAATGCTGGCCAGTCGACTTTCCTTATTGTTCGACATGATTGCCCGGCCCTCTCTTCACTACCCTCTTTGGCGGCAACAGCTTACTCCTGTTATGGCCCTTGGGCTAGCGCAGTTCCGGTCAAATGGGCTGGAATTTCCCGAAACTGCGCTAGCCACCGAACAGCATTCGGTCCCGGTTGTAAAGATGGGCCGCGCCGGCAAGTAAAAGTGCGCTGATCAGGGTGGTGGCCGCGATCGATACGCCAATATGTACCCATACCACCGATTCCTGACGCATCAGGCGGCCGATCAAAAGGATCTGGCCAAAGGTGGGTATCGCCATCATCCAGATTTGAGCCTTCACGGGCACGAAAACCAGAATCATTCCAGGCAGGGATGGTAGAAGAGGCAGCAGGCCCAGATAGGTCTGGGTCTCCTTATAGCTACGCGAAACGGTGGCGACGATAATTTGCAGGGCCACGGCGAAGCCAATCAAGGGCAGGCATAGCAGGGCTACGCCGATGAAGGCACCCAAATCCGGGTTGATCTTAATGCCGTATTCACCGGCGGCGACGATTTCGAACATGATCTTGAATGCCAGCAATTGCACCAGCACGGCGGTCAGGGTAAAGGCGAAGGTTGCTAACGCCTTGCCAAGCATGAACTGCCAACGGGGCACGGGATTGGCTAATAGCGGCTCCAACGAGCCGCGCTCGCGCTCACCCGAAGTGGTATCGATTGCTAGATAGACGCCGCCAACGAAGATCGTGAATATGATGAAGGGCGGCAACATGTTCAGAAAAAAGCCGGCCAGATTGCGTGAGCGCCCGACATTGACGGAGCGTATCTCCAGTGGTGATGCAACCCCGGCATCGACGCCATGGGCGCGCAGGCGCTGCTGGCCCACGGCATGGCCGTAATCCCGCAGAAGTCCGACCACGCGGCTGACCTTGATGACCGTGGACAGGCGCGTGGCGTTGACCACCATGTTCAGGCGGGCGGTCCGGTGGGCGGCGAATTCCTCGGCATGGCCGCCGGGAATGACCAAGACCGCGTCCACCTCGCCGCGGCGCACCGCGCGTTTCGGATCCGACGGCGCAGCGCGGATAACGACGCCTTCACTCTCCAGATGGCTGATCAGCGCCGGCCCCCGCTCGGCCCCCGTTACATGCAGATGGAGGGTGCTGTCGCCTTGCCCGCGAAACATGCCGCCTACGAAACTGACCAGCATNCCCAGCAACAAGGCGCCTATGACCGGATAGATCAAGGCCAGGAGCAGGCTGCGCCGATCACGCAGGTTATCGGTGCTTTCCTTGAGGAAAACAATCCAGATGTTACGCACGGCCAGTACCGCTGTAGGCGCCATTATTGGCCCCATCGCCGGTGCCGCCGCTGGCTGCTTCGGCCTGCCTTACGGTTGCCAGAAAGACTTCCTCAAGATCACCCTTGCCGGTGGCCTGACGCAATTCCTCCGGCTTTCCATCGGCGACAATCAGGCCGTCGGAGATGACAATAATACGGTCGCACAGGGCTTCGACCTCGCCCATGATATGGCTGGAAAACAAAACACAGCGCCCCTGGTCACGAATTTCTCGGATTAATTCCCGTACCGCCCGGGACGAGCCGATATCCAGACCATTGGTCGGCTCATCCAGGATCACATTGGCCGGTTCATGCACTAAGGCGCGGGCCAGGGCCACTTTCAGGATCTGGCCCTTGGAAAAACCCTTGGAGCGGCGGTCGGCGAAATCCTCCATACCCAGGCGTTCCATCAGGCGGTCTATGCGGCCCTCCAACTCGGGCCCTCCTAGGCCATGCAAGCGGCCGAAATAGCGCACATGCTCCCGCGCGGTCAGGCGCGGGTACAGACCCCGATTATCTGGCAGAACGCCGATCCTCCGTTGCACCGTCAGCCGTTCAGTGTTGGCATCGTGGCCATCGACAAAGGCCTGGCCGCCATCGGGCCGTAACACGGTATACAGCATGCGCAGGGTTGTCGTCTTGCCGGCTCCGTTTGGGCCGATCAGCCCGGTAATTTCGCCATTGCGGGCCGTGAAATCGATCCCGCGCAATACTCCGATCTTGTTGAAACTCTTCCGCAGGCCCCGAACTTCAATCATACTGCCATCCCATATATGCTATTGCCCTAAGGCCTGTTGCACCGGCGTGTTTTGCTTGACCAGCGCGCTTATGGGAACCAGCACCAGACCGCGGGCGCGCAGGTTCGGAAGCCAGCCTTCCAGGGCGCTCAAGGTTTCGGGATACGGATGGCCGATGGCTTGGCCGTGCCGGCGCGCCGTCGCCACGGTTAATACCAGTTGCCGCCGGATTTTCTCGGGGTCGCGGTCATTATCCAGAAATACATCGCGCACTACGGTGGGAATGCCATATTCCCGCGCCAGTTGGCGACCGGTGGATCTGCCCGTGATCAGACTGTCGAGAAACAGCAACTGACGTGATCGCAGGGCGGCCCTGACGCGCCGCATCTCCCGCGCCGAGGCGGTGAACAGGCTGCCCATATGATTGTTGATGCCCACATAGCTGTCCAGCCGCGCTAAATTCGCCGCTATCCGACGGTCCAGTTCTGGGATCGGCAAGCCGGTCAACAGGGCTTTTGGGGCTGGGTCCGCGTCAGCGGCCTTGGGCTCCATAGGAAGATGCACCAGAATTTCATGACCCGCCGTCCGCGCCCTGGCCACCAGCCCGGCCAAATAATTGCCATAGGGCGGGACGGCGAGCGTGATGGGCCCGGGCAGCGCAATGGTTCGGTCCGAGCAGAATTGGCTAAGTCCCATGTCATCAAGCACGATCGCGATCTTGACTGGTGGAGGGGTTTGGGCCGGGTCGCCAATGTTCGGCGACAGGGCGGCGAAGCGTTTCCAGGTCGGCCGGGGCGCGGTCGATCTTGACGCATCCAAAGCATCGGCCCCAGCGGTTGTCGCAGTTGCCATCGGCGGCAGGGGTGGAGGCGCGGGCGGCAGCACGGGCGGTGTGGTCAAATTCGCCAGGCAGACATTCTCGTGTTCGATTTGTTCCCGGCGTTGCGCCTCGGCACTGTCGATGGCGATGGTGGAGCCTGATATAGGCCGCAGCCCATCGAGTTCGCCCCCCGCCTCCGCATTAGCTTCCGCCTCTGGCGCCACCACCTCCACTCCCGCTTCAGACGCCGTTCGCCCTAGGTTCGCCATCACGATAACCGGTTGCTTGACCGCCGGCATTGCCGGGCCTGCTTCGCGTGCTGGCGCCCGCTCCGGGACAGCCGCTACAATGGGGGCGGATAGAATATTAACCGCGACGGTCGGCGACCGCGTTTCCTGTTTCGCGGATGCCTTGGACACTTCGGGCGCCGTGGGCGGTGGCGTCAGGATGACGCGCTGTTCGGCAAATTGGTTTGATGCCATCGCCTTCTTCACTGCTAATGTTGTGGCTTGCGGTCCACCCCTATTCGGCCCTGGCAAGGTGAAGGTCAGCGCCGTGGTCACGTCCAGGCCGGCGGCGAAGCCGGCCACGGCAACGAATAGGGCCTTGGGCATTAACAATGCCTGCCGCCTGCGTGCCCGCTGTTGCCGTACGGACCGCTTCTGTTTGCCCGATTGTGGCGCATTTTTCAGCGTTTTCTCAGCCAGTGGACAGCTCTCTCTCAATCGAGACCCCAGGTCCATTCTAAACCAGAATCTATCATATTGAGACGAAAAATAGGGTTAATGAAATAGCCACCGTCAAATGACACTGGCAAGGCCGCCTAAATTGGGGAAAGCCAAGCGGTCGCGGGGCGGACGGGTTGTTTGGGACCGGAGGGAGTGGTGATCTTTTCGTCGAATCGAGCTATTTCGTGCTATGGGGCCTTGACGACTTCCATGAGGCGCGGTTTGTTGTGCCGCGCAGCCAATACGGGTTGCTGGAATTCTCAGGGTTGGAGAACCGTTGATGGCCGGGAATATGCCAGATTTTAAAACGCTGATCGCCATCGTGGCCGACGGCAATTCGTTGAACGTGGAACAGGCCCGCGCGGCCTTTGATGTGATGATGTCGGGCGATGCCACGCCGTCCCAGATGGGCGCCTTTTTGATGGCCTTGCGGGTGCGCGGTGAAACAGTGGATGAAATCACCGGCGGCGTGATGACCATGCGCGATCGCATGACGCCCATAAAGGCGCCGCCCGGCGCCATGGATATCGTCGGCACGGGCGGTGACGGCAAACACACGCTGAACATCTCCACCGCCACGGCGATCGTGGTAGCCGGTTGCGGCGTGCCCATAGCCAAGCATGGCAACCGCGCCGCATCGTCGAAAACCGGTACCACCGACGTGCAGAACACGCTGGGCATCAATGTGGATGCGGATTTCTCATTGTTGCAGGCGGCCTTGGACGAGGCCGGCATCTGCTTCATGGCCGCCCCCCGCCATCATGGCGCCATGCGCAATGTGGGTCCGACGCGGGTCGAGATGGGCACGCGGACGATCTTTAATATTCTGGGGCCTATGTCCAATCCGGCGGGCGTGAAGCGGCAACTGATCGGCGTTTTTGACCGGCAATGGCAGCACCCCATGACGGAGGTCTTGAAAACCCTTGGTTCGGAGCGGGCCTGGGTCGTGCATGGCGCCGACGGCACGGACGAGATCACCACCACCGGCCCAACCTATGTGGTGTCGCTGGAGAATGGCGAGATTTCCGAGTTCGAGGTCTCGCCCGAGCAGGCCGGTCTGCCTTTGGCCACGTTGGAGGACCTGCGTGGCGGCGAGGCGGAGGAAAATGCCGCTGTCCTGAACGCCCTGTTGCAGGGCGCCACCGGAGCCTATCGCGACGTGGTGCTGTTCAATGCCGCCGCCGCCCTCATCATTGCCGGTAAGGCGGCGGATCTGCCGGAAGGCGTGGCCATGGCCACGCGAGCCATTGACGAGGGCCTGGCCCTGGAAAAACTGCACCGCCTAGTGGAAATTACCAACCGTACAGTGCCGGGCGCATCATGAGTGACATTCTTGAACGTATCTGCACCGACAAGCGCCTGCATATCGAGGCTTGCAAGGCTGAGCGGTCCTTGGCGGAGGTCGAGGCGGTGGCCAAGACAGCCTCGCCCGTGCGTGGCTTTGTCAACGCCCTACGCGGGGCAGTGGATGCAGGCCGCTTTGGTCTAATCGCCGAATATAAAAAGGCCTCACCATCCAAGGGCTTGATCCGATCTGATTCTGATCCTGCGGCCTTGGCCCAGGCCTATCAACGGGGCGGCGCCGCCTGCCTCTCGGTGCTCACGGATGTGCCGTATTTTCAGGGGCATGACGATTTTTTGGTGCAGGCGCGAAACGCCGTGGATCTGCCGGTATTGCGCAAGGATTTCATGCTGGAGCCCTATCAGGTCGCCGAGGCGCGGGCTTTGGGTGCCGATTGCATCCTGCTGATCATGGCGGCGCTGGAAGATGGCCAGGCGGGCGAGTTGGAGGCTGTGGCGAATGATTGGGACATGGATGTGCTGATTGAGGTACATGACGCGGACGAAATGGACCGTGCCATGCGTCTGGAAAGCCGGCTGTTTGGCATTAATAACCGCAATCTGAAAACCATGGTCACGGATTTGGCTACCACGGAAGAGTTGGCGGCACATATGCCCAAGGATGGCCTGGGCGTCAGTGAAAGCGGTCTGAATAGCTACGACGATGTACTCCGCATTAGCAAGGCTGGTTGTCACTGTTTTCTGGTTGGCGAGTCCTTGATGCGCCAGGACAACGTGGAAGCCGCCGTGCGGAACCTGCTGAATTCATGAAGGGAGTTTAAGCCATGGCGGACCTGACTCATTTTGATGATTCCGGCAACGCCCATATGGTTGATGTGGGCGACAAAGCGGTGAGCGAACGCGTGGCGCGCGCCGCTGGGCAGGTAACGATGGCGCCCGAAACTTTGGCCCGTATTCAGGACGGTGCCATAGCTAAGGGCGATGTCCTGGGCGTGGCGCGTCTGGCCGGGATCATGGCGGCGAAACGTACCGCCGATCTGATCCCGCTTTGCCATCCTCTGCAGCTTTTATCGGTCAGTTTACAGCTGTCGTGTGATGCCGCCGCCAACAGCGTCGAGATCATCGCGGAGGTCAAAGTGACCGGGCGCACCGGGGTTGAGATGGAGGCCTTGACTGCCGTCAGTGTTGCTGGCCTTACCATATATGATATGTGCAAGGCGGTGGATCGCGGCATGCAATTATGCGGTGTACGCTTAGTTTATAAATCCGGTGGTAAATCAGGCATTTATGACGTATCGTAAAGATAATACATTAGGAATTATAGAATGATTTCAGTCGCCGAGGCGCTGCAACGCATCCTGGATGGGGTGCACCGGACGTCGACCGAAAATATCTCTCTGGCGGATGCCCATGGCCGGGTGCTGGCCCGCGATGTGACTGCCCGCCTAACGCAACCGCCAGCCGATGTTTCAGCCATGGACGGCTATGCGGTACGCGCGGCGGATGTAGCCGAGGTCCCCGCGACCCTGACGCAAATTGGCGAGTCCGCCGCCGGCAATGCCTTCGAGGGCACGGTAGGGCCCGGACAGACCGCACGGATATTCACCGGCGCGCCGGTCCCCAAGGGCGCCGACGCCATCGTCATGCAGGAGGACACCGAAGTCTCCGGCGGCCAGATTACCATGACGGTGGCCCCTTGGCCGGGTAAATTTGTCCGCCCCGCCGGCCTGGATTTTCAGCATGGCGATGTTGGCATCACTGCGAACCGGGTGCTGTCGTCCCGCGATGTGGGCCTAGCCGCCGCCATGAACGTACCCTGGCTGACCGTGGCCCGGCGCCCGCGCATCGCCCTGTTGGCCACCGGTGACGAACTGGTGCGTCCCGGTGAACCCGTGGGGCCGAACCAGATTGTCTCGTCCAACACCATTGCCCTGATGGGGCTGATCAAGGCCTCGGGCGGGGAAGCTATTGATCTCGGCATCGCCTCGGATGATGAAGATTCCCTGCGTGCCCTGGCTTCGGGCGCCCGTGGCGCCGATATGCTGGTAACCCTGGGCGGTGCCTCGGTCGGAGACCATGATCTGGTGCGCAAGGTGCTAGGCCAGGATGGCCTGGAACTGGATTTCTGGCGTATCGCCATGCGCCCTGGCAAGCCGCTGATTTTCGGCAGTTTTGGTGAAACCTCGATGATGGGCATGCCGGGTAATCCGGTATCCTCCCTGGTCTGCGGCATCGTCTACCTGCGTCCGGCAATCCGCGCCATGCTGGGTTTGGATTCTCAAGCCGCTAGCCGGAGCGCGCGCCTGGGGCAGGATCTGCCCGGTAACGATCAACGTCAGGACTATCTGCGGGCCACCGCCAGACTGAACGGAAACGGCGAAACCGTCGTTGTGCCGTTTGAAAAGCAGGATAGTTCCATGCTTTCCGGCCTTGCCAAGGCTGACTGTCTGATCCTCCGCGCACCCTATGCCGCGGCGGCGAAAGCCGGTGAAAGGGTTGAAATTCTGCCCCTGAGTGGCGAAACCACGGGAATTTAGGACTGGAATCGGAACCGGTCTGTGGATAAATTATCCACAAATTTACTTTATTTCTTGACCATGATAGAGAACTAAACTAGAACATACAGCTACGTTTTGCTTTTGTTCCGGAAAAGTTATGGTTTTTTGGGTTGAATTATATGTGATTTCTGCACATCCGCCCAACGAATGAGGATCATGGAATGTTGACGCGCAAACAGAACGAACTTCTCACTTTCATCCACGGTCATATTCGCAAGAACGGCATATCGCCATCCTTCGACGAGATGAAGGATGCACTGAACTTGAAATCGAAATCCGGCATTCATCGGCTGATCACGGCGTTGGAAGAACGCGGTTTCATCCGGCGCCTAGCCCACCGGGCCCGGGCCTTGGAAGTTCTGCAACTGCCCGGTGCGGTGCTGCCGGGCGGTGAAAAAATGGCGCCCAATGTCATACAAGGTGAATTCAGCACTGGCATGGTGCCTCAGACGGCCAGTTCCGATGATATCGTCTCCATGCCCCTCTATGGCCAGATCGCCGCCGGCACCCCGATCGAGGCGTTGCGCGACCCTTCCAATTTTGTCGATGTGCCGCGTGGCATGCTGGCACGGGGCGAACATTTCGCCTTGGAAGTCGCCGGCGATTCAATGGTTGACGCGGGCATTCTGGATGGCGACACGGTCATTCTGAAACGTAGTGATACGGCGGAAAACGGCGCCATTGTCGTCGCGCTGATCGATGATAATGAGGCGACCTTGAAGCGGCTGCGCTCCAAGGGCAATTCCGTCGCCCTGGAACCGGCCAATCAGAGCTACGAAACCAGAATTTTCCCGCCCAATCGGGTCAAGATCCAGGGGCAATTGATCGGCCTGCTACGGCAATATTAGGCGAATTTCAGACCTTTAGGGCGGTTCCATGGTCAATCGCCCCAATGATCGTTGGCGCCTTCGATGTTGATCACGCCATCCCGCCAACGGCGGCGAACGACATCTGGAAACTGACCGACCGCGGGCTTACCGGCGCCCATGCCAGCACCGTGGCGCCGGTCAGCAGCATATAGCCGAAAGCGCCCACCAGGGGCGGTGGCGGCGGCCCATTCCTTGATTGATACGCGCAATGCCAGGGATGGGATCAGCGCGAGCAAGAAGCGCACGGTAGAAAAAGCCAGCCTGCGGTCTGTAGGGTGATGGTGCCAAAACCATCCCGCTTTTCGCCGTTGATAATCTGGGCGCGTGAAACAGCATAACCTACGGCGCCAATCTGCTCGAACCAGGCGGCCCACGCGAAGTCATAGGCGCCCGGCGCCGCCGGTCCAGCGGGCGGCATCAGAACCGAGCGCAGCCTGATCCAGTAGCCAGCCGCCAGGGCGGGCTACTGTTTGCAACACAAGATCAAACTGATAACTCTGGGCGCACGCCAATCGGGCCGTTTGGCGATTTCGCCATGGCGCAGGGACAGGCGTAGGCCATATGGCCGGGTTTCGATATCGGCGATGGCGCCGGTCAGGTCGACTGACCCCAGTCTAGCCGTTTGAATGGGGCTGGCAACACAGGCGCCATGGGCCTGGTTGGCCCAAAAACCGAGCGCCATGGCAAGCAGGGCGAGGAGAACAAGCAGCACATAATGCAAGATCCAGGCAGTGATAATCAGGACACCGGTTTCAACCGGGCCCGCCTACCAGGGTGGCTCGACAGGCGGGGAGAAATACGACGCCACGCCCACGGCCAACAAGGCAGGCAGCCAAAACGGCCAACGTTTCTGCTCGACCAGGAAGGCTTGGGCAAGGTGATCCGTTGGCCTGCGCCAGAATGATGTGATAGATAACGCCACCCGTTATCATGGCCCCACAACCCGGAACTCAAAAGCATGTCCGTTATTACCCGTTTTGCGCCTTCTCCCACCGGTTTTCTCCATATTGGCGGCGCCCGCACGGCGTTGTTCAATTGGTTATTCGCCCAGCACCACGGCGGCGAGATGCTACTGCGCATCGAGGATACGGACCGGGCCCGCTCCACCGAGGCGGCGGTGACCGCGATCCATGAAGGCTTGCATTGGTTGGGCCTGGATTGGCAGAGCGAGCCGATCTCACAATTCGCCCGCGCCGGCCGCCACGCCGAGGTCGCCAGACAGCTGTTGGACACCGGCAACGCCTATTATTGTTACGCCACGCCGGAAGAGCTGGTGGAAATGCGCGAAACCGCCAAGGCCGAGGGCCGTTCCATGCGCTATGACGGGCGTTGGCGGGACAGAGACCTTGGCGAGGCGCCTGCGGGTGCGGTGCCGGTTATCCGATTGAGGGCGCCCAAGGAAGGCGTGACGGTGATCCAGGACCAGGTGCAAGGCGAAGTGACCGTGCAGAACAGTGAAATGGATGACATGGTGCTATTACGGGCGGATGGCACGCCAACCTACATGCTGGCTGTCGTCGTGGATGATCATGACATGAGCGTCAGCCATGTCATTCGCGGCAATGATCATTTGACCAATGCCCTGCGTCAGCGGCAAATCTATGACCTGATGGGCTGGAACGCGCCGCATTTCGCCCATATCCCGCTGATCCATGGCGCCGATGGCGGCAAGCTGTCGAAACGTCACGGCGCCTTGGGCGTGGAGGCATACCGGGACATGGGCATCCTGCCCGCCGCCCTGCGTAACTACCTCCTGCGTCTGGGCTGGAGCCATGGCGACGAGGAGATAATCGATACCGCTCAGGCCATCGAATGGTTCGACCTGGAAGGGGTCGGCAAATCTGCGGCGCGCTTTGACATTCCCCGGCTGGAAAGCCTGAACAGTCATTACATCCGCACCATGGAAGAGGCCGAATTATGCCAGTTGCTGGCGGCATGGCTTTGTCAGGACCAAGAGCGGGAGTTGAGTGATGTTGAGCTGGCGCGCCTACCTCTGGCGTTGGAGGCCCTCAAGGAACGCGCCAAAACCCTGAGCGAATTGGCCGACAAGGCCGGCTTCCTGCTTGACGGCCGGCCCCTGCCGATGGAGGAAAAAGCCGCCAAGCTGCTGCTGGGCGAGGCCCCGGCCATTCTAGCCCGGGCGCACAGCTGTTTGAGCGCGCTTGAGGATTGGAGCCTGGAGCTGTTGACCGAGGCCATCCGCGGTCTGGCTGAAGCCGAGGGGCTGAAACTAGGAAAACTGGCCCAGCCCCTACGCGCGGCCTTGACGGGACGAAACGCCTCGCCGGGAATTTTCGAAGTGTTGTATTTTCTTGGCCGCCAGGAAAGCCTCGACCGAATTGGCGATCATATGGCATAAAGCAGGAGGCGCGCTCGCATATTCACTTTTTGTTCTCCGCGACAAAATCCGCTCTACGCTAATGACGTCACCTCCGCTATAATGGAGGCAGCATCGATAGCATCAACTAAAACGCCGGGCCCGATGACGCGGGGCAGGCAAATTACAAAAGACTGGAGAGATTCCATGGCGGAAAAGACGATTTCCCTCGGCAATGTGGACGGAGGCGTGGATTTTGACGTCATGTCGGGCACACTGGGACCAGACGTGATCGATATTCGTAAATTGTACGGCGCGACCGATCAATTCACCTATGATCCCGGCTTTACCTCGACCGCGAGCTGTGAAAGCAAGATCACCTTTATCGATGGTGAGGAGGGTATTCTGCTCCACCGTGGTTATCCTATCGATCAACTGGCGGAACAGAGCGATTTTCTCGAGACTTGCTTCCTGTTGTTGAACGGCGAACTGCCGAACAAGGCGGAAAAAGACAAGTTCGTGCACGACATCACCTATCACTCCATGGTGCACGAGCAACTGGCCATGTTCTATCGCGGCTTCCGCCGGGACGCTCATCCGATGGCGATCATGTGCGGCGTGGTCGGCGCCTTGTCAGCGTTTTATCACGACAGCACGGACATCGATGATCCGCACCAGCGCATGGTGGCCAGCTATCGGCTGATCGCGAAGATGCCGACAATCGCCGCCTGGGCCTATAAATTCTCTATCGGCCAGCCCTTCATGTATCCGCGCAACGACCTCTCATATGCGGAAGATTTCCTGCACATGATGTTTGCCGTGCCGTGTGAGGATTACAAAATGAACCCGGTGCTGTCCCGGGCCATGGACAGGATCTTGATCCTGCACGCTGATCACGAGCAAAACGCCTCGACCTCGACCGTGCGTACGGCGGGTTCCTCTGGCGCCAATCCCTTTGCCTGCATCGCCGCCGGCATTGCCTCGCTTTGGGGCCCGGCCCATGGCGGCGCCAACGAAGCCGTGTTGAAGATGCTGGGTGAAATCGGCGATATCTCCAATGTCGCCTCCTGCCTGGAACGGGCCAAGGATCCCAACGACAACTTCCGTTTGATGGGTTTCGGCCACCGGGTCTACAAGAACTATGATCCCCGCGCCAAAGTCATGATGGCGACCTGCCATGCGGTGTTGGATGATCTGGGTATCAATGATCCGCTGTTGGAACTGGCCATGGAGTTGGAGAAGATCGCGCTCAGCGATCCCTATTTCGTGGACCGCAAGCTGTATCCCAACGTGGATTTCTATTCTGGCATCATCCTGCGGGCCATGGGTTTCCCGACTTCCATGTTCACGGTGATTTTCGCCCTGGCCCGGACAGTGGGCTGGGTCGCGCAGTGGAACGAGATGATCGAAGATCCGTCCCAGAAAATCACCCGGCCGCGTCAGCTTTACACCGGCCAGACCGAACGCTCATTCGTGCCCGTGGACAAACGCTGATCACGGCGGCGGTTAACGACACGCTTAACGATAAAGGGACCCGCATACGCGGGCCCTTTTTTTGTCCAGTTGACTACCCGACAACTTTTAGAACGGCGTCCGCCGCGCGCAAACTTGGCGCCACGCCGCCCCGTCCCAGCATTTCCGCAATATGCGCCAGTTCGCTCTGTTGCGCCGCGCGCTGGGCCGGGTCATCCAGCAATTGTGCCAGGGCGGCGGCAATGGGCTCGGGCTTACAATTTTCCTGCAGGAATTCCGGTATCACCTGCCGGCTGGCGAGAATATTCGGCAAAGCCACACGGGGAATGGTCAACATGCGCCGCACCAGGGCCGCCGTGATCGGATTGGTGCGGTAGGCAATTACCGCCGGAATTCTACGCAAGGCGAGCTCTAGCGACACCGTGCCGGAGGCGGCTAGTGCCGCATCCGCGGCGGCGAAGGCGTCAGCACGTTCACCGCCATTCCTGACAATGTGGGTCGGCACGGACCAGGGACGCACGGCATCAGTGACCGTTGCCCAGACCTGCTCTACCGTAGGCAGGATAATTTCCAAACCGGGCCGTTGGGCATGCAGCAGACCGGCGACCTGGGCGAAAACCGGCAACAGGCGGCTGGCTTCACCCACCCGGCTGCCGGGTAGCAATGCCAAGACCGGGGCATCAGGCGCAATGCCCCTGGCGCGGCGAAAGGTGGCGCCATCGCCCGGTGTTTCCGCGACGCCTTCAATCACCGGATGACCAACGAAATCACAAGGTAGGTTGTAATCGGAAAAAAACTCCGGTTCGAACGGCAACAGGGCCAGCAAATGATCGATCCGTCCGGCCAGATGCCGGGCCCTGCCCGGCCGCCAGGCCCAAACCTGGGGGGCGACATAGTGGATCAAAGGAAAACCTTCGCCCTTCAGACGTTTGGCCAAGCGAAAGGAAAAGCCCGGCGCATCGATGGTAATCAATGTGGTTGGCTGAACCGCTCTGACATGGGCCGCCGTCTCCGAGAGGCGGCGCAGTAGCAGGGGCAGGCGGGGCAGGACCTCGGCCAGGCCCATGACCGATAAATCGGCGATGGGGAACAGGCTGTCCAGACCCTGGGCCGCCATCAGGGCGCCACCAACGCCGCTGAATTCGATATCACCCAATTTCGGGCTCTGCTCATGGCGTTGACGCAGGGCCGCGATCAACCTCGCACCCAGGACATCGCCCGAGGCCTCGCCCGCAATCAGGATAAAATGATGCTTGGCGGCGTTCAGGATCCATCCCCCCCAAGTGCCTCTTCCGCTGTGACGCCGCAGACGAAGATGCCTGCCGCATCAGCTGCTTTCGCCACCGCCGTCCGGTCCGCGACCAGGGCGCCACCCGCCTCGACCGCGATGCCTTTCAGGCCGGCGTCTGCCGCGCCTTGCACCGTTGGAACCCCAATGGTGGGCAGATCGACCCGGCGTTCCTGTTCGGGCTTGGGCCGTTTGATCAATACGCCGGCGGCGGCCTCGCCCCGGAACTGGCGGCAACGCCGCAACATCTCGTCCGTACCCTCGGCTGCCTCAACGGCCAAGACATAGCCGTCCCGCACCACGACGGCCTGGCCGATATCCAATTGCCCCAGTTGCGCCAGCACCGCCATGCCACGTTCAATATCCGCCCGATCCCCGGCATCCGGTTCCTGGCGGCCCAGCCTGCCCGTGGGTGCGCCCAGACTGGCAAGCACCGTTTCGGCGCCAAGAATAGTGAAGCCCTGGTTCTCCAGGTATTCAACCAGGACCTTTATGATGGCGTCATCGCCCTGGCTGGCGGCGCGGATGATCTTTGGCAGCAGCTTTGTGCCATGCCAGTCTGGTTTCAGTTTTCTGAAGTTTGGCCGCCCAACCGGGCCGATCAAGACCAGCTCACTCACACCGACCTGTTTCAATAGCTTGATAGTCCGTCCGACTGTAGGCAGATCGACCCAGGCATGTGCGGCGCCGTCCGCCACCGTGGCCGGATCGGTTTCGCCGTTGAAGGCAATAACGAAGAATTCCCGCCCGGCCGCCCGCGCGGCTTCGACGATGCGGCGCGGCAATTCGCCCCGCCCGGCAATAATGCCCAGCTTAGGCGGCACGGTCCAATTTCGGCTGACAGAGGGCGCGTGATGAATCTGCCTGAATAAATGCCACGATCTCCATCACCTGTTCATGCTCCGCGAACATGGCGGCGACATCGACTAGGCGTTCCTGCATCGTGCCCTCTTGTGCGAACAACAGCCGATAGGCGGCGCGCAGGCCGTGGATTTCATCCCGGCTGAAACCGCGGCGCTTGAGGCCAATAATATTCAGGCCGCTCAGATAGGCCCGGTTTCCCAGGACCGAGCCATAGGGAATGACGTCGCTTTCAACTGCTGATTTGCCGCCGATCATGGAATGGCGGCCGATTCGGACAAACTGATGCACCGCCGACATGCCGCCCAAAATGGCGTGGTCCTGAACCTCGACATGGCCGCCGAGAATGACGTTGTTGACCAGGATCACGTGATCACCAAGTTGGCAGTCATGGGCCAGATGTGCGCCCACCATGATCAGACAATTGTTGCCCACCCGGGTGACCATGCCGCCGCCCTCGGTACCGGGATGCATGGTGACATGTTCGCGGACGACGTTATTCGCGCCCAGGATTAACTCCGAAGCTTCGCCAGCGTATTTGGTGTCCTGCGGTGCCGATCCGACAACTGCGAACGGATAGATACGGTTGTTTGGTCCGATGGTGGTGCGCCCGGCAATCACCACATGGCTGTCGAGAACAACGCCTTCGCCCAGTTTTGCGTCCGCCGAGACGGTGCAATAGGGGCCGATCCGCACGCCGGTGCCCAGTTTTGCGCCATCTTCCACGATTGCCGTTGGATGAATTTCCACCATGATCCTAACCTATCGTCCCAATCTATTCATCGGCCAGCATGGCCATGAAACTGGCTTCGCTGCAAAGTATTTCATCAACATAGACCGTACCCCGAAACTTCCAGACCTTGCCTTTCGCACGTTCCTTGCTGACGTGCAGATGCATGACATCGCCAGGCCCCACTGGGCGGCGGAAGCGGCAATTGTCGATGGACATGAAGTAGAGCAGCTTGCCCTCGACTTCCGCACCAAGGGTTTGTACGACCAGGACGGCTGCCGTCTGCGCCATAGCCTCGACTATCAACACTCCCGGCATCACCGGACGCTGCGGGAAATGGCCCTGGAATTGCGGTTCGTTGATGGTGACGTTCTTGATACCCACGGCGCTTTCGCCAGGAACAATATCAACCACCAGATCAATCAACAGCATGGGATAGCGATGCGGTATCATCGCCATGATCCGGTTGATGTCGATGGCGTCCATCACGCCGCCAGCCGGTGCCTCATTCATGTCCCCTCGCCATCGCTGCTTCCCTCACTCTTAATCTTTGTTCCGTGTCAGGCGGCGCAAAGTCGCTACGCCCCGAAAGAATTCCTTGATCGGTACTGCAGGCGTGCCGCACAGGGTCAAACCAGGCGGCACATCCGCCATGATACCGCTTTGCGCCGCGACCTGCACGCCGTCGCCGATATTCAGATGGCCTGCCATACCGACCTGCCCGCCCAAGGCAACGTAGTTACCTACTTTGGTGCTGCCCGAAATACCGGCCAGGGCGGCGATCACACAGCCACGGCCCAGTTCGACGTTGTGCCCGATTTGCACCAGATTATCAATCCAGCAACCGGCGCCGATCACCGTATCGCGCATGGAGCCACGGTCAATCGTCGTGTTGGCGCCGATATCGCAGTCATCGCCAATCAAGACGCGGCCGACCTGCGGCACCTTGATATGACCGGCCGGATCAATGGCAAAGCCAAAACCGTCCTGGCCGATGCGGGCGCCCGGATGCAAGGTTACCCAGTCGCCGATTTGACAATGAGAGAGCGAAACATTGGCTCCGACAATACAGTCGCCACCAATGATGACACCGGGACCGATTGTCGCGTTGGCGCCAACAGCACAATGGCGGCCCAGTTTTGCGCCGGCGGCAATCACGGCGCCGGCCTCAATCTGGCAGCCGGGGCCCAGGATCGCCGATGGATCGACCGACGCGGCCGCTGATACCGACGGCAATGGCCGCGGCCTGGGATAAAATGCCCGGGCGATCAGGGCAAAGGCCCGATAGGGCTGTTCGCTCAGTAGGAGGGCCATACCGGCGGGCGCGCGTCCGGCATGCTGGGCGGCGACGATACAGGCGGGCGCCCCGCTGGCAGCAAAGGCATTGATGTATGTCTTGTTATCGAGAAAGCTCAACTGTCCGGGCCCGGCGGTTTCCAGGGCGGCGATATCATCGATCAAGATATCCGCCGTTGCCGCATCGGCGATTTCCGCGCCGCCGATCGCCGCCAATTCGCCTAATTGGTAAGGGCCCTGCCGTTGAAAGAATCTGGGATCCGCCATGTTCGTTTACTGCTTGTCCACGATTAGTACGGCCTCGTTATTGCGGCTTGGGGACTTTGACCGTACGCAGGGTTTCATTCAGCTTTTCCAGCACGGGTTTAGTAATGTCAATCGCCCGATCCGCGACAAGAACCTGCGGTTTATCCACCACAAGGGTAATGCCGTTAATCTCGGTCAATTTTTGCACAATGGGTATCACCGCCTGCTGCACTTGCAGCATGGCGGTCTTTATGGCTTGGTCCAGTTGCGTTTTCTTCCCCTGGCCGCGCCGCTGTGCCGCCATTACCCGTGTCCTGAATTGCTGCCGCTTATCGGCGAAGGCCTCCGGGCTCAATACGCCGCGCTGGCGTTTCAACTCGGCCTCTTCATCGCGCAAGGTAAGCTCTTCGGCCTGGACCACGTTGCGCAGGTTGACGCGGTATTCCTCGGCCTGGCGGCGAACGTCCTTGGCTGCGTTCGAGGCCCACAGGATATGCGATAAATCCAGCACCGCCACAACTGCTGTTGGCATCTCCTTGCTATCTTGAGCGAAGGCCCTGGAACCAACGGCTATCATAAGCAATATGGCAATTGCTAGAATTGGCCGAGCAGATAATTGCCGCATGTGCGTCTTTCCAATGGGACAATGGGTTTAGCCGAATGTGGCGAGATTACAATATTACGAGTCTTAGAACCTGGTGCCAAAACTAAACCGGAATAATTCTTCCTTGTCGAAATTTTCCTTCACGACAGCCTGGGCCAGATCAACACGAATTGGACCGAATGGCGAACGCCATGATACGCCCACGCCGATACTTACGCGAGGTCCGTTTGAATCGAGCAAATTCGCACCACTGACGTCAGGGTCAAGCAAGGTGCCTACTTCTGTGAAGGCCCGGCCCAAGATACCGAAGTCATTGGGCAGACCAATGGGAAAGCGCATCTCGCCGGTCGCCACGAAGTAGGTATTGCCGCCAATCGCATCGTCGGTCGAGCTGTCTCTGGGACCTAGGCCACCGGTTTCAAACCCGCGAAAATTATCGCCGCCCAGGAAAAATCGGTTCAGCACCCGCACGTCCTGATCTAGGCCCAATATGTGCCCGCCCTTCAAGGCCGCGTTGGCCACCATGTCCTGGGTGAAGGGGTAGAAGTACGATAATTTTGCGGTACTGCGAATAAATTGAACGTCGCCGCCCAGGCCCGCCAATTCCTGACTGCCGCCAATAATGATGCCCGTGGTGGGCAGAAAAATATCGTCGCGGGTGTCGTAGGTCAGACCGTAACTGATGGCAGAGGTGACGTAATCGCCGGCATCCACGCGAATAAAGGACGAGGTGTCATTGTCGATGTTCTCGATCGTGTCCTCGCGCAGGGTATAGCGCAGACCTTGCTTTAAATTTTCGGTAATCGGAAAGCGAGAGCGCAGGCTAAAGCCGTTGGACTTTTCGTCAAACGAGCTTCGGTCTTGCTGGTCTTCCTTCAGGCTGAAAATATCAAAACCGGCCGAGACATGGCGGTCCAGAAAGTATGGTTCGGTGAATGATAAATCCACCTGCTGCCGCTTGGCCGATAGGCCCAACGATAGTTTCAGGTCCTGCGCCTTACCCAACAGATTGCGCTCGCGGATCGAGACATCACCAACCACGGTTTCCGTTGTCGATATGCCCAGGCCGAAACTCAATTCACCGGTGGAACGCTCCTGCACGTCGATATCGATTACAACCTTGTCCGGCGCTTCGCCAGGTGCCTGCGCCACATCGACCTTGTCAAAAAAGCCCAGGCGGCGGATCTGCTGCCGCGAACGGCGCAATTTCGCGGTATTGAAGGCGTCGCCTTCAACCAGCCGCATCTCGCGCCGGATGACCTTGTCCAGAGTCCGGGTGTTGCCGTTAATACTAATTCGGTCGATATAGACCCGTGGCCCTTCATTGATCTGCAACACCAATTCGATCAAACGTTGGTCGCGCAGACGTTTGACCCGGGGGCGGATATCCACGAAGGCATAGCCACGGGCACCAACGGCGAAATTCAGCTTTTCAATGGATTTCTCGATTGCCTCGGCGTTGTAGGTTTCGCCTTCGGTGATGGTCAGCGAGCCGCGCAGGGTCTCGGCGTCGAGATCCCGCAAGGTCGTGGCCAATTCGATCTTGCCGAATTTGTATAGCTCACCCTCTTCCACCGTGAAGGTGAGGAAGAAATTGCTGCGTTCATGGGTTAACTCGGCCACCGCCGAGAGTACGCGGAAATCAGCATAACCACGTTCCAGATAGAACTTGCGCAGCAATTCACGATCCAGGGTCACACGGTCGGGGTCATAATTGTCATCGGAGGAGAAAAAACGGTACCAGCGTGTTTCCTTGGTGGCGATGGTCCGGCGCAATTTGCCGTCGTCAAACTTTTTGTTGCCGATAATGTCAATGCGGCGAATGCCCGTGACCGGCCCCTCGTTGATTTCAAAGATCAGATCAACGCGGTTCTGTTCAAGCTGGATGATCTTTGGCTCCACTGAGGCGGCGTAACGGCCGCTGCGGCGGTAGATTTGCAGGATGCGTTGGACATCCGCCTGTACCCGGCTGCGGGTGTAGACGATGCGGGGGCGCAATTGCACCTCTTGCTCCAGCGCGTCATCCTCGACCCGCTTATTGCCTTCGAATGCCAGCTGGTTGATGATCGGATTTTCTACCAAATCGACCACCAATATATTGCCCTGACGGCGGATGGCGATATCCGCGAACAGGCCGGTCGCGAATAATGCTTTTAGTGACTGATCAACCTGCCTGGCATCGAACGGGTCGCCGGCGCCGATGGTCATATACGACTGCACCGTCAAGGCCTCGATCCGCTGGTTGCCCTTCACATCGATGCGCGCCACGGTAGCCGAGGACGCTGCCGAAACAGATTGTGCCAGAACGGGAACGGCAGTTGCCAGCAACGTCAGAAAAGCAGCAATAAATGTTGCAGTGAAAGGTAAGGGGATCAAACGAAAACGCAAAAGTACGGCCTCCAATAGACCTAGTTTCCAAGCTATGAGAACAGGCCAGCGATAAACTCCACGACGCGCAAGTTTACCAGATCATTCCAGGTGGCAAAGACCGTAAGTGTCAGCACCAATGCCAAGCCGATACGAAAGGCGAAATCCTGGGTCCGCTCCGTCAAGGGACGGCGCAGTATAGCCTCAAAGCCATAGAAAAGCAGGTGTCCACCGTCCAGTATGGGAATTGGGAACAGATTAATCATGCCCAGATTAAGCGACAGCAAAACTGATAGCATGATTAGTTGTTCGACGCCGACCTGGGCCGCCTGCCCGGAAGCATGTGCGATTCGTATGGGGCCGCCCAGATCTTCCGTGCCCCGCCTACCAGAAATCATCTGTCCCACATAGGCCAAGGTCTGCACCAACATATCGTAACAGGTCCTCACCGCCTGCACGACGGCGTTGCCGGGGCTGAGGCGAACTGGCTCCCGCTGGGCCCGCAGAATGCCGATCAACCAGCGTTCCTTGGTGGCGCCGCTGCCTTCTGCCGCGGTTGCTACATCTCGCCGGGCCGCCATATGCAGGCGGACTTCACGGTCATCACGCAGGACGGTTATCGCCAGCCGCCGCCCCTTGCTCACGGCGACAATATCTTGCAGGCGCTCGAAATTGTCGACGGCCTTGCCGTCGATGGCGATGATCCGATCGCCCGGCCGGGCGCCCGCTTCGGCCGCCGGGCTGTCTTCGTAAACCTTGCCGATGATGGCCGGATTGGCCGGCCACAGGCCCAGATCGCCAAATTTGTGCATGATGCCCTGGCGGTCCGCCTTTGCAACCAAACGCGGCGTGGCCGAGATGGTCAGTTCCTGGGCGCGGCGTTCAATGCGGAAGGCTAGAAGAGTTTCAGGGTTCAGAAAGACCGCTTGCTCGAGCTGTTCAAAGCGATGAATGCTTTTGCCATCAATGGCCAGAACTACGTCGCCTTCCTGAAAGCCGGCGCTTTGTCCGGCGCCCCGATCAACAACACGGCCGATTTCCGCCGGCGTAACCCGTTGGCCAAAGACCATGTACATGGCGGTCAGCACGAGAATGGCATAAATGAAGTTGGCTATTGGTCCTGCCGCCACTACGGCGGCGCGTTGGCCAAGGCGTTTGTGGTGAAATGATACTGTCCGCTCCGCCTCACTTAACTCCTGCAGGGTCTCATCATCGGGCCGGGACGCGCCATCGCTGTCGCCAAAAAATTTCACATAGCCGCCAAAGGGTATCCAGCAAAACTTCCAGCGAGTACCGGTGCTGTCGTTCCAGCCCTTGATCTCTGGGCCGAAGCCAATGGAAAAGACCTCGACCCGCACGCCGTTCCAGCGCGCGACCAGGTAGTGGCCCATCTCGTGAACAAAAACGAGGATCGTCAAGACGACCAGAAACGGCAGCACATAGCCCCCGACGCCGGTGAAAAAATCCATGATCATGTTCATTATTAGTTTAACCCAAATTAACCTTGCACCAGACTCAAACGGCCATCGCGCCGGGCCGGAAGACCGGCAAGTTGACGCGCAACCGCGCGGGCCTCATCGTCGCCGGCGCCAACATCGGCCAATTCAGTGACGGAGGTTACGGCCACTTTATTTAAGGTTTCCTCAACCACCCGCGCAATTTCCAGAAAGCCCAGGCGCTCCTCCAAGAAAGCAGCGACGGCGACTTCATTGGCGGCGTTCAAAACCGTTGGCGCGNTGCCGCCCGCCGCCAATGCCTCGCGTGCGAGACGCAGCGAAGGAAAGCGCATGAGGTCCGGTGCCTCGAATGCCAGGTTGGCGATACGGGCNAAATCCAGTCGATCCGTCGGGGTTGCCATGCGGTCCGGCCAAGCCAGGGCATAGGCGATGGGCGTGCGCATGTCAGGTGCGCCTAACTGTGCCAGGATGGAGCCATCCACATAGCCGACCAAGCCATGCACGACGGATTGCGGATGGATCAGAATTTCAATCTGCTCGGCGGTGACGGGAAATAGGTGAAAGGCCTCGATCGATTCCAGGCCCTTGTTCATCATGGTCGCGGAGTCGACCGAAATTTTGTTACCCATGTCCCAGTTTGGATGCGCGATCGCCTGGGCCGGCGTTACCTGGGCCATGGCCGTTACGTCCAGGTTCAGGAACGGTCCGCCGGATGCGGTTAGAATAATGCGGTCGACATTTTCAGGCCGGTCAAAATCAAAAACCTGATAGATCGCATTATGCTCGGAATCCACGGGCAGCAGGGTGGCACCGCTGCGCCGCACTTCTTCCAGCATCAACTCGCCGGCGCAGACCAGGCATTCCTTGTTGGCCAGGGCAACGACGGCGCCCTGACGAATAGCGGCCAGGGTCGGTCCCAGGCCGGCCGCGCCGACGATCCCCGCCATGATCCAATCGCTGGGCCTTTCGGCGGCCTCGCACAGGGCCTCAACACCGGAGGCCACGGCGACGCCGGTGCCGGCCAGGGCTTCTTGCAAGGCGGCATGATGCGCGGCATCACCGATTACCGCTAGTTCGGCATTGAACTGGCGTGCCTGGGCCGCCAACAGTTCGACGTTGNGCTGCGCGGTCAGGGCGACAACCTTGTAGGNATNANGCTGGCGNCTGATCAGATCNAGGGTATTGCGGCCCACGGAGCCGGTCGCGCCCAGTATGGAGACCCGGCGCGGCGCTTTGCTGTACTCGATATTTTTTTCCGTTATCACCATGGCAGCACATCCAGCGTTGGCGCGAGGGTAGAGGCCAGGGTCATTAGAACCAGAGCAGGGGCTGCGAACAAAACACCATCGACCCGGTCCAGCATACCACCGTGACCGGGGATCAGGGCGCCGCTGTCCTTGACCTTAAAATGACGTTTAACGGCGGATTCGGCTAAATCCCCGCTTTGTGAGATCAATGCCAAAAATGCGCCCAGCAAAGCCAACATCGCCACACCGGCCAGCCCCATCGCGACGGCCAGCAAGGCCGAAGCCAGGGCGGCTAACGCCATTCCGCCGAGTAGTCCCGACCATGTCTTGTTTGGGCTGACCCGTGGCGCCAACTTTGGTCCGCCAATACGCCGGCCCGCGAAGTAGGCGCCTGTATCGCAACTCCAGACAACCAGAAACAGCCACGAAACGGCCAGCATCCCATCATCCCCCATGCGCAACCTCAACAACGCCAGGCAGGGCAACCCCAACCAAAATAGGCCCAGTACTGGCCATAACGCGGCACGCTTGGTCAGACGGCTCAGAAGGGTAAGCAACAAAGCCCCAGGCGCCAGCAACAGCAAGGCCCAACCGGCCTGCCCAAAATGGGCAAGTGCGAGGTCTGCCAGCAAAATAAGTGCTGTGGCAAGGCCAAGAGTACCGAAACTCCCGAAAAATTTAGGCCCGCGTATGGCCCCCTCCGTCAGGAGGTCCCATTCCCCAGCCATCAGGACCGCGGCTAAAGCCAGCAACAGGGCAAAACCCAGACCGCCGATATAAAACAATGCCAGGACCGCGGGCAGCAAGACCAAGGCCGATAAAATCCGCGTTTGTAAAGAGGAGGAAATCGGCTCAGCCACTGGTTGCGCCATAGCGCCGTTCGCGGTGATGATATTCATCAATGGCCTGTTCCAGGTTGTGCTTGGTAAAATCGGGCCAAAGTGCGTCCATGAAGATCAACTCCGCATAGCAGGCCTGCCAAAGCAGAAAATTGCTTAAGCGCTGTTCACCGCTGGTCCTGATAACCAAATCGGGATTGGGAATACCGTCGGTGTGAAGGTGCGAGGCAAAGGTTTCTTCGTCGATATCATCAACACTCAAGAGGCCGTCCAATACCGCCACCACAATTTCCCGCGTGGCCTCAACAATTTCCCGGTGGCTGCCATAGTTGATGGCGATGACCAGGGTCAGACCGCAGTTGTCGATGGTTGTCCGCTCCGCATCATCGATCAATTTGACAATATCGGGTGCTAGCCGCCGCCATTCGCCGATGAAGCGGATGCGTACGAAGTTGCGGTGTAAATTCTGCAACTCCCGGCGCAAATACAGCCGCAACAAACCCATCAGGTCGTCGACCTCGGTCGGCGACCGTTTCCAGTTCTCGGACGAAAAGGCATATAGCGTCAGATAGTCGATGCCAATTNCCTGGCTTGCCTCGACCACGCCGCGCAAGGCATCAACACCGCGTTGATGGCCCGCCACGCGGGGCAGGCCGCGCGCCTTGGCCCAGCGGCCATTGCCGTCCATGATTATGGCAATATGTTTGGGCGGCTCGGGTACGTCGGCTTCTGGTGGAGGATTGGTCACAAGCTAGTTTCCGCTAAACCTGTTTGATTTCTTCGTCCTTGGTAACCAGGGCCTCGTCGATCTTGGCGATGGTCTGGTCGGTCAATTGCTGTACTTCGTCGCTCCAAAGATGATGGTCGTCCTCGTTCAACTCGCCATCCTTTTCCATCTTCTTCAAGTTTTCCATGCCATCACGGCGCACATTGCGTACGGCTACACGGGCCTGCTCAGCATATTTATGGGCGATCTTAGCCATTTCAAGGCGGCGTTCCTCGGTCAATTCCGGGATTGGTACCCGTACCAGTTGGCCGTCCGCAGCCGGGTTTAAGCCAAGGCCTGCGGTGCGGATCGCCTTTTCCACCGCCGATACAGCTGTCTTGTCCCAGACTTGAACCGTCAGCATACGCGGTTCCGGCACACCAATGGTGCCGACTTGGTTCAAGGGCATCTGCGTGCCATAGACATCCACGACGACCGGCTCCAACAACCCGATTGATGCCCGCCCCGTGCGCAAACCCGCAAATTCGTGCCGTAATGCCTCGGCAGCGCCGCCCATACGCCGTTCCAGATCGTCCAGGTCAGGATCCGCCACCGTTCACTCTCCCTTGTCTCCTAATTGTGTCGGCTACCCCTGTTAGGCACCCTCATCAATTACGGTGCATGTGCCCTTTCCTCGCAATACGTCGGCAAAGGCACCGTCGTTGTGAATAGAGAACACCAGGATAGGGATCGTGTTCTCTCGTGCAAGGGAAATGGCAGCCGCGTCCATGACTTTCANATCGCGGGCCAGAACTTGGTGATAGCTTAAATGATCGTATCGTTCGGCGTTAGAATTGCTATTGGGGTCTTCTGAATAGACGCCGTCGACCTGAGTGCCCTTCAATAGGCATTCGCAATCCATCTCGGCCGCCCGCAGGGCCGCCGTTGTATCAGTGGTAAAAAATGGATTACCGGTGCCGGCGGCGAAAATAACGACGCGGCCTTTTTCCAGGTGCCGTACCGCGCGGCGGCGAATATACGGCTCACATACCGTGGACATNGGGATCGCGGAGAGGACCCGTGTCGGCAAGCCTATATCTTCCAGGGCGCTTTGCATGGCCAAGGCGTTCATGACCGTCGCCAACATACCCATATAATCGGCGCTGGAGCGTTCCATCCCCACGGTGGCACCGGATATGCCGCGAAAGATATTGCCGCCGCCGATCACCAGGCAAACTTCGGCGCCCAGATCATGCACTTGCTTAACGTCCTTGGCGATACGGCATACCGTCTCGAAATCAACACCATATTCGCCCGCGCCCATCAGGGCCTCGCCCGAAATCTTCAACAAGGCCCGTCGATAGCGCAAATCCTGACCGCTACCAGCCGTCTCAGACTTGCCTGCCGCGGATACTTTATCTGTCGCGGACGCTGTCACAAGCGATCCCCCTTTGTTACAGGCACCATTATAGACGGCATCTATCGCGTGGCGGAAGCGCTGAATGAATTAACCTGAAACTTGTGCCGCGACCTCGGCCGCGAAGTCCGTTTCTTCCCGTTCAATACCTTCGCCCAGTACATATTTAATAAACCCGGCAACTTTCACCGGCGCGCCCAGGCCCTTGCCCGCCTGTTCCAGTACCTTGCCAACCTTGCTCTCGCCATCGATCACCCAGGTCTGCTCTCTCAGAACCACGTCCTGATAGAATTTGCGCAGGCGGCCTTCCACCATTTTCGCGATAATGTCTTCTGGTTTGCCGCTGTCGCGGGCCTGCTCGGTCAAGACCGCGCGCTCCCGCTCCACTGATTCCGGGTCCAGATCATCGGTGCTGACCGACTGCGGTGAAGCGGCCGCCACATGCATGGCGACCTGTTTCGCCAGGGCCGCCAATTGCCCTTGATCGCCCGAGGATTCGAGTCCGACCAGAACGCCGATGCGGCCCAGACCAGGGGCGGCGGCGGAATGGACATAGCTGGCCACTACGCCCTGATCCACCGACAGCGTATCGGCCCGGCGCAGGGACATGTTTTCACCAATCGTGGCGATCATGTGGGTCAGTTCCTCGCCCACATTGCGTTCGCTACCCGGATAGGGCTGCGCCTGCAAGGGGTCAAGATCGCTATTNCCGCTGGCCAGCACCAAGCTGCCCATGTTGCGGGCAAAATCNTGGAACTGATCGTTGCGGGCCACGAAATCGGTTTCGCTGTTAACCTCGACCACGGCGCCCTTGCTGCCTACCGCGGTCACCGCGACAAGGCCTTCGGCCGCCACGCGTCCGGCCTTTTTGGCGGCTGCCGCCAGACCTTTGGTACGCAGCCAATCGACGGCCGCCTCGACATNACACTCGGATTCCTCCAAGGCCTTTTTGCAATCCATCATGCCGGCGCCGGTCTTGCCGCGCAGCTCTTTGATCATTGCCGCAGATACTTGTGTCACTGTTAATCTCCTAGGTGAAGTACACAGTGTAATTTACTGTTTTTGCCTATAGTCTAGATTAAGAAACAGTTGCTTCCGGGACCGCCCCGGGTGCGGCTTCTGGCGCCGCTTCGGCCTCCGNCACAGATTCCGTTACAGCCTCGGCAACCGCTTCCTCCACCACCGTGACTTCCTCCACCGTCGTGACTTCCTCCGCCGCCGTGACTTCTTCAATGGGCAGTTCTTCCGCCGCGCCCAGGTCCTCGCCGTCGGTCCGACGTTCCTGTTGTAGACCGGCAATCACCGAGCGCGAGATTAGATCAAGATACAGGGAAATGGCCCGCGCGGCGTCATCATTGCCCGGAATAGGGAAGTCGATCTTGTCGGGATCGCAATTGGAATCCACCACCGCGATGACCGGTATGTTCAGCTTCTTGGCTTCCTGGATGGCGATCTCTTCCTTATTGGTGTCAATCACGAACAACACGGCGGGAAGACCGCCCATTTCCTTGATGCCGCCCAGGGCGCGCTCCAGCTTGTCCCGCTCGCGGGTCAACTGTAACAGCTCCTTCTTGGTTAGGCCGCTGGTCTCCTCCGCCAATTGATCTTCTAGCGTCCGCAAACGCTTGATCGAATTGGAGATGGTCCGCCAGTTGGTCAGCATGCCGCCAAGCCAACGGTGGTTGACGTAATACTGCCCGCAGGCCTTGGCCGCGTCGGTCAAGGGACCGGAGGCCTGGCGCTTGGTACCGACGAACAGGACCCGCCCTCCGCGCGAAACCTCATCGCGGACCCGGACCAGGGCGCGTTGCAGCATGGGCGCGGTTTCCCGCAGGTCCATGATATGGATATTGTTCCGTGCGCCATAGATGAAGGGCGCCATCTTGGGATTCCAGCGATGGGTCTGATGGCCGAAATGGACGCCAGCTTCCAAGAGCTGACGCATTGTGAATGTCGGGACGTCCGAAAGTGTCATTTTCTTCTCCGGTTATGCCTCCGCAGGCGCCCATCCGTTGCCGGACACCGGAGCACCGATGGGGTCTGTCTGTCCCATCGACGCAAGCCCACGTGCGATTTACGCTAAGTCGGCGCTACATAGACGCATTTGCCGGCCTTTGCAAGGCGGATTAGCGCATTTTTCTGGGTAATTGAGCAGCCTGCTAGGCCGTCTCGGGCACATATTCGTAGCCTTTGCGGATTGAGCCGCTTCGTCGCGTTGATTACGGATTTGGCTATCGAACTCGACCATGCCCATGTCCATGTCCGGTTTCGAGGCCTCGCGCTTGAACGTCATCTTTCGTACCATATGATTGGTATCGTCGTGCTTGACCGGCAGATGCACCCACCAGTTATCCACCGCCAGCGTGGCCACCACGGTGCCGTCCCTTATTCCACTGGCATAGCCCAGGCCGCCGGCTATGGATCAGACCAGGGGCCACGGACGATGGGCTCGCCATAGGGCTGCTCCTTGTGCAGACTTCGTGGTCGCAGCGGGGCGCGTTGAAATCGCCGGTGTTGGAAGCGAAAATGACGATGTCGGTCAGGGTCACTGTGCGCCGTGGCGCCGCCAGCTCCATGCCTATCTCGAAGTCCTCGTATTACATGCCTCTTGGCTCGTGTTTCGCGCTCATTATCTTTACTTCCCTTTTGCCCGCTCGTCCTTGAGATGCCCCTTACCGGGTACGAAGTTAACTTCCACGTGCAGGCCGTCTGGGTCCTCGAACAGGATCGAGTAATAGCCGGGCACCCAGGGTCCTTCCTCGGGCGGGCGCACGGTCTTGCCGCCAAGTTTGTCACGGACAAAGTCATGGATCGCGTCGACGTCTTCGTTGTTGCGGGCGCAAAAACAGATGTGGTGCAGGCCGGGACGGTCCTGATCAAAGGCTTGATCCCGTTTGCCCTCCGGCGCTTGGCGCACCAGCAGGCCGGTGCGGCTGCCTTTGCAATAGACCATGTCGTCGGATTTCATCAGTGTCTTCAATTCCAGGAAATAACAAAACCGTTCCCAAAACGGCAGGCAATTTTCGATATTGATCACATTCAGCTGAATATGGGCGATGCCGTTGACTTCGCCGCTCATGAAAATTTCATTCCTCTATTTACGCGTCGTGCACGTCCATGACGCCGGGTATCGCCTTCAGGGCGCCCCGTACCTGCGGGGTAATGGTGAAGCCGCCCGGTAGGGCCATCTCGACCTCGCGGCCCTTGCCCTCCAGCTCCAACAACAGGGTCACCTGGCCGCGCCCCTTGTGACCTTCCAACAGATGACGGAGCGAAGCCAGAGGATCGGGATTTTTCAAAAAGACCCGGATACCCGAGGCCACGGTCTGGCTGGCCTGGTCAATGTCGGTGATTTGAGAGGCGATCATCCGCCGGCCCTTTTTGCCGTCGCGCACATCAATGGTCATGACGATTGAATTGCCCTTGATCAGCAGATCCCGGCTGGCGGCCAGATCCTGGCCAAACAAGGCTACATCGAAAGTCCCGGTTTGATCGGATACGTCAAGGAAGGCAAACGGCTTGCCTTTGGCGCTCTTGCGTTCATTAACGCCTTCGATGGTGGCGGCGATGCGGAATTGCTGTCCTACTCGATTGGCCCGGGCTGCCAATTCGGCGAAATCCACCATTGATTTTCGGGCCAGCAGGGCGGGATAGGATTCTAACGGATGGGCCGAGAGATAAAAGCCAATGGCCTGGGCTTCGTTCGCCAGTTTGTCCAGTTGCAGCCATTCGGTAACCACGGGCAGGGGCGGCGGCGGCACCGAGGCCGCGCCATCCTCGCCACCGAACAGGCTGACCTGGGCGGAGTCTCGGTCGGCGGCGGCGGCGGCGGCGAAACGCAGCATGATTTCGGCCGCCGCCATCGTCTGGGCCCGGTTCGGGTTCAGGCCATCAAAAGCGCCGGCACGGGCCAGGTTTTCCAGCTGGCGCTTGTTGACCTGGTGCGGGTCGAGGCGGCCGGCGAAATCCCAAACATCCTTGAAGGGGCCTTTGTCCTGGCGTTCTGCGACCACCGCTGCCATGGCGTCACGGCCCACGTTCTTGACGGCGGCCAGGGCATAGTGGATGGCACCCTTGTTTTCCTCTTCAGTATTCCCACCGGCATTTTGGGTCACGGTGAAGACGACGTCGGATTTGTTCAGGTCGGGCGGCAGCAGGGCGATGCCCATGCGTTTCACTTCCTGCTTAAACAGGTTCAGCTTGTCCGTGTTGGCCAGATCTAGCGACATTGTCGCGGCCATGAATTCAACTGGATGATTAGCCTTCAGATAAGCCGTCTGATAGGCGATCAGGGCATAGGCGGCAGCGTGGCTTTTGTTGAAGCCATAGCCGGCGAACTTGTTCACCAGATCAAATACATATTCGGCCTGGTCGCCATCGATGTCATTAGCGATGGCGCCTTCGACGAAGCGTGTACGTTGCGCGTCCATTTCGGCCTGGATCTTTTTACCCATGGCCCGGCGCAGCAGATCGGCGTCACCCAGACTATAGCCCGCCATCACCTGGGCGATCTGCATGACCTGTTCCTGGTAGACAATCACCCCATAGGTCTCAGTCAGAATTTCCTCCAGGCAGGGGTGCAGATAGTCGGGCGCCTCACGGCCGGATTTGACGTTGCAGAATTTTGGAATGTTATCCATCGGGCCGGGACGGTACAGGGCCACCACGGCGATGATGTCTTCAAAGCAATCAGGCCGCATCTGGCGCAAGGTGTCGCGCATGCCCGCGCCTTCAAGCTGGAAAACACCAACTGTCTGGCCGTGGGCGATCAGATCGTAGGACGCGGTATCGTCCAGGGGTATGCGGTCGAGATCAAACTCCGGCACCCTGGCGCGGATCATATCCACGGCCCGGTCCAGCACGGTCAGAGTTTTCAAGCCCAGAAAATCAAACTTCACCAGGCCCGCCGGCTCCACCCATTTCATGTTGAACTGGGTCACCGGCATGTCCGAATTTGGGTCGCGGTATAGCGGTACCAGCTGTTCCAACGGCCGGTCGCTAATCACCACGCCTGCGGCATGGGTGGAGGCATGGCGATACAGCCCCTCCAGTTTCATGGCGACGTCGAACAGGCGGTCAACGCCAGCCTCCTCCCGCATCACTTGCTTGATGCGCGGTTCGGCCTTCAAGGCCTCGGGCAGGGTGGTGGGATTGGCCGGATTGTTAGGCACCATCTTGCACAGCCTGTCGACCAGGCTGAAGGGCATCTCCAGCACGCGGCCAACATCACGAAGGGCGGCGCGGGCCTGCAACTTACCGAAGGTAATGATCTGCGCCACTTGGTCGTGGCCGTATTTCTCCTGCACGTAGCGGATCACCTGGTCCCGCTTGTCCTGGCAGAAGTCAATATCGAAGTCGGGCATGGAGACCCGCTCCGGGTTCAGGAACCGTTCAAACAACAGTCCGAACCGCAATGGGTCCAAATCGGTGATCTTCAGGGCCCAGGCAACGACGGAGCCCGCGCCCGAACCGCGGCCTGGTCCTACCGGAATTGCCTCTGCTTTGGCCCACTGGATGAAATCGGCGACGATCAGGAAATAGCCGGCAAAGCCCATGTTGACGATGACATCCAATTCGAAGGCCAGACGAGCCCGATATGGCTTCGACTGTTCGGTATCCATCGCGATATCAATGGTAGCCATGCGCTCTGCCAGGCCCGTTTCGGCCATGGCGCGCATAGCGGCCTGTTCATCGCTGCCGTCGCCAAAGCTAGGTAGGATTGGATCCCGCATGGGCACCCTGTAGGCGCAGCGCCTGGCGATGACCAATGTGTTGTCCAGGGCCTCGGGCAGGTCCGCGAACAGTGCCCGCATCTCGCGGGACGAGCGGAAATAATGCTGTCCCGTCAGGCGGCGGCGGTCGGTCTGGCTAACCGTATTCTTTTGCGCGATGCATAGCAGGGCATCGTGAGCTTCGTACATGTTCGGATCATCGAAATGGGTATCGTTGGTCGCCACCAGGGGCAGATCAAGACTGTAAGCCAGGTCGATCATCGCGCCCTCGCAGGCGGCTTCTTCGGCCAGGCCGTGACGCTGTAATTCCACATACAGGCGGCCTGGATAAATCGTGGCCAGATCCTGCAACAAGGCCCTGGCATGATCTGTCTGGCCCGCGCGCAGCAGCCTCCCGACCGGACCCTCGGCGCCGCCGGAAAGACAGATCAGGTCCTCGTGCCATTGCCGCAGATCGGCCAGGTCTATCTGGGGCGTTTCCCCGCCTTCGCTTTGCAAATAGGCTTTCGAGGATAGGCGGGACAAATTCTTGTACCCCACCTCCGATTGCACCAAGAGGACCAAGTAGTCCGGCTCTGCGTTCATGCCGCCGGGGTGTCGGCCCGCTGCTTCATCATTCCGCCGGATCGCGATTATGGCGCCGATGATGGGCTGTACGCCGGCCTTGATCATGGTTTCCGAAAATTCAAGAGCGCCAAACAAATTGCCGGTATCCGTAATCGCCACAGCAGGCATCTCACCATGGCTGCACAGTTCGGCCAGCTCCTTGATATGTATGGCGCCCTCCGATAGGGAAAATGCCGAATGGACGCGAAGATGAACAAAATCAGCGTGTGGCATGAAGTCTTCTCTATGGCCTGGTTTTCCCAGTGTCTCCAGGCGTCCTTGCCAGGCTAACAGGTTGGGAGAATCACCCGAATCTTTCCATGGACGGGCATTACTGTCGATAAAACTATTGCTCCGTGTTGACTTGGACTATGCAGGAGCGCTGCTGCTCCAAAATATGGGTTTTCTAAATCAAGTCGTATTCAATGCTGACCGGTTTTTGCACGTAGAACTCTCTGTTTCTTGCCGTTTTGATATTTTGGATCGGTATTCAAGAACAATCGCTGTCAAGGGCGCTATATATAAGTATTTTCTTATGTCGGTATTGTCCCCACAGTTGCAACGAAGCGCGTAATCATGTCTTGTGAAGCCACAAGGCAAACCGGCTTGAAGCCGGTACTTGACTGAAACTCTGGTGCGGCCGCCGTATTTCTCATCCGTATCGCACTGGGCCCCTTGACGTGCCGTCTCCCGGCGGCTATTTCTGCGCCTACCGCGTCCCCATCGTCTAGTGGCCTAGGACGCCGGCCTCTCACGCCGGAAACAGGGGTTCGACTCCCCTTGGGGACGCCAGAAAACTGCCAAAAATGAAATTGATTTTACAACTTTACAACTTTTTACAACTTTTCGTTAATCGTCGGTATTGATCTTATCTAGCGCCCTTTTTGCCGCTTCCCGCCCTGGCTTCACATATGTCTCCAAGACAGGTGAATTCAGCTTGTGTCCGCTGAATGAAACGATCTCTGCCATGGTCGCCCCTTTGTTGCCCATATTGGTCAAAGCGGTCGTTCTTAGGTCGTGAAATGTGAGGCTGCGCTCAAGGCCAGCCCGGCGACATACTTTCCGAAAGGCCCGTCCAAATTCGTCCTTACTTTTGTACCGTTGAGCCGTCATTTCGTTGACGATGATATGGGTGTGGAATTTATGGATGCCGTCCAGCATGGTTCGCGTCTTGTCGGTCAACGGTATCCATAATTCCTTTCCCCCACGTTTCTTCTTCTGCGTCACGGTCAATCCACCATCCGAATACTGATCCCATGTCAGGGCCAGGATGTCTTGCTGGGGTAGGCTGGTACTAAAAGCAATTTGCGTTGCTAGTGCGATTGATGGGCGAGGGGGCGCGATGTTGCCCTGGGGTGATTTATGGGCCTTCAAAGCCGATTCAATCACACGATCAACTTCCCATTCCGACCAGACCATATCCCGGCTAGGCGGGGTTTCCATCTTGAAGCCGTACATCGGGTGAGTTTCGATGATTTCCAATTCCAGGGCGTAGCTGAACAGTCTGTGGACCCATTTCATTAGCTTTTTAGCCTTATGGGCAGACCCCTCAAGCCGCCAATCATTGTAGAGGGCGCGACAATGGCTGCGACTGACAGACTTGACGGACACCGCACCTAGCTGGGCGGCAAACAACCGAAATGCGTAGTCCATTTCTTGGCGGGTCCGTTTTGCTTTAGCCCCATACCATGTCGGGTCTTTTTCAAATTGGTGTATCAGCCAATTAATGTTGCCCCTAGGTACGACAGCTTTTTGACCGCCTCGATCCGCATCCCATTCGGCATTGTATTGTTCCACTTTGGCGATGGCCGCACTGCGGTCTTCGCCCAAGGTTTCGTTACGGTACCCTGCATCACGCATTACTAATGATGGTTCAAAGCGATAAACAACTCGCTGATCCGCCGTGGTCGTTTCCCGAAAATGCCTGATTTTCTTCATCTCATGCCCATCCTTTTTTCGAATGCTGCTAAGTGTGGGTCCGTCTGCGGCGAATTGGAACTGCCGGTAAGCGCCGCATCAAGTTGAAATATACTCCATCTCTGGGGCCTACTGTTAGGTGCAATGGGTCTGGGCCAAATTCCGGCTTTGATCTCGCGCCGGAATTGCTGCGTAGACCGACAGCCAACATAGTTGGCGGCTTCTTCCGCCGTCATGGCCATCGGCCTGTCGTTTTCGTTAGCTGGCTTTCTGCTCATGGCAGTGTATTACCACAAATGCACATCAATAGCACATACATCATAATGTATGGTGTGCGAATCATATCCGGCCCGCCACCGACATGGGCGAATAAACCCCAAAAACGACCGCTGCCACTTCGACCTG
>PCBT01000005.1 GCA_002731375.1 Rhodospirillaceae bacterium | reverse complement strand
TTTTTCAGCCGCAATACTGGCTGCTATGGGGTGCGGCCCTGTCTCTGCTGTTGTTTTTTCCCATTCGCAAGATCATTTGGGTAATGTCCGTTAATGTAACCTCCGAAACTGATTGGGATAGCGCGGTGGCGGCGGTGGATCGATCGTCAATCTCTCGTCCATTTCCGGCTTCGTGGGCCAGGACTATGTGCATATGGGCTATAGCGCCGCCAAGGGCGCGGCACGCCTGGCAACCAAGGCCGCCGCCGTGCAGTACGCCTCGGATGGCATCCGCGTCAATTCGGTGCATCCGGGCATCATGCCGCCCATGCGCACCTCGCAATTGACCAGGGATCCCGAACGCCGGGCCAAGATGCTGGCCGCCATCCCCATGGCACGCGAAGGCAGGGTGGAGGAAGTGGCATATGCCAATCTGTTCCTGGCCTCGGACGAGGCCAGCTACATCACCGGCATCGAGGTACCCGTGGACGGCGGCTATCTGGCGGTATAGGCGCCAGCAATTTACAAAACAGGAAACCAGAAATGTCAGAGATCGAATACTTCTACTCCGCACACTCGGCCTTCGCCTATCTCGGCTCCGCCAAATTGATGGACATCGCTACGGCGGCGGGCGCCACGATTGTGCACAAGCCGGTTGATCTGCTTCGGATCATGGTCGAGTCCGGCGCCGGCTCAACCCGGGATCGCGGCGATCGTCACCGATCCTACTATTTTGGCCGCGAGATCGAGCGTTGGGCCGAATGGCGCAACGCGCCCGTCGTGACCGGCATGCCAGCATATCATTGGAGTGACACCACCTTGTGCAACGGCATGCTGATTGCCGGTATCAAACAGGGCCACAATATGGATCAACTGGCGCATGGAATGCTCGAAGCACACTGGCGCGACGATGCGGATCTGGCCGACCGCAAAACACTGACCCGGCTGGCGAATGACGCCGGTCTGGACCCCGCCCCCCTGCTTGAGGCCGCCCTGTCGCCCCAGGTCGCCGCCATTTATCTGGCCAATACGGAAGAAGCCATCCGCCGCTCTGTCTTCGGCTCTCCAACCTATTTCGTCGACGGCGATATGTTCTATGGCCAGGATCATCTCGAATTCGTTGAACGCGCCCTGGTCCAACCCTTCCAGGGTGTCTGGCCCCGCGCATAGCGCTGCACGTGGACGGCGGCTATCTGGCTGTGTAACAGTCGTCGACGAGTAAGTTTACAAACAGGAGGAAACGCAAATGGGCAAAGTCATCGATCTTGAAATTGGCATGCCGAAAACCACGACCACATCGCAAGCGGCGGAAATAAACCGGGGCCGGCCCGGCACGCCATCGGCCTATTCGGTGCCGCGGCCCGAAGGCTATGGCTTCGACAACTATGGCCTGATCTTTGGCGCCGGGGACCCCAATGCAGCCCCCCTGCCCGATAATGCCCTTGATGACGTGGTCGCCGAGATGGATAAGTCGGACGTGGAATTCGGCTTGATGGTCAATATGCCCAATGACGAGATCGGGCAAATTCACCGGGACTATCCGGGCCGTTTCAAACTTTACCCGGCCCTTAACCCCATGGACGGCATGCGCGCCGTGCGCGAGCTGGAGCGTCTGGTACGCGAAGAAGGCGCCAATGGCTTCCGCGTCTCCTCGCTATATACCTGCCTGCCGGCCAGCGACCGACGCTATTATCCGCTCTATGCCAAATGCTGTGAGCTGGGCGTGCCCGTGCGGATCTATACCGCCATGACCTACGCCAACGACCGGCCATACGAGCTGGGCCACCCACGTCATCTGGATGACATCTGCATCGACTTTCCCGAACTGAAGGTCTGCGCCGGCCTGGCGGGCTGGCCCTGGATCACCGATATGGTGGGGCTGTTACGGCGGCATCCGAATTTATACTGTGACACCGCCGCCCACCGCCCGCGCTATCTGAGCAAGGAGGGCTCGGGCTGGGAGCTGTTCCTGCAATATGGCAACTCATTATTGCAGGACAAGGTGATGATCGGCTTCTCACGCTATCTGTTCGGCTGCGGCTATGATGAATTGATCGACGAAATTCACCAGCTACCCCTAAAGGAGGCGGTAGTGGAGAAATGGCTGTACGGCAACGCCGTGGAATTTTTCGGCGATACATAGACTGCGCAAAAGGAAATCCGTCTGAGCTTTCAGGTGCCGGTCGCGGCCTACCCGGATAAAACAAGGACTTTTCGACATGAAAACCATTGTCGTGTGCTCTGGCGGACTGGATTCTGTTTCGCTGGCCTACAAGATCGCGGCGGAAGCGGAATTGCTGCGCCTGGTTACCTTCGATTATGGTCAGCGGCACCACAAGGAAATCGACTTTGCCCGCGCCTGCGGCGCCCGGCTAGACACACCCTGTGACGTTGTCGATATAAGCGCGATTGGCAAACTGCTCAGCGGCTCTGCCCTGGCCGATGATATTGATGTGCCCGATGGACACCATGCCGAAGACAGCATGAAGCTGATCATCGCACCAAACCGCAATGCGATCATGCTGATCAGCGCCTTCGGCATCGCCGCCGCGTAAAAGGCGTATTCGGTGGCGACGGCGGTGCATGGTGGCGATCATTTCATTTTTCCCGATTGCCGCCCGGAATTCGTTGACGCATTCGAAGCAACGCAAAAACGGGCCCTGGACGGTTACGCCGACACCCGTCTTTACACGCCCTTTGTCCATGTCCCAAAATCCGAAATCATCATTGAAGGTGCCCGGCACAAGACGCCGTTCACGGAGACCTGGTCCTGCTTACAAGGGCGGTAGAAATCACCGTGGCCGCTGCGCCCACCTGTGTGGAACGGAGCGAGGCCTTCCACATCGCCAGCATCACGGACCCGACGGTCTATGACGATCCTAATTGTTGGCAATCCGCAGTGTGATGTCGATGACCTTTGACATAAAATAGATGTCCAGAAAAGGAACGTTCGAATGACATTGCATTTCGAAGCCGCAGAATTCGAGCAGCGCATTTCCAATGCCCGGCGGATCCTGGCCGAACGGGGATTGGCCGCGATCCTAATATTCGCCCAGGAAAGCCATTATTATCTAAGCGGCTATGACACTACCGGCTATGTCTTCTTTCAATGCCTCGTCCTGACGGCGGATCAACAGCCCCTGACGCTGCTAACCCGACGGCCTGATCTGGAACAGGCCCGGCGCACCTCCATTATTGAGGACATCCGCATCTGGTATGACCGGGAGGATGCCTCACCGACGGACGAGCTTAGGGAGATCCTGGCGGAGAAGGGCCTGGCCGGCGCACGCATGGGCGTCGAACTCGATAGCTATGGCCTACGGGCGCACGATTATGAGCGTTTGAAAACCACGTTGAACGGCTGGTGTGAATTGGAAGACGCATCATCGCTGGTACGCGGCTTGCGGTTGATCAAGTCAGAGACGGAACTGGCCTATGTTCGCCGGGCGGCGGAACTGGCGGATGCCTCGTTGCTAGCCATGCTGGAGACGGCGGGACCCGGGGCGTTCGAAGGCGATATCGCAGCGGCGGGAACAGGGGCAATCCTGTCGGGCGGCGGCGAACCGGCCCCTTCCGGGCCGGTGCTTGGTTCCGGCGATAGGGCGCTGCTGATCCGCTCGGCCACGGGCTTTCGTCATCTGGATGCGCAGGATCAGCTAACCATGGAGTTTGCCGGCAGCTACCGTCATTATTGCGCCTGTTTGATGCGAACTGTCGCCATTGGTTCAGGTAGCGAAAAACACCGGCAGATGTCTCGCGTCACGAAAGATGCCCTTTCGGCGATGACCGAGGCTGCCCGTCCAGGATATCCGCTGGGCAAGATCGACGATGCGCACCGCCGGATCTACGACGAAAACAGCTATGGCGATCTTCGTATGGCGGCTTGCGGCTATTCGCTTGGCGCCTCTTTCCGCCCCACCTGGATGGACGTCCCGCCCATGCTGTACAGCGGCAACCCCTTGCTGGCCGAGCCGGGCATGGTGTTGTTCCTGCACGCCATCCTGATCGATAGCCCCGCCAACCTGGCCATGAGCCTGGGCCATACGATCATTATTACGGATAGCGGCGCGGAAGTGCTTAGTCGGTTGAAACCAGACTACATCATTTGCACTTGATGATGGAACGGGCAGTTGCCTCGAACGCTGGCGCGGTTATCGCCCAAATGCAAGGCGTCCTGGGTGCCCTCACGGTCCTGGCCAGTTCCATGAACCTGACTAATCAGATGCGCCATCAGGGCTTGGACGGCGGCGGCACGCAAAATATGCTGAACATCATCACTTAGTGGAACAACTGAGCGAAATCGCTCAACGAAAACTGCGGGCCTGGGGAATCGGCGCGGCTGGGTGGGCGTTGCGTGGATGGCCCGCACGGCACCGGCGGGCGAATGGCTGTTGCCCAGATGTGGCGTCGGGATTCTCGCGCAAGCGGTCCAGATCAACGGACAGATCAATCAGTTCCTCGGCCAGAACGTGGATTATCATACCTTCGCGCTCCAGCCGTCCCCGCGCCGCCAGCAGACGGGATGAAAGCACGATCCGGCGATGGCTTTCGAACACCGGTGGACGCACGATGATATTCGCAACGGCGCCTTCATCCTCGATGGTGATAAAGATCACCCCGCTGGCGGTGGCCGGTCGCTGCCGCACCAGAACCAGGCCGGCGACTGTGACCCAGGCGCCCGCTCGCAGGTTCAACAGCATTTCATTCTCGACAATGTCCCGCCGGTCCAGAGCCGGGCGCAACAGACGCAGGGGATGATCCTTCAAGGATAGGCGCAGACTGGCATAATCTTGCACCACCTGTTCGCCGATGGGCATATCCGGCAGGGCGACCTCCGCCTCTTTTGTGGCATGGACACTGGGTGGCCGAGCCTGGGCCGCGGCGAACAGAGGTAATTCGGGCTGGTTCAGACGTTTCAGGGTCCAAAGCGCTTGCCGCCGGTCCAACCCGGTGGAACGCCAGGCATCAGCGTCCGCCAGCTTTTCCAGAGCACCCACACCCAGGCCCGTGCGCCTCCACAAATCCTCCGGGCCCTCATAGCCCCCTCCGTGTTCTGGGCCCCGCTTCGCAACCAGAATCTCCGCCGAGACTTCTTGAAAGTGGCGGATCTGGCGCAGGCCCAAACGCAGGGCCCCAGCCTCGATGGTACAATCCCAATCCGAGTGATTGATATCCACTGGCAGGACTTCCGCGCCATGTTCACGGGCATCCCGCACGATTTGCGCCGGAGCATAGAAACCCATGGGTTGGCTGTTCAACAGGGCGCAGGCGAAAACGGCGGGGGAATGATGTTTCATCCAGGCCGAGATATAGACTAGCAGAGCGAAGGAGGCCGCGTGGCTTTCCGGAAAGCCGTATTCGCCAAAGCCCTCGATCTGCTTAAAACAACGCTCGGCGAAATCACGGTCATAGCCGCGCGCGGCCATGCCCTCGATCATCTTGTGGCGAAAGGTATGAATGGTGCCGGTGTGCCGAAATGTCGCCATGGTCCGGCGCAGGCGGTCGGCTTCGGACGGAGTAAAGCCGGCGGCGACGATGGCGATACGCATGGCCTGTTCCTGAAATAGGGGAATGCCCAGGGTCTTGCCCAGCACATCTTCCAGATCCTTGGAGGGATATTCCAGCCGCTCCTTGCCGGCGCGGCGGCGCAAATAAGGGTGTACCATATCACCCTGAATGGGGCCAGGCCGGACGATCGCCACCTCAATCACCAGGTCATAGAAATTACGTGGGCGCAGACGCGGCAGCATGGTCATCTGGGCCCGGCTTTCGACCTGAAAGACGCCGATGGAATCGGCCCGGCACAGCATGTCGTAAACAGCACTATCCTCCGCCGGCACCGTGGCCAGGCTCAGCTTCCGGCCATGGTGTTGTGCAATCAGATCAAAACCCTTGTGGATACAGGTCAGCATGCCCAGGGACAGCAGATCGATCTTCAAAATGCCCAGAGCGTCCAGATCGTTCTTGTCCCATTCGATCACCGTGCGCTCCGCCATGGCCGCATTGGTGATGGGGACGACCTCGGACAAGGCGCCACGGGTAATGACAAAGCCGCCCACATGTTGTGACAGATGACGGGGAAAGCCAGTCAACTCGCGAGCCAGACGGATCGCCATCGCCACGGTGGGATCACCGGGGTCCAGGCCAATCTCGCGCACCTTCTCGCCCTCGACTTGGTCACCGCCCCAGCCCCAGACATTGTCCGCCAGGGCACCGACCGCATCCAGGGACAGACCCAAGGCCTTGCCGACCTCGCGAATGGCGCTTTTGGCCCGGTAGCTGATTACCGTGGCGGTCATGCCGGCGCGCGTACGGCCATACTTTTCATAGACGTACTGGATCACCTCTTCACGGCGCTCGTGTTCAAAATCCACATCAATGTCAGGGGGCTCGTCACGCTCGGCGGAGATAAAACGCTCGAACAACAGATCTAGGCGGGCGGGATCGACGGCGGTAATACCAAGGCAATAGCAGACGGCTGAATTGGCGGCCGAGCCCCGGCCCTGGCACAAAATACCCCGCTCGCGGGCAAAACGGACAATGTCGTGCACGGTCAGAAAATAGGGCGCGTATTCAAGTTTGCCGATCAGATCCAGTTCGTGGCGCAATAGATCGCGCACGTTTGTCCCGATCACCGCGCCATAACGTTCCCGGGCACCGATCCAGGTCAGCCGTTGCAATTCCTCTTGCGCGCTACGGCCCGCGGGCACGGGCTCGGCAGGGTATTCATAGCGCAGTTCATCCAGGGAAAAGCGGCAACGTTCCGCCAGCTCTACCGTGCGCGCCACGGCATCAGGATAATTGGCGAACAGTCGGGTCATCTCGCCAGCGTCTTTTAAATGCCGCTCGGCATTGGCATCGAGATGAAAGCCGGCTTCGGCCAGGGTGCAATGTTCCCTGATACAGCACAGAACATCTTGCAAGGGCCGGCGGCCGGGGCCGTGATAATGTACATCGTTGGTCGCCACCAAGGGCATGGCCGTAGCCTCCGCCAAGGCGGCAAGGCGGGCCAGGCGACGGCGGTCATCGCCTGAATACAGATAATGGCCGGCCAGATAGCAGCATCCCGGCCAGTCCCGGCCCAGCTTTTCAAGCAGTTCGGCGAAGGCCTCATCCGGCTCGGGCGGGGCCAGGATGACAAAGATCTGGCCTCGGTCATAGGACAAGACATCGTCCAGGCTAAGCCTGCATTCGCCCTTGGGCGCGCGCCGCCGGCCCACTGTCAACAACCGCGACAGCCGGCCATACGCGGCCCGGTCGCTAGGAAAACACAACAGGCTTGGGCCATCCTGCAAATCCAACCGCGCGCCCACCAGCAGGCGGATGCCGGCGGACTTTGCGCCCACATGGGCCCGGACCACGCCGGCCAGGCTGTTACGGTCCGTGATGGCGATGGCGGATAGCCCCAAGGCGGCGGCGGTAATGGCTAGCTCGTCCGGGTGAGAGCCCCCGCGCAAGAAGCTGAAGTTGGAGGTAACCTGCAGTTCGGCGTAGCTCATGACAGCTCAGGCGAAAAAGCCGTGCAGATACCAATCAGGTATCCGGGCCATGGCATCATCGTACAGACCCTGGCGGTAGAGCCAATACCGTTGTCCCCGGCTGTCCTCTATACGGTAATAATCGCGGGTTTCACCAGCCAGCCTGGCCGCGCCGGCCTGCATATCATGCCACCACTCGGGCGCGATGCGTTCGGGCCCATCGCCGCGTTGCACCCGGTGCGCGATGCCGCGCCAGCGGAACATAACTGGCGGGCCATCGGGCACCTCGGCCACCGCCTCGACCAATTCGGGGCGCGGCAATAGATAGACCGGGCGCCGGGCCACATGGCGCCATTCTCCCACAGCCCGTGTTAAAGGCGGTGCCAGGCGGGCGGCCTGTTCCGGCAGATGGCTTTGCACAGGCACGAAGCGGGCCACATTGGCCGCCCCCAAACGATTGCCCAGACGGTCCAACAAAGGCGCTAGTTCTTCGATACCGCCCGTCTCGCCATTGTCCAGGGTGCGCTGCCCAGCCGGCAGAGGGTTGCTTTGTCCGACCATGAGAAGCATCAGATCGGCGCCAAAGCCGGCTTCCAAACTAGGCAAATGTTCGGCCAGAAGGCGCAATAAATGCGCCGGCTCCCGGCTGGCCCGATTCAAACCCGCCTTGATCCTTTGCACCGTGCCGTCGGCAAGATACAGGCGCAGCTCGATCCGCCGCGCGCCTCTCTCCTCCCGCTCCAGCACGGTGCACAGATCATTGATCAATTGCCCGGCGGCGCGTGCGATATGGTCCCGATGACCAATGGGCTCGGCAAAGGCCAGGCGGCTCCAGAAACTGGTGCAGGCCGGGCGCGGCAACAGCGGCTCGGACAGCTTGGCCAGGGCCTGGTCCAGGCGATAGGTCACCTCGCGGCCAAAGCGGGCGGTTAAGGCGCCGCGCGGCAACGCATACAATTCACCAATCCGTCCTAGGCCAAGGCGCGCCAGTGCATCAGCCGCGCCGGGCGATAGACGTAACGCCGCCACGGGCAGGCGTTTCAGCGCCGCGCGAGTCTCGTTGGCAGGCACGATGGCCGTGCCCTGCCCGCCATAACGAGCCACCGCCCAGGCCGCACCCAGACTATTGGCGATGGCCAGCCGGGCCTGGATGGCAAAACCATGCATGCGTCGCACCAAATCAGCCAGCATGGCGTCTTCTCCGCCGAACAAATGAGCGCACCCCGTGACATCAAGGCAGATGCCATGCTGCCCTCCAGAGTCATGGGCACCGTCCCCATCGAGACTGACCCAGGGGCTGTAACGGCCACACCAATCGGCCAGGCCGGCCAGGGCGCGGGCGTCCTCTTCCGGCGCCATCGGATAAACCGCAAGTTCGGGCAGCAATGCCCTGGCGTCAGTCAACATCATGCCCATCCCGATCCCGGCTTCCGCCGCCGCCATATTCACCGCGGCCACCCGCTGGCCGCCCTGCCGCGCCGCGATTAGGGCCAGGGCCAGAGACTTATCCAGCTCCGCCGTAGGCGTACTCCGCCCAGCCTGTTGGGCGCGCCACAGCCGGTCCGTCGGCCAATACGGCAGCCATAGGTACAGAATCCGTCTTCCATTCTGGTTTTCTTGGTTCTCCATTCCGTTGATCCTCGACACCATGGTCTTCAAATGCGGCGCCATTCCATTGCAACAGCCACTCACCCGGCCGGCCGGCCTTGCAGTGCAACAACTCGACCCGGCAACGAGGAGCGCCGATACCGATGTAACCATGGGCCGGCGCGCTGGGCTGGGGCGTGATGCGCCAACGGGTCCGCGCGGCGCTAACGCCTTGTGCGGCGCCATTCCTAGTATGCAGCAACAGGGCGGTAACGCCGGAAGCTTCCGCTGCCAGTTGCAAACGCCGGCTTTGTCCCAGATCCAGATGCCCCACCTCGCCCACGACCACGGCCAAGCCAGCACACCTCAAAGCTTCCTCCATGGCCCACAGGCGTTGCCGGTCATCCCGCCCCCGTACCAGGATCAATTGCTCCGCGCCAAGGCCGTATGCCGCCAGACCCGGCCCATATGGGCCGTGAGCGGACAAGCACCACAGCACCCGGCCAGCTTGATGAAGTGCAGCCCGTCGGGCCGCCAATACGGCCGTAAAGGCCAGAGCCGCGCCAGTGCTGTGACCACTCACTATTTCGTGTAAACCAGCACGCGTCAGGCTACCGACGGGCAAGCGTTCATCGATCCCCGGCACGCCCACGGACAAAATTGGGGTCAAAATCCGAGTCTGGGACGGCACGCCATGAGAGGCAGGCCTCAAATCATACTTAGGCGGGTGATTCTCAATGGCCGCCACGCGCCGCCGCAACGCCGTGACCGCATGCCGTCTGGCGCCATTCACAACCGACCCTTCCTTCATGTTTCCAAGACATGTTCTTATTTTGTTCTTATTTTTTCAGAAGTCAAGAAGAACCTGAAATTAAGCGGCGATACGGACTAGCATGGCCGCGCCGTATCTGGTAATAAACGCCCGCTGCGCGGTTCCAACCGCGCCGTCTGACTGATCCCCGGTAGCTCAGTTGGTAGAGCAGGCGGCTGTTAACCGCCTTGTCGCAAGTTCGAGTCTTGCCCGGGGAGCCAATTATATCAAAGGGTTAGCCTTCATCGGCTAACCCTTTTTTTTAAAAAATAGATCCAGGGTAGGCCAGGGATACGCGAGGGTTCTATAACGAATACCTATTTGCGCAATTACAACAAGGTTACAGGCGCGTATAATTACAACCTCAAAATATTATCAAAATGATACAGATGCCCTTCTTCAAACTCACCCCAATTAACACTGCAGATCCAAACTGGCTTCCAAGCAGCCACAAAGATATTTGTGTCGCGAGAACAGGGAGCGAAGAGCTCGCACGAAATATGGCGCAACTCGCATTCACCATGCCAACAATGCATGTCCAGGGTACACAAGTCCGAGTTATGGTGTGGCGCAATCCAGACAAAGTGACCAGCCAGACAATTACCGACGGTGACTATGAAGCTGATGGACCCAGCCGAATTCCATTCCCGAAAAACGTGCCGCTTGAAGAATATGGGGCAGTACTCAAGGCCGCCGGCAAAACCTGACGCTTTCGACCAAAGAGATGTCCCGCCAGCCGAAACCAGCGGGGTAGATTGTTGATGACGCACAGTTTCAAGTCACATGGCACGGTTCTGGTTGTTCCGTTTCGGTACAACTGGCTCTATCATACCGGCCCAGTACATTGATGGACGGCATGGGCACCGTATAGGATTTAGCCAGTTCCTTGCCGCCCGACCCTACGCGAGCCATGACGCGGAGGTCGGGCTCTCCGAAGGTTCGATAATCGGGCTCCATATCATTAATATCAACCGCAATGCCGCGGCCATCGATGGCGACCTCGCCAACGTTACCGTCATCAAATTCGTGGTCTTCGCTCTCTTCGTCATCGCGATTATGCTCGGCTTCCCCGGCATCGCCAGCCACAGTCAGCACCTCCATCATCTATTGATTGACGGGCACGAACAGGAACTGTTGCCGCCCAGCTTCGTTCACTAGGTCTGCATGCTCGATGATAAGTCGAGGGCCTTCCTTTATTGGGAGCCAATTCACTCATGTACCAGAGCATATTCTGAGATGTGACCGACGACACGTAGACCGTGGAGCCTGCGTTGTATAGGCGATCCATGCCCGTTCGTTCTCATGTCTATGTTCGGTAGGTTCTATTGCATGTGGCAGAGGCGGGGGTCGGCAACCCGCTAGCTTGTTTAGCGGCCTCAAAACCGGCAATGCGCCCCAGTGTAACTGCGGACAGCAAGCCATTGCATGACAGATAGCCGGTTCCGTCTGTGCCGGATATGCCCTGTGCCGCGCCACCGCCTGCAAACAGATTAGGCAAGGCTACGCCGTCGGGTCGCAGGGTACGGGCCTTCTTGTCGATGGCTAGGCCGCCTTGCGTCTGTAGCAGCGCGCCGGTGACACGGATGGCATAGTAGGGCGCTGCTAGGGCGGGTGATTTTTGCAAATCTGCCAATGTTTTCTCGAAGGCCTCAACAGGAAGACTGCAGGCGTGAGCGAGGTCTGTGGCTGTCGCCCCGGACTTGATTGCACCCAACTGTTTCAGGGCCGCAAAATCCGGAAAGCGCAGAGCGCCATCATGCAGACGCCTGTCAATTATCGACCACACGTTCTTGCCTTGTTGGCAAACCGTTGCTGCCAATTCCGAAGCGCCGAGGCTTTCGTCGCAGAAACGTTTGCCCATCCCATTGACCAATATTCCACCGCCATTTAACAGTGCCCAGGAGACGGTACTGGCATGCGGTGTGGCCACGGAACCGTGCCCCTGGAACGAGCCCATGTTTTTACAAGCCGCGCCCAGGGCTTGCCCCCACCGTACCGCATCGCCCTTGTTGCCCACATGGCCAAAATAGAACGACCCGGCCATGTCCGGCAAATAGTCAGCCACCATGCCAGGGTTGCCGCCGAAGCCACTCGAGGCCAGAATCAGGGCACCGCAACCCAGCCGTTCCGTGCTGTCATCCGGCCGTATGATTTGCACACCTCTGACATGCTCGCCTTCTACAATCAGGTTGTCGACGGTGGCATTGGTGATGACATCAATGCCGGCCTTATCAACGGCGCGTAACAAGTCGGCCATTAAATCCGACCCGCTGTTCGTCGGCGGGGCATGGGTGCGCTGGCGGCTATGGCCGGGATAGGGCGCGCCATCGACCAGTACCAGATCGAGATCGTGGGCGGAAACCAGCCAGTCAATTGTTAGCCCGGAGCCAGCACATATGGCGGCCAACAGGTCCGGGTCGGCCTTGCCGTCCGCCTTGGCCTGAATATCGCGCGCAAACAATTCAGGGGTGTCGTCGGTGATGCCGGCAGCCTTCTGCAGCTCGGTTCCACAGGCAGTGATCATGCCGGACGATAGGGCTGTCGATCCCCTGGGAGTTGGGTCGCGTTCAAGCACGACAACTTCAGCATCCTGGTCATGGGCACTCAGGGCGGCGACCAGGCCGCAGGCGCCACCGCCAATGACAACAACCGGAACCGTAAGATCGAAATCGATGCCGGGATCGTCAAGCAAAGACATAAGGCGTTCAGCCGACAGCGGCATCTTTCACTAGTACTGGAATATCGACCACGTCAACACGCGGGTCCTGACCGCGCAGCACCGAGTTGTCCTCAAACAAGGTGCGCTGATCAATCGGGGTCGGGTCGAGCCAGTCCGTTTCATTGAATTGGCCGCTTTGACCGTAGGCATTGATGGCGTTTTGGTAGCAGGTCATCTGGATGTGGTGTTCATCAATACCGCGCTGCCCCATCAGGTTGGCGACCTTGGGCACGGCGAGCGGATCAGACACACCCCAGTCAGCGCTGGAATCGCAAATGATACGTTCGGAGCCGTATTGCCGCACGACTTCCACCATGCGTTCATTGCCCATTTTCGTTTGTGGATAGAGCGTGAAAGCGGCCCAGAAGCCGCGGTCCAGCGTCTCTTTAACGGTCTCTTCGTTGTTATGATCGACGATCACTTTATGCGGCGGCAAGCCATGTTCAAGGCAAACATCCATGGAACGGGTAGTGCCTTTTTTCTTGTCCCGATGCGGCGTGTGGATCATCACCAGCATGTCGAGCTCACGCGCCAGTTCAAGCTGCGCCCGGTAATATTTGTCCTCGGCATCTGATTGTTCGTCGTAGCCGATTTCACCAATGGCGACGACGCCTTCCTTGGTAGCGAAGCGCGGCAGGATATCCATGACTTCTTCAGCCAAGGCCTCGTTGTTGGCTTCCTTGCTGTTGAGTCCAATGGTGCAATAGTGGCTGATGCCGAATTGCGCGGCCCGGAAACGCTCCCAGCCGATCAGGGAGGAATAATAATCAATGAAACTGCCGACGTTGGTCCGTGTCTGGCCCAGCCAGAAAGCCGGTTCGATGACGGCGACGACGCCGGCTGCAGCCATGGCCTCATAGTCGTCGGTGGTGCGGGCGCTCATGTGAATGTGCGGATCGATGGTCTTCATCTGATTATCCCTAATAAAGCCTTGTCGTGTCAGAGTAACAGTGCCTCACGGCAAACAGTCTCCCAAGAAACACGGCCTACTTCAATATTTGAATCGATATCGGGCACCGTCTTCAATAGCGCCGGCGCGTCTTCATGGGTGCATTCCCTGAGAGCCAAGGCTGCCGCCTGGCGCTCTGCCAGCACGTCACTTGCCAACGCGCGTTGCAAATCGGCAATCATGCCGCTTTCCACGAAAGGTCCAATCATGCGCCACAGCTCGGGCGCAATGGTGCGGCTGGCGGCCCACCGTTCATGGGCATAGTCAATCAGTGTCAGCGCCAAATCTCTGTTGCGGCGGGCATCCAAGCCCTGAATAGGATCAAGCGAGCTGCCAACAAAAATCGTCTTTAGCACCATTTGATTCCAGGCGTTCTCGGAAAAATATTCCGAGGGATAAGGGTTGTGGTGGGCAACGGCTTCGAATACGGCTTTCATATTGGTACGGGCGCCTTCGCCGGCGCGGGCAATATAACGTTCGGGTTCGGGATACAGCGGCAGGCCCTGATAGAAGGCGATCGATTCCCGTACATCGGCGGTAATGCACAATTGTTCCAGTCGCCGGGCAAACTCCGCCCCCTCGGGTGTGGCACATAGCATCAGAACCATGCGGGCGGCCTGATCAACGCTCCACCCCGCGGGGCGCCAACCGCTGCGCGCCGTATCGGCTGCCGCCAGATCAACGGCGTTCAAGACAAGATCGGCCTTGCCAAGTTTACGCGGCACCAGACTGATGGCAAAATACAGGTCTCGGTCCGCGCCGCCATTTTCGAGGCGGGCAATCGTTTGCGAAAGCCAGCCCCAGGCGTCAGGAGACAGGCGGTCTTGTAGCCATTGTCGCATCAATTCAAGCGGTTGAGCCAGCTCAGTCACGGTCGCTCACATCGAGTTGCTGACGAACCCAGTTCAGTTCACGCACAACGGCATCAACAACATCAACATCGCGATATTCAGCGGGCAAGACATTCCAGGTATAGGTCTCGACTTCGAGGTGGCTGGAGATGGGATTGTCCCGATGAATCGCCAAAATCTCGCGAATAAAATTCTGCGTTGTGGAAAATTCGCCGAGATCATCTAAAAAAACAGGCACGTGAAAATGCACTCGCCATTCATCAGACCTGGCTCCAGCGGAATGAGATTCAAAGGCCTGTTTCAGATCGACATGGCGCGTCAGGGCGCCGTCATGTTTTGCCACAGTCTGATGCAGGTAGACGGCATCATCAAAAGGACGTAGCAGCTCTAAGGTGCGATCGCCGACAGGTGCGAAGCGCAAACCGGCGCTGATTTGCATCTTGCCGACAGAGATGTCTGCCGCCTTCAGTTTGCGTACCACCTCGGCGGCGTCCTCAAATTCAATCGCAGCGTGGCAGAGATCGAGACAGAGGCCGAGGTGACGACGCAGGGCGGCATCGGCGGCCGCCTCATCCAGACCGGTCAGCCCTTGCAGAAATTCACGGGCCGCGACCGAATACAGATGGCCATCAAAAAACGCCACCGATTCATCAATTGTCTCAATGAAGCAACAGGGTTCCGGCTCCAGGGTCAGGGAAATCAACTTGTCAGTTTGTTGATGGAGCTCAACCAAGTGCGCCACATGACGCACCATGTTCTGCATCATGGCGCTGACATCCTCGTCCGTCCGGATCAAGGCCTTGAAGGCACCGGGCACGGTACTGATGGTGCCGCTCACGCGGTCAGGCAGAATATCGGCAAGGATGTCGGCCAGCTGGTCTGTATAGGTCAGCCGGGCTGGATCCCGCCAGTCCGGCAAGTAGACATTTTCCTTAACCGGCGTGCCGTGAAAATCGCCATAGGGGAAGCCATTTAGCGTGAATACGTACAAATGCCGCTCGGCCAGAAAGGCCTTGAAATCATTGCGAACGTCCTCGTCGGCCAGACTTGCCGCGGCGATCCCCGAAAGCCTCAGACCAACGCCGAACGGTGCGCTAGGTGACAAAGCGGCTTTGGCTTGGGGCAGATAAAGCGCCAGATTGCGCTGCACTTCTTCCCAGGTTTCACCGGCATGGATATTGGTGCAATAGGTTAGGTGACAATCGCCGTCGGGGTCGAGTCTCATGGGTGATTGTCCGTTTCAGGTTCCAGCTAAAATTTCGCAAAGTCAAAAATTCATAAGATCGCGGCCGAGTCCATGGCCTTGTGGCTATTCATATCCTGCTTGTCACGAAATCCACAATTTGGTTGCAGGCCAGCATTCTCACCAAGTTCATAAGGAAAGGGTCAATAACTTTTATTTTTGCGTCGATCCGGTGTGGAAAGCAATGCCCAAATGATGTGCCGTGGGAGAGCGTGATCCGGTTTCTCCATCGGGCGACCACGCATTATCCAGTTGTTCGTAACAATTAACACAGTGCCCCGGGGAAAGACCATGGCAAACTCGCCAACCCTGGTTAAGCTTTTGAGGTGGTTCCAGATTGTTGGACAGTTTGACGGCCTGTTTAAGGTGTATTCCGTTGTCTGATGATACCGCCAAATTCTTCTTTAAATNGATATCATACTTCTGCTGTTGTTGAGCCGGTGGNTANGATGGGTAAGCCGCTTGGCTTACCCATCATATNCACNGGCNGGCCTCGGTGATAGGCCTCNAGTGGTGTTTGGCCGTCGAGGAATAAATGGGNNCTCTCGGNGTTGTAAAAACCAAGCCAATNGGCGATCACCCGTTCCGCCACAAAGCCANCCGTCATCTCATGCAAATAGACCGACTCNTATTTGAGGCTGCGCCACAGCCGTTCGATGAANATGTTNTCCATGGANATCGCCACGCCAGCANCCTTGAGCGCCCCANTGAAGGCCAGGGAGGTGAATTGACTGCCTTGATCCGTGTTGAAGATCTNCGGTTTGCCGTATCGGGCCAGGGCTTCATTCAGGCCCTCAAGGCAGAACCGGGTATCCATGGTATTGGATAGCCNCCAGGCAAGCACATNGCGGGTCGCCCAGTCCATGATCNCGACNAGGTATAGAAAGCCATGTTGNACGGGGATGTAAGTGATATCGGAGCACCAGACTTGNTTGGCCCGCGTGATCGCCNTGCCCCTGAGCAGATNNGGATAAATCCGGTGCGCCGGCTGCGGANCGGAGGTTCGGGGCNCTTGGTANATCGCCTCCAGNCCTAACAGACGCATCAGACGANGAACCCCGTGACGGCCAACGCATTGGCCCCCGCGGCGCAATTGCCGGCCNTCTGGCGAGAGCCGTANAACGAATACTTTATGAACAGCTCGTCGATCCGCCGCATCAGCGCCAGGTTCTCCGCGCGCTCGCCTTTCGCGGTGTAATTANTACNACGAGCGACTGAGCGAGAGAATGTTGCATTGCNGGACAATNCTCAGATCCAGGTTGNCATGCTCGATCATCGTTTTACGTTCCTTGGCGGAACGCGCGCCAACCNNCTAGCCAAAAAATCCCGTTCCACCGNCAGTTCCCCGATNTTNGCGTGCAGATGGTGGACTTNCNCCTCGNGATCGCTCCCTNCCTTGTCGGCGCCGTTNGNAAATATCGCGCCCAAACCATCCATGGCCTAGCGCTTCCANGTGCTCACCTGGTTCGGATGCACCTTGCAATGAACCNCAATCTCCTGGANCGTCTTGTCGCCGAGANGCGCATCAAGCGCCACCTGGGCTTTGAAAGCAGCCGTNAAACGGCGGCGTTTCGTCATCTTCATATTCCTCCTCACAGGGCGGAATACCCTTAANCTACTNTCCGNATTNCTGGGACCAGCTCATTAACGCGGTTTACTAAAGTTTATTAACGCACTAACATTNGTGTCGTTAAACTTGTTTNACGGAGAGGTTCTGAAACAATTGGTTTTCTTTGTTTACACGCCATAATGGCTTTTTTCAGAGGCTTTGTGGTCTAACCNATAGCTTGTAAAATCAGCGTGTTGCTAAAGCTTTGCTCTAGCAACAAGAACTAATGATACTCAAAACAGGAGGAGGTTTATTGTGCGCACAATACAAAAATTAGCTGCATCGGTAGCTGTTTCCTTGGCGTTTATTAGCAGCCCTGCGGCAGCGTTGGATGTCAAGGTTGAGGCCTTTGCAACAGGGCTCGGGGCTCCTATCGACCTCAAGGAAGCACCCGATGGTACCGGGCGAATTTTCATCATGGAACAGACAGGCGCGATTGTCGTGGTTAATGCCGACGGTACGATGAGGCCGAAACCATTTCTCGACCTGAGAGCCAAGATTGTCAAACAATATGTTCGCTTTGATGAGCGGGGCACGCTGGGGTTTGCGTTCCATCCCGACTATAAGACTAATGGCAAATTTTATGTCTATTCGAGTCGGGAGATTGTGCGCGAGGAAGAAAGCTTAGTCCACGAGATTTTCGGGAATCACACCACCTACGTTTCCGAATTCAAAGTCTCCGACAACCCCAATGTTGCTGATGCTGGTTCCGAACGTGTGCTGATGATGATCGAACAGCCGCAGTTCAATCACAACGGCGGTGCGTTGGAATTTGGGCCAGACGGCAAACTTTACATAAGCCTTGGCGATGGCGGATTTGCTGATGACTGGGGTTGGGGTCATAATAAAAAAATAGGCAACGCACAGGACTTGAGCAACCTTTTAGGTAAGATCTTGCGGATCGACGTCGATTCAAAGTCTGATGGTCTTGAGTACGGGATTCCAGCGGACAATCCTTTTGTTAATCAGAAGGGTGCTCGGGGCGAGATCTTCGCGTATGGCTTTCGGAATCCCTGGCGGATGACCTTCGATACCGGCGGCAAACACGAGCTCTTCGTAGCCGACGTTCAACAGAACAGTTACGAGGAAGTGGACATCGTTACCAGTGGTGGCAACTACGGCTGGCGCGTATTGGAAGGAAATCAATGCTTCGATTACCTCAACCCGAATGACCACCCGAAGTTCTGTAATGCCGACCACAAAATGATTGCCCCAATCATCGAGTACAATCACTGCGTTAAATTCAAGGGTAAGAATTGCTATGGTATAAACGTGATTGGTGGTTCCGTCTATCGCGGCAGCCACAAGTCCTGGCAGGGCAAATATTTCTTTGGCGACTGGAGCATGACCTTCGGCGGCAAGAGTGGCAGGCTTTATGCTGCGACCAAAAGCGGTGGCAAGTGGGGCTTTGAGCGGGCTAACGTGACCAATCATGATTTCAAAACCCATGTACTGGCCGTTTTGCAAGACCTTAAAGGCAATATTTATGCCTTGACGTCGGATTCCATGGGGCCATTCGGCTCTCGCGATACAGTGTATAAGATCGTACCGTAAGCCTAAATTAGCCGGTTAGATTCCTGGTCGTCGAAAGGCGGCCAGGTTTCTGCCGTTTTGCAGAACGATATCCTCTGTTTGTATTGTTTAATTTCAATTCGGAAAGACTAATTTCTCAAATAGAAAAGACGAATAATGACGAAGGTACTCCAGTTCATTAATTTTGCTCTGACGTTGGGTCCCCGTCTCCAGCCTGCCACTTTCTGTCCAAGACAGCGCAAGTCGTCCACTTCCTTGGCTGGTATGGCACTGGTGCTTTTTGTCTTTAGCATTGCTGGGGGTGCCGGAAGCGCTAACGCATCGCCTGAGGCCAAAGCGCTCTTACAGGAAAAAGCGTGTGGCGGCTGCCACTTCATTCCCGGTGTTGAAGACGCCTACGGCGATGCCGGGCCGTCCCTGAAGGGTATGAAAACGCGAAAACGCCTGCTTGGGGGGAGGCTGAAAAACACCCCGGAAAACATGAAGGCATGGCTAAAGGATCCTGCTTCTGTAAAACCGGGCACTTTGATGCCAAATCTAGGCATTACCAACGAGGACGCCGATATCTTGATCGAATATTTCAAAAAAATCTGAGCCCCCAAGCTAGCGCTCAAATGCTACAAGCCCTCCTTCGTCTACAAGCGTGCTACCGGGGGGCTCCAGAAAACGCCGCATGGGATGACGTCTATGATCGCGACGAACGCATTGCTGTCGTTGCCGATGTCATGCACCGCAAGTTTTCTCCGGGATTCAGAATTGAATTCAGTCGGCCTATCGCTTGTTTTAAGGGCAATGGCTGCAGGCAAACAGTAAGAGGATAAGCCTAGGGTTATCCGGCTGTCGCAACTTAAGTGATTTTTCAGTGCGCGGCTCGGTTTTATTGGTCAATGTTGCCCTTTGGGCGGCCACGACAAATGACAAAGTAATAGGGAACCTGACGGAATGCGTAAGACGGTCGTATTAAATGTTGTCGGATTATCGCCATCCATGGTGGGCGAGCATACGCCAAACCTCAAGCGGCTCGCTGATCAGGGAGGTATGCGGCCGTTGCATACGGTGACCCCCGCCGTAACCTGCGCATCACAAGTAACCTATCTTACCGGCGCAATGCCCAGCGAACACGGTATCGTTGGCAACGGCTGGTTTTTCAAGGGCCTCTCGGAAATCTGGTTCTGGCGGCAATCCAATAAGCTGATCAAGGGTGACTGGGTCTGGGAGACAGCGAAGGCGCGCGACAAGACATTTACCTGCGCCAATATGTTCTGGTGGTACAATATGTATCTCAGTGCCGATATTGGCGTAACGCCACGCCCTATGTATCCGGCGGACGGTCGCAAATTGCCAGATTGTTACGCCAAACCGGAAAGCCTGCGGGTTGAGCTGACAAAAAAACTTGGATTTTTTCCACTTTTTCGTTTCTGGGGACCAGCTACCGATATTTCTTCCAGCCAGTGGATTAGTGATGCCACGGTTCATGTCATGGAAACGCGGGACCCCACCCTGACCTTGGCCTATTTTCCTCATCTTGACTACAATATGCAGCGCCTTGGCCCCAATCATCCTGATATCGTGACGGATTTACTCGAAGTTGACGGCGTCTGCGGTCAGGTGATCGAACGGGCCCAGGCGGACGGTGCCCGGATCATCGTGCTGTCGGAATATGGCATCACGCCGGTTGACAGGCCCATTCATTTGAACCGGGTGTTGCGCGAGGCTGGTCTAATCCAGGTCCGTGAAGAAGAACATGGCCGCGAAATCCTCGATCCAGGCGCCAGTGGAGCCTTTGCGGTGGCCGATCACCAGATCGCTCATATCTATGTCAATGACAGCAGCCGTGAGGAAGAAATCAAAGCCCTAGTCGAAGCCCAACCAGGCGTCGAAAAAGTATTGGACGCGACCAACAAAGCCGAATATGGGCTGGATCATGATCGGGCCGGTGATCTAATTGCCATTTCAAATGCCGACAGCTGGTTTACATATTATTATTGGCTGGACGATACCAAATGCCCGGATTTTGCCCGCACGGTCGAAATCCATCGCAAGCCCGGCTATGACCCGGTTGAGCTGTTTATGGACCCGGCCATCAAATTTCCAAAAGTTGCCGTTATCTGGCGTCTGATCAAGAAAATCCTTGGCTTTCGCACCTTGATGGACGTCATTCCGCTGGATGCGGCACTGGTAAAGGGCTCGCATGGGCGACCCACGGACAACGACCGTGACGGCGCGGTTTTTATTACGTCTGAACCCGAATTCGCTGAAGACGGTCCGTTGGCACCGGTCGCCGTCAAGGACATGATCCTGCGCCACCTATTTGATCGGGACGCGTGAGGTGGCAAATGATGGACAAAATACCACATTCATAGCTAAGCTGGTGACCGGGAACGCACATCAGAGATATTGGGGGAGATCAGAGCTTAATGGTTGAGGCACGAGATATGGGCGATCTTGAAACGCAACTGCAGACAAACACTGATGTGTACATGCAGCAGTTTTCCGTGCCGTTCACCTATCCGGTCTATTTTACCCAGCATATGTTCGCCGCTGACAACGAGATTTTTGTCCAGGCGCTGAGCCGTCTGGAAACCAATCGCCTGCACCGCCTTGTTGTCTTTATCGATGAAGGTGTGGCCCACGCCCTACCGGCGCTGGCTGATGATATCACGTCCTATGCCCTGGCCAATGCGGCAACGATGAGCCTGGTGACAGCGCCGGAAATCCTGGCGGGCGGGGAAAGCGTCAAGAACGATCCAGACCTTGTCACCCGTCTGCAAAGGCAGATGCTGGACCTTGGCATTGACCGGCACTCCTTTGTCGTGGCCATCGGAGGTGGCGCCTTTCTGGATATGATCGGCTATGTCGCGGCAACGACACACAGGGGTCTGCGCATGATCCGGGTACCGACGACGGTACTGGCACAAAATGATTCAGGTGTTGGGGTTAAGTCTGGGGTCAACGCCTGGGGCTCGAAAAACCTGCTGGGTTGTTTCGCGCCACCGTTCGCGGTGATCAATGATTCCGCTTATCTCGCAACATTGAGTGAACGTGACCGTCGGGCCGGCATGGCCGAAGCAGTCAAAGTTGCACTGATCCGGGATGGTGGATTTTTTGCCGCTCTCGAAGCCAATGCCGACGCCTTGGCCGCGTTTGACCCTACCGCCGTAAATCATCTGATCCGCCGCTGCGCTGAGTTGCACATGCATCAAATTGCCCATGGCGGCGACCCTTTCGAGGCTGGTAGCGCCCGGCCNCTGGACTATGGTCACTGGGCTGCGCACAAGCTTGAATCCATGACCCATCATTCCGTGCGCCATGGTGAAGCCGTCGCCATCGGTCTGGCCCTGGATAGCCGATACAGTGTCGCCAAGGGATACCTCGGGGCGGGCAATGAAGAACGTATCTGCGCCCTACTCGAAAAACTGGGGTTCGAGCTGTGGCACCCGGCGCTTGAGATATGCGATGCTGACAATGGCCTGATGGTTCTTGCCGGTCTGAGAGAGTTTCGTGAACATCTTGGTGGTGAATTGACTATAACCCTGTTGACCGGTATCGGCACGGGGCATGAAGTCAACGAAATGGAAGAGACTGTTATTCTTGATAGTCTGGCCTGGCTTAAAAGCCGCGNANCGCGGCGATAGGTTCCGGAGCCAGATTTGATGAATATTCAGGTTGCATTGCGTCTTGGGCGCGTCTCGAACTTGCCAACCGTCTGGACCAATGTTCTAGCCGGGTTGACGCTTGCCGGCGCGGGCGCGAGCGCCGCGCAGATCGCCGCCCTGATGATATCGATGACATTTTTTTACCTTGGCGGCATGTATCTCAACGATGCATTTGACGCCAAGATCGATGCCGCTGAACGCCCGGATAGGCCGATCCCATCGGGTCAAGTTTCCGCCCGAACAGTATTCTGTCTTGGCTTTGCCATGTTGGCATTGGGGATCATCGGTTTGGCGTGCGCTGGCACACGGTTACCGGATGGTATCGGATGGGCGCCGGCAATCGCGGGGCTGTTGCTGGCGGCTTGTATCGTATTTTATGACTGGCACCACAAGAATAATCCCCTGGGCCCATTGGTTATGGGGGCCTGCCGTATGTTGGTTTATATTGCTGCCGGTCTGGTGATAACAACAGCATTGCCAAACGGATTGTATTTTGGCGCGGCTGTCTTGCTGTGTTACCTGATCGGTTTGACNTTTGCCGCCAAGCAGGAAAATCTCAACCAAATTACAAATCTATGGCCCCTGATNTTTCTTGGTGTTCCTTTCGCTTATGTCGCGGGGGTGCTCGAAGTCGATCGGACAAGCATGCTNATTTTAGCGGCCTTTCTGCTTTGGGTTTTGTACGCACTTTCGTTTCTGGTGTTTCCCNCCCGTATCAATGTATCCCGGGCCGTGATCTCCCTATTGGCCGGAATTTGCCTGCTAGATGCATTGCTGATCGCGGCCAGTGGGGAAACAAACCTGGCCCTATTNGCTCTGATCGGCTTCCCGCTGACGCTTGCTTTTCAGCGCTGGATACCNGGAACCTAATCATATGAAGCAATGTCGATCATCCCCGCCAAGAACAGCAGCAAGACGTTTTAGGCTCACCGCCACAATGTACGCAGTTGTCGGGTGTCGTTGGTTGTAGTGCGTNCGGGCCCAGCCAATGGTTCATCGCCTTGTCATAGACTAACCACCTTGTCGCAAGCTCGANTCTTACCTTGAAAGCCCNCCACACCAAGNGGTTAGCCTTCTTCAGGCTAGGCCTTATTGCTTAGAAAACTTTTNTTGGCGAACTTTATTTAGCAAAGCGCCTAGCCCAGGTCTATGCGGCCTCGTCCCCGTTGCCGCACACGGCAAACCACAGACCGGCCAAGGCAATAATCAAGCCAACCGCGGATACAGACCATGACGCTGGCCCATCATGATAACCGNGCCTCCGAACAGCAGATCATGCAAATATGCGTAATGCCCCACCAAAATACCTACCAGGGCCAACAGCAAACTAGTCTTGGGGTTGAATATCTTCACTCCCNCTGTTCCGTACGACAACTTGCNTCTCATAAATGCCCACTAATNTGCCTGAAAAAAGGCCTCGGCCAAAAAACTTCAGGCCGTGAATCCNGGTTCCACCAAAGGCTCCTCGTCGATCACCCGCTGATAGGACATGCGTGAGAGATCGATTGACTGATAGCNGCCATCGAGCAGCAATTCAGTCATGGCGCGGCCAATCGCCGGGCCCTTTTGCAAGCCGGCGCCGGTAAAGCCGGTGGCGACATAGAAATTATCTAGGCCGCCGATGTACTTGCCGATAATAGTGCAACCGTCCATACGGTTATAGGCGTAGTGCCCAGCCCAGCCGCGCTTGACCTGCAACGCCTCAAAGGCGGGCACCCGATGCGCCAGATAGGGCCAGAACACTTCATCGAACATTTCGTGCTTGACGTCGAAATCGAAACCGAAAGGCACATTAGTGTCGGTTTGCCCGGCGGTGAAGCCAGCGCCCTCTTGGCGAAAGGTGACGCCGCTGGGGCTGTTGGTCAGCGGCATNGTTTCGATCTGGCCGCGAATATCAAAATAGAAGGTATTGCGGCTCAATGGTTCCACCGGCACCGTCATGCCGACCATAGCGCTAATTTTCGGCCCCCAGGCACCTGCCACATTAACAATGATATCGCCCGTAACCTTATCACCGGATTCCAGCACCACACTCCGTGCCAGACCGCCATGAACCTCAATATCAACTACCTTGTCCTCGATATATTCAACGCCAAGACTAATTGCCTTGCGGCGAAAACCCAGCACGGCGGCATTGGGATCAATGAAACCATCCTGCGGTCCGTGGATCGCCGCATCCACATCGGCCACGTTCAATGAAGGAAAGCGCGCCGCCAACCCCTCGCGGTCCAGCAAATCATTGGGCACGCCACATTCTCTTTGAATGCGCCAGCTTTCTTCCGCCGCCCCGACCCCTTCGGCGCCAGAGACAAGATACAGATAGCCATGTTCGAGAAATTCAAAGCTGCCCGGTTGGCCGTCCACGTCCATCAAGCGGGCGAAATCCTTGTAGACCTCGCGCCCGTAACGGGACATTTCGATGTTTTCAGGCAAGCCATGCATCAAGCGTACACCACCCGATGAGCGCGGCGCCGCCGCCCATTCATAGGTCGGATCCGGTTCGATCACACAAACATTGCCCGCGCGCCCGGTCATCGCCAGATGATAGGCGATGCTAGAACCCATGATACTGCCACCGATGATGATGATATCCGCCATGGCTGTTCCCGCCCTTTCTCAAACTACGTTGCACCAACGCCAAAAGCTTATAGCAAGTTGAAAACGGCGTCCAAGGCCAGTTGAGGTCGATTTGGCCGTCTCGGATTCCTTCGCCAGGATGGGCACGCCCACGGTACAAGAATAGATGCCAAGACTGGCGATTAGCTGCAGCACCTCGAATAATCCGTCCACCGTGGCGCCATGACGCAAGGTGTTTTGGATATGGACGCGGGTACGTGCCGTCGGAAATNTTTTCTATTCGGATGACCGCCTTTTGCTTTTCGCTATTTTCATCCCACCCGATACCACTGGACATTTGTAGAAGGTCACGCAGGGTCGCTTCTTCGTTCGGATACGTGATGCCAGGTTCGGCATGTGCGTNCTTAGCCGTGGNTCAAATATCAACCGGCGCGCTAAATTTTNGATCATTGAAAACNTAGCCGGCCAANAGAGNGGTTGTTGATTTCACGATNGAGGCAATGCCATAGCGCTCGCGGGCTGTCTTCTTCTTGCATTTCTTGTCTGTGCCATACTCTGGTTCAACAGAATGCAATACCGGCGTGCCCTGGTGCATCACGAACAGCGCATAGATATCCAGCCTCTTGGTGAAGTCCGCCAATTCACAGGTGCTCCAGAACTTGCAGGGATACTGGATATCAAGATCTTGGCCCGACTGCGGCGTGGCTCCCAACTGGCGCGGCTGAATGTCGACGTCGTTCGCCTAATCCGCCGCGGACGATTGAACGGATGCAATGAGGAGGAAGGCTACAAGGATGATCCCGATCCGTCTGACATACATTNGCATCCCNTGGCTAAGCGCGAAACCGAGGGGCAAANGTTATGATCCATCCTGACTNAGTGCTAGGATTTTCGCCAACATCAACNCTGGGAGAAATATAGCCATGAGCACGGCATTGGACGGCGTCCGCGTTATCGACATGACGCACAATCAGGCAGGCCCGGCCTGCGCGCAGATCCTGGGCTTTCTCGGTGCCGACGTGATTAAGCTGGAAGAACCGACAGGCGGTGATGTTGCGCGGCGCAACATGGCGGATGGCAAAGGCGATAGCCTGTTCTTTCTGATCCTGAATGCCAACAAGCGCAGCCTGACCCTGAACCTGAAATCCGATGAGGGCAAGGTGCTGTTCAAGAAGCTGATCGTGGAATCAGATGTATTGGTCGAGAATTTCGCGCCCGGCGCCCTGGACCGGCTCGGGCTAGGCTATGACGTGCTTAAAGATATCAACCCGGGCCTAATCTATTCCACCATCAAGGGCTTTGGCACCTATGGTCCCTATGCGGACTACAAAAGTTTTGAACCCATCGCCCAGGCTATGGGCGGGGCGATGAGTGTCACGGGACAGCCCGATGGCCCGCCGACCTATCTTTGGCCCTCGGTAGGCGATTCAGGCACCGGCATGCATACGGTGATCGGCATTCTGGCGGCATTGCAGCAGCGCCATGCCACCGGCCTGGGCCAGCATGTGGAGGTTTCCATGCAGGACGCCGTAGTCAATCTATGCCGGGTAAGCCTGCGCGACCATCAGCGCCATGGCCACGTCATGGGGCGCACTGGCAACCAGCTTGGCCAAAACATTCCCGGCACCTTGTATCCCTGCCATCCGGGCGGGCCCAACGACTATGTCTACATCTTTGCCCAGGCGCAGATGTGGCTTGCCTTCCTTGGTGTGATCGGCAGGCCGGAGCTGGCCGATGATCCACGCTTCAAGACCATGGAGGACCGCTGGGCAAACCGCCAGGACCTGGACGCAATTATTGGCGAATGGACCCAAACCCGCGACAAGCACGAGATCATGCGGATGATGGGTGAAGCGGGAGTGCCTGCCGGGGCCTGCCAGGATACCGGCGAGGTCCTGGCTGATCCACATCTAAAGGCCCGCGAGATGATTGTTGATCTGCAATACGGCCAGCGCGGCACCTATCAGACCGTGGGCTGCCCGATCAAGCTCTCCGCCTCGCCAGCCAAGATCACCCGCCCGCCAGAGCTTGGCGAACATACCGATGAAGTTCTGCGCGATCTGTTGCAGGTTAGCGAGGACGATATCGCCCACCTGCGCCAGGGCAAGGTGGTTTAACCAATCCCTTCGAAACAGACATTCCGCAACGGCTCCCCGCGGGCAAGACGGTCCACATTGGCGGCGACGGAATCCCAGCGCCGCACCCGCGCGGCTTCGCTGTGGGAGCTGCAATGAGGCGTCATGACGATATTGTCCAGTTCCTGAAACGGATATCGCGACGGGGCCGGGTTCTCCACTTCGTCGCTGGGATAATCGTACCAGACATCAATGATCGCCCCGCCAATACGGCGCTCGGCCAGCGCGCTGTATAGCGCGCCTTCGTCGATGACCAGGCCACGGCCCACATTGACGATGACCGCGTCGGATTTCATGCCCGCGAGGCGCGTGGCGTTTATCAAACCATGTGTATCATCCGACAATGGCAGGGCCATCAATACGTAGTCGCTTTCGCTCAGAAATCTATCAAGGCCATCCACGCTCTCCAGCCATTCAAGCGGTTCCGGGACTGGCCGCATGGTCCGCGTAACAGCGATGCAATGCATGCCAAAAGCATGGGCGCGCCGGACCACTCCAACGCCAATATGGCCATAACCGACGATACCCATGGTCTTGCCATACAATTCGCCGTGTGAGGCCTCGCTGCGCGACGGACCGCCGTCCCAACCATAGGCACGGAATTTCCTATCAGCCGCGACCGTACCGATTTCCCTTTCCAGCATGGCGCCAAGCACGTATTCAGCGATGGCGATCTCATGTTCATAGGTATTGCAGACCATACAACCTGGCGGCACATCGCAGGGTGCGATCCAATGAAACCCCGTGAACGGAAGCTGGTAGAGCTTGAGCTTCAGCAGCGCCGGCCACGAGCCTTCAACACGCCCACCTACGATGGCATCGGTGCGCGCGACGTGAGCGGCAAATTCCTCGAACGGCTTATCCTCCGTCCAGGTCAGGATATTCCAATCGGTCTGCAATGCCTCCGCCATCCAATCAACGCGCGGCGCGGCTATCGGCCCGGCGAGGAGCAAAGTTGGCTTGTCTGTCATGATCGGTGTCGTCACCCGAAATTTAAGAATCTAGCAATGCAACGATAGCACCGGCAAAGGCACGGGAATATGAGGAATGGCCCTGAACATTTGGCTAAATCCGAATAACATGGTGTTGTACGAGGCAACGGTTATCTATCAACTTGCAAAATGGGGACGCGAACATGGAATGTAGAATGGATGGGCGCACCACCATCATCACTGGTGGCAGTCTGGGTTTGGGCAAGGCGATTGCAATGGAATTCGTCAACTCCGGTGCCAAGGTGGCAATCATTGCCCGGCGGGCGGAAGTGCTGGAAGAGGCCAAGGCAGAAATCCTGGCTGCGCATCCCAATGCGTCCGTAGCAACCCATGCTTGCGACATGCGCAATCCCGATGCGATCAAGGAAATGCATCAGGCGGTGGAAAGGGACCTCGGCCCAGTTGATGTGGTGGTGAACAACGCCGGCACCTCGCGGGCCATGGATTTCATGAAGATTACAGACGAGCTTTGGAATGAAGATCTCGAACTGAAACTAATGGGCGCGGTTCGGCTAATCCGCCTGACTTTTCCAGGTATGAAAGAGCGGCGTTGGGGCCGCATTATCAATGTCCTGAACGTCGGCGCCAAGGCACCGCGCCCGTGCGGCGCGCCGACGGCGGTGTCACGGGCGGCAGGCATGGCGCTGACCAAGGTGCTGGCCGGCGAAGGCGCGCCGCATAATGTTCTGGTCAATGCCATGTTGGTGGGCTTGATCGAGAGCGATCAGCATCTGCAACGGCATCTCAAATCAGGCTCCAGCGATACGGTTGAAGAGTTCTACGAAAAGATGGGCAAGGCCGTGCCCTTGGGCCGTGTCGGCAAGGCTGAGGAATTCGCCAATATGGCCACATTCCTGGCCTCGGACGCCGGCTCCTATATCACCGGCACGGCAATCAACGTGGACGGCAACCGCGCACCTGTTGTCTAGAAACCGAACTACAGAGAAGGACTTGTATTTTGACTTCCAAACCACGTGGACCGCTTGAGGGGATACGCGTTATCGATCTTACTACCGTCATGTTAGGTCCTTTCAGCACCCAGATTCTTGGCGAAATGGGCGCCGACGTCATCAAAATCGAACCGCCGGGAGGCGATATCGGCCGCTGGACCGGTGTTGGCAAGCATCCTGGCATGTCGGCGGCTTATATGATGAAGGGCCGCAACAAACGCAGCGTGGTCCTGGACCTGAAGCAGCCGGAGGTCAAGGAGCCGCTACGCCGCCTGGTGGAAAGCGCCGATGTCTTTGTCCACAACATCCGCCCAAAAGCCGTCGTACGCCTGGGAATAGACTATGAAAAAATCATGGCCTGGAAAGAAGACATCATCTATGCGGCGGCCACAGGGTATGGCGAAGACGGCCCGTATGTGGACAGACCCGCCTATGACGATTTGATCCAAGGGGCTTCGGGCCTAGCAGGGCTATTCGGTGCCGTCACCGGCACACCCCGCTATGGGCCCACTGTTCTGGCGGATAAAACGACGGGGCTGTACCTGACCTATGCCATCACCATGGCATTGTTTCATCGCGAACGAACAGGCGAAGGGCAGCGAGTGCACGTACCGATGTATGAGTCTTTCGCAGGCTTTGTCATGAACGAACACATGCAAGGCCGCAGTTTCGAGCCTCCCGACGGCCCGGCGGGATATCAGCGTATGTTGACCCCGCACCGCCGCCCCTACCCCACCGCTGACGGCCATATCTGCGTGCTCCCCTACAATGACAAGCATTGGGCCAGATTTTTCGAACTGGCGGACCGGCCCGACTTGACACAGGATGAACGCTTTGCCGATCAACCGTCGCGCTCCAAGAATATCGATGCTCTGTACGAAATCGTTGGCGGCATCATGTTGAGCCGAACGACTTCGGAATGGCAGGAAGTCCTTGAGACGGCAGATATTCCCGTCATGCCCATGAACACCCCGGAGGACCTGTTCGATTGCCCTCACCTTGAAGCGGTGGGCATGTTTCCCGAGGTGGATCACCCGACCGAGGGTCGAGTCCGCCACCTCAAGGTACCCGTTCATTTCTCGAAAACACCCGGCGGCTACTATCACCACCCCGAACATATCGGCCAGAGCACGGAGGCTATTTTGGCTGACGTCGGCTATTCCCCGGAAGAGATCTCCTCGCTGCGTGCAGCGGGCGCCATGGGAAAGTAGCAATCCTGAATTCGCCCTGACAGGCTCGATTATTAGCTTGCCGGATATTGCCATGGTATATTCGATCGATCAGGAAATTGCAGCCGGGAGATCCCCATGTCGCTAAATGCCGCCCGCACCCACGAAGTCGAGGACGATCTGTTAGCCGCCATGGATTATTGCTACGAGCAGGGCTGGACCGACGGTCTGCCGGTGGTGCCGCCGGATATGAAACGGGTCGAGGAGATGCTGCTGTTCGAGGGCCGGCCAGCTGAAACCGTACTTGCCTGCCATCCGGCAACGGGGCTTGAATGCACCGTCCATGCAGCGGCGGTGAATGCGGTAATGGCGGGCTGCAAACCGGAATTTTTTCCCGTTTTGATTGCCGCGTTCGAAGCCATGAACGAACCTAATTTCAATTTCCATGGCTCAACCGCCAGCACAGGCGGCTCGGCACCCCTGTTGGTGGTTAGCGGGCCGATGATCGACGACATCGGCATGAACGCGGATGTGAACCTCTTTGGCCCTGGCAACCGCGCTAACGCCACCATTGGCCGCGCCGTGCGGCTGATCTTGCTCAACGTATTCCGTATGACGCCGGGTCTGTCCGACAAATCCACGCAAGGAAATCCCGGCAAATACAGCTTTTGCATCGCCGAACGCGCCCGGGACAATCCCTGGCCCTTGCTGGTTGAGGATCAGAATTATCCAGAAGGCGTCAGCAGCGTAACGGTGTTCGCGGGCGGTGGATTTTGCAACGTCGAAAACCATGGCGGCAATACGCCCGAGCAGGTGCTCNGCTCCATCGCCGATGCCATGGCTAATTACGGCAGCATCACATTGGGCCAATCCGTCGTAGTGCTGTCGCCGGAGCATATGCGCGTCGTCGCCGGTACGGGTTGGAGCAAACGGCAAGTCCAGGAGTATTTGTTCAGCCATGCCTCACGCACTGTCGAGGGTATGCGATCGGTCGGCAAATTCCGCCAGCGCGACTACGATCAGCAGCATAACGAAGGCGGCAGCAGCCCACTGGTCGAAACCGGCAAGATACACCGAGGATTGAGCCCAGATGATATTCTAGTCGTCATGGGCGGCGGTGACGCGGGCGGCCATTCATGTTTCATCCCATCATGGAGCCGTGGACGTGCATCCATCATGCAATCGAAGTCAATCGGCGTCTGTATCGATTGCGACTAAGCTATAAATTGCCTAACAATATTGGAGCAAATCAATGCAACTCTATGACCCAACCGTAACCGGGCCCGAACGCAACCATGTCCGTGCGACAGCACTCGATAGCCTTGAGGGNANGACCATNGGCATATTAGAGAACGGCAAGCTTAACGCGTCCGAGATGCTGCACGAAATAGCTGCCTTATTCGAACAGCGCCATAGCTGCACCATCGCGCCGGTTCAATCGAAGAATAATGCCAGCGCGCCGGCGCCGGGCGAGACACTTGAGGCATTGGCCAGGGACGCAGACTTTCTTATTACGGGCCTGGGTGATTGAGGCAGTTGTTCGACGTGCAGTTTGCATGACGGCATCAGCTTTGAACAACTGGGCAAACGTGCGCTTGTCGTTTGCACCGAGCCTTTTGAGATGACGGCCAAGAACATTGCGCGGATTCTGGGACTGCCCGACTATCCATTCATCATGGTCGAGCATCCGATCGGTAGCCGTACCCTGCCCGAACTCAAGGCCAGGGCCGAGGTCGCCTATACCCAGGCCTTACCGGTTTTGTTGCAAGCCCAGAGTTAGAACCAGAGCCAGAGCCAGAATTAAGTGTTAGGAGTCGCCATGCCACCCGATATGACACCGATGCGTCAACGCCTGGCGGATGACCAGGTTGTCCTGGGTTTGAACGCCAGGCTTGCCAGGACTAGTGAAATTGGTGCCATCCTTGCCGCCTGCGGCTATAGCTGGTTTTTCGTCGACAACGAACACAGTCCCATTCCATCCGGGACCGCCTACGNGATGTGCCTGGGCGCGATCCGGGCCGGGATTACGCCGTTCGTCCGAGCACGCACCAACGAGCCTTCCGAGATCACCAGTTGGTTGAACAATGGCGCCATGGGCATATTCGTGCCGCACGTCAATACGGCTGGAGAAGCCGAAAAAGCTGCACAGGCCTCTCATTACCCACCAAAGGGCGGAATGGCCGCACCGGGTGTCGTGCCGCAGTACGGTTACGAGCGTGTCCTCCTGCCGGAGGCAACGGATTGGTTCAACGAGAATGTCATAGTCGTGGCGATGATCGAGTCCGAACAGGCCGTGAAAAATGCCGAGGCGATCGCCGCCGTAGATGGCATTGATGCGCTGTTCATAGGCTCGTCCGATTTGACATATGACATGGGCATCAATTCGCAATATGGCCACGAGCGCATGCAGCATGCGGTCGAGAAGGTGTGCCGCGCGGCCCGGAACGCTGGCAAATTCGCCGGCATGGGCGGCTTGCGCGAAGATGAGGAATGGACCCAATATGTAGCCTGCGGCATGCGCATGTTGTTGACCGAGAATGACCTGAGCCTGCTAACGATGCGCGCCCGGGAACGGGCGACATTCTTCAATAGCCTACCGACGGCATGAAAATGCGGCCCAACTAACCATGCTGTCGTGCGGTGAACAGCAGATTTAGCAGTAAAGAATTATTCTAAACTGTATTGAAGCCTGGCCTGGGGGATGCTGTGTCTTCTTTGATGCACTGGTTGCCACGGTCAGCACCGCGTTCACACCATACATACAAAATGGGGCGTGGAAATTCCGCGCGCTGATTGGGGATATTAATTACTAGGTCTCTTTCCTCACGCATTTCATGCGAGCCTAAACCGATATCGAATTATACAAAAACCGCTAATGCCGATACCCAGTGGCGAACGGCCAGAGAGCGCTACTAACGATCGATGCATGGGAACAAGCCTATTATCTGGATTTCCAGAACCGGCGCCCGGATTTCGTGAAATGCTTTCTCGAAAATTTGGCGAACTGGGAGTTCGTCGAAAGCAACCTGTAAGGCCGGCTTAACGTCGCGGTGGGGCTCAGAAGACCAGTCCTCGCCGCTGCAATGGTCTGACGTCGGCGCCTTCAGATCATCAAGCTGATCAGCAACAGGCTGGCAAGCTCCGACAGCAGCTGCACCGCGCCCAATACATCCCCTGTTTGCCCTCCCAGACGCTTTAGGGCCAAAACCGCGATCAAGCCTGATCCTATGGCCGCACCAACCAGGCATGCCGCTGTCGCCACGGCACCTAGCCCAGGCAGGGCGATGAGGAGTGCGGTCAAGACAGCCGCCAATGCGGTCCCCCTGCCAGGCCGGCCAGCGTCAGCGCCCAGACCATCATCCCGCGCGGCGGGCAACATAAGCATCACAACAACCATTGCCGCGCGCGAGACTGCAGCCGCCGCCAACAATGCCGTAAAAACATCACTAGGCACCGCGATGGCTGCGACCGCACCAATTCGTGCCGCGAACACCAACAATAATACCACTAGGGCAAAATTGCCTGCCTGGCTATCCCGCATGATGGCCAGGCGGCGCTCCCGGCTGGTCCCGCCCATGCCATCGGCGAAATCCCCTAGGCCGTCCTCATGCAACGCTCCGCATAGCAGAACCAGTACCGCCACACCCAATGTAGCGGCCAGCCACGTTGTACTGCCAAGCCATATGGTCAAGGCGTAAACCAACCCCGATGCAGCTCCAAGGAAAAGGCCGACGATGGGAAAAGACCACGCGGCGGCGGCCAGGTCACCGCGCGCATGGCGGCTCTGATCATCGTACTGCGCGCCAACGGGCAAAATCGTCAAAAACGCAGCGGCCAATCTTAGATCAGCCAGACATCCCACCGGGTTCAGATTGTATTTCAATTTTCGGCTCAATTGCCAATGATACGCATTGCTTCGCCCCGGTCCAGACCGACGGTCTCACCAGCCGCCAGCAGATCCTCGAACGTCGTATCGTCTATTGGCACGCCGTTGGCCAGGCGTACGATCTTGGATTTGCGCTCCGGCTCCCCCGGCACCATGACTTCATCAACACCCGATGCGGGCGGCGAGGCTTTCACCCAGGCGGTAAATTCCTTCACCTCCGCATCGAAGGCGGCCCGTTCGCCAAAGGCATCGGGATCAATCAACACCGCCAGCATGTTGTTGATAATGCGGCCCTGGGGCACACCATCGCTACCGAACATGCCGCCGCCGGTGAAGGCGCCGGCTAGTGCCTCGCAAACCACCGCCAGGCCATATCCCTTATGCAACCCCATGGATCGCAAGGCACCCTTTGGTTCCGAATACATGACGCCCGGATCCGTGGTGGGATTTCCCTCACTATCGATCAGCGCATCGGGCATCATCTTCTCGCCCTTGTTATGGGCCACGCGAACCTTACCCACGGCAACCCGGCTGGTGGCCATGTCCAGCACAATCGGATCGTCGCCCTCAGAAACCGGTATAGCGGTACAGTAGGGATTGGTGGAGAACCGCGAATCCGAGCCGCCATAAGGCGCCACCGCCGAGGTTCGGGACAATACGTTCACATAATGGATCGAGATGAAGCCCGCCGCCGCGCCCATTTCTGCCCAGGCACCGACCCGGCCAATATGATAGGAATTCTTCAATCCCAATACCGCGACGCCCTGTTCCTTGGCCCGTTGGATGGCCAATTCCATCGCCGCCTTTGCATTGACCTGACCAAAACCGGCATTGCCGTTAACCAAGAGAAAGGCCCCATGATCACGTTCAACGGTCAATTGATTTTGCGGCTTTAGCTGATCTTCGTGAAGACCGAGTACGTAGGCCGGCACCATGCCGACGCCGTGGCTGTCATGACCTAACAGATTGGCTTCAATCAATTTTTCCGCAACCTGGCCCGCCGTGGCCTGATCGGCGCCGCCCCGCTGGAATATAGTTTGGGCTAGGTTGGCTAGGCGTTTCGCTGGAATCTGCATGATGGCAATCCTACATACGTTAATGACTTAGCGCCGGCAGCATAGTCTTACCGGGGCCTGGCGGCGATAGACAATTCATCCATCTTGCGGAGACAGGGGCAGGACCGGTAAAATAGTTCAGACAAAGGGGATGACTATGGCGGAAAAAAAATCCAAAAAGAAGACAGGCAAAGACTCGGTTGAGGTCCGGGTGATAACATGCGCCATGTCCCTTGCCGCGGTGCAAGGTTGGCAGGACACCACCATGGCCGATATCGCCGACGAAGCAGGCTTGAACCTGGGCGAACTGCGCCAGCTATACAATTCCAAGACAGCCATCCTGGCCGGCCTGATCCGAATGACCGATGATCTGGTCCTGCGTGGCAGCGACGCGGATATTGCGGCGGAACCGGCTCGCGACCGCCTGTTCGATGTCATCATGCGCCGCCTGGATGCCCTGGCCCCATACCGTGACGCCTTGGCCAAACTAGCACGGGATCTGCCCCAAGACCCCGCGGCCATGGCCTGTCTGGCGACGGGGCCCATGCGACGGTCTTTGCAGTGGATGCTGGAGGCCGCCCGTATTCAGCCCTGGGGCCCGTTGGCACCATTGCAATTGAAAGGCCTTGGCCTGATTTACCTCGGTGTTCTGCGGATTTGGCTGGAGGATGAGAGCGAAGATCTGGCCCACACCATGGCGACCCTGGATAAGTCCCTGGGTCGGGTCGACAGCATTCTGAGCGCGCTGCGCCGTGGCCCCAGCCGATTTGTCCACCTTTCGGAAGACGAAGCTGATGCGAGCGTACAATGAGCGAAATTAGTTTCGACGACTTCCTGAAAGTAGACATCCGCGTCGGCACCATCATTCGGGCGGAGCCTTATCCCGAAGCACGCAATCCATCATACAAATTGTATGTGGATTTCGGGCCCGAGATCGGCGAACGCAAGACCTCCGCGCAATGCACTTTCCACTACGGTCTGGAAGAGTTAATCGGCAAACAGGTCGCAGCCGTGATTAATTTTCCGGCCAAGCAGATCGGCAAATTCATGTCCGAAATCCTGGTCCTGGGCTTCCCCGATGATGACGGCGGCGTTGTCCTGGTGGAGCCCAACCGCAAGGTCTCCAATGGCGGCCGTCTGTTTTAATCTTCCGGTTTAATCCGCGCGGTGCCAATCGACCCAGACGCTGACATTTTCTCCATTGGGCCAAATGCGCGTCACCACCAAGCGCAAGGTGCCGTCCGCCAGTATTTCCACATCCCGCACCTGCTCGCCGCCAACCCAGCTTGGGTTCAGAGCAAACTCCACCTTCGTGATCAACTGGCCATCCTCGATGCGCCAGCGCCCGGCATAGGAGACATAGCTATCGAAGGCGGCCAGCCGTTCGGCGTCAGGGGCATCGCCATGCCATTCGGGATCGCCCGGCAAACGCGCTCGATCGCCGCGGCCAAGGGCGGCGCACATCCAGCCGTCGGGGGAGAGAATGACCACGCCTTCCGACTGGGTGCCGTAGCGTTCCTCGAGCTGGGCCCTATGACTTTCACTGGCGCCACGCGCCACCAAAACCCAGGTTCCTACAATATCCTCCGCCCTGACCATGCCGAATTGCCCTTTCTCCCTGCCCTTCGCCTTGGGCTTCATGGTAGTCGAGTCAAACAAATTTATGTGTTTTAAATCCAAGCCGTTTTAGATTAAAAACACAGGACTGACGCATGAGTAAAAGTTGCGCAAGCGTCCTAATGATACCCAACAGGGAGAGAGACAATGAAAAAACTGTTAGTTGCGACGGCTATGGCTGCGCTCATCAGCACGGCGGTAAATGCCGAAGATATCAAATTGGGCGTGATTTTGGGCTACACAGGCCCGATTGAATCCCTGACACCGGATATGGCGGCTGGTGCCGAGCTGGCCATCAAGGAAGTCAGTGAAAGCGGCGCCCTGTTGGGCGGCAGCAAGGTAATGTCGGTACGCGGCGACACGACCTGCACGGATTCCGCAGCCGCCACGGCGGCGACCGAGCGCTTGGTCACGTCCGACAAGATCAACGCCATCGTTGGCGGCGATTGCTCCGGCGTGACCACGGCCATGTTGCAGAACGTGGCTCTGGCCAACGGCATCGTCATGGTATCGCCCTCGGCTACCTCGCCGGCGCTGTCGTCGATCAAGGACAACGGCCTGTTCTTCCGCACCGCGCCCTCCGATGCGCGCCAGGGCCAGGTCTTGACCGCGATCCTCAATGATAAGGGCATCAAGTCAGCCGCGCTGACCTACACCAACAATGACTATGGCAAGGGTCTGGCCAACTCCATCAAGACTAATTTTGAAAAATCCGGTGGTAAGATCACCATTTCCGCCGCCCATGAAGATGGCAAGGCGGATTACACCGCTGAAGTGGGTGCCCTGGCCGCCGCCGGTGGCGATGTGCTGATCGTGGCTGGTTATCTCGACCAAGGCGGCAAGGGCATTATCCAGGCCGCGCTTGACACCGGTGCGTTTGAGACTTTCGTTCTGCCTGACGGCATGATTGGCGACAGCCTGCCGCTGGCCATTGGCAAGGACCTGAATGGTTCGTTTGGCACCGTACCCGGCACGGACAGCCCAGGTGCCGCAAAGTTTGGCACAATGGCCAAGGCTGCTGGTTTCAAGGCCGGGCCATTTGCTTCCGAGTCGTATGACGCCGCTGCTTTGATCATGCTGGCCATGCAAGCCGCTAAGTCTTCGCAGAGCAAGATGTTCAAGGGCAAGCTGCTTGGCGTGGCCAATGCACCAGGCACCAAAATCTATCCTGGTGAGCTGGCCAAGGGTCTGAAGATCATCGCCAGTGGCGGTGAAGTGGACTATGTCGGTGCCTCGGCGGTTGAACTAATCGGCCCTGGCGAAAGCGCCGGCAACTACCGTGAGATCCTGGTCTCCGGTGGCAAGAACACCACCGCGCGTTTCCGCTAAGCGAGCAGTGTTGAGTTGATTGGTGGGAAACGGTTGAGGCATTCGTCTGCTATCGTTTCCCACCATTCTTAATATTTTATGATCGAAGTCGAAAATCTCCATATGCATTTCGGCGGTATTCACGCCGTCGACGGGGTTTCCTTATCGATTGAAGGCAGCCGCATTACCGGCCTGATAGGCCCCAACGGAGCCGGCAAAACCACGCTTTTTAATGTCATTGCCGGTCTGCACAAGCCCACATCCGGCAAGGTCTATCTGGACGGCGCGGATATTACCGACCTGCAACCTCACGAACTATTTGCCAAGGGCATGCTGCGCACCTTTCAGATTGCCCAGGAATTCAGCACCCTGACGGTACGGGAAAACCTAATGATGGTACCCGCCGGCCAGATGGGAGAGCGTCTGCTGGACACTTGGCTGAAACCCGCGCAAGTCCGCCAGGAAGAGGAACAGGTTCGGGCCAAGGCCGACGAGGTCATCGAGTTTCTCGAGATCGCCCAGGTCGCCGATGAGTTCGCCGCCAACCTGTCGGGCGGACAGAAAAAGCTACTGGAGTTGGGCCGCACCATGATGGTGGACGCCAAGATCGTCTTCCTCGACGAAGTCGGCGCCGGTGTTAACCGAACGCTTCTCAATACCCTGGGCGATGCCATCTTGCGCCTGCAAAAAGAACGCGGCTATACGTTTTGCATGATCGAACACGACATGGATTTCATCTCCCGCCTATGTGATCCAGTGATCGTCATGGCGGAGGGTCAGGTTCTGACCGAAGGCAGCATTGAAGAGGTCAAGGCCAACGAACAGGTAATCGAGGCCTACCTGGGCACCGGCCTGAAGAACAAGCCCGCGTCACTTCAGGAACCGGTATCATGAGCTATCTGAGCGGCGAGAACATGACGGGTGGCTATGGCGGCGCCGATATCCTGCATGATTGTACCATTGGCGTCGAACAGGGCGAAATTGCGGTTATCGTCGGCCCCAACGGCGCCGGCAAGTCCACCGCCATGAAAGCGGTCTTCGGCATGCTGACTATCCACCAGGGCGCTGTGCATCTGGATGGTGAGGATATCTCCACTCTGTCACCCCAGGCCCGTGTGGCCAAGGGCATGGGTTTCGTACCGCAGAACCAGAATGTCTTCACCTCCATGTCGGTGGAAGAGAACCTGGAGATGGGCGCCTTTATCCGACGAGATGATTTTTCCGGCACGCTCGAGCAGGTATTCGAGCTCTTCCCCATCCTGAAAGAGAAACGCCGCCAGCCCGCCGGCGAGCTCTCGGGCGGACAACGGCAACAGGTCGCCGTGGGCCGGGCCCTAATGACCCAGCCAAAAGTCCTGATGCTGGATGAACCCACGGCGGGTGTCTCACCCATCGTCATGGACGAACTGTTTGACCGGATTATCGAAGTGGCTAAAAGCGGCATCGCCATTTTGATGGTGGAACAAAATGCTCGCCAGGCCCTGAACATAGCGGACAAGGGCTATGTCCTGGTCCAGGGACGCAACCGCTACACCGACACCGGGGCCGCCTTGATGGCTAATCCGGGAGTCCGCAAAGCTTTTTTAGGCGGTTGAGGGCATGGATGGTTTCCTGAACGCGTTCATTCTGCTGTCCAATTTCGTGCTTGTCCCCGGCATGGCCTATGGCAGTCAACTGGCCATCGGCGCCCTGGGCGTCACCCTGGTCTTTGGCATCCTACGCTTTTCCAACTTCGCCCACGGCGACACCATGGCCTTTGGTACCATGATCACCGTGCTAGTAACCTGGGCCTTGCAGGCCTTGGGTGTATCTATCTATCCATTGCCGACCGCGTTGCTGGCGCTGCCGCTCGGCATTCTTGGCACGGTCATTTTGCTGCTGTTGACGGACCGCTGGGTCTACCGCTTTTACCGCCGGCAAAAGGTCGCACCGGTGGTCTTTCTGATCGCCTCGGTTGGGGTGATGTTCATCATGAACGGCATGGTACGCTTCATCATAGGACCAGACGATCAACGCTTCGCCGATGGTGAGCGCTTCATCGTCAAGGCACGAGAATTCAAACGCATGACCGGGTTGAGCGAAGGCATCTCGTTCAAGACATCACAAGGCCTGACGGTTCTTACGGCGGTGATTGTGGTAGCGGCCTTGTTCTGGTTCCTCAACCGTACCCGCGCGGGCAAGTCCATGCGCGCCTATTCCGACAACGAAGACCTGGCGCTCCTGTCTGGCATAAACCCGGAACGGGTGGTGCTGATTACCTGGACTCTGGCCGCGGCGCTAGCCGCCATTGCTGGCGTACTTTACGGCCTGGACAAAAGCTTCAAGCCGTTCACCTATTTCCAACTGTTGCTGCCGATATTCGCCTCCGCCATCGTCGGGGGATTGGGCAACCCCCTGGGCGCCATCGCGGGTGGCTTCATCATTGCCTTTTCTGAAGTCACGGTCACTTATGCCTACAAGAAGTTCCTCTATTACACTCTGCCCAGCGACTGGGCGCCCGAGGGCCTGACGCAGCTTTTGTCCACGGATTACAAGTTCGCGGTCTCCTTCGTTATCCTGGTGTTGGTCTTGTTGTTACGTCCAACGGGTATATTCGGGGGCAAAGCTTCATGAGTGCCAGAGTAAACGCAAACGACAATAGCAACCTGCGCCCGGTCCTGATGTTCCTGGCCATGTTCGCCGCCCTGGCCGCCGTTGGCCTGATCCAAAGCTGGTCCCTGGCCCTGGCGATCCTGAACCTGTGTCTGATTTCCGCCGTGATGTCCCTGGGTGTCAATATTCAGTGGGGTTATGCGGGCCTGTTCAACGTGGGCATCATGGGCTTCGCAGCCCTAGGCGGCGTGGCTGGAATTCTGATGTCCGTTCCGCCCGTCACGGCAGCCTGGCAGGCCGGCGGTGGCGGCATCGCCATATCCCTTGTAACGGCCGTGGCGACCATATTGGCCGCTTTATTCGCGGCCAAGCGCATTGCTTCGCGCGGCCTCCGGCATCTGGTTCTGATGGTCATCATCGTTGCCGGCTATTTCCTGACGCGCGCCTTCTTTGATCCGGCGGTCGAAGCGATCGAGGCGGTCGAACCCGCCAAAACCGGCTTTCTGGGCGGCCTGGGCTTGCCGATCTTNTTTTCCTGGATCGTTGGTGGAATATTCGCCGCCGCCGCCGCCTGGATCGTTGGCAAGATCGCCCTGGGCCTGCGCTCCGACTACCTGGCTATCGCTACGCTGGGCATATCCGAGATTATCGTCGCCGTTCTGAAGAACGAGGATTGGCTCACCCGTGGCGTCAAGAACGTCTCCGGCCTGCCCCGCCCGGTACCTTACGAGGTTGATCTGCAACAGGCACTCTGGTTTCAGGAATGGGCCGAACGTTTTGGAGCAACGCCAATCGAGTTTTCCTCCATCTTCGTAAAACTCTGTTATGGCGCGCTATTTGCCGCCGTATTGCTGATGGTGTTGTGGCTGTCGCAGAGGGCGTTGAATTCACCCTGGGGCCGGATGATGCGGGCGATCCGCGACAACGAGGTCTCCGCCGCCGCCATGGGCAAGAATATCAAGGGCCGGCATCTACAGGTCTTTATCCTCGGCTCCGCCGTGGTCGGCATCGCGGGCGCCATGCTGACCACCTTGGATGGGCAGTTCACGCCGGCCTCGTACCAGCCACTTCGCTTTACCTTCATCATCTGGGTGATGGTGATCGTCGGCGGTTCCGGCAACAACTGGGGCTCGGTCCTGGGTGGATTCGTGATCTGGTTTTTCTGGATCGAGGCGGAACCTATGGGCCTGTGGCTGATGGATCTGCTGACCGCCGGTCTGGACGAAGGCAGCGGCCTACGCAAGCATCTGCTCGATAGCGCAGCCCATATGCGCCTGATGACAATGGGCCTGATATTATTGCTTGTGCTACGCTTTAGCCCCAGAGGCCTCATACCCGAGAAATAATAACACTGGAGGAGACCGTCGTGACCAAAGGCATGGTATGCGCGCCGCAACCCGAAGCCGTCGAGGCTGGCGCTCTGGCTCTGAAACGTGGTGGCAACGCAGTCGATGCGGCCATGACATGCGCCCTGGTGCAAACCGTGGTCGACCCCATGATGTGTGGCATCGCCGGCTTTGGCACCATGCAGCTGTACCTGCCGAACAAAGGCCATCACGGATTCATCGATTTCCACACCACGGCGCCGGGGGCGGCGACGGAAACTATGTGGGAAGACCAGATCAAGGCGCAAGCCCGCGATGGTTTCGGCTTTATCCTGCACAATCGCGCCAATGAATGCGGTTATGAAAGCATCATGACGCCGGGCAGCCTGAAGGCTTATTACGAGGCGGTGCAGGAATACGGCACGTTCGATTGGAAAGACGTCATCCAGCCCGCCATCGAACATGCCGAGGACGGTTTTGTCATCCGCCCTCACGTGGATGAATTCTGGAGCGCATCCAACATCATGGGCCGCATGTCCGTGGGCGACAAGCTGCGCGAAATTCCCGCCACCAAAGAGATTTATTGCGACGGCCAGGGGGAAACCTATCCGGTGGGCTCACGGGTAAAAAATCCCGGCATGAAACAGACCTTGGAACGTATCCGCGACGGCGGGGCGGAGATCTTTTATTCCGGCGAGATCGCCGAGGAAATCGCAGCCGATGTAGCGGCGCACAACGGCCTGTTGAGCCTGAACGATCTGAAGAACTACAAGACCGTCCGCGCCGAACCCATCTGGGGCGAATACAGGGGCGACAAAGTCTCCTGCGGGCATCCGCCATCGGGCGGCGTCATGATGTTGGAAATGCTCAATATTCTGGAACATTTTGATCTGCGTTCCATGACCCACAACAGCGCTGATTACATCACCATCGTTGCCGAGGCCATGAAATACGCCACCATCGACAAGGACAACAAGATGGGCGACCCGGCCTTTGACGATGTGCCCGTCAAGGACTTCATCGACCGCCAGCAAGCGGGCCACTATGCCCACATGATCCGCTCCGGCGAGAAAGCCAACGTAATCCGCTTTGGTGAGCCAGAGGAATCCAAGGATACCACCCATGTCACCGTGGTGGACGAGGCCGGTAATTGCGTCTCCATGACGCACTCATTAGGCATGCCCTCGGGCGTGGTCACCCAAGGCATGGGCTTCATGTATAACGGCTGCATGGGCGCATTCGACCCGCGCCCCGACATGCCCCATTCCATCGGTTCGGGCAAACGCCGCTTCACCGCTATGTGCCCAACCATCGTCTTCAAGAGCGACGACCCGTATGTGGTGATCGGCGCTCCGGGCGGCACGTTTATTACCATGGGCGTCCTGCAGGCCGTCTTAAACGTATTGGATTTTGACATGACCATGTTGGAGGCCGTCGCGGCGCCACGGTTTACAGCCAACAGCAACACTATCGATGTCTCCAACCGTATTCCACATTTCGTCACGGAAGAGCTTGAGTCGCGCGGCTATCCCATCGTGCGCAACCCCTTCAGCTACGTCTTCGCCGGCGTTCACGGTATTCGGATGCCCAATGACGGCAAGCGGAAGTGGGACGGCGGAGCTGATCCAGGCCGCGATGGCATTGCGTTGGAGGTTTAGGTTGGTCTTCGCAGCGACAAATGCGGCAGTGGATTTGATAAGTAATTGTCAGTGTACGGCTCAAGGAGAAACGACGCTAACGCACTGATGAAGAATCCACCCAATCCTGGCCATCATGTTCCCCTCACATACCTTGAACCATTGCCTTTGAGTGTGACCGAGGCAGCCCGGCGTCTGGGTATCACCCGCCAGACACTCAATAATGTGTTCAACAAAAAATCCGCCATATCGCCAGAAATTGCGCTCAGGTTCGAAAAAATAGAAATGGGGTACGGCGGACGGCTGAATGACCCTGCAAATGAACTATGATCTTGCCCAGGTCAGGGCCAGATCAGGCAATAATCCATCGCACTCATGCCGGGTCAGATATGGCCATAACGGTCAGATTTATTGGCCAAGGCCATGCCGAGATAAATGACTTCGACGATTTCGTAACAAACGCCCATCGCACCAATCTGGTACATTTGTAACACCAGTTGCAAAATCGCCTAATACTGGCTGCCTTCCGTTAGTTCGTACAAGCATCATAAACCCGCGCATCGGTCGTTTCTGAAGTTCATAAAAGGTTGAGACATTGCGCGTATCATCATAAATTTCGCCGATGCGATCGAACGCATACAAGCTGGCGGAATGGGCGAAAACGAACTTATTCCTAGTCGTTATCTTTCAAACCGGCACCCGCGCCTTGCTCAAGCGATTGCTCAGATGAGGGTACAAGGCATTTTTTGAAAAACTCCATTACTACTTTCCAAGGCTCAGCCGCGACATCAACAACTTCGATGCGAGGGTCAGCTTGCAACCATATATCTTCAGAGATCGGATTATGTGGCTTGAAGACCACGGTTACCTTTGCCGGACTTGGTGGCTTATTATCTTGGACACTCGCTATCAGACCATTTACCGAATTCGGTCCAATTTCCACGTTAAACGATTTCCCCTTACGCCCCGGCCATGTGATTTCAACCAAACCAGCCTCAAACCCCTCTATTGCCATATATGCGGCGATCAACGCTGGTTGATCAACGCAAACGATAGTGGCAATTATTTCCTTGCGGATTGCGGATGCAACCTGCATCCAATCCGCAACGGCAGGACCGGCAAATAACGCCGAAATCGTTTGGCCATCAGCATCAACGAAATGAGTAGCACTGGCGTTTTTACCTCTAGTGATCCTCCTACTACTACGGCCTTCGGCAAGAGCTGAAAGGGCGGGCGCCGAAATTTTGGCAGGGTCTATGCCTTGGCCCGCTAGCCAAATCGACGCGGCCGCGAAATCTTCGCCCAACCCGAAAGGAACACCTGCACCAACCGCTGCTCGAGTGAAAAAGAACTTTGCCTCATTCATTGATAGCGATACGGTGGAACTAGTCAAAGTGGGCACGCAGGATTATCGGATCCCGGTTTCAACGGGAAAATCCAACCGTTGGCTTTTTCCTGGGAGATTTCATCAAGTAGCGGTGCTCCTTGATACATGTTTACACGTGTCCAAAGGTCCGACTTCGGGTCAAACTTTGAAACCCCGAAAAAAGCTAGTTTGAAACGCAAAATATCAAGAGGACGAACAGTGGCATCCAATAAATTATCTTGAATTTCGCCGTAGGGGGAATTAGCAACGGACTGAATTCGACGAACAATTTGGCGGAACTCTGGTTTTAGCATCAGGAACTCCGCCATGGTTTCATCATCACCCCGCTCTGTTAGGCAGTCCTGCAGCAGGCTAACGTCGCGAGCAACAGCGATAGGCATTTCCAGCTCTGCACCGGGCTCAGTGTAGCGACTACCCAAGCGTGGTTCGAGCTTGTCCTCGGAATAATACCAGAACCTCTGCTGCGAGGAATGTTTCGAGAAATCGGTCTCCTGAACCCACTTGTAATTTGCATTAATCAAATCACGTACACCCTTAACCGACATCAATGGATCGAGTTTTGGAACCATATTTGTTCCCATGCTATCGCCAAGGTCGTCGACTAGGTCACCATAAGCCTCCAATAAAAGGGAATTGGTCAGTTCCTGCCCTTCGAGCGAATAACTAGCCTCTGCATAACGGACGACGGCATCCCAGGGGGCGGAACACGACAGACCAGTTTGGCACCACTCAGCTAGGTTGGCTAACTCATCTCGTAAAATCTTTATCCGTTCTGTCTGGGCATTATCCTTCACGTTCCATTCATTGACAAAGTGGCGCGCCTTTCCAATCAGTTTGCCAAAGTCCGCAGCCTCCTCCGAGCTCACAGATGTAACTGCACGCACCCTTGCCAGCGCTGTCTCGCGCGCCCAAACCCAGTTGTTGATTAAATGCGGGTGATAAATCAAGAACGGCGCCATTCCCAGCCCGGTCGAATTACCAATTCCAAGATAGCGTGCAAAATCACGACGTAAGGTAACGGCTTTGCTGCCACCACGAGCACTGGCAACATGATTGACAAGATCAAAAAGCAACCCGCGTATAAGAAAAACCGTCAACATTTCCGCCTGAAACGGCGCCGCCATTTCAGGCCTTCCAGCAATCTTTTGGTAGTCGGCACAGCCAAATTTTCCGCTACCATAAACCGCCGTAGTGCGCATGAGATAACCAACGTCACAGAGCCGGTCAATATCGGGTTGTCGTCCGGACGCTAATGCGGACACCATATGTTCAAAAAGCCGCAGGCTTTTGTTGCCCCTTGCCAAGCACAATTCACTTGAGAGAAAACGACCAGCCTCCTGTTTTGGTGTGTTTTCCGCCAACCTCGCAATATCATCATCGGTCGGCACACCGTCAAAGAGGTTGAAAGTCGCATCCCAATTCTCAGCTATCACCCGGTCCGTGCGTTTCTCGGGTGCAAGCTCTTGAGTGAAGGCGACGAGAGAATAGGTATGCTCAGGTGCATGGGCGGCATAAACGGCAGTCCCATAGCCATCTGCATCGACGTCAAAGCGCAAACATTCAAAGCTCCAACGTTCATTGGCCATGCGGCGGATCAGGCGGCGCATGAAGCTCAAACGTGTCTGGTGCGATGCACCCATCCGCTCCAGACGCATGACCTGCCTGGGCGGTCGAAGGTCAGGGTTCAGCTCCTTAGGATTCTTGCTATCGGCTACCATATCTAAATCACTAGGTTTTCGAATATCAAACAGAAGAAATAGAACTAGTTTCTTCCAGAGAAAAATGTGAAATCAATAAACCTATAGCAATATAGATATTTTATTTTCATAAATTATGATCTTTAATTTCTTAGTATGTTACAATAATTTAACAATAATAATTTTTTTCATTATTTTATTGCTAATTTTCCAATCCCTATTCATTCCTGTGTAACCCATACATTAGTAGCGCGAATTATTTGTAGCGTGAACCTTCTTTTAATTCTTTGTCCGGTCGGGCAATTGCAGACACCACTCGCTCTAAATTAACCCCACCAACGATCTCGTCATTATTATCAACGACTAAACCTGTATTTTCTTTAGCGCCAATTAAAATCTGCAATGCATCTCCTATTGGCATNCTTGATGCAAGCTTAGGGCCNGATGCGCTGGCAGCATTTTCCATAATGGANCGCACCTCAATGACCCGGCTTCGGTTAATATCCTTCGTAAAATCGGCAATATAATCATCCGCCGGGTTCATGATTATCTCTTGCGGATCGCCTAGTTGGATTACTACACCATCCCGTAGGATTGCAATCTGATCGCCGATCCTCAAAGCTTCATCNAGATCGTGGGTTATGAAAATTATCGTTTTGTGTAATTCTTCCTGTAAACCCAGCAAAACATCTTGCATATCTGTTCGGATAAGCGGATCCAGTGCTGAAAAAGCCTCATCCATGAGAAGTATTTCTGCATCTGTNGCCATTGCCCGGGCTAAGCCTACCCGTTGCCGCATGCCACCAGACAGTTGAGCTGGATAATGGCTTTCAAACCCAGTAAGGCCCACTCGTTCAATCCAGTGTTGGCTGCGCTCGTACGCAGTATTTCCTTTGATACCCTGAATAGTCAGACCATAGGCAACATTTTGGGTTACCGTGCGGTGTGGTAGTAGGCCAAAATTTTGGAAAACCATAGATATCTTGTGTCTTCGGAATTCACGTAATCGCATCTGCGACATTGCCAAGACATCTTCACCATCAATTACAACTTCCCCTGAGGTTGGTTCAATCAGGCGATTTATGTGGCGGATTAACGTAGACTTACCTGATCCAGAAAGTCCCATTATCACCTGTATACGATGTGCTGGCACATCGATGTTGATATCTCTCAGGCCTAGGACGTGTTTGTGTTGATCCAACAAATCATGCTTAGAAATNCCATCNTNAACCAANCCCATNACGCCATTNGGATTAGGNCCAAAAATCTTAAATAAGTTAGNAATNTNNACNTTTACATCANTCATNNAGGNNNCCCTGACGATGCNGNTGNAANCGTTNNCCATANNNCTGGGNNACACGGTCAAAGATAACGGCAAGCGCAACAATCGCAAGTCCATTCAATAAACCAAGCGCTAGATACTGGTTACTAATTGCACGAAGAACTGGTAGACCAAGGCCCTTAACTCCGATCATTGACGCAATGACCACCATGGCCAAAGCCATCATAATGGTTTGGTTTACGCCGGCAAAAATATTTGGTAAAGCGAGCGGCATTTGCACGCCAAACAGACGCTGCCAGTAACTTGCACCAAACGCATCGGCTGCCTCTAGGATTTCTTTATCGACTAAACGTATGCCAAGATTAGTCAGGCGCACGATGGGTGGCATCGCATAAATGCATACTGCTATCAGCCCGGGCACCTTTCCTATGCCCAGTAGCATTACCACTGGGATTAGATATACGAAACTTGGAATTGTCTGCATAACGTCAAGAATTGGCGTAATAACAATTTGCACTCGGTCCGAACGTGCCATCCAAATTCCCAGAGGAATGCCGAAGCTGATACATATCAATGTCGCTACTGAAATGATGGCCAGAGTTGCCATCGTGTCTTCCCACATACCCAGATAGCCGATAACAAGAAAGCATAATGCAGTGCCCGCGACGATGATCCAGCTGCGCGCACCAATCCATGTTAGGCCAACAATTGCCAAAATGACGATGGGCCAAGGCGTGTTGATTAACAGTTTTTCCAGCCAAACAAGAAAAAATAATAGAGGCTCAAAAAAAGTTTCAAGTCCCTCACCATAGGTGCGCGAAAAATCACGAAAGCCAAGATCAATGGCCTTTTTCATGTCGCGTAATTCTTGGCGCTCCATTTTCGGGAATTCGTCGAGCCAGTCCATCATTGCACCTGATTTATGGACGAAAAGAAACGGGCCTGCTAAGCAGAAACTGCTCGCAGGCCCAAAGCTTCTTCTTCAAAAAAACTTTTACAAACCAGCCTTAACTTTTGCGGCGACATCAGCCGGAACCCACTTCGTCCACACGTTTTCGTGCTTCTTTAAAAATTCCACAGCTGCATCTTTACCACTGGCCTGATTGTCACCCATGTAAACTAACATGCCGTTCATGATATCGCCGGGATAAACACGTTTCTTCAGAAAATTAAAACCAGGGCCGCTCCGCTTCTTAAATTTGTCTGTGACCACTGTATTCACTACAGACGTGGTCCAGGAAGATGGTTTCGGATTGGCACATTCCTGCTCTGGTTTCACTATGCAACCATCCCAGTTTTCGCTGCCGGCGAAGGGTACGCCGAAATCAAGCTTAACCATTTTGTACTTGCCGATCATTGCGGTCGGTGACCAGTAATAACCGAACCAGTTCTCGCCGCGCTCTACGGCCTTGGCCATTGAGCCGTCCAAACCGGCTGCTGAACCCGGATCAACCAAAATCCAGCCCTTCTTTTTCATCTCAAAAGCCCGGAAAAGATTGTTATTGGCCAGTTGGCAACCCCAACCCGCCGGGCAGCCTACAAAGGCACCCTTCGAGGGATCCTCCGGATGTGGGAATAGTTGAGGGTTATTCAAGACATCGAGAGCCGTCTTCAGTTCAGGGTGTTTTTTTACGGTATGCGGCGGGAGCCACCAGCCTTCACCAAGACCAGTAATCGGAGCGGCATTCGCAGAATGCAAACGTCCTTCGCCAATCGCCTTCTTGAGCGGATCGCGAACAGCGTTGGCCCAAAGTTCAGGCGCAATATCCGGTTGACCTTTTTCATTCATTGACGTGAATGTTGGCATGGTTGCGCCGGCCACCATCTCAACTTTACAGCCATACCCCTTTTCCAGGATGACCTTG
>PCBT01000004.1 GCA_002731375.1 Rhodospirillaceae bacterium | reverse complement strand
ATTGGCGCACCCGACAGGATTCGAACCTGTGACCTCTGCCTTCGGAGGGCAGCGCTCTATCCAGCTGAGCTACGGGTGCCAATACGTCCAGACAGCATTTGGCCAGAACGGGCGCAAGCTAGAAGATTTTGCGCCATATCGCAAGAGTGCGTTTGCCGGTCCATCCAGAACCGTTGCCGCCAATGATAGATCGGCGATCCCATACCCCAACGGTTGTGCTAGATCTACGCCTCGGCCTCCTTACTAGAGATCAGGACCAGGAAAATATCCTCTAGATCGCCTTCTTCTGGGGTCAGGTAGGCAATACCCAATCCTGCCCGATGGACAGCGGCGAGGATTTCGTCCGTGCGCCGCTCCGCTGGTGGCACGCCATACAGGCCGGCCTGGAATTCCAACAATTCACGCGGCGTGAAAAAGCCGTCGCTATTGACCTCCTGGGGCACCACGCCAATGGCGCTGCCCGCCTGACGGCCATAGCGGTCAATGTCAAAATTTCCAATTCCCACCTCGCCCTGCTCTTTATCACCAGTCCGGCTAGAATATTGATCAAGATGGAGTTGCCAGCGCCCTTCGGACCCAGCAGGCTGACAATCGCGCCCCTGGGAATATCCAGGTAAATACCGCGCAAGGCCTCCGCCACTTTACACCCGCCATAGGTCTTGCCCAGACCGCGGGTCTTGATAGCCAAATCAGGCAGTGGCCGTGGCGGAGGATTGATACGGAACGGTGCTTGGCCATGGCGCGCCTGTTGATTGTCGGGCTGCAGCGGGTATCATCCGCATGGAGCATTTTCAATGCCGCCGAATTATCCCCGACAGATGTTTGGAAGATTGTTCGGAACATGTTTGGCACACCCGCTTCCCTAACCACGAAGCCGGTTCCTCTGTTGGTCCGGGCCGCAAGGAAAGATTTGTTTAAAAAATGGATAACGCCATAGTCAATGAAGCGCCGGAAACAATTGAAACCGATAATGCCACCGTCAGCTGCGATGGAGGCGGCGACGCCGCCATGGGCCATCCGATGGTTTATTTGAGCATGGGCACGAAAGCCTGGGTCGAATGCCCTTATTGTGATCGTAAATACATTCTCAAGACGGGTGCGTCGGCACACTGAGGGCTTCCCGCTGAAATCTCGGTGCCCGACGGTATCCGTTTAGCCTATGATGCACACCATGATGATGAGCAGCCGAATTACGCCAACCGGCCTGTCGCGCCCCGCCATGGGGCGGGTGCGGGTGCGCACTTTGTTGTTGATCAGGTGGTTGGCCATATTTGGCCAGCTGGCGGCGCTGCTAGTCATCAACAAATTAATGGCCTACGATCTGCCCATGCTGCCCGCAATGGCGACCATTGCCGCTTCGGCGACGGTCAACCTGTGGATCTTGGCGCGTCATAAGTTGAGCGAATGGCATCATGATGGAGCCGCCGCCATCTATCTCGCTTTTGATATCCTGCAGCTGGCAGCGCTGCTCTACCTGACCGGCGGCCTGGATAATCCCTTCGCCTTGCTGTTTCTGGTGCCGGTAACCATCTCGGCCACGATCCTCAGCTTGCGCAGCACCATCCTGCTTGGTCTCCTGGCGCTGGTTTGCGTCTCACTGCTGGCGCTATTCCATTTGCCCCTGCCTTGGCCCGCACCGGGATTTGAGCTGCCGCAAATCTATGCCGCGGCGATATGGGTTTCACTGACATTGGGCACGGTCTTCTTGATGTTTTATGCCTGGCGGGTGGCTGAAGAGACCCGGCGCATGGCGGACGCCCTGGCCGCGACCCAGGCGCATCTGTCACAGGAACGGGAGTTATCAGCCTTGGGCGGCCTAGCGGCAGCGGCGGCCCACGAACTGGGTACACCGTTGGGCACCATCGCTTTGATTTCCAATGAATTGTTGCATACGCAGCCGTTGGACAGCGAGGCCCATACGGATTTGGAGATCCTGAATGGCGAGATCGTGCGCTGCCGGGAGATCCTGGCCAGTTTGGCCCGCAACCCTTCCGCTGGCACCGATCCGGCGGTATCGAAAATGACCTTTGACGCCTTATTGACGGATATGGCGGCCCGCTATGGCGATGCTGACACGACCGTGGTGGTGACCGTCAAGGCCAATGTCGATCCCCCCTTGATCAAACGCAGTCCCGAACTGGTGCAGGGTCTGGGAAATCTGATCGAAAATGCCACGGAGTTCGCCCAGGACCAGGTTGATCTGGAGTTTACCTGGGGCGAAGACCAGGTGGAGTTGTCGATCAGTGATGATGGCCCTGGTTTCGCGGCAAATATTCTCGGTTTGTTGGGCGACCCTTATATCTCCACCCGGCCCGGCAGCGGCCGCATGGGGTTGGGCGTTTTCATCTCGAAGACCTTGCTGGAGCGAACCGGCGCCTCCCTGCATTTCTTTAACCGGCGGCAAGGCTTGGGCGCAACGGTTGTTATTCGCTGGCCAAGGCACATAATAGACCTCTCAATTGATAATTTCGGCAACGGAGCGGTTGAGGGCGGGCAATTGCAACAAGCGAGCCAAGGGGAATACTGACGATGCAAGGCGAAGGGTCTGGTGGAGCCGGGGCGGACGTGACGCGCTCCCTACTATTGGTCGATGATGATCAAGTTTGGCTGCAACGTCTGGCCGTGGCCATGGAGCGCCGCGGCTTTGCCGTTATCACGGCCAGTTCGGTGCAGGATGCCATCGCCCTGGCCCGCGAACATGCCCCGGACTATGCCGTGATTGATCTTCGCCTGGAAGACGGCAGCGGCCTTGACGTGGTCGGCGTCCTGCGCGGGGTCCGCCCTAACGGCCGCATCATCATGCTGACCGGCTATGGCAATATAGCGACCGCCGTGGCGGCGGTGAAGCTTGGCGCCGTCGACTACCTATCCAAACCGGTGGACGCCGATGCGATCGAAGCGGCACTGTTGGCCGGTGATGGCGAAAATCCGGCCCCGCCCGAGCGGCCGATGTCCGCCGACCGCGTGCGCTGGGAGCATATCCAGCGGGTTTATGAATTGTGCAACCGTAACGTTTCCGAGACTGCCCGGCAGTTGAACATGCACCGGCGCACCCTGCAACGCATCCTGGCCAAACGCTCGCCCAAGGAGTAGCGCCAGGAGGCGATGCGGACTGGCTTGGCGTTTCCGTATCAAACGGAAAGGCATCAGTCTTCGTCGAATTTGTTATCGGTTAGCACCGCCAGGGCGGCGATGGCCTCGGCGGCATCGGCGCCCGTGGCGCGGACCTCGATCTCCGTGCCAGGCGCCGCCGCCAACATCATCAAGCCCATGATGGAGCGGCCCGGCACTTCAACCCCCTGCCGGGTCACAAATATTTTGGCCTCAAAACATTCGGCGCAATTGACGAACTTGGCCGCCGCGCGGGCGTGTAGGCCGCGTTGGTTGATAACGTGGAGGGTTCGGCGAACCGTATCGTTACTCACTTGTCGCCTTGCAATAAAATGGAAGCGACATTGATGTATTTGCGGCCCGATTCCTGGGCCTTGGCCACGGCGCCGTGTAAATCGATCTCCTGGCGTACCTTGGCCAGCTTGATCAGCATGGGCAGGTTCATGCCCGCGATGACCTCCACGTTGGCGCGGTCCAACAGGGATATGGCGAGATTGGACGGTGTGCCGCCGAACATGTCGGTCAACAGAATAACCCCATTGCCCGTATCCACATCGTCCACCGCCTGTACGATCTCCTTGCGGCGCTGTTCCATATCATCATCCGGACCAATACTGACAGCGCGGATGGCCTCTTGCGGACCCACCACATGCTCCGTGGCGGCGATGAATTCATCCGCCAAACGGCCATGGGTCACTAAAACCATGCCAATCATTTATTGCCAGTCCCCCTCGGGCATTGTTTGGGAATTCGTTGGGCATCCGCTGAACATCTAATTGTCAACTCCGTTTACTGCTTGTCTGCATCGCGGTGGCGTACTTGTACTTCATGGCCTGCCGCCGTCAACCGCCGTGTCAATTCCTCGGCTGAAAAAACCGAACGGTGACGGCCACCCGTACAACCAATTGCCACCGTCAAATAGCTTTTTCCTTCCCGTTGATAAAGCGGTAAAAGAGTCTCCAGCATCTGGCTCAAGGATGCCAGAAATGGCTCGCAAGCCGGGTCGGCGGCGACATAGGCGCCAACGCCTGGGTCCCGGCCCGTCAAGGGCCGCAATTCTTCCACATAATGAGGATTGGCCAGGAAGCGCACATCAAAGACCAGATCCGCCTCCCGGGGCAGGCCTTGCCGATACGAAAACGATAACACGGATACCGCCAGATTGGGCGCATTGAACAGGCGAAAATGGCCGCCGACCAAGGCCCGCAATTCACCCGCGGTGAGATTGGATGTATCGATCAAAAGATCGGCCCGGTCCCTGATTGGCGCCAGCAATTGCCGCTCCCGCATGATGCCGTCCATCACGGGGCGGTCTTCGCCAAGGGGATGACGGCGCCGGGTCTCGGTAAAGCGGCGGGCCAGGACCTCGTTATCACAGTCCAGAAAAATCACGTTCATATCGATATCGCCGCGCGCCGCTAGCGGGGCTGTCGCCTGATCGAAGGCCTTGGCGGAGAAACTCCGCTGACGAAAATCCACGGCGATGGCAATGGCACGCTCGCTGCCGCCCCGCTGTTGGGTCAGTGGATACAGCAGGCTTTCGATCAGGGAGAGGGGCAGGTTATCAATCGCCTCATAGCCCACGTCCTCCAACGCCTTCAGGGACAGCGTCCGGCCGGCGCCCGAAAGCCCGGTAATCAGCGCCAGGCGTACCCGTGGCCGCATACCCTCCCTTGGCGGGGTGTCTTGCTGTTTCCTTGGAGCCTTTGCCGTCATGACCGCAAAATATCCTCATCAAGGACACGCACCAGCAGCGCGGCCTTGTCCGGCGCCGAAGCTTCGAATGGGGCACATGGGTATAGCGGTAGGCTAACGCCGTCAATCGTGCAGGTCGCCGCCTCCGGCAGGCGCGGCACATCGGCACTGTTACGCAGATCCAAAACCAAGCGCAGCTGCACCTCTTCCAGCGCATCGAGACGGATGATGCCGAGGCCGCGCACCTCGATCAAGCTCGCGATCGAGGCTGGTGCTTGGGCCCATAATTCATTTCCACGGCGGCTCAGTTGAACTTGATCATCGGCCACCAACCATGCATCCAAATGGGCCTGGCCCAGCAGGCGCAAGGCCAGGTCCGATTTGCCCGACCCTGGCGCACCTCGCAGCAGTACGCCGCAAGATCCGATGGCGACACAGGTTCCGTGTATCAAGCTCATTACGGCAACAAGACTGCGCTCTTGGCTTTAGTTATGCAACAACCTTAGGCGCTACCATGAAGCACCCTAATAGCCTATCGTTGATAGTTGTTCGCAGGGCTATAACCACGGCGCCGGATTTCTTCAGCCTTCGATCATAGTGCCAACGCCGGCGGCGGTGAAGGCTTCTAACAGCAGCACATGCGGCAGGCGGCCATCCAGGATGTGAGCCGCACCGACGCCTTGGGCCACGGCGCTAAGACAGGTCTCCAGCTTCGGGATCATGCCGCCCTTGATGACGCCGTCGCGAGTCAACTGATCCGCCTGATCCGCCGTCATCTTCGAGATCAGCTCGCCGTCGCCATCCAGTACCCCAGCGATGTCCGTCAGCATCACAAGCTTGGATGCCTTCAAGGTCTCGGCGATCTTGCCGGCCGCCGTGTCGGCATTGATGTTATAGGTCTCGCCGTTCTCGCCCACGCCAATGGGGGCGATTACAGGTATCAGGTCCGATTGTGCAAAGGTCTGCAACAAAGTGGGGTTGATCCGCACCGGTTCACCGACGAAGCCCAGGTCCAGGACTTTTTCAATGTTGGAATCGGGATCCTGGGTGGTGCGTTTCAATTGCCGTGCCTCGATCAGGCGGCCGTCCTTGCCCGAGATGCCGACCGCGACGCCCCCCGCGCCATTGATCGCCGTCACCACCGCCTTGTTGATGGAGCCCGACAACACCATCTCGACAATATCTACGGTGTCGGCATCGGTGACGCGCAGGCCGTCGATAAACGAGCTTTGAATTTTCAGACGCTCCAGCATGGCGCCGATCTGCGGCCCGCCGCCGTGCACCACCACCGGGTTGATGCCGACCTGTTTCATCAACACCACATCGCGGGCGAACTGATCCGCCAGCGCCGTATCACCCATGGCATGGCCGCCATATTTGATAACGAACGTCTGCCCAGTGAAGCGGCGCATATAAGGGAGCGCCTCGGCCAGGGTGCGGGCGGTGTGCAATTGATCTTCGTGTTGTTGGTCAGTCATGATACTGTTTTTAGCGTACTCATTCTTTATCCGCCAGCGCAGCGATGGAGGTGCGGGCCGCTTCGAGGCCCAGCTGCTTGGCGGCTGAAGTTGCCAGAATTTCCGGATGGGCGGCACCGTGCCGGGCGATCTCCGTCGCCACCCCTTGCTCGATCTTGGCCAGGGCGCCAGCCTTTTCCTTGTCCACCTTGGTCAAAACGACTTGATAGACCACCGCCGCATTGTCCAACACCTCCATCACCTTGCGGTCCGGCGCGCCGATGCCGCGCCGGGCATCGATCAACAGGCAGACCCGGCGCAGATTGATCCGGCCTTTCAAATAATCCTCGATTAACTGATTCCAGCGTGCGATCTCTTCCTTGCCGGCCCTGGCATAGCCATAGCCGGGTAGATCCACCAACATCAATTCCCCACCCAAACGGAAGAAATTAACCTCCCGCGTCCGCCCCGGCGTGTTCGAGGTCCGGGCCAGGGAGTTGCGGTTGGTCAGGGCGTTCAGAAAGCTGGATTTTCCAACGTTGGAGCGGCCGGCAAAGGCGACCTCGGGTAGTTCCGCCTTGGGCAGATCCGCCTCGGTGCGCACGCCCATAACGAATTCGCATTCCTGGGTGAATAGCAGCCGGCCCCGCTCGATAGCGGCCGCCGCCGTGGCCGCATCGTCAGCGTTGGCAAATTCCTCTGCCATCTACTTCGGCTTAATCGGCACGCCCATGCGCTTCATGATGATGTATTGTTGGGTCACTGAAAGCAGGTTGTTCCAGGTCCAATAGATCACCAGGCCGGCGGGGAAACTGCCAAGCAAGAAGGTAAAGAACAGCGGCATGAATAGGAAAATCTTGGCCTGCACCGGATCGGCGGGCTGGGGGTTCAGCAATTGCTGGGCATACATGGAGATACCCATGAAGACGGGCCAGATGCCGATCAGCAGGAACTGCGGTGGGTCCCAGGGAATGGCGCCGAATAGGGTGACAAGATACATCGGGTCAGGTGCGGAGAGATCGTGGATCCAGCCAAAGAACGGCTGATGGCGCATCTCGATGGTCACGAACATGACCTTGTAGAGCGCAAAGAACACCGGGATCTGCAACATGATCGGCAGACAACCCGAGGCGGGATTGACCTTTTCCTTCTTGTACAGGGCCATCATTTCCTGGTTCATCTTTGTCCGGTCGCCGCCATGGCGCTCCTTGAGCTTGGTCATTTCCGGCTGCAGGGCCTTCATCTTGGACATGGACTTGTAGGATTTGTTGGCGAGCGGGAAGAAGATCGCCTTGACACAAACGGTCAGCAACAGGATCGCCAGACCGAAATTGCCCAGCATCTTGAAAAAATAGTCCAGGACGAAAAACAGCGGCTTGGTCAGGAAATAGAACCAGCCGAAATCCACCGCTAGATCAAAGCGGGCAATGCCTAGTTGTACTTCATAGCGGTCAAGGAGGTTGACCTCCTTGGCGCCGACGAAGATATGGCTCACCGTCTGCGCCGTGGCGCCCGGCGCGATCACTTGCGGCGCCTGGGTCATGAAGTCGGCCTGGTAGGTATCCTGTTTGTTTGGCTGGCTATAACGGAACGTGCCCGTATACGGCTCCTTCTGATCGGGGATCAGCGCGGCCAGCCAATATTTGTCGGTGATGCCAATCCAGCCGCCGGTGCTCTTCGTGGCGTCCGCCGGGCCTTCCTGCAGATCGTCATAATCGACCTCTTTCAAGGTATCGTTAAAGACCGCCAGGGGGCCTTCATGCAGGATATAGAAGCCCAATGTATCGGGTGTATGCGTACGCGCTATACGGCCATAGGGGTGGGTTGAAATGGCCTGGGTGGAACTGTTCTCCACCCGCTGGGTCACTGTCATCATAAAATTGTCATCGATTTCGATGACTTGGATGAAACGCACACCCTGGCCGTTGTCCCAGCTCAAGGTCAGGGGCCGGGACGGCTGCACGGAGGGGTGGTCGGCCTGCCAGACGGTTTTGCTGTCGGGTACCTTTAGCTCGCCGATGGGGATCCAGCCAAACTGGCCAAAATAGGGCCGTGGCGCGTCTTGCGGCGAAAACAGGGTGACAGCGGGACTGCCGTCGTCAATCGTCGTCTTGTAATCCAACAGGGTCAAATCATCGATGCGGCCGCCCTTGAGGGCTATGGAGCCGCCCAGCCGTGCACCATTGACGGGTACGCGCGGCAATCGTTTCAATGCCGCGTTCCGGGTGGCACCAGGTGCTGCGTGCATGGCGGGTGCGCCGGGTATGCTGCCTGTGGTAGGTGCGCCAGGGGCGCCCGACTGCGCCGGCGCGGTGGGGATAAGCGAACCGTCCGGGCCTTGGCTGGCTTCCTTCGCCTGCTCTGCCGCTTGTTGTTCCGCCAACCGCTGCATGCGTTCCTGCCTCGGCGCCTCGAAAAAGAATTGAAAGCCGAGCAGAATAGCCAGGGACAGGCCGATGGCGATAATTAGATTACGTTGATCAGACATGTGGGGTCGCTTTATCGATTTCGTAGTATGACCGGCACCCGGTCAAAGGAATATCAGAATGGATGTCGCTTGTCGGCGCTATCGAACGATCCAGGCGCGAGGGCACGGGATCAAGACCATGGCCGCCCCATGGATGGCAGCGCAACAGACGCCGCAAGGTCAGCCAGCTGCCGTGTACCGGGCCATGCACCTGCAAGGCTTCCAGGCCATAGTGAGAGCAAGAGGGCAGATACCGGCAGCGCTCCGGGATCAGAGGCGCCAACAAGTAGCGGTAAGCCATGATCAGGCCGCGCAAAAACTGGTTGACGAGATTGCTCATAAGGCCGCCCCCGTCTCGGCTTCTCCGGCCAGGCTTTTGGTCCGCCGTAAAGCCGTTAGCAGATCCGCCAGCAAATCGGCGTAGGACCGGCGCAGGGTCGCCTTGCGTCCAATCAGCACATAATCACGGTGAGGAGCGGCGTGCTTGGGCATGACCTCGGTAACGGCCGCGCGCAAACGCCGTTTGATGCGGTTGCGCGCCACGGCGTTGCCGACTTTCTTACTGGCCGTGAAGCCAATACCCACGGTCGCCTCCATTCCTTTGCCGGCACCGCTGGCCTGTCCCTCGGCTACTTGCAGGACAAGTCCAGGTGCGGCGAACCGCCGGCCCGCCCTGGCAACGCGCAAAAAGTCCACGCGCCTTTTCAGGCGCACGAGCCCCAATTCATTGTACCGCATTTCGCCGTGCCCCAATTCGTCACGCGCAGTTCCACCATGCCCAGAATTCCACGGGAAATCGGGCCGGTATAATCCTATGCCGAAAGTTGCTTGCGGCCCCTTGACCGGCGTTTTGCCAGAAGACGGCGGCCACCAACGGTCGACATGCGATGACGAAAACCATGCCGACGCTTGCGAACTAGTCTGCTGGGTTGGAAGGTACGTTTCACCCCTCAACCTCCATTCAATTATTCGGCCCATCAGGGGCCTAAAACAAGACGCGCTGTATACGGTTTCAATGNCCAGAAGTCAACGCCGCCGGGATGTCTTAAGCCGCTGTTTTATCATGCCGTGATCAAGATGACAGGCGGGATGGACACCGTACGCGNTAACATGTCANGCCAATGTCATCACAATTTGCTCATAACCCCTGCATTTAACTCTATTGCAGCCNTAGTTCAGAGTATGCTTTGCGCTATTATCAAGCCGAAGACNTTTTGTGGGGTAGTGCCATGAGGGGCAAGGGCCGGGCGGACATAGACGGCGATACCGCCGATGTATCGCCACCGTTATTGTCGTTGCGCCGGTTGTGGCCCCTGTTGGTGCTGGCAGCGGGCCTGATCGGCTTTTGGGCCCTGGATGGCGACCGCTATCTGAGCCAGGACAGTTTGCGCCTGTACCGCACCGATCTGGCGGAATACGTGACCCATCACACGGTTTTCATGGCCCTATGTTTTCTTGTTGCCTATACGGTGATGGTGGCGTTCTCACTGCCGGGTGGAATGATGCTGACCATCACGGGCGGCTTTCTTTTCGGCTCCATCATGGGGGCGGCCCTGGTGGTTATCGGCGCCACCATTGGCGCCACCATCATTTTTCTGATCGCCAAGACAGCCCTGGGTGACCCATTGCGGGCCAGGGCCGGGCGGGCACTGCTGAAAATGGAGGCAGGATTTCAGGAAAACGCCTTCAACTATTTGCTGGTCTTACGTTTGATTCCGTTGTTTCCGTTTTTTCTGGTCAATCTAGTGCCGGCCTTCCTTGGCATGAAACTGCGCGACTATATCCTGGCGACCTTCATCGGCATCATTCCCGCCACCTTCGTCTTCGCGCAAGTCGGCACCGGCCTGGACAGCCTGTTGGAGAGCGGAGATGAACTGAGCATTAGGTCGATCATGACGAACGATATACTGGCCGCCATGATCGGATTGGCGCTATTGACGGCCTTGCCGCTGCTTTACAAATTTTATCAGGCCCGCAAGCGCGATGGCGGTGGTGGAGGTGGGCGACATGAACACCAGAATAGCGGTTGATATCTGTGTCATCGGCGCCGGTTCCGGCGGGCTCAGCGTCGCCGCCGGGGCCAGTCAGCTCGGCGCCTCCGTCGCTCTGGTGGAGCGGCATTTGATGGGCGGCGATTGCCTGAATTTTGGCTGCGTGCCCTCCAAGGCCTTGCTGGCGGCGGGCAAGTCAGCGCAAAACATCGCGGATGCGGGGCGCTTTGGCATAACCAGTGCCGCGCCGGGCATCGACCAAAAGGCCGTGCGCCAGCACGTGCGTGATGTCATCGCGGCAATAGCGCCGCATGATTCCATCGAACGCTTCCGCGCCCTGGGTGTCAATGTAATCCAAGGCGCGGCGCACTTCACCGGCCCGCGGGAAATCGAGGCCGCTGGCCGGACTATCAAGGCCCGGCGCTTTGTCATCGCCACCGGCTCCTCGCCCGTGGTGCCGACGATCGCCGGTTTAGAGGACGTGCCGTATCTGACCAACGAGACCCTGTTTGAATACGACCAACCCATGGCGCACCTGATCGTTATTGGCGGCGGACCGATTGGGGTTGAGATGTCGCAAGCCCATCGGCGCCTGGGCGTGGCGGTCACCTTGATCGAGAAAACCCAGCTGCTGTCCAAGGATGACCCCGAATTGACCCAGGTGGTGCATGATCGACTGCTCGAAGAAGGCGTGGGGGTGCTGACAGGCATTGGCGTGGAAGGCGTTGCCGCGGCCGACGCCGGCGTAACGGTGCAATTGGACAATGGCAACAGCGTGGCGGGCAGCCATCTCCTCGTCGCCGCCGGGCGCAAGGCCAATGTGGAGGGACTGAACCTGGAAGCCGCCGGCGTCAATTATAGCCCCCGAGGCATCACGATGGATGCCCGTCTGCGCACCACGAACAAGAAAATCTTTGCCATCGGCGATGTCGCCGGCGGCTTGCAATTCACCCATGTGGCTGGCCACCACGCGGGTATCGTAATCCGTAATGCCCTGTTTCGCCTGCCTGCCAAGGCCAAGCCGCCGGCCTTTGTGCCTTGGGTGACATATACCGATCCGGAACTGGCCCACGTCGGCCTAAGCGAGGAAGATGCCAGGGCGAAGGCGGGCAAGATCAATATTCTGCGTTTTCCCTTCGCCGAGAACGATCGCGCCCAGGGGGAGCGCGACACCGACGGCCTGATCAAGATCATCACCGCGAAGAACGGCAAGATTCTAGGTGTTTCCATGGTCGGACCACACGCCGGCGATCTGATCCAGGCTTGGGTNTTGGCGCTGGAAAAAAAGCTGAAGATCGGCGCCATGGCCGACATGATCTGGCCCTATCCCACCTTTGGCGAAGTCGGCCACCGCGCCGCCGGCAGTTATTTCATGCCCAAGCTGTTCACCGGCCGCACCAAGGGGATCGTGAAGTTTCTGGCTAAGTTTGGCTAGAAATCATCAGGCGCTGGCGGCGTCCAGTCTGGCGATATCGCCGATGTCGAGCGCCACATCAACGGATTTCAACAATTCGTCCAATTGCGCCAAATTCGTGGCGGAGGCGATGGGTGCGCACACACTAGGTCGCGCCATCAACCACGCTATAGCCACCTGTCCCGGTTTGGCGCCATGTTTATCCGCTATCTCGTCCAGCGCCGCGATGACGCCAAGGCCTTGGTCATTAAGGTATTTTTCGACCCGGGAACCACGTGTCCGCCCTGCCATATCGGCTTTGGTACGATATTTTCCGGTCAGAAATCCGCTGGCCAGCGAATAGTACCCGATAACACTGACATTTTCCGCCAGGCACAAATCCTCCAGCGCNCCTTCAAGGCTGCCGCGTTCAACAAGGCTGTACATGGGTTGCAGGCTTTGATAGCGCGGCAAGCCTTTTTGGCTCAGATCCAACGCCTCTCCAAGGCGCTCTGCGTTAAAGTTGGAAGCGCCAATTTCGCGCACCTTGCCCTGCTCTATCAGCCGCGCATAGGCTTCCAGGGTCGCCTCCACCGGCGTGTCCGGATCATCCTTGTGGCATTGATATAGATCGATGTAATCAGTCTTCAGCCGCCTCAGGGACGCCTCTACCGCCTCCACCATGTATTTGGGCGACAGACCAACCTTGTCCGGACCCATTTCCATGCCGAATTTCGTCGCGATAACGACCTTGTCGCGGCCGCCCCGGCTGGCTAGCCAATTGCCGATGATGGTCTCGGATTCGCCGCCGTTATTGCCTTCGTTCCAGCGCGAATACACATCCGCCGTATCGATGAAATCGAATCCCGCCCCCACGAAGGCGTCGAGAATTCTGAACGACATTGCCTCATCGGTGGTCCACCCAAAGACATTGCCGCCAAATGCGATCGGCGCGACATTCAGCGAAGACGCCCCTAGTTGCCGTTTTTCCATGGTGTATGGGTCTCCCAGAATAGTGCGAGCATCACGCGGTATGAGTTTCCGCACCGCAGACTAAACATGGATAACCGTGACCGCAATCCAATTTCCCTGACAGCGTTGCCCCGATCATATTCGGTTTCACCACTAGTTTCTGTGCTCTACCAGCCATTTCGAGGCAGCTTTCCGCGCCGCTGAAATCTGGGCTTTCGTTAATTGCTGCGACACTTCGTGTCCTGCCTTGATGGCCTCTGCCTGCTTTCCTGTAGCGGCAGTATCGTACCACATGAAGGTTTTCAAATCATTCTTGGGGACGCCCAATCCAAGTTCATGGATCAGACTAACTTGAAATTGTGCTCCTGCAAGCCCCCTTCTCCTCGACCGTCGAGCGCACAACACGGCCAAGGTGATCTTGGATGCGGTCATCATCAATCTGAATTACATTGCTCAATTCCGTCGTCTTGCTATCATCGTCCATAGTGGTTCCTCTCTTCTTGTCAGGGGTTGATTCTCAGCAAACCAATCCTAACCAGAGTCGGAACTACTGCCTCAAATAATCTGCGCAACTTTCTTTACGGAATCCTATGCGCCACGGCTCTGGCGCTCCGTTCTTGGAAGCGGACTATATTGCCAAAATTATTCAGCATCCTGTGCTTCCAGCAACTTAGACGCATCATGTCTTAAATCATTAATGTCATCTTATTGCGACGCGTTGGATCGTAATGTTGAATTCACGAATTAGGGTCTGGGCTAGACTGTAACAGTCAAGAAGCGCCCTAAAAGTCGCTTGGAGGCATCATGCCGCAGGGGGCCAGCGCAGCCGCCACGGCGGCTTTTAGACGGGCCAGGCCGGCCTCGTCCGAGGCTTCGCAGCGGACCACTAATNCCGGCTGGGTGTTGGAGGCGCGCAGCAGCCACCAACCGTCAGGCGTCGAGACGCGGGCGCCGTCAATGTCGGAGAAATCGGCGCCCCGGGCCCGCAGGGCGGCGACGACTTCATCAACCACCTGGAATTTGCGCGTGTCATCGCAATCAAAGCGAACCTCGGGCGTATTGACCATATGCGGCAGACTGTCGCGCAATTCGGCGACGCTTTGTCCGGAGCGGGCCACGGTATCAAGGAACCGCACCGCCACATAGAGCGCGTCATCGAAGCCGTAGTATTTATCGGCAAAGAAAATATGCCCACTCATCTCACCGGCGAGTGGCGAGCCGGTCCCCGCCATCTTGCTTTTGATCAGGGAATGCCCTGTCTTGTACATCAACGGCTGGCCGCCCAGGCGGGCAACCTCGTCGAACAGGATCTGGCTGGCCTTGACATCGGCGATAATCGTGCTGCCGGGGCTTTCCGCGAGAACATCGCGCGAGAGCANGGCCAATAGCTGATCACCCCACAAAATCCGCGCCTGGCCGTCAATGACCCCGATACGGTCGCCGTCACCATCGAAGCCGATGCCCAGGTCCAGCTTGTCTGCTGTTACCGCCTGTTGCAATTGCACCAGATTCTCGGCCACCGTCGGGTCCGGATGATGGGACGGAAAAGTGCCGTCGACGACCTCGTTCAAGGGCATATGCTTGCCGGGCAGGCGAGCGATCAAATCGGGCAGAATGTCACCGGCCACGCCATTGCCGCAATCCCAGGCGACGGCAAGCGGAACATCCGTGGTATAGGCGGCCACCAGTTCGTCCAGATAGGCCGGGCGCACATCGTGATCCTCCGCAGCGCCGGCGCCGTCCGGCCAATTGCCGGCTTCGGCCAGGCGGCCCAATTCCTGGATCTGATCGCCAAAAAATGCCTTGCCGCCAAGCATCATCTTGAAGCCGTTGTAATCGGAAGGATTATGCGAGCCGGTGATCATAACACCCGCATCGGCGGCAAGATGATAGACCGAGAAATACAGCATGGGCGTGGGGCCGCGGCCAACGCGCAAGGCGTCGATGCCAGCGGCGTTCAGGCCAAGAACCACATTTTCCGCCATTTCCACCGATGTCAGCCGGCCATCGTAGCCGACCGCGACGCGTCTGCCCCCCTGGCGGGCCACGACGGACCCGAAGGAACGGCCAACCGCATAGGCATCCGCCGCCGACAGGGTATCGCCGACGATGCCGCGCACGTCATATTCGCGCAGGACCGAGGCGTGAAAGCTGTGATTTCGCATGCTCTACCTAACTGTGGATTCTTAGGTTTGGATTTCAGGCCTGGACCGCCGGGCGACCGATGGAAAAATAGCTAAAGCCGTGCTTCCGCATATTCGCCGGGTCGTAAATATTGCGCATGTCAACCATGACCGGCGCCTTCATTAACTCCTTCACACGCGGTATGTCCAAAGCCCGATAGGCGTTCCATTCAGTGATAATCGCCAGGGCATCGGCATCGACCAGGGCGTCATAGGCGTCATCACAGAATTCTACGCCGTCCAACATACCGCGCGCCTCGTCCATACCTTCGGGGTCATGGGCGCGGACCCGCGCGCCCGCCGCGAGCAGGGCGGGGATAATGTCCAGGCTGGGGGAATCGCGCATATCGTCCGTATTCGGCTTGAAGGTCAGACCCAAAACGGCAACGGTCCTGCCCACCAACGAGCCGCCGCAGGCATCGATGATCTTTTGCGCCATGTCCCGCTTGCGTTGATCATTGACCTCCACGGTGGCCTTGACGATTTTCATGGGCAGATCAAGCCCCTCCGCCGTCCGCAGCAACGCCACGGTATCCTTGGGAAAGCAAGAGCCGCCATAACCGGGGCCCGCGTGCAGGTACTTGCTACCAATACGACCATCCAGGCCGATGCCACGGGCCACATCCTGAACGTTGGCGCCCACCTGTTCGCACAGATTGGCGATCTCGTTGATGAAGGTAATTTTAGTAGCCAGAAAAGCATTCGCGGCATACTTGATCAGTTCCGCCGTCTGCCGGGCGGTGAACATCACCGGTGTCTCGTTCAGAAAAAGGGAGCGGTAAAGCTCGCGCATGACCTCGCGAGCGCGCTCGCTTTCGGTGCCGACCACGACACGGTCGGGCCGCATGAAATCAGCGATCGCCGCCCCCTCTCGCAGAAACTCAGGATTCGAGGCAACGTCGAATTCCGCATCCGGCCTGGTTTCGCCGACAATCCGGGCCACTTCCGCGCCGGTGCCCACGGGCACGGTGGATTTGGTAACGATCACCGTATAACCATCAAGCGCCGCCGCCACTTCCGCCGCCGCCGCATGGACATAGGACAGATCGGCATGGCCATCGCCCCGGCGCGATGGTGTACCCACAGCGATGAAAACCGCATCCGCCTCGGCCACCGGCTGTTTCAAATCGGTGGTGAATGACAGGCGTCCGGCGGCGACATTGCTTGCCACCAGTTCATCCAGGCCCGGTTCAAAAATTGGAATCCGGCCCGCCAACAAGGCTCCGATCTTGCCAGCATCCTTGTCGACACAGGTTACATTATGGCCAAATTCCGAAAAACAGGCCCCTGATACCAGTCCAACATAACCGGTGCCAATCATCGTCACGTGCATACTGCGCTCCGCCTCAAATTCTCATGCCGCTCGCGGGTGCGCGAGCTTAGGCATCTTTAGCTTATATCCGATAAATATTTTCCAAGACCTTCCCGCAGGTCATCACGGTCCAGACCAAAGGCGACGGTCGCCTTCAAGAATCCCAGCTTGTCGCCACAGTCGAAGCGCGTGCCTTCAAAGCGCAGGCCGTGAAACGGTTGCGCACCGATCAACTGGGCCATGGCATCGGTCAACTGGATTTCCCCACCGGCACCTTTTTCCTTGCGTCCCAGATATTCAAACACTTCCGGCATCAGAATATAGCGTCCGATCACGGACAAGGTGGATGGTGCCTCCACCGGGTCGGGTTTTTCCACCAGCCCGCGAACTTCCGCCAGGTGGCCGTCGTCGCTGCCTACATCCAGGATACCATAGCGCGCCGTATGTTCGCGCGGCACATCCATCACCGCCACCATGTTGCCGCCGATTTCAGCGGCGGCATCCGACATTTGTTTCAGACAGGGCGTTTTGCTTTGGATCAAGTCATCCGCCAGCAGAACGGCGAATGGCTCGTTGCCCACCAGATTGCGGGCACACCAGACCGCGTGGCCCAAGCCGAGGGGTTCCTGTTGCCGGGTATAGGCGACCTGTCCGGCGGCGGGAATGGCGGCCCGCAACGCCGCCAATTCCTCCGTCTTATCGCGTGCCGACAAAAGGTCCTCCAACTCATAGGAATGATCGAAATGATCCTCGATCGCCGCCTTGCCCCGGCCGGTGACAAAAATAAACTCTTCCACCCCCGCCGCCGCGGCCTCTTCCACCGCATATTGGATCAAAGGTTTGTCGACGATGGGCAGCATTTCCTTCGGCAACGCCTTGGTCGCCGGTAGGAACCGCGTGCCCAAACCGCCCACTGGAAAAACCGCTTTGCGTACCCGCATGTCTATCCAACCCGTTCATTTGTCCTGTAACAATCCTGAACCGAGCTTCTGCCATGTGCCGGGCGGTTGCGCAAGATGCGCCGTCACGCTCTGAGCAATAAATCCTTGGCTTGATTGATCTTTGCCGCCAGGTACGAGGATCCACCCTTGTCAGGATGCAGCTTCAGCATCAGGCGCTTGTGGGCCTCGCGGATCTCGCTGGGGGATGGATTGATATCCAAGCCCAGGACCTCCCGGGCCTCGTCATGGGTCATGGCGCCGCCCGAGTCTGGATGCCCGCCGGCATGATCCGCGCCACCCTGTTCGCCCGCATGCTCTCGCCACGCATCGCCCTGGGTGCGGTCTAGATAGGCTTTCAATATTTGCGCCGCCTCGCCATCACGGCGCCGGCATTCATCCAGCAATTCGATCAATTGGGTCAGGTTCAGATTGTTCAACTCGCGGCCCGCAAAAGTGCCTTGCAGTACCTCACCCCGCATGGCGCCGCTGTCGTGGTCCAGAGTCATGCGTAGATATTCGGTTTCCACGTTGGAGCTGCGCCCCGTCGAGGGGCCTGACCCGCCGCTGATCCGTGGTCCCAACTTGGGCAAGGCCCAGCGGCGCAAAAAACCGGCCGCGACAAAGGCCAGCGGCAAGCCAAGGGCAAAGCGCCCGGTCAACAGGAAAAACAACGCGGCAGCGGCACAAACGCCAAAGCCCAGATAGCGCACGGCCTTGGCCAGGAATTTCGGCTCGGCATTCAGCAGTATCTTGCCCATTAATCCCAGCGCTGCCAACAGGCAGACGCCCAAAATGAAATAGCCGATCATGACGCCTTTGGCCCCATCTGATGGGCGATTTGCAAAATCGCCTGTCCCTTGCCATGGGAGAAATCGGAAAGCGCCTTGCGGCCGCCGGCGGCATAGACTGCCACGGCGGCCAGCAAATCGCGCAATTGCGCCGCCGAGTTGGCATCGAAACGGCAATAGGCGCCCCGGGTTAGGGTCGCGATCTGTTTAAAGACGCGGCTGGCGGTCGGTTCCAGCCCCTCATGAAACAGGAAGCACGGCACGCCGAGCACGCCCAGTTTGCCGGCCACGGCGCAGACCTGGTCCACGTCTTCTTCCAGACAATCGCCCACAAAGACCAAGGCATTGATCCGTTGCTTGGAGGTTTCACGCACCGCATAGCGCAACAGCCGCTCCACCTGGGTCTGCCCGCCAAGGCAGCGCACCTTGGTCATATAGGGGATCAGATCGGCGGAGCTGGAAATCCATGGCGTGGCGCGAAAATCCTTGTAGCCCCGATAATAGGCCAACTGCACATCCAGTCCGCCCAGGGCTGCGGTTTGGGCAAACATGTCGCCTTGAATTTGACAAGCGGTGTCCCAGCTCGGTTCCCGGCTGGCGGTGGCGTCCATTGCGAACAACAGCCTGCCGCGCGTATTGGCGGCATGCGCCGTGGGCGTGGCTGCCAGTTTGTTCAGGAAACCCTGAACTCCCGTATCACCGCCCTTCTCCGTTATGTCGCGCTTATCCTTCGCCATCACCATATTACATTGTATGCGGCGGCGCGTTGTCCAGTGCCAGTATTTTTTGGACCTATTCCACGATGATCTTGGCGTCTGGATTGAAGGCATGAAAGGCGAAGGCGAAGTCGACCCGGTAATTCACATCCACCAGCTTTCCGTTCTCCCCACGCCGTTGCACCAGCACATTGCCGACCTCCCTGCCTTCCGCGATAACCATGCTGTCCAGAGCTGAATTCTGGCCATATTCAAAGGTTAGTATCAGCCCGTCCTCTGTCTCTATCCGTTCCTTGATCTGTAGGAAATCAACCGACCAGGCGCGCATACCTACTGCAACGACGCGGGTCAGGGGGGCAATGACGTCCGGCAGCTTGCCCCGGTACAAAAACGGTGTATGTGCGGAATCATACCCCTGATAGGGATTCATGCCATAGCGCCGCATGTCGGGATCGGTCGGCACCAGCACCTGGCCCTTGGGGGCGCGAGCCTTGAACTTGGCGAAAGATTCCAAGCGGGCGGGCAAGAAACGTAATTTTTGGCCCGTCCTCTCGCCAATTATGGCTTCGCCGGTAAACTGTTGCCACCAGCTTTCGCTCTGCCGGTCGTACATCACCAAATCGGAAAATCGCAGTTTACCCGTGGTGCCGAATTCCAAGGTAACTCCGTCCACTCGGCGATCAAACACCACCGCCGCGTTGCACAGAGGGCAGAACGTGACCGCCACCGGCACGCCATCGACGATATCATTGACGATTTCATGCCAGATCAGAATGGACAGGGGATAGGCCCGACTTTTGCCTTTGATGGTCAGGCCCACAACCGGCTCGGTCGGGGCGAAGCCCTTGGCCGCGCCCACCGCCACATAGCGGGGTTCGTCGATGGATGGGATGCGGTCCTTCGTGACCCCACCCGACATGATCTCGTCAAACGGAACCGCATGCTTGGTGAAATCCGTATTGGGCCATTCCCGGCTCCATTGCCGTGGGTTGGCCTGAGACGTTCCAGGCACCACGAATATGGCCAGGGCAGCCAAGGCTATTGGGGCTGCGATTGATAGAAAGGGTCGCATGACGTCTCCTCCAAATAATTTCCGCCATGTTCGCTGGCCAAATGGCTGGACGCAAGTCACAGGTTCTTGACCAAGACCCTTCCGCAGGCCAAGTTGCGCGCCATGATTGATCGTGTAGACAGTATCGTTGTCGGCGCCGGCGTGGTCGGCCTGGCCATCGCCCGGCAGTTGGCCCTGGCCGGCGATGAAGTCATCGTAATTGAGGCCGCCGATATCATCGGCAGCGGCAGCTCTTCGCGCAACAGCGAGGTGATCCATGCCGGCATCTATTACGCCCAGGACAGCCTGAAGGCCCGGTTCTGTGTTTCCGGCAAGGCCAAGCTATACGAATATTGCGCCACCCATGGCGTAGGCCACCGCAATTGCGGAAAGTTAATTGTCGCGACCTCAATCGAGGAACTGGAAATTCTCGACGGGATCAAGGCCAAGGCGGCGGCCAATGGCGTTGACGATCTGTATAAAATTAGCGCCGGGAAAGCGATGGCGCTGGAACCAGCCCTGTCCTGCACCGGGGCGCTGGTCTCACCATCCACCGGCATTATCGACAGCCACGGCCTAATGCTGGCCTACCAGGGGGAGGCGGAGGACCATGGCGCCGTCATCGCCTTCAACAGCCGCGCCATAGGTGGCCGGGTCTTGTCCGATGGCATTGCCGTACGGGTCACCGATAACACCGGGACCGAGATGGAGCTGGCCTGCACGCGGTTGATAAATGCCGCCGGGCTTTACGCCCAGCCCCTGGCGCGGACCATCGAAGGGCTGGACCCGGCAACAGTGCCAGCGCTGTACTATTGCAAAGGCAACTATTTTTCTCTTGCCGGCAGGCAACCATTTTCGCGGCTGATTTATCCGGTGCCCGCCTCCGCCTCCCTCGGCGTTCATCTGACTGTCGATCTGGCTGGCCAGGCCCGATTTGGCCCCGATCAGCAATGGCTTGATGATGAGGTGGTGGATCTGTACGAACCTATTGATTACGTCGTGGCACCCAGCCGGGGAGTGGTCTTCTACGAAGCCGTGCGCCGCTACTACCCCGCTCTGCCGGACAATTCGCTGCAGCCTGCCTACAGCGGCATGCGGGCCAAGCTGCAGCGGCCTGCCGGCGGGGTCGAAGATTTTCTGATCCAGGGTCCGGATAGCCATGGTGTCACAGGTTTGATCAATCTCTATGGCATTGAATCGCCGGGCCTGACTTCATCCCTGGCGATCGCCGAATATGTGGGCAAGCTGTTGTCGGAATGAGCATGGCTTGCGGCCTTGGCCGAGCAATGAGATAGTTCGCACGAAGTATCTTTTGGGAATGGGAATAGGCAGGGTTTCGATGCGCAGTTTTTTTGACGGTAAGCGGCGGTGTCCGCTGTTGGCGGTGCTCATTGCGTCAATGATTGTCCTGAGCTTGCCGATGACCCAGGCTGGTGCCGAGAGCCGCTATAATGATTGGGAAGTATGGACCTCCGCCGCCAACGCGGTGCTGCCGGCAAAACGTGGAAAATTGGGGCCGTTCCGCATGAATATCGCCGCCGGAGCGGCGGCAACGCCTGAATATCTCGGCTCCGACACAATAGCGTCAAAACCGTTACCTCTGTTGGATGTCAATTATGCCGGCACCTTGTTTCTTTCAACCCAGCAAGGTGTCGGCTGGAACATGTGGCGCAAGCGGACCTCGCGGGCCGGACCAAGGATTACCTTTGATTTTGGCCGCAATGCCGCCGATGCGCCTAGTTTAGCGGGTTTGCCTGATATTGAGCTGGGCACCGAGATCGGCCTGTTTTTCGAAAGCTTCGTCGCCTCCTGGCGTTTCAAAGGAGATATCCGTAAAGAGATCGGCGGCGGCCATGGCGGCTTTTTGATCAATGGTGAGGCAGCCTGGGGCAGCCGTTGGTCGAAAAACGCATCGCTAATCCTGGGTATGCGCACGACCTTCATGGACGACACCTATGCGGAAAGCTATTTCGGCGTTGCCGCGGCCAACTCCACCGCCGGCCATGCCACCTATACGCCCACGGGAGGCTTTCGTGACGTCAACGCCTACGTCCAGTTGGTCTATGATTTTACCCAGGCCATCTATGTGGCGACGGAATTACGCGGCACCACTCTGATGGAACAGGCCGCCGACAGCCCCCTGGCCGAGAGCGACGCCTTTTTTACCGGCTCGGTCATGGTTGGCTACCGCTTTTAATGGCTGCCAAGGCGGGCACTGAAATGACGGCACGTGCGGTCCGCACCGCCGCTCAGGCACAGCGCATCGTCAAACAACGGGGCCTGGATTACGTCAAGGTAGGAGTGTTCGATACCGACGGCGTCCTGCGGGGTAAATTCATGGGCGCCGAGAAATTCTTCTCCGCCCTCAAGCATTCAGGCTTCGGTTTCTGCGATGTGGTGCTGGGTTGGGACAGTGCCGACCAGCTTTACGACAATGCTTCCTATACAGGTTGGCATACCGGCTATCCGGATGCACAAGTCCGCATTCTGCCTGATAGCTGCCGCGAGCAGCCGTTCGATTTTGACGGCAGGGGCCTTTTGTTCCTGTGCGAATTCGCAGGATCGGCGGAGGCGATTTGCCCCCGTGCCATTTTGCGCCGAACCGTGGCGCGGGCAAAGGACATGGGGCTGGCAGTCATGGCGGCGCTGGAATATGAATTTTTCCTATTCGATGAGACGCCGGCAAGCGCCGCCGCCAAGGGTTATCGGAACCTAAAACCGATAACGCCGGGCAATTTCGGTTATTCAGTGCTGCGCACATCAAGCTGGGCAGATTTTCATGGTGCCTTGCTGGCACTGTGCCGGGACATGGATTTTCCGCTTGAAGGCCTGCACACCGAGACGGGACCTGGCGTGTTGGAGGCCAGCATCGACAAAGACCTGGCCATGGCAGCGGCTGACAAGGCGGCTTTGTTCAAGACCTTTGCCAAGGCCGAGGCTCAACGCCACGGCCTGATGGCGACCTTCATGGCGAAGTGGTCGCCGGATTATCCAGGCCAATCAGGCCATATCCATATCTCCCTCGACAACATAAAAAGGCGAAAATCAGCCTTTTATGATGCCAAGGCTGAGGGCGGCATCAGCCCGGCCATGCAGCACTTTATCGGTGGGCAGCAGGCTTTGATGCCTGAACTTCTCGCCATGATCGCACCGACCGTGAATGCCTATACCCGGCTGATCCCAGGCTTCTGGGCCCCGACGGAGGCGACTTGGGGTCTGGATAACCGGACCTGCGCCCTGCGCGTGATCGGCGGCGGGGCAAAATCCCAACGGGTCGAATTCCGGGTTGCCGCCGCCGATGCCAACCCGTACTTGGCCCTGGCCGCCGCCCTGGGCGCGGGCCTGTGGGGAATCGAGCACAAGATCGAGCCAACGGCACCCGTCACCGGCAACGCCTATGACCAGCCGCAACCCGAACACTTGGCCCTGCCGCAAAGCCTGGGCGAGGCGGCTCGGCGTCTGCAAGGTTCAAAACCGGCGCGGGCCCTGTTTGGCGATGCCTTCGTGGAGCATTTCGCCGCCTCGCGCGATTGGGAAGAGCGGCAAAGCCGCCGCGCCGTGACGGATTGGCAATTGCAACGCTATTTCGAGATCATATGAAGTGACCTAAAATTTCACATAATCTTATCGTGGCGTAATATTCAAATAGCCAGGCCGGTTGTGGGGACAGAATCTGGCGAATTGTATCAACTATGCGTTAACTAATTGAATTTTTACGAATTTCCTGTGAAATATGAGCTGACTTCAGAGCTTATCAGGGATTTTCGCAATGTCCGTGTTCGCCGCCAAAAGTTTCCGTAATCATGAGCAAATCTGGTTCCATCAGGACCTGGCCAGCGGCCTTGCCGCCATCATTGCCATTCACGATACAACGCTTGGCCCCGCCTTGGGCGGCTGCCGGTATTGGTCCTATGATAACGAAGACGCCGCCCTGGATGATGTGCTGCGCCTCTCTCGTGGCATGACCTACAAGGCGGCACTGGCCGGTCTGTCGTTCGGCGGGGGCAAGGCGGTGATCCTGGCGCCAAACTGTGGCGAAAAAAGCCCCGCGCTGTTCCAGGCCTTTGGCCGTTTTGTTCACAGCCTGGCCGGACGCTACATCACTGCGGAGGATGTCGGCACGTCGCCCGCCGATATGGAGATCGTTCACGGCATTACGCCGTATGTGGCAGGCGTCGTCGCTGGCGGTGCGGGCGATGGCGACCCTTCACCGGCCACCGCGTGGGGCGTGTTCCATGGCCTGCGCGCGGCGGTGGCTGCGCGGTTGGGGCGCGCTGACTTGCAGAATGTGCATGTGGCGGTACAGGGCCTGGGCCATGTGGGCGGCCATCTGGCGCAATATCTCTCCGATAGGGGTGCTCTGCTGACCGTGGCCGATCTGGATACGGACCGCCTGGCCTGGGCCAAGCGTGATCTGGGCGCAAAGGTGGTGGATGTGAATGCCATTTATGACGTGGCGGCGGATGTCTTCGCCCCGAACGCCATGGGTGCCGTTCTAAACGACGCGACAATCCCACGCCTGGCCGCCAAGGTGGTGGCCGGGTCTGCCAACAATCAATTGGCCGAGGACCGCCACGGCGCCGATCTGGCGGCCCGCGGCATCCTGTACGCCCCCGATTACGTGATCAATGCGGGCGGTATCATTAATATCAGCCATGAAGGCCGGGCCTATAGCCGGGATGAAGCTATGGCGCATTGCGTCCGTATCCACGATACCCTGGCGGAGATCTTTGAACGCGCCAAGCGTGAAAGCCGCCCCACCAACGAAATTGCCGACCAACTGGCCGAGGAGCGCATCTCCAGGCGCAGGGCGGGTTTGGATGAGGGGCGATTGCGGATGGCGGCCGGATAAGCGGCCACTGACAGCGCTTCCCACTGGTGATACTCTGTCGCCGAGAGGCGGTATCGTTCAAGGGGGAACCGGGTGCCCAGGGTTGCAGTTCACGGCATAACGGCCCATTACGCCGATCTTGGCGCCGATCTTAGACAGAGCGTGCCAATCGTGCTGGTGCACGCCGCGACCAATCATGGCGGCCAGTGGGATCAGGTCCGCGCGGCCATGGCCAATGCCGCAACCCTTTCCCCGGACGCCTGCTTTCGCTACCTGCTACCAGATCTTTTCAACAGCGGCAAGACCGCCGCCTGGCCACTATCGCGGATGCNGACCTTTGANGACGAGGCGGATATTGTTCTTGCCGTCATGGCGGCGNTTGACCAGCCGGTGCATCTGGTGGGCCATTCCTATGGNGGCGCCGTNGCCCTGCGCGCGGCGGTGAGAGGCGGGGCTANCGTGCGCTCGCTCTGTCTNATCGAGCCCGGCGGTTGCCCTTTGCTGGCGGCGGCNGGCCGGCAGGCGGATTATGATGAATACGTCTCAGTCATGNACGCCTTTCTCGGCGCCCTGGNNCGTGGTGACCCGGTCACGGCCTGGCGCGACTTCTTAAACTATTATCGCGGTAGCCGGGATGCCTGGGATGGCCTGGAAGCTAATACTCAAGCTAGGATCCTCGCCAAGAGCGACTCGCAGCGTCAAGTTTACGCAGCACAAATGAGCAACCCGACCACCCTGGCCGAGCTGCGTGCCCTTGCCGTCGAAAGCCTAATTATCACGGGCGGGCAAACTACGGCACCGGAGCGCGGTGTCTGCCTGGTCCTGGAAAGCCATTTGCCCGAGGCAACCCTGCATACCATTCCGGGCGCGGGCCACCCCATGCCAGTCTCGCATCCCAGCGAGGTCGCCACCGCCCTGCTCCGGCATATCAAGACCGCCAGTCATACGCTGTAATTGATAAAAGGCCCTAAGCTCTCATCACCCCTTTCAACCGGGTAGGTGAGAAACACTGTCGTGCCCTGGTCCACTTCGCTGGTGATACGCATGTCGCCGCCATGCAAGGCCATCAAAGAGGCGCTTAGGGCAGTCTTGGCTAGATGCCGCGCGTTGGCCAGGGCTATTTTGTCCTGGCTATCAGCGGACCAGAACAGTAAGGCCACCGTCAGTGCAAGACTGGCCGCCAGCAGGCAAGCCAAGACACGTACCTGCCCCGTCAGGACATGGCCGGGCGCCCGGGTATTATCTCGCCGCGGCGCGGAGGCGGTATTTTTTGCGCTCCACTTTGGTCGCGTCGATGGCCATGGCGACTCTTTCATCCTCCGGACCGATACCAATTTTCGTCGCTAGGCGAATTGGATATGCAGACTTTTTACGAGAAAAATTTTGGTTAATATAAAGTGCATCAAAATCTTTACAACGCATTACCGCGCATGGTGCCGACCATCTTTCGCGCGGTTCATGCGAGAAAAATAATAATATGGCGGCTACTGGAATCATTGCCTGATATCCTATGAACATGTCCATGACCATCGAACCGGCCACGATGGCGCCTGCCTCGCGCCGGTACATTGTTCTGGCCACCGTATCTTCCGCGACAATGCTGTACGCCATGGCGATCACCATCGCCAATGTGGTACTGCCGCAAATGCGCGGAGCCCTATCGGCGACGCCGGATCAGGTTGCCTGGGTGATCACCTTCAATCTGGTGGCCACCGCCGTGGTCACGCCCATATCCGGCTGGCTGTCGAACCGCTTTGGCCGGCGCCGGATAATGTTGATTGGGACCTTCGGCTTCACTACCACGTCTGTTCTGTGTGGTCTGGCTGACAGTTTGGAGGTACTGGTGCTGTACCGCATCCTGCAGGGCGCCTTCGGCGCGCCCCTGGTACCCATTTCACAGGCCATAATTCTAGACACCTTTCCCCGCGAAAAACATGCCCTGGCAACAGCCCTTTGGGGCGTGGGCGTAGTCACGGGACCGATTATCGGACCAACCTTTGGCGGCTTTATCGCTGAAGAATATAGCTGGCGCTGGGTCTTTTTCATGATCGTGCCTTTCGGCGTCATGACCTTCGTCAGCATTTGGGCTTTTATCAAAAAGCGGCCAAACCGTCCGCCCGGTCCCGCCATGGATTGGCTTGGCTTTCTGGCCCTGGCCGCCGCCCTGGCCGCATTTCAGTTCATGTTTGACCGGGGCGAGCGGAATGATTGGTTTGATTCACCTGAAACCATCATCGAATGCACCATCGGGTTTCTGGCGATGTACATATTCCTGGTTCATATTTCAACAGCAAAGAACCCCTTTATCCGCCCAGGACTATTCTTGAACCGAAATTATAGCCTAGGCCTGGTGATGGCCTTTTTCTTCGGCATGATAAACTTCGTGCCATTGGTGTTGATGCCATCCATGTTGCAGGATCTGCGTGGCTATCCGGACTCGACCATCGGCGTCTTGTTGGCCATTCGGGGCGCGGGTAACATGCTGTCATTCCTGCTGGTTATCCGCATGGCGCAATGGAACGTCCATGCCACCCTGACTTTCGGTTTTCTTTGCCAGGCGGTCTCGGGCTATGCCATTTCACAGTTCGATATGAACGCGACCTATTTCGACATCGCCTGGACCGGCGCTCTACAAGGTCTGGGCATTGGCATGTCCTGGGTGCCTTTGACCTTGATTATGTTTTCCACCGTAAAACCCGAATTTCTCGATGATGCTTCGGCGATCTTTCATATGCTGCGTAACTTCGGATCCTCGCTGTTTATCTCTGTCTCTGTCGCCGTCGTTATCCATTCCACATATATCAACGGCCTTGAATTGGGCCTGGCGCTGAACGAATATTCCAAACTGCTGACTTTGCCTTGGGTCACGGGGATTTTGGATTTGAGCACAGTGCAAGGACTGTCCGCCGCCTCGGCCGAGGTCAAACGTCAGGCCGCGACGATCGGCTTTATAAACGCGTTCCGAATTTACGCGATCGTCGCCATTATTCCCTTACCCCTAATCTGGCTGGCACGTAAGCCAAAGCCGGAAAGTTGAGTTTCAGAATTGTTGGAGGAGAGCATGGAAAAGATTACCGTCTACACCGCCCGCGCCGTGCGCACCATGGAACCGTCTCTACCGCTCGCCAACGCCGTTGCCGTGCGCGGTGACCGGATCATCGAGGTCGGCAGCCTGGAGAGCATGCAGCCCTGGTTGCAGGCCCACCCCCATACCATTGATGACCGTTTCGCCGAGCATGTCATCATGCCGGGCTTTATCGACCCACATCTGCATCCCTCCATGGCGGCGCTGTTGCTTCCCATGCATTTCACCACGGCCCTGGAATGGAAGTTACCCTGGCAGGATGTACCGAGCACCCGGGGCCACAACGAATTTCTCGACCGCTTGAAAGAGATTGACCAGAATATGGAAGATCCTGACGAGCCGCTGTTCGCCTGGGGCCATCATCCGATCTGGCATGGTGAAATGTACCGCCAAACCCTGAACGGCATCTCCGCCACCAGGCCCGTGATCGTCTGGCACCGGGGCTTTCATACCCTGGTGGTCAATGACGCGACGGTGGAATGGATGGGTCTGGACGAGGTGGAGGGCGAACGCCATCCCCAGGTTAACATGGCGGAGGGTCGGTTTTTCGAAACCGGGCTATCCCTGGCCTTTCGCTATTTCAATAAGTTCACCCTGGCGCCAAAACGCTTTGCAGATGGACTGGAGCGTCTGCGCCAAGTGGTCCATCACGGCGGCCACACGACCATCGGCGATATGGCGGCGGGCATGTTCGATCTGGAAATGGAATGGCCTGCCCTGGTTAAGGCGCTGGAACGTGACGACACGCCGTTCCGGGTGCAAATGATCCCGCCCGCCATGCCGCTGGGTGGCGGCAAGAAGGAAGGCGCCAAGCTGATCGCCCGCACCGTGGGCCTGCGGGAACGCAATACCCACCGGCTGCAATTTTACGACCACATTAAGCTGTTCGCCGACGGTGGCTTTTACGCCGGTTTGATGCAACTAGGCCCGCCCGGCGCCATCGAAGAACATCATGGCGAATGGATGACTCCGCCCGAAACATTCGAGGATGTCGCACGGACCTTCTGGAACGAAGGTTTCCGCATCCATGTCCATTGCACCGGCGACATGGGCGTGGAACTGGCCCTGGATACCTTGGAAAAGCTGCAGTGGGAACGGCCAAGGTTCAACCATCGCTTCACCATCGAGCATTTTGGTGTTTCCACCCCCGAACAGGTGCGGCGCATGGCCGATCTAGGTGCCTGCGCCTCGGTCAATATCTACTACGTGCACGAGCTGGGCGATGCCTATTGGAAGAACAAACTGGGGCACGAGCGCGCCTCGCAGATGTCCCGCCTGGGCACCCTGGCGCGCCATGGCGTGCCAACGGCGGTGCATACGGACTTCACCATGGCACCGGCCCTGCCCTTGACTAGCGCCTGGGTGGCGGCCACCAGGATCACCGAAGCCGGCCATGTCATGGGACCGGAGGAACGCCTAACCCTGGACCAGGCCATGCGGGCGATTACCAACGAGGCGGCCTATGTCCTTGGTCTTGAGCACGAAATCGGCACCATCCGGGCCGGCAAGAAAGCCGACTTCACAATTCTGGAACAGGATCCTTATGAAGTTGGGGCGGAGAATTTGCGTGAGATCCCCATCTGGGGCACCGTGTTCGAGGGGCGGCCATTCCCGATCAAGAAGCTGAAATGACCGCCGCTTCAGGGTCTGGCCGGATACCCGTCACGGTCATTGGTGGCTACCTGGGCGCCGGGAAGACGACGCTGATCAACCGCCTGTTGGCCGACGGTCATGGCCGGCGCCTGGCGGTTCTGGTCAATGATTTCGGCGCCCTCGATATCGATGCTAGGCTGATCACGGCTCATAAAGGCGATACCATCAACCTCGCCAACGGCTGTGTCTGCTGCACCATCGCCGACGCCCTAGGTGATGCCTTGGACAAGGTACTGGCAATGACATCGGCACCGGACCAGATCGTGATCGAAGCCAGCGGCGTCGCCAATCCGGCCAAGATCGCCATGTATGGCCAGGGCTGGCCCGGCCTGCGCCTGGATGGCATCGTCACCGTGGCCGATGGCGAGAGCGTGCGGACCCGTGCGGACGATAAATTTGTTGCCGCCACGGTGCGCCAACAGCTGGCCGCCGCCGATCTGCTGATATTGAACAAAACAGATCTGCTGGCAGAAGAACAACAGACGGCTGTGTGCCATTGGTTGAAACAACAGGCTCCGGACGCACGGCTGCTCGCCGCGAGTTTCGGCGATCTGCCGGCGGCCGTTTTGCTGGGTCAGCTATATTCGGGTGACGGCCATCGTGATGGGTTCGCCGCGCATGATGCTTACCGCACGGCATCGTTCCAATTTTCCGGCCCCTTTGATCGGGAACGCCTGGCGGCCCGGATCAAGGCATGGCCCGCCGGTGTGCTGCGGGCCAAGGGCCTAGTCTATCTCGACGATGACCCAGGTTATGCCCATATCCTGCAACTGGTTGGGCGCCGCTACAGCTTGGAGCAAGGCCCAGCGTGGAATGGAGATACGCCGGCATCTCGGGTTGTTGTGATTGGAACCGATCCGAACATTGACCCGGAATGGCTAAGAGGCTCTCTTTTGTCAGCCTGTAATACAAACCTGCAGTGATTGGTCTTGTCGGTAGTGGCTATATGAAGGTTTCTCGCGGATGGAGGAGCGTTCTTTTTCGCTTTCCAGAATCGCCCGGTTATTTGAAATCAAGGAATTAGGGGGCGGCAGGAGTGCATGTTGCTCCTACCGTCCCCATTTTGTTCCAACCTATTGGCAAAATTCAGACCACGCCTCGTTGTGCGCTAGCAGTACCCGCTTGGTACCAGTCGTCAGCCTGTCGTCTTCGTCCAAAATGTTCAGCCTAATCCATCCGCGCCTCGCCATGGCGCATCAATGCTGGCGCAACTGGCTATCAAGATCAGCAGCAGTTTTCGCCATCCGCTTGGCGCGTGAGTGGGCTGCTTCAAAGGTAGACAGGCGAGCGGCCTGTTGAGACCGGCTGAGTTGCAGGGATGCCGAATGGTAATCTTCAGAGAATTTTCGGCACCCCGAGTCGGTCATGAAAAATGTATGCCTTTGTTCTGTCAGGCAACGCCGCAACTAGCCTTAGTTTCAACCGCGACTGTGTCGTGGGCGATGGAGAAGCGACTTCGGGGGCACGGGACGGACGGCCTAGCAGCTTCGTAAAGCCTTTCCTTGGAACGCGGCGTCACGTTTCCCGGTCCACTGAAAACAGTGTCGGTAAATGAAAAAATCAGAAAACCTATTCAAGCGGAAAACCCGTGACGAAACCGGGTCAATAGGCATGAGGCGTGCTCCGATCAATTTCAATTTACCAGCGTGTCGAGAAACGGTGTTCCACCATGCTGACGGCTTTTAGGGCTTTTGCCGCCGGTGCAAGTTCGTCATAAACAGGAATTCCGACCGACAGGGCCTTTTCTCGATACCGGCGCATCTTTTCATCGAGTTCGGGGGAGCCATCAACGCGCAACACCAGTACAAAGTGCGCCTGCTCCGGAAAGGTTTCTTGAACTTGAATGGCGGCGTTGATCAAATTGTCGATCGGATCAACATCGCCACGCCCGACGAAAGAGGCCAAATTCAAATGCATGACCACAGCTTCGGGCGCCGCCAAGGTATAAACAATGTGAAGAATACGGTTGGCAATCCGGCCTTCATCCTCCTGTAGGGTGCGGACCGGCGTATCGATGGGATTTGCGACGGAGGTGCCAGGCGGCAGGTTCAAAGCCTCCAACTGCAAGCGCGCTGTATCGTCGAAGGGCAAGATATCAAGTTCCAATCCGGTGAAGTAGTCGGTTGCGAGAACGCTGGTGCCGCCGCCGTTGCCGAATAGAACAACACGCTTGGTCGGTTTGGACGGGCGCAAGGCAAGATGTTGGAACGCCAATAGTGCATCGATGAATTCGTCAACGGTTTCGACCATTACGCATCCGGTTTGTTTCGACACAGCCTGCCAGACGCGGCCATCACCGGCCAGGGCGCCCGTGTGGGACGCTGCAGCAGCTTGGCCGAGGGTCGATGTGCCGCCGCGCAAAATAACAACTGGTTTTGCTACTTCGGCGGCGTTCAACAATTCAAAAAAACGCCGGCCTTCCTTAATGTCTTCTAGGTATAACCCAACGACTTTGGTCTGCGGGTCCTCGAAAAAAAATTCCAACAGGTCCACGGGGCCCAGGTCGGCACTATTCCCGGCGGTGACCAAGCCGCTGAACTTGATGCCTCGCCATTGGCCTCGCTTTACAATGTCGGTCCCAAGACCGCCGCTTTGGGTGACCACACCAACCGAGCCGAGGTCCTTCGGTGCGCCGACGGCAAACGTCACCTCGCCACGCGGGGAATAGATACCCAAGCAGTTGGGGCCAAGAACCCGGCAGCCGCCGGCGTGAGCCTTGGCGATCAACTCGCGCTGTAGATCGCGGCCTTCGGAAATTTCGCCAAAACCGCTCGAGATTACCTGGGCGAAACGGACGTTGCCATTGGCGGCGGCCAAGACATCCGGAACCCGGTGCGAACCGATTGCTATATAAGCGTAATCGATGGGTTCCGGCGCCTCGGCAAGGCTGGCGTAACACGGAAATCCTTCTACTTCGTCGGCTTTTGGATGGATGGGATAAATATTGCCGGCATATCCGAACTCCTTTAGGCGCCGGATGAAAGTATTTGCGATCGCGGTCGAGGATGCGGACGCGCCAAGAACGGCAATGGACTTGGGTGCAAACAAAGGCGAAAAACGTTCAACGATAGGTAGATCGTCGTAAGGCTTCGGTAGGGTGTCTCCACCTATTTCGGTGGTTTCCGAGAGAATAAATCGGGCATCTACAGCAACCGCGCCATCGCTGCCAGCGATGACCGGATTAAGATCGAGCTCGGCAATGTCCTCACCAAGCGTCATCAGGAGCCCATTTTCCCCGCCAACCTTCAGCAACACATCGACGATGGCATCTTTGCTCACGCCCGCGCGACCGCGCGTACCGCCAAGAATTTCGGCCCCGCGCAACTCGTCCAGCATGGCAAACCCGTCGGCCCGGCTGATCGGACAGATGCGGAACGATACATCTTTTAAAACTTCGACGAAGATGCCGCCAAGTCCAACCATCAACATCGGCCCAAATTGGGGATCACGGACCGCCCCGACGAAGACTTCCATACCTCTAGCCACCATTTCTTCAATGAGATAGCCCTCGACATGTGCTCCCATGATTAGGGGAAGCGCTGCCATGGCGGTGATGGCCTCGCTTACATCGCGCGCACCGCCCAGCTCGAGAGCGACGCCGCCGGCATCACTTTTATGCAGAATATTTTCCGACATAACCTTGACCGCGAAAGGCGGATTAAGACCGGAGACGGCAGCCTCCACTTGTTCGGGAGAGGTCACGATGACCGATTTTGGTACGGCAATTTGGAATTCCGAAAGGATCTCCTTGCCGTATGCCTCATTGATGGAGCGCCGGCCTGAATTTCGGGCTGACGCCATGATCTCAAGGGCATTCATACACCGCTCCTCAATAACTGGTGGGCCAGCTCTTCATGTGATGCTGCCCGATGCCACAGTTTTTCCGGAACCGATGGACGTCGAGCATCCTGCTAACATAGTCGCGGGTTTCCTGGGGCTTTATGATGTTCTGCAGCGAGAAGATCGTCGCCATGTCCCAGGCCTCGACGTTCTTTTGGATATCGGCAAGGGATTCCTCAAAGCTTTCATCTCCTTCTTTCGTACCGTGCACGATGGTGGTTGCAAATACCGGATCCATGAAGCTTACCTCGGCGGTTGGCCAGGCGATCATCTCGTCATTGTGCTGCCCACCGCCCATTGCGACATAAGCCCGGCCGTACGCTTTGCGAACAATTACGGTGATGGACGGCACTGTCACCAGACAGGTCGAATTCATGAAATTCATGATCCAACCAGGGGCGCCCTTGCGTTCGGCTTCGATGCCGATGGCAAAGCCGGGTGTGTCAACGAAGCGGACAAGGGGAATATTGAAACTGTCGCAAAGAACCTGGAAATCGATAATCTTGCGGCACGCTTCCACGGACAAAGCGCCACCGCCGACCAGGGGATTATTAGCGATGATGCCGATAGCTTTACCCCTCAGGCGAGCTAGCGCCACGACCGCCGCCTTGCCGAAACGAGGTTTGAGTTCGAACAAACTATCTTTATCGGCAAAGGTTTTAACTATTTTGCGCATGTCGTATACCCGTGTGCGCCTTTCCGGCAAGACGTCTAGAATTTCGTTCTGGTCCTGTGCGGCATCTTCCGCAGGGCTGACTTCAGGCGGCATTTCTTGGTTGTGGTTCGGCATATAACTGAGAAAGGCGCGAAGTTCCCGCATGGTTTCCTCGTCGGTATCGGTAAAGCGGTCGATGAGTCCGGTGACGTCAGCATGCAAACGCCAACCGCCGAGCTCTTCCAAATTCACTTTTCCGCCCGTGGCCATGGAAACCAAACGTGGACTTGAAACCGACATGATCGAGCCCTTGCGCATGACGGCGAAGTCAGAGATGCAGCAAAGCCACGCGGAAGAACCAAATGATGTACCGACAGCCGCCGCCGCCCACGGATTTTCACGAATGCGGCGAAACTGCGTGGTGTCGTTGCCCAGCAACTGTCCCATGCCTTTGGAGCCCATGGCGTCAGGCAACCGGGCCCCGGTAGATTCGCCCACATGTACAAAAGGCATGCCCTTCTCCACAGTCACTTTGCGGACGTAGCCCATCTTTTTACTGTTGGTCGCACTTGTCGATGCCCCTTTAGTGGTGAAGTCATTGACCACAACACCAACATCGCGATTGTCAATCTTGGCGAAGCCAACCATTTTGCCATCGCGGGGCGTCTTCTCCTCATCTTGCTTGTACACCCCGGACATACCCAGCAATCCCGCCTCGACGAACGTATTCGGATCGACCAGAGCCTCCAAACGCTCCTGTGCGTTGAGTTCGCCGCTTTCAGTGCGCTTGGCAAGCTTTGCCGGGCCGCCCATGGCCGCAGCTTTAGCGCGTCGCAGGTCCAGTTCGGCGAGGACTTTTTCATGAGCCATAATCAAGGTCTTCCTTTTTTCGCTAAATCAGATCGCTTGGAATTCTGCGACTTCAATGGTGAGATCCTCAAGACGCCGCTGGTTGAGGCTGGGGACAAAACCTTTTGGTAGGCTGAGGTTGCCGTTTTCAAATTTCAAAGGGTTCTTGAATAGACGGCCTGACACTTTCAAAAAGCCGTTGAACTCACCGGCATTACTTATTGACGTTTGGGCGACAGCGGCTTCCATCCAACCAGTAAGTTCGCTGCCGAGCCCATCTCCTAAAACCGCGTCCATGCCGAGGTTGCGAACAAGATCGAGCCCCTGTTTTAAACAAGATAGGCTGCCGAAGCGTTTTAGTTTCAATTTGCAAAGCCCCACACCTTTCATGCCCGCCGCTTTTTCGATGTCGGCAAGGCCGCATATGGGTTCGTCCAGCATCAGTGGGACGGTTGAATGTTCCGCAACCGTCCCATTGGCATCCCAATCTTCGGCGGCACAGGGCTGTTCGAACAATTCCACTCCCGTTGGATCGATAGAGGACGCGAACTTAATCCCTTGGTCCCGTTCAAAAGCCCGATTGGCGTCAATGCGCAAAGTGGCCCGACCCGCTGTCAGCTTCTGAACAAGCGCAAGACGGGCAAGATCGGCATCGACATCTTTACCAACCTTGATTTTGAAGGTCTTGAAACCATCAGCCATCTTGGCTTCAAGTTCAGGCTCAAGCTCCACCTCATTGAGGCCGTTAACCGGTGCCAAAAGCGGCAAATCAATATCTTCGGGTACGTCCAGAAGGCTGGATTGCTCCAACATCTCCAATGCGACGGTCAATGCCGAACCTGCCACCTTGCTCTCGTGCAAACGGTTCGCGATAGCGCTGATTGCGGCATTTGTTTCCAAGCCAACGACAGTGGAAGCAATTTCCTGGCAGAAGCCCCAGCCGCCGGCACGCGTCTCGTCACTCGAACCGGGGGAAATATGACCATCCCCCCAGCCCATTTTACCGTCTGATCCGTGAACTTCGACGATAATGGGCTCGAACATATCGAACGTGTGGTAGGACAGTCGGTAAGGCTCGATAAGCGGCAGGCAGATACGGCGCAGAATAATTCTATCAACGATGATTTCGGAATCGTGTCCGGGACTCTCGCTGCCGGGGATGCTGTCCTTTATATCTCCGTGCTTCATGAAAAATACGTTCCCATCCGATCCACAAGGCTAAATTTTTGCCGGGAAACCGTCACGTATCCTGTTCTCTTGCCGGGAGCCCGCCGCCACGTGCTTGGACAATGGTTGCCGAACTGACATATATCCATTATTGCCATAAATATACTTAGGTGTCATAAATGGCAATAATTAAAAGACCAAAAAGAAACGACGAGCCGTCAATACTCAACTCGCCACTGCGTTTTGTTTCGAAGAACCGCTTGCGCTAAAGGGAAGACGAAACCGCATGGGATCGGATCAAAATGGCCCATAGAATATCCGGCACCGTCAATAAAGCCCTCGATATTCTGGACTTGTTCCAGCATCGCATAGGCGGCCTGACGGCAACCCAAATTGCGGTGGGGACGGGGATCAACAAAAGTACTGTCGTTCGCTTGTGCGCAACGCTTGCCGGGCGGGGTTATTTGCAGCGCGATGCGCGGGCCATGTTCACGGTTGGCTCGCAAATTGAGAGCTTAGCCAAAGTATTTCGCAGTCAATTTGATATGGAAAATATCGTTCGTCCGGTCTTGGCGCGGCTACGGGATGAAACGGGCGAGAGCACATCATTCTATGTTATTGAAGACAATGCCCGCGTATGTTTGTATCGGGAGAATTCCCACCACAACATCCGCCATGTGGTCGAGGAAGGAACACGCCTGCCCTTCAAGGAAGGCGTCGTCGGACGCGTCCTATTGGCCTTTTCCGGTACCAAGGGGTCTGAATACCAAATCATACGGGACGAGGGTTACCTTGATGCCGAGGGACGCGAACCTTTCACCGCATCATTGTCCGCGCCCGTGTTAACGAAAAGTGGGTATCTAATTGGCGCCTTGGTCATATCCGGCCCGTCCTCCCGCTTTTCACCGGAAAAAAGAAAAGCGGCTGGCGTTTTGATTCTCGATGCGGGCGCTCAGTTCAAGAAGCTATTGCCGGATCGAGATTGCAATAATTGATAGGCTCAATCAGATTTTTGACATCCGTCCAAACGACTGCGGTAACAGGCCGATAGATATCGGACTGCAAAACGATGCCGTCACGTATCTTGGCCTCGACATTGTATTTGCCCGTCGAATTATGTCGATTTTCAGTAGCAACTCCCAAAATCTGGTTTGGATCTATATTTCCTAAACAACTCTCATCTTGGCGTCTATCGTAGGCAAAATCCCGACGAGTTGCACAACAGCGTCGCTGTGTTTCTGGCCCTGGGCCCGGTGACAGCAACGGCCCAGGGTGCCGCTGTTCCGGGGGAGCCTGTCACGCCATTGTCCCTGAGCGGTCTTGCCGCCGTGATCGCGGGATTGTAGGTGGCGCACATGCCGACAAAATCTGGGCCGTGCTGATTGGAACTGCTACACTTCGCGCTGCAATTTTTGGGGAGAGATCACCGTGCGCCGCCGCGTTGCCTTGATTACCGACACCAATCTGCATCTTGGGCCTGACCTGGCCCGCGCCCTGGCTGAGCGGGAGCATGACTTGATCCTGGGCGATCCTCTGCCGGGTCTGGTTGAGGAGGTCGAGGCCCTGGGCGCCAAAATCGTCGCGTTGNNCGGCATGGCGNATCTGGGCGATGGCAGCGCGATCAGACGCTTGATTGATNCGGGGCTGGAGCGNTTTGGCAAGCTGGACGCGGCCTGTGTNCGCACCGGCGTAATCATGGGCGGCAGCTTCATGAAGGCCGATCTGGAAACCTTACGNACCTTGCAGACTGCCAATCTGGAAGCNGTNTTTCATAGTCTGCAGGCCTTATTGGGCGTGATGGTGCCCNCGGGCCAGGGCCAGATCGTCATCGTTACGTCCGCCACGGGTCGNAGNCCCATGCCCAATGCNTCGCTGTATTCCGCGACGCGGGCGGGCGCCAACATGATGGTNAAGGCGGCTGCGTTGGAGGTCGCCGATAAAGGCGTCAGCATCAATGCCCTNGGCACCGCCTATCTGGACTATCCCGGCTTTATCAAGGCCACGGGCTCCGATGACCCGGAGGTCCGGCGCGAAGTGGAACGCCAGACGCCCATGCACCGATTTGGCCGGCCGGCGGAGATCGCCCATTTTGCGGCCTCGCTGCTGGACGGTGGCAACCAATTCCAGATCGGGCAGTTCTTTTCATTGAGCGGCGGCTGGAGCGATTAGGGGAACTATTAGGGGATGCCATGACGAAAGAAGCGAATAGCGGCCAGGTCGAATATTGGAATTCCGCCGCCGGCGACAAATGGACCACCAACCAGGAACGCCTGGACCGGTTATTGAGTCTGGTGACGAATCGTCTGTTCGAGCGCATGGCTATTCAACCAGGAGAGCGGGTCATCGATATTGGCTGCGGCACGGGCGCCTCAGCCCTGCGCGCGGCCCAGGCGGTCGGCCCTGATGGCCAGGTATTTGGCGTAGATATTTCCGAACCCATGTTGGGCCTGGCAAGGAAAAGGGCGGAAGGCGTGGACAATCTGAACTTGGAGATCGCCGATGCGCAGAGCCACGGCTTTGAACCGGACGCCTATGACCTGTTGCAATCACGCTTCGGAGTCATGTTCTTTGCCGATCCAACCGCCGCGTTCGCCAATCTATTGACCGCGTTGCGGCCCGGCGGGCGCATGGAATTTGTCTGTTGGGCGGCCATGGTGGACAATCCCTGGTTCATGATTCCGCGCAATGCAGCAGCCCATCATCTGGGCGAACCGGAACCATTGCCGCCAAGGGCGCCGGGGCCTACGGCCTTTGCCGAGGCGGACTATGTGATGGAGATATTGCATGACGCCGGCTTNNGAGAGGTCCGTGTGGATACCGAGGCCTGCGAACTGATCGGTGCCGACAGCATCGCCAATACCGCCGCCTTAGCGGTCAATATCGGCCCGGCGGCAAGAATAATGAAACTGTACGAGCCAAGCCCGGAAACCATCGCCGCCATCACCGCCGACGTGGAGGCGGGACTGGCCCCATATCTGGGTGTAGACGGTGTGCGCGTTCCCGCCAAGCTAAATTTCGTCAGCGCTAAAAGGCCATAAACATGCCTGACATCCACGAACAGAGCATTGCCAAAGTCGGTGAATGCCTGCGCCGGGGCGATGTTGGCGTGGTGGAACTAACCCGGATCATGCTGGACCGGATCGCCGCCAGGGATGGCGAGTTGAACAGCTTCATCACGGTGACGGACGAGCTTGCCCTGGCCCAGGCCGCGCGGGCGGAGCGGGAATTGAGAACGGGTCATGACAGGGGCCCTTTGCATGGAGTTCCCATCGCACTGAAGGATCTGATCGAAACCAAGGACATCCGCACGACCTTTGCCTCCCGCGCCTACGCCAATCATATTCCCGGTAAAGATGCCACGGTGGTCAAGCACCTGGCCGAGGCCGGCGCGGTGCTGCTGGGTAAAACCAATCTTTCCGAAGGAGCGGCGGATTCATCGTCGCAATCATCGGCCTTCGGCGGTCCGCGCAATCCATGGAACACGGATTATATCACAGGCGGTTCCTCGGGTGGTTCGGCGGCGGCGGTGGCGGCACACCTGGCCTTTGCCGCCCTGGGCAGCGATACCGGCATGTCGATCCGCCAACCGGCGGCACTATGCGGCATTGTCGGCCTGAAACCGACCTTTGGCAGGGTTTCCAAACATGGTGCCATGACCCTATCGGATTCCTTCGACCATTTAGGACCCATGACGCGCAGCGTGGAAGACGCGGCACTGGTTCTGCAAGTCCTCGCCGGCCATGATCCGGCGGATCCTCATAGTGCCCGCGCGCCGGTGCCTGATTTCTCCGCCGAATTGGAAGCCGCACCGCGTAATATCAGCAAAGCCCGCCTGGCCATTCCCCGTGACGACCTATTTACCGAGACCGATCCCGAATGGATCGCGGCCACGGAACAGGCCATTGCGCTATTGCAGGCCCAGGGCGCGGTAGTGCAGGAGATCCGGCTGCCCGGATTGGATGACCTGATACAGTTGGGCAACATGATCGTGGTCACGGAGGCCGCTGCCTACCATAGAGAGCGCTACCTGGCCGACCCAGACAAGTTCGGTTCAGTCCTCAGCCGTGTGATTGAAATTGGAGAGGGCCACGGCGGCGCCGATTATGTTCTGGCGCAACAGCATCGTGCCCGGGCCCAGGCCGTTTTCCTGTCCGCGTTCCAAGGCTTCGATGCCATGATATTGCCNACCAGCGCATTGGCGGCCTGCCCCATNATTGAGGATGACTACCGNCTGGTCCGNCCCCGCTCCCGCAATACACTGCCGTTCAATGCCCTNGGCTGGCCGGCAATTTCCGTGCCTTGNGGCCTTGCCGCCAACGGCATGCCCATNGGNCTGCAGATCGTTGGCCAGCCGTTCGCCGAAGACCGTGTGCTGGCCCTAGCCCGTGCATACGAGCTGGCGCGAGACGGCTAAACGTCGGCGTATTTTTCCACCTGGCTGCGCCAGGCCCGAATCTCTTCGGGGTTACCGAGGCGCGTTCTTAGACCGGCCATGGGTGTCACGGGCACCAACAGGCGGCTCACGCCGGCGGCGGCCATGGCTGGTATGTCGTCCAAATCATCAGGCAGCGACGTGGTGACCTCCAACGCATTCGGGTCGCGGCCATGTTCAACCGCGCTTTCCCGTGCGATGGCGATCAAATCCGCCGGCGCGCCGCGGGCCGGGAAGAAACCATCCCCCAGACGGCCCGCGCGNCGGGCCGCCGGCCTGGAATGGCCGCCAACGATGATCGGCACGCTGCCGTTTACCGGCTGTGGCCGACAATAAATATTGTCGAACGAGGCGAAGTCGCCATGATAGCTGGCCTTTTCCTGGCCCCACAGGGCGCGCATGGCGCCGACGTAGTCATCGGTGCGCGGACCCCGGTCATCAAAGGGTGTGCCGATGGCATCGAATTCCTCTCTCATCCAGCCGACGCCGATACCCAGCAGGACCCGGCCGCCCGACATATGATCTAGGGTGGCGATCTGCTTGGCAGCCACCACGGGGTTGTGTTGGGGCAAGATCATGATGCCCGTGGCCAATTTGATCCGCTTTGTCGCCGCCGCTGCATAGGCCATCCAGATCAGAGGGTCAGGCAGGGGCACATCATCCTGGCCGCCGGCCATCTTGCCGTCATCGGAATAGGGATAGGCTGATTGGTAGCCTTCCGGCACCACTGTGTGTTCAACGGTCCAGGCGGATTCGAAACCGGCCTCCTCGCCCGCCTGCACTAATTCCACCGCCTTGGCGGGATCAATATAGCGGCCCGTGTTGCAATAACGTAATCCGAATTTCATGGCTCTGCTCCCTATTGTCTTATCCATATCATGAGCGCGAACAGGTGCCCGATCAACTGCCCTGCATCAGGATTGAGCCCGACTGCCAGAGTAAACGCAGCCCCAGCACGGTCAGCAGAACAGTCAGAGCCGTCTGAAAACGGCTATCCCCCATGCCGTGCAAGACCTTGCCCCCGATCAGGGTGCCAATAACTCCCGTGACCATCATGCCCACGATCAGCGGCAGATAGGGCGCATAGTTGAAGCCCAGCAACCCGAAGACGCCGATTTTCAGGCCATGCTGTAGCACCATGCAGCCGGCGTGGGTGCCTACATGGCTCATGCGTTCCAACCGCAAAGTCTTCAGGATCGCCGCCACCAATGGTCCGGTGCCGCCGATGAACATGGTCAAGAAGCCTGAGGCAACGCCGCCTAGTAACAGCGCTGCCCGGCCCGAAACGGCCGGTATCTTGCCCCAGGCTGACCACAACACGAACGAACCCACGGCCAGAAACAACAGCCAGTCGGGCAGGCGCACGGCGATGCGGCCGCCGATCACAGCGCCGACCACCCCGCCCAGGGTCAAAGGCAGCAGCCTTGGCCAGCTGATATGGCGCGCCATCACCACCGACCGCCCAATGTTGGAGCCTAGCTGTATCACACCGTGTATGGGCACCAGGGCAGCGGCGGGCATGATGGTCGCCATCACCGCGATCAGGACCATGCCGCCGCCCAGGCCAAAGGCAGCCGAGATGAACGAGGTCAGCGCGCTGATACCCAACAACAACAATCCGGCCCAGGGCGCCAGTTCGGCCGGCAGCAAGGCGGCCCAATCGAATTCGAGCAACGGAGTATCCTATTCCGGATCGTCCAGGCGATAGATCCGGTTCGCTGTGTCANGGTACAGCTTGGCCTTTTCGTCCGCCGTATAATCCGTCGTCAGCAGCTTGAAGCTGTTCCACAGAACATTATAGCTGCAGGTGCACATATCGACGGGAAAATTGGATTCAAACATGCACCTATCAGCGCCGAATTGCTCTATGGTGTGTTCGTAGTACGGCTTGGTCGCAAGCATCAATTCTTCCGAAGTGGGCGGGCGCTCCTTTTCGTGCCAACCGAAACCATTCAATTCCATGTTGATACCGCCCAGCTTGGCCACCACATTCTCGCAACGCGCAAGAGCCGTGATATCGGTCTGCCACTGCGCGAAATTCTCGGCCAACTTGCCCTCGTACGGGCCGATGCCCACGGGACCGCCGAAATGGTCCAGAATAATTGTGGTATCGGGAAAAGCCTGCGCCAGCTCGGTCAACTCNGAAATCTGGGTGTGATAGCACCAGCCTTCAAAGCTCATTTTGTTGGGCGCCAGTTGGGCNAAGCCNGCGCGAAAATTTTCCTGCTGATACAGATGTTCCGGCGGTTCGCAACGGGCATTGGTNACCTCNGGCGAGGTGTCCCAGGTGGCGGAATGGCGAATACCGCGAAAGCGCCCGCCGCCGGCCCGCAGATGGGCCTGCAGAACCTCGGCTATGTCGGTGCCCTGGCACAGATCGGCATGTCCGACGATGCCGGCGGCGACGCGCACCTTGCCGTATTCACCTGCCGCGCTCATGGCAGCGATACCATTGACGAACTCGGTCTCGCCAACCATGCGCATGGGCACCGGTCCGGTTGTCTTGATCATGGAGCCACATTCAATGAAAACGGTGGAGACAATGTTGTGGCCGCAGTTTAGATCTTCCAGAATCTCATCAAGCAGATAACGGTGCGCCACACGCTCGGTCTTGAATTCCCAAAGGTGATGGTGCGGGTCGCAGATCGGCAGCTCAGGATCGATGGTGTCCTCGACCACCTGCGCCAGCCATTCGGCATTCGTTGATTTCGTCGCCATAACAAATCTCCTCCCGGGCGAAATTGATTACCGTAGGGTTGGCCAGCCCCACGCTTTGGTCAAGGGCTTTCGAAAAGCAAACATGATAGACTCAGGCATTCGCAGGATAGGAAGAACCATGCCAGACGACCCCCAGACCGATGCGGCTAGCGACGCCCTGATCGATGCCATCACCAATCTGCTGTCGCCGCTGTTGAATGCCCTGGAGGCGTTGAGCTATGTGGCCCGTCGCCTGCATCCCCCAGCGCTGCCAGAACTGGTGGCCAGCGTGGCCGAGGTCGACCCGCCCCTGCGCCAGGGTCTGGAAGTCTTTCGCGGTATGGATTGGCCCGAGCATATGACCGCGTTCGCCGAGCGCATGGAGACGGCGGCGGTTGCCGTCTGCCGTGGCTTTGACAACCTGCGCGCCGCGACGGAAATGCCTGATGGCACTATGCAGGCCTATAGCGGCATCCGTCAGAGCGCCAAGGCTTTCGCCGCGCTTTATCCCATCGCGACCACGTTGCCACCCATCAACCGCTTTTTCCTCGACGACACAGGGAGGGCGGACGAGGCCGTGGTGGAAAAGCTGGCGGGGGCGGACCCACGCCGGGAAGACGTCGGCTTGATGCATGCCAATAACGAGAAAGGTAGCCGGGGGGGATTTACCATCTACGTTCCGGAATACTACGACCCGAATGCATCTTTTCCCCTGATCATGGCCCTGCACGGCGGCAGCGGTCATGGCCGCGAATTCATCTGGTCCTGGTTGCGCGAGGCGCGCAGCCGCGGCGCCATCGTGATTGCGCCAACCGCACTTGAAGGCACCTGGTCATTGATGGAGCCCGACGCGGATAGTGAAAACATCGCGCGCATGGTGGCATTCGCCCAGGAGCAGTGGAACATCGACGCTTCACATATGCTGATGACGGGGATGAGTGACGGCGGCACCTTTACCTATGTCTCCGGCCTGCAAAATGCCTCGCCCTTTACTCATCTGGCACCGATCTCCGCCTCGTTCCACCCCCTGCTGCTGGAAATGATGGATGCCAGCCGGATCAAGGATTTGCCGATCTATCTGACCCATGGCGCCTTGGATTGGATGTTTTCCATTGATGTGGCGCGCAGCGCCAGGCAGGCCTTGAGCGCGGCGGGCGCCAAGTTGCTATACCGTGAGATCGTGGATCTGTCCCACACCTATCCCAGTGACGAAAACCAACATATACTCAATTGGTTCCTGCCGGCCTAGTGTTCCGTCGTGGCGGCGTTAAATACCCGCACGAATTTCAACAAATCCAACAAGCCAGCTATCCTGAAAGGAATCGTTGCTCTATTATCATCACTTGCATAATGTTTGACCCGCTTGACAGGGAGTAGAACATGACCATAGGGCCGCGATTACCAGGAAAAGTTGCCCTTATAACCGGTGGCGCATCGGGAATTGGGGCCGCGACAGCGGCCACATTCGCCGAACATGGCGCATCGGTGGTGGTAACGGATATGAACGACAACCTGGGCCGGGAGGTGGTGAACAGCATCCGGACCGCGGGTGGCGAAGCGATCTATCTGCACCTGGACACCACAGATGAAGAACAGTGGACCGAAGCAATCGTCGAGACCCTGTCGAAATACGGCGCGCTGAATATACTAGCGAACAACGCCGGGATCGCGGACCGGCGGTCGGACAACAAGTCCACGGTCAAGATTGAGGACACCACGGTAGAGGGCTGGGACAAGGTCTTTGCCGTCAACAGCACCGGCGTCTTTCTCGGCGTCAAGCATGTCATCGCGCCCATGCGCGCGGTGGGCGGGGGTTCCATTATCAACATCTCGTCGATCTATGGCATCGTCGGCTCAGGCGCCGGCTCCGCCTATCATTCGTCGAAAGGTGCCGTGCGGACCTTCACGAAATCAGCCGCCATTCAATGCGCCAATGACAGGATCCGCGTCAATTCGGTGCATCCTGGATTTGTCGACACGCCCCTGACCGCCAATACCCATGCCGATCCGGAATTGATGGCTCCGCGGCTGAACGCCACGCCCCTGGGCCGCTTTGGCACGGCCCAGGATATCGCCATGGGCTGTTTATTCCTGGCCTCGGACGAAAGCGCGTGGATGACCGGATCCGAACTGGTAATCGACGGCGGCATGCTGGCGCAATAGCATTTCAAGGCCTGATCCGCTGGTTACCGGCCGGTTCGTTGGAGTCATTCAGCCCGCGCACTTTCTGCATCAAGGCTTCCGCCTGGGCCGTCCCCGGCGGGCCGATCTCGAAGCCGGCGGCGGCCAGGGCAGCGCCGGTCCAGGTATTGCAGGTATTGAGCAGATGGAAGCTGCCAGTAGCGGGATAAAACTTGCTGTCGGCGTACAGCCCCGGCGCGGTCGCGGCAACCCGTCGGGCGCCCGCACGTTCGAAGCTGCCATCTATGAAATCGATCAATGCGCCCAGGTCCTTGTCATTGACGCTCAAGGGAACAATTTCAGCCTTGGGAAAATAGCGAGCCGGTTCCGTCCACAGGCTGACAAGATGAACAACAGCGGGCGTCGGCAGCACCAAGGCATTCATGCTCATGCCAATGGTCACATCCTTTGAAGGATAAAATTTCGCATCGCCCCAGCCGAATTCGAAAAACAGCGCATCTGGGAAATCCTCCGTCTCGGGAATTCGCCCCGGCGGAATATCCTCCTTGGCCACGACGATGCCGCTGTGCCAACCGTTCGAGGTGACGAAGATAGTTGTTCCCGCCCTCCCTTCAATGGAATGCCTTGGTGCCTCGGTTGTANCGCAACCTACCAGCAGCAACAGCGCCAACAGCCGGGCCATGCTCAAATATCTACACGCAAGTATCCTCATGCGGGCGATCTTACAGCATTACCGGGCTGTACCGGGTCAATTCCGCGGCACGGACATTTTCGGCATGGTTGGAGTCGGCGGCTGTACCGACCTAGACGGAGCGGATAGTAGACGTTGCAGCGTATTATTGCCCACCCGCGACGCCCCAGGCGCGCGGCCCAGCAAAGCCTGATGAAGCTTTTTGGAATCGTCATCGTCGCCGATACAACTTTCGTGACCCGCCCGCAGGTCGAACCCGGTCAGCGCAGTGCCATCCCAGGCAGCCATGCAATAAACGGCCCGAAAGTAGCAAGGTCAGGCACGCTGGCGGCCTCCTTATCTTCTATCCGCGCCAGGTTTTGAACGAGTTTCGAGAACCAGGAACGCCATTGCACCGNATCGCCACTGACTGGGCCACGAATTCGCCAGCTGCACCGTTGTAGTCACTATCCAGGAGAGGCTCAAGCGCCACCTTGAACGGCGTTTCGGTCAGGAAATAGCTGGGCAATGCGATGCTAGCCGCATCAGAGCGGTATTTACCGCTATTGGTGGCCGTTTCCAGCAATTCCACATAGATTGGCTGAAAGGTGTTGGCGCCGATCAGGACGCGGATCCGATCACGGATCATATCGCAGCGATCATCGCTCAGGGCACGTATCCAGATGCGGCCGCCTTGCTCGACTTTCGGCATGGCTTGGCGGAAATCGGGAGCCATGGTCTCGATCTTTTCCAGGACCGGCTTTTCACGCCCGAGGGAAATCTTGAATTGATCGGAATTAAGCCTCAGGTGGCAGCCATAATTGGAGCGGCTGAATTTGACCCCGTCTTCGATTCCACTTGAGCGTTTCAGCCAGACCGACAAGGGCCGGGCCGAAAATCGCCGGATGGAACTGGTGGAGAGCTAGCCGAATAGCTTCTCCGCCGTGTCGCCCAGGATCTTTTTCTTTTGCTCCGCCGTTAGGTCGGCGGCCTCGACCACCTTGGTTGGTTCGCCGTCGCCGATGGGGAAGGGATAGTCCGAACCCAACATAACCCTGTCATGGCCGCAGCAGGAACAGAGATAATTCAGGGTATTGGCAGCGAACAGAACGCTGTCGAAATAGAGTTTCTTGAAGCCCTCGATGGGATCGACGTATTTGCCGGGATGGATTTCATGGTTCCGCGCCAGGCGCCCCAACATATAGGGAATGCCGCCGCCGCCGTGGGAGAGGATGAAGTTCATCTTCGGGTACTTCAGAAAATGCCCGGCGAACAGCATGCGCGCCACCGCCGTGGTCGTGTCCGTGCCCCGGCCCACCGCATTGATCATGTCATAATCCAGCAGACGCGGATCACCGCAACCGAACATAGGGTGTAGATAGACCGTCGCCTTCAGGCCGTCAGCAGCCTCCCAAAACGGATCCAGGTCCGGATCATCAAGGTTGCCGGTACTACCTTGCGGCTGGGTGCCGATCATCACGCCCTTGAAGCCCGCGCCCAAAGCCTCCTCCAACACTTTCGCCGCCCGCTTGCCGTCCTGTAAAGGTACCGTAGCCAAGGGCGTCAGGCGATCCAGGCCGTCCGTACCGCTCATCTGGAATTCGTTCAGAAAGCGGCTCCACGCCTCGCCTTCTTCGCCCGGCAATTCATAGCCGAAGCTATCCAGCCAGCCGCCGACGATCTGGGCATCAATGGATTGTTCATCCATCCAGGATAGGCGCATCTCGGTATCGCGCAGCTTGGGCGACAGGGGCCGCGTCGGCGCCAGTCCCATGAAAACCAGTTGATAGCTATCGTCCTGGTGCAGCAGTTCCACGTTGGGAAATTGTCGGATCTTGTTTTTCAGGGCGCCCAGCGCGGACTGAGGCGTAAAATGGGCGTGAGTGTCTATGATCATTTATTTCTGTCCGTCATTAATAAGAGCTTCAATCTTGTTCATGCGCATGGGTAATTCATTGATGTTCAGGCCAAGGGGATGTAGGGCGTCGTTAACCGCGCTGGCAATGGCCGCCGGCGCGCCGAGATAACCGCCTTCGCCGGAGCCTTTTTGGCCATGGGACGTCAGCGGCGATGGGGTGCAGTGCTCCACATCCTTGACGTCGGGAATTTCATGCACCGATGGCATTAGGTAATCGGCGAAGGTGGCCGAGAGGAATTGCCCGTCGTCATCGTAAGCGAATTTCTCGTACAATGCGGCGCCAATGCCATGGGCCAGGCCGCCAATCACCATGCCGCGCACGATGTCGGGATTGATTACCGTGCCGCAATCATGGGCAATGGCGTAATCCAACACACTGACCCGGCCCGTTCCGGGGTCGATTTCCACATAGGGCACATGGGCCTGGAAGGAGAAGCAGGGATAGACCTGCACCCGGTTGTTCTGGTCCGGCAACTGGCCGCCGCCGGGCACCTGCATGATATATTGCGCCTGAAAACCCGGCTCCATGCCCTCGGGGAGTCTGTGATAGGCGCGGTAGGCGATGAAGCAGATCTCGGCCCAGGTCAGCTTGTGTCTGGGATCGTTCCGATCCGATATATCACCTCCCGCATATTCCAGCGCCTCCACCGGGCGCTCCAGATTATGGGCGGCGATAGCCATGGCGCGGTTCTTAATCTTTCCCGCCGCCCCCGCCGCAGCACTACCCAGCATGATCGCCATACGCGATGCGATGGGGCTGCGGGTGGGCAGGGCATTCAGGCTGTCGGAATGGACAATACGGATGTCATCCGGGTCGAACTGCAACTCCTCGCCCAGAATAGTCGCCATCATAGTCTCATGGCCTTGACCTGAGGTGGTCGTGCCCATGATGCCCGTGATGTTGCCTTGGGGATCGACACGGACTTCACAGCCCTCCATGAAGGTGGTGATCTCCGCCGAGGGGTCCATCAGATATTCAAAGATATTGTTGCCGCCCCCCGGTTCCAGCACCGTGGCGATGCCGATACCGGCCAGGCGGCCCTCTGATCGCGCTTTGTCGCGCCGGGCCAGCAGGCTATCATAATCAGCCAGATCCAGGCCTTTTTGCAGCACCACCGGATAGTCGCCGCTGTCGTATTTACTGCCCGGCGGAATTTGATAGGGAAACTCGTCCGGCTGGATCAGGTTGCGGCGGCGAACTTCCAACCGGTCCAGGCCCAGATGCCGGGCCACGTTGTCCACCGCCGTCTCGATCATATAGTTTGTCGGCGCCTGGCCAAAACCGCGCACGGGCACCTGGCCGCTTTTATTGGTGCAGACCGAAATCGCCTCGTATTTCACCGAGTTGATTTTGTACGGCCCTACAATGGCGCTGATCGGCTTGGCCAATTGAAACGGCGCGCGGCCCGGATAGGCGCCGGCATCGTCCAGGGCGCGAATCTTTATGGACTTGATGACGCCGTCCTTGTCGAAGGCAACGTCGGTATCGAATATGCGGTCCGGGCCATGGGCGTCGCTGCCCGCCATGTTGGCCAGGCGGTCCTCGATAAAACGCACTGGAACCCGCAGCTTGCGGGAAAGATAACCCACCAGGACGCTCTGCTTGATGCCCCGCTTTACACCATAGCTGCCGCCCACGTCCACATCCTGATGCAGACGAATGCAGTTTAGGGGATAGCCCAGTGTCGCGGCCATCAACTCGACGAAATTCGGCATCTGGATCGAGGCCCAGATATCCAGAATCTCCGTCCCCTCGTCCCATCGTGCCAGAGCGCCAAAGGTCTCGATGGGTACAGTGGAGCTGCGCCCCCAACGGGCCCGGAAGCTCAAATGGTCATCCGCACCGGTGAAATCGTTGTCCACATCGCCCCAAAGGAAATTGCCGTGATAGAGCACATTGCTGCCATGGCCGGGATGTACCAGAAGCTCGGTTTCCTCGAATGCCTGTTCGGGATCGACAATGGGATCGAGAGGCTCGTAATCCACCTCGATCAGGTCCAGGGCATCCTCCGCGATGTAGGCGTTATCTGCTACGACAATTGCGACCCATTCGCCCACATAGCGGGTCATGCCGACCGCCAGGGCATACCATTGAACCTTAGGCAACTTCAGGCCTAACCGAATAGGGTTGCAGTCCTCCGCCAATTGCGCACCGGTTAGCACCATATGCACGCCGTCCAAGGTCTCCGCTACCGCCGTGTCGATGGAGACGATGCGCGCGCGGGGATAGGGCGATGGCAGCACGGCGGCATGCTTGGTGTCGGGTAGGCATACGTCCTGCACATATTTACCCTGTCCGGTGACGAAGCGTTTGTCCTCGCGCACCCGGCGCTTGGTTGCCACGTAATGCAGATTGCGCTCCATATTCATCAGTCGGCCTCCCGCATGCGGCAGGCCGCCAATTGGATCGACTCGATGATCTGGGTATAGCCCGTACAACGGCACAGATTGCCGCCAATGGCCTCCTTGATCTCCTCAAGACAGGGATCGTTGTTCTCCGTCAACAGGGCCTGGGCCGAGATCAGCATCCCCGGCGTGCAATAGCCGCATTGCATGCCATGGGCCTCTTGAAACGCCTCCTGCAGAATACCGGGCGTTTGATCCTCATTGCACATGCCTTCCACGGTGGTGATATTATGGCCGTCCGCCTGCACCGCCAGCATCAGACAAGACCGGATCGGCACGCCATCCAGCAGGATCGAGCAGGCACCGCAGACCCCATGCTCGCAGCCGATATGGGTGCCGTTCAGGCGCAGCTCGTCACGCAACATGTCGGACAGGGATAGGCGCGGCTCCACCGCCAGCGCATGGGTCTTGCCGTTGATGGTTAGGGAAATCTCTCGCTTAAGCATCGCCTCACTCATTTCTGAGCCTCGGCTACTGCATCCTTGAGGGCCCGTTCCGCCAATACCCTAGCAACACGGCGGCGATAGGCGGCTGAGGCGTGCTGGTCGTTTCCCGGCGTCAGGGCGGCCTCAATGCCGCCCAACGCAGCTTCAATTCCATCCGGTTCCGGCTTGCCGCCGCGCAGCGCGTCCTCGACCACCGTCATGCGCAATGGCACGCTGTCCGCGCCGCCAATTGCCAGGGCAGCATGAGTGCAAATGCCGTTGGCATCCAGATGGATAAGTGCCGCCGCCGCGACCACGGCGAAATCGCCCCGTCGCTCGCTCACTTCGTGAAAGGCGGTGCCCACGCGTGCGCCTGCGAGTGGAATGGGAAAATGCACGCTTAACAGAACCTCGTTATCGGTCCGCGCCGTCATCATCGGGCCGAGAAAATAGTCCGCCATAGCGACCTGCCGGGTACCGGCGGCGCTTCGCAGGCAGACATGGGCATCCATTGCCAGGGCCGCCAGGGGAATTTCCGAGGCCGGATCCCCATGGGACAGACTGCCGCCCAGGGTGCCACGATTGCGGGTTTGTTGATGGCCCACATAGGCAATCGCCTTAGCCAACAGAGGCAGACGTGTCCGAACCTCCGCCGCGGCCAAAGCCTCGGCCTGGCGGGTACAGGCCTTGATGACGATTTCGTTGGCGGCAACATCAATGCCAGACAGTTCTGCGATCTTGTTTATGTCGATCACGGTTTCGGGCCGGGCCAGACGCATGGACAGCATGGGCATCAAGGTTTGGCCACCCGCAATGACTATGGCCTCGCCATCACCTTTGTCCAAGGCTTCCACCACCTGATCTATACTCTCGGCCAGAATATAATTAAACTTCGCCGCTTTCACTGAAACACCTGCTGGTCCCCTTCGCGATCATTTGCCTATACAGTAACCTTTCGACGCGGCCTGCCAAGCCATGATTGCCGTGAACCCTGAGAGAGCAAGATGCTTCAAGACAAAATCGCCAAGGATATTCAGGACGCAGTGGACCATCACTTCGATGATCAGGTGGATGTTACCGCCGCTCTGGTGGGTTTTCCATCCACGCACGGTAATGAGGCCACCGCCCAAGACCCCATGGCCGGGGCCTTCGCGGCGCGCGGCCTGACCGTGGATCGTTGGAAACTCGATGTTGATGATTTCAAGCATCTGCCCGGTTTCTCGCCGGTCCCCATACCGCAGATGTTTATGGTTTCAACGAATGGGTCGACCTGGAGAGCCTGCGCAAGTCGACCCAGGCCATCGCCTGTTCATGGCAAACTGGTGCGGGATAGAGAAAATCTAAGTTCAGAGTGAAATGACGGAACAACCAAATTATTTCAACCGGGCTGACATGGCCCACCTGACCGAGGAATTTCCCATCGGTCCGGAATTCCTGCGCCGTTTCGAGGCCATCAGCCGGGACGAGCTGCGCGCCCTGCAGGAGGCCCGCTTCCAAACGCTCATGAGCCAGGCCTGGAAGGTGCCCTTCTATCAACGCCTGTGGGGCGCCCAAGGATTGGAACCTGGTGATATCGGTAGTCTGGATGACATCACCAGGCTGCCGATGTTCGATAAAACGGACATCATGGACTCCATCGCCCTTCATCCACCGTTTGGTGATTTTCACGGCATGGAAACCTATTCAGAAGGTGATCGCCCACCCGTGATCGTACACACCACGTCAGGCACCACGGGCCGGCCCCAGGTCCTGATGTTCGGGCCGCGCAGCCGGGAAATTCAAAACCTGCTGGTGGCCCGCATCTATCTGCTGCAGGGCCTGCGTCCAGATGATGTGGTGCAGTCGGTCTATGGCCATGGCATGATCAACGGCGGGCACTACATCCGCGAAGCCGTGGTGCATTGGACCAATTCGATCTTTCTGCCCGCCGGCACGGGAGTGGAAACACGCTCGGCACAGCAGGTTAACTTGATGAAAGATTTTGGTGTCACGACACTTGTCGGTTTCGCCGATTACATCAAGCGTCTGGCGGATGTGGCCCGCGAAGAAGGGTTGGAGCCGGGCGGGGATATCAAGATCCGAATGATCTCGGGCCACATGGGTCGCGAGGACAATATCGCCCTGTCGAAGGCCTGGGGTGGGGCCAATATTTATGATTGGTACGGTGTTGGCGATACCGGGCTGATCGCCGGTGAAGGACCGGAAAAGACCGGTCTGCATATTATGGAAGATGCGCAATATCTGGAAATCTGCGATATCCACAGCGGCCAACCCGTGGCCGACGGAAGCATCGGCGATATGGTCAACACGGTGCTGTTCAAGGACGATATCTATCCCATCATCCGCTTCAACACCCACGACGTTACCGCTATACGCACGGACGCCGCGCCCTCGGCCCTAAATCTGGCACGCATAGAAGGCTTTCTGGGGCGCAGCGATAACATGGTCAAACTGCGCGGCATCAACGTCTTTCCCCAGGCCATCGGCGCCATGCTGGCGGAGCGCGGAGAATTCAATGGCGAGTTCATCTGCCGCGTGACGCGCGATGGCGAAGGCAGAGACGAAATGACGATCAGCGTGGAGATCACCAGCGGTGGCGGTGTCGAGTTGGCCAACGCCTATCAGGATATCCTGCGCCGCAAGGCCGGCGTGGCGGCAACGATCGCTTTCGCCCGGCCCGGCGCCCTGGCTGATTTGACCGGTATCGAAACCCGGCAAAAGCCGCTGCGGCTAATTGACGAACGCTTTTAGCTGATAGTCGAAATAACAACGTAAGGAGTAAGGAACATGGCGACGCTTATCACGGGTGGTGCGGGATTCGTCGGGCTGGAAGTGGCGCGGCAGCTGCTGGACGCAGGCGAGACCGAGATCACCGTGTTCAGCCGCAACCCATCCCCAGCGCGATTGGGGGATTTGGCCGGCCGGGTAACCGCCATCGCCGGCGATGTCGGCAACTATTCCCACGTCCTGGATGTGGTCAAGGCCAGCAAGGCGGAGGTAATTTATCATCTCGGTGCCATGTTGTCCGTGCCCTCAGACGCGAACCCGGCCAGTGCCATCCAGACCAATGCCATGGGTACCTTTTATGTGCTTGAGGCCGCCAAGTTGTTTGATGTGCGTCAGGTAATCTTTTCCAGCTCCATCGGCACCTATGGTTATGATATCGAGGGCGGTGAGTTAACCGACACGGCCCTGCAGCGCCCGTCGCTATTCTATGGTGCGACCAAAGCGTTCGGCGAACATATGGGGCTGGTCTTCAAGCGTAAATACGGCCTGGATTTTCGTGGTATCCGCTACCCTTCCGTGATTGGGCCGGGGGTGACAACGCCGGGCATGTCGCAATATACCTCCTGGATGATTGAGGAAAGCGCCAAGGGCAATCCCTTCACGGTTTGGACCAAACCGGAGACCAAGGTTCCGGTGATGTATATAGCCGAGGCCGCCACNGCCACGGTGCAACTGGCCCAGGCGCCGTTGGAAAACATCAAAATGGTCAACTACCTAGTTGATGGCGCCAAACCCACGCCCAACGCGGGAGAAATCGCCGATGCAGTGCGGGCCAGGATTCCCAGTGCCCGGATCGATTTTGTGCCCGATCCATCGAAGCCCATGTTGCATGGCCGCTNGCAAACCATCGACGATAGCTGCGCGCGGGAGGAATGGGGCTGGAAACCAACCCATGATCTGCCCCGTATGATTGACGATTTTTTGGCGGAATTATCCAGGACCGTCACAACTTAGTGAGAAACCGCCATGCATGATCCCATTCATCTGACCGAAGAGTTGCGTTTGCTACGCGATCAGCTGCGACGTTTCATGGCCGAGGAAGTCGTGCCCCATGGCGAGACATGGGAGGTTGATGGCATGGTGCCCCGGGATGTGCTGCGGCGCATGGGCGCGCTGGGTTTTCTGGCCATGCGCCATCCGGAGGAACATGGCGGTGCGGGACTGGGTGCCATGGCCTCGTTGATTTTGTCCGAGGAACTTGGCCGCGCCACTTTTGGCGGCTTTTCCGCCACGGTGCTGGTGCACACCGACATGGCCTCGCCCCATCTGGCCCGCTATGGCAACGCGGCGCAAAAAGCCAGGTATCTGCCTGCCATCTGCCGAGGCGAGAGCATTACTGCCGTTGCGGTGACCGAACCGGGCGCGGGCTCGGACGTGGCGGGCNTNTCGNNCCAGCGCNGTGCGNGACNGNNCNGANTNNGTNCTNAANGGCNCCAAGATGTTCATCACCAACGGNGTGCATGGCGATCTGTTCTTCGTCGCCGCCCGCACTGATCCCGGCGTCAAGGGCAGCCGGGGCATTTCGATCTTCATCGTCGAAAAAGGCACGCCAGGCTTTTCCGTCAGCCGGCGGCTGGACAAGCACGGCTGGCGCTGCTCGGACACCGCTGAGCTGGTTTTCGATGATTGCCGTGTCCCCGCTGAAAATCTGTTGGGTGAAGAGAACAAAGGCTTCTACGCCATCATGGACAATTTCCAGAACGAACGCCTGGTGCTGTCCGGCATGGCCATTGGCGAAGCCGCCAAGGCGCTGGAGATCACCTTGGACTACCTGAAGGAGCGCACGGCCTTTGATGCCAAGCTATGGGATAAACAAGCCATTCGGCAGCGCTTGGCCATGCTGGCGGCCCAGGTCGAGGCGGCCCGGCAACTGGCCTATCATGTGGCCTGGCTAGACGAGCAGGGCGAAGACTGCGTCGCCGAAGTTTCCATGCTGAAGGCCATGTCGGCGGAGGTCGCCAACCGGACGCTCTATGACTGTGTGCAGTTTCATGGCGGCATGGGTTATATGCGCGAGAGCACCATAGAGCGCATGTCACGGGATGCCCGCCTGCTGCCCATCGGCGGCGGCGCGACGGAAGTCATGTTGGAGGAAGTCGCCAAAAGGCTATAGTACATTGGCGTTAAAATCCGGCGTGAATGATTGCAAGAGGCTGTTATGAGTGATGCGGACACCCCAGAGACGGCAAGCCCGGAACCCAGCTTTGGCTGGACCGACGAAGAACTTTTGGCGCGACCATTGGTCTTTCGCCCGGATCTCTTTGCGGGCAAGGTAGCCCTGGTAACAGGCGGCGGCAGCGGTCTGGGCAAGGCCATCGCCTATGCTTTTGCCCGCCTGGGCGGGACGCTGGTGCTGTGCGGCCGCAATCCCGACCGCCTGGCCAATGCCAAGGCCCATATTGAAAATCTGGGCGGGCGCTGTGATACCTATCAGCTGACCATCCGCGACCCGGACGAGGTCAACGCCATGATCGCCGATGTCTTCGAGAATCATGGCCAGCTCGATGTCCTAGTCAATAACGCTGGCGGGCAATTCCCTCTGCCCGCCCTGGACATCACGCCCAAGGGTTGGAACGCAGTGGTCGATACCAATCTGAACGGCACCTGGTACATGATGCAGGCCGCCGCCCTGCAATGGCGCGATCGCGAACAGCCAGGCTCGATCATCAATATCGTCGCCGATATTTGGCGTGGCCTGACCGACATGGCCCATAGTTGCGCGGCCCGCGCCGGGGTAATTTATCTCTCCAAAACCGTGGCCGTGGAGTGGGCGCCACTGAACATTCGCGTCAACTGCGTCGCGCCCGGCTGTTGCGAAACCGAGGCGTTTTCGCTGTATCCGCCTGATGCGGCGGTGCGTTATGAAGTCTCGAACCCCATGCTGCATTCCGGCGATGCCATGGATATCGCCGAGGCAGTGGTTTATATGGCGGCGCCGTCGGGCAAGTTCATCACCGGCGAAGTTCTCACCGTAGATGGCGGACAGCAGATGTGGGGCGATGTCTGGCCCTATTACAAGCCCGAATGGACCAAGGTCGACACGAAATAAGGCCACGAAGAATAGAGACGTTATTGAAGTTAATCAGCAGCACAGGCAGAGGAAACAATCATGGCGAAGAACATCAGGGTCGGAATTGTCGGTGCCACCGTTACACCAGGCGGCAGCGGCTGGGGTGCCAACGCTCATGTGCCGGCATTACAAGCATTGTCCGGCTATGAACTAAAGGCCGTTTGTACCGCTCACGAGGAGACCGCGAGAGCCTCTGCCGAGAAATTTGGTGCCGAATTGGCATTTCACGACATGAATGAGATGGTCACGCACCCCGACGTTGACCTGATCGCGGTTGTTGTCCGCGTGCCGTTGCACAAACAGCTAGTAATGGCCGCCATTGAGGCTAACAAGCCCGTGTGCTGCGAGTGGCCTCTGGGGGCCCATCTAGCCGAAGCGGCCGAGATGGCTGACGCCGCCAAAGCGGCTGGCTTGCCAACCTTGGTTGGCCTACAGGCGCAAAGCGACCCAGCCGTGATGTATGCCCGCGACCTGGTTGCCAACGACGAAATCGGCGAGATCGTAACCGTTAACCTGAGCGTGATGGTCGGTGCGATCACCAAGCGCGGGGACGGCCGCATCTGGCAGGGCATTCGCGCCAATGGCGCCAACCCCATGACCATTCCGGGCGGACACTCCATTGATGCCTTGTGTTACATCCTCGGCGAGTTCGCCGAAGTCAGCGCACGGGTAACAACACGCATCGATATGTGGAAGCACGCCGTATCGGGGGAAGACTTTCTCGTGGATGCGCCGGACACCGTCTCTGCCGCGGGCGTGCTCAAAAGCGGCGCTGAAGTATCCTACCAATTGGCCAGCGTGCCTTACAATGCGAGTGGCACCCGCATGGAGATTTATGGCCGCAAGGGGACCCTGGTGCTAACTTCCAATTCCGTCAACATTGGACCTAGCCGGCTCCACCTCGCCATCGGCGAGGAGAATATGGCGGAGATACCTCCGCCTGATAGCTACCGGCTTATTCCGGCGGATATGGCTGCCGGCCCAGGGAGAAACGTCGCGCAGGCTTACGCCCGCTTTGCCAAGGCAATGCAATCGGGGCAGTCAGGGACAGCAGATGCACCTAATTTCAACGATGCAGTTGGCCGGCATGCGCTGATTGACGCCATGGAACGTTCTCATGGGGAAAGCAAAATCATCAGGTTGGCCTAGGCCTGAGCGGGGACGGGATGGTCTCAATTTCTTGCGAGGCCACTTCGTGATGGATACGCGCAAGGCGCTGCCTTGCGAGGTCTGGTAATCCGAATAATTGTCGCGCCGGGGTACGTCATATAAACGGCGCCGCCCGTTTGACTAGGTCTGACAGGTTTGCTTCCTTTGGATTGCGCGGCTTGCCGGGATGAATGATCGAGACCTGACAGGTCTCGGCGGCTTCCACCATGTCCTTGAAGCTGCCCCCGTCAATGTCCAGGATATAGGCCTGTTGGTTGTCGTTGTAGGCGAACAGCTGATTGTTGAGCTCGGTGCATTCGTTGCAAGTAGTGCAGCGCGGGGTCTCGATCCAGGCTACGTCCGGATCGGGTGCCGGTGCTTCCGGGGCCTCGGCTTCCACTGCGCCCGCCACGGCCTCTACCGCCGCGACGGCAGCGGGCGCCGGGGCTGCGCTGGCAGCAGCGGCAGCCTGAGCCCTCAATTCATCCAGTTCGCGCTGCTTTTCCTCGTCCCAACGCTGGCGTTCGGTTTCCAACAGGCGCGCGGCATGGGAATTGTGCACGCCGCCCAGTTCCTGCAACGCGTGCCAGTTTTCGACGCAGCGCTCCGCCGCCCGGATCACCGGCTCGCCGACCACGATCTTGCGCAACACATTATCACCGTCGATCATCAATACATAAGGCACGTTGTCGCGCCGCCCCTCCGCCTTGCGCCGCAGGTATTCTCCGACCGGCATCAGGCCTTTGTCACTACTACCATTGCCCACGCCGGTCAGATGCTTGGCGTAGCGCCCATCGGCGGCAACGAAATCGACAAAGGTGAAGTTGAGCTTTTCCTCGACCCGCTCATGGTGCTCCAATTCGTAGGTGAGCTCGTGCTCGGGCCAGTCGGTCTCAGCCTGGGGATTGCTGGCGACAGAGAAACGCGATGCCCAGTCGGGCCCAGCCCCCGGATCGAAAGTAAAGGCAGGAAAGCCTCGACTCTCGGCGGCGGCGGCGGCTGTAAGATAAGGGGCGCGTGAGCCGTTCGCGCCAGCATCACCGGAGAAAATACTGAATAGCGCCGGTCCGGCATAGTCCAAGCCCTTCATGATCCGGTTACGCAGGCGGAAAATGCCGGCGGTGGTGGTTTGCAGGACATAGGCGCTATTGATACCAACCGCCATGTTGGCGATATGCAGGTTATTGCCGCGCATGGCGATTTGTCCCGGCGTAACGCCATCTTCGCCCAGCAGATCGTCGGTCTGAACCAGCACCTTGACCGGCAGACCAGATGACAACAGTTCGGCCGCCCTGGCCCGTTCTATCACAACGCCATCGGCATCGCCGTCGGGCAGCAACACCAAATAGGAAGGAAATTGGGCCAGATCGTCCGGCCGCAGGGAGGTCTGGTCGAAGGCCTCGAAATAGTGCTCATGCCGGGCCGGCTTGAAGCGGTTCTCCATTTCCAGTTCGGCGACCGACAGCGCCTTGGCCAAGGCGACGAGCTCGGGCAGCCGTTCCTCAAACGCCGCCTTAGCCGCGGCGCAGCCCTGGAACACGAAGTCATAAGGCGCTTCCGCGTTGCTCTCGCGAAGCAATTCCGAAGCCGGTACGAAGCGCTGCGTCTGTAAAACCTTGAGGGTAGCGTGCAGACGCAGGCGCCGATCCTCCGGCAGGCTGGCATCCGACGCCGTCCGCGGCAGAATATTCGAGAGAGCGTCGAAGTCAAAGGCAGCCTCGTACGAACCGCGCAGGGCACCCTTAAGCTGCGCCGCGCTGCGCCCTGTCTCGGATTTGGCGAAATCAGCGCCTAGAATACCCTCCAGCCCGAGTATAAGTTTGTCCAGACGATGGCGCAGGCTTTGGTTTTTCCGCCGCTGTCCGGTCTGCCAAAGATGGCGCAGCACCTTGCCAGGCGTGGCACCGTCGCAATCGATCACCTCGCCATCGGCCACCAGGGCCGCCTCGGCCTGGGCGAGAACATTCTGCAAATCCTCGCCAACCGTATCGTCGGCGCCGGCCAGCATGCGGTCACCGGCCTGCTGCCACAGCTTCGCCAAGGTGCCCTGGGCACCGCCAGCCACGGCTGACCTGATCCTATGCTCCAGGCTGAGTAGCTGTTTCCGCGCAAACTCACCTTCAATGCCCTGGGGAGCGATGCCATTCAGAACATCATCGACAATGCTTGACAAGGTGCGGACGGCGCCTTCGCCGTCGCTATTGTCGGCCAGCACCAGCGGGTAGTCGTACCGCAAACCGGTCAAATCACCATATCCCGCAAATAGCGCCGGGCGCATATCTAGCTCGGCGACATCCGTCAGGTGGCCACCCGACCGGTCGCCGGTGAGATGAAAGGCGACTAGCTCTACATGGTTGAGTTCTGCATTCATTGTTTGGCCGCTCCTTGTCCGACGGCGAAAGCTCTCAGGCGTCGGGCCAAATTGTGTATTTGTCGAATTCACTGTTCAGCGCCTGCTCGATGGTATCGGCAGTAAACAACTCGTTCGGGTCGCGAATGTCGTCATACCGGGGCGTTGCCGGGTCGTGATATAGGATGCCGACCGGGGCATCATCGGTCATCGCGGCGATCTCCCTGGCCCGGTCCAGGTTCAGGGGGTCATGTTCCTCCCGGTTATTGTAAACGCCGGTCAGGCTATCGGGGATCCGCATGCCGTTTTCGTGATGAAGCATCAGGGTCCTGGCCGGATTGTTCATCCATTCATCGAACATCGTCGGCACGTACTCGGGACAGCGTTGCAGGATGCGCACGAAGGAAAACCCCTTGTGGCGGAAGGCGGCCGAAATGATGTCGTAGAGGATTTCGGGGATCCAGTCGGCGGCCTGGGCGACGAACGAGGCGTTAGTGATGCCCAAGGTGACACTCAGCGGGTTGAGCGGCTCGAGATAGCTGCCGTGCGGTGTGGTATTGGAGTTAAAGCCGCGCGGCGAGGTCGGCGAAACCTGCTTCTTGGTCAGGCCGTAGAGCTGGTTGTCGTGCATCAACACGGTCATGTTCATATTGTAGCGGATGGCATGGATCCAATGGGCCGTGCCGATGGAACAACAGTCGCCATCGCCGGTATTGACGAAGACGTTGAGGTCCGGCCGAGCCATCTTCACACCCTCGGCAATCGGCAGGGCGCGGCCATGCAGGCCGTGGAAACCGTAGGTGTTCATATAATGCGGAAAGCGGCTGGAACAGCCGATGCCCGAGACGAACACGGTTTTCTCCGGCAGCAATTCTTCGTCCCGGCACAGGCGTTGCAACGCCGTCAGGATCGCGTTGTTGCCGCAGCCGGTGCACCAGCGCGGTTGGTTGGACTGAAAATCCTCGATGGTGAAATTCTCATCGTTCGACCTCAGCAGTCGTTCGGTAACGGGTGTGGGCATATCAGCCACCTTTTCTACTTGCGTCTAGCGCATCTTTTCCGTGATCACTTTGATGATGGTCGATGGTTTCAGCGGTTGTCCCTTGACCTCGCTCCAGCAATCAATGTCGACCAGGAAGCGGGCCCGCAGCAGCCAGGCGAGTTGGGAATAGCGCCGATTGTCTTCGTCGATGATTTCGCTTTCGAGGCTGTCGGACCAGCTGTTCTCGATCGTCATCACCTCATCGAAGCCTCGCAAGATCTCCTTGATGCCGGAGGGCAGGGGCTGGATGAAGGTCAGGTGCATGGACGAAATCTTGTAGCCATCCTTGCGTAGGCGCGTGACCGCCTCTTCGATGGCGCCTTTGGTACTGCCCCAGCCAATAATCAGCAGGTCGCCCTCGGGATCGCCAAACACCGGTGGCGGGGTTAGAGACTTCTGCAGGGTGGCCAGCTTCAGGCTGCGTTGCCGCATGCCTTCCTGGTTGATTTTCGGGTCGTAGGCGACGGCACTATTGCGGTCATGCGCCAGCCCGGTTACGCAATGCATGCCGTCGGGCTGGCCGGGAATAAAGCGCCGGGCGATGCCGGTGGTCTCGTCCCAGTCGTAGGGCTGGGCACCTTCGGCCAGTGTACACTGATCCAGCGGCGGGGCGACCCAGTCGTCTGTGAACTCGGGCCGGGGAAAAGGCTGTTGCGCGCTGGCTAGGTTGGCATCGGTCAACAGCAACACCACGGTGTTGAAGGTTTCCGCGATCTTGCGGGCGGTAATCACCGAATAGAAACAGTCCTCGATGCTGGAGGCAGCCATCACCACCTTGGGAGCATCGCCATGGCCGCCAAAGCATGCGAACAGCAGATCGCCCTGCTCACCCTTTGTCGGCTGGCCGGTGCTGGGGCCGCCGCGCTGGACATCGACCACCACCAGCGGAATTTCCGCCATTATCGCCAGGCCGATGGTTTCCTGTTTCAGGGACAGGCCCGGACCGGAGGTGATCGTAATGGCGCATTTGCCGGAATAGGAGGCGCCGATAGCGAAGGCACAGGCGGCGATCTCATCCTCCGCCTGATGCACGATACCGCCAACCTTTTCGAAGATTTCACTTAGATAGTGCGAGGCCGAGGTCGCCGGCGTGATCGGGTACATGGCACAGACCTGCATGCCCGAGGCCAGCACGCCAAGCGCCAGGGCGGAATTGCCGTTCATCACGATCTGCGGCACCGTCGCCTTGACCGCCGGAATGTCGTACTTGAAATCCAGGTTGACCTCGGCCCAGGCATAACCGGCCTCCATCAGCTCGAAATTGGCGTTGATTATGGCCTGGCTCTTATTGTTGAAGATGAAGGCGATCTGGTTTCGTGCCATCTCCGGATCGAAGCTGTAGATGTTGCACAACACGCCAAGCACGAACATGTTCTTGCCGCGCTTGGGGTCAGGCACCAGGCGCAGGCATTCCTCTTCCATGGGAATTTCATAAACCTGATAACCGGCTTCCAGCAGATCCTCATAGGCCTGCACATAGGACCCGACGATGGCCGGGTCACGGTCGTTGCGCCATTTATTTTCCAGCAGAATAGTGGCGCCGTGCTTTAGCTCGCCCTCGCGCACCCGGCCCAACAGGACCTGCTCGTTGAAGGCTACGACGAGATTTGTTTCATCGCCGCCGTTGGTGACCGAACTGGCGCCGACCCGAATGCGGTTGCCGCTGGCACCTTCGATACTGCGGGCGGGAGGCTGGATTTCAGCCGGAATGATTTCCACGGTCCAGATGCCATTACCCTTGCGGGCGGCGATGGCGGCGAACGATTGACCACATTTTTGCGCCCCTTCACCGGAATCGCTGACGATTTCAACGATATGTTCGTCAAGGGTGTGGACGTTTTTTGCCAACGGGGCAGGTGCGCCGGCGGCTTTTTCTTCGTCCGGTAGTTTCGTTTTTAGGGCCGTATCCATATTTACCATATCCGTTGTCGATTGATTTCAGGCCGCGGGTTCTTCACGCCTAGGCGCCCTGCAGGCGCACGAAGTTTCGTTCTTCAAGATTTATGCCGAATAGCGTGCCGCCGTCACCGCCCTGTTCGGGCAGATAGACAGCATCGGTATCGCGGATGCCGAGATAGGATTTGATCGAGCGCGCCGCCTTGCGGCCCGCGCCCATAGCCAGGATTACCGTGGCGGCGCCGGTGACGATATCGCCGCCCGCATAGACCCCCGCCATTGAGGTAGCGAGATTCTCATCGGTGTCGAGATAGCCCCATTGGTTTAGCTTGAGCTTGCTGGTCTGGCCGATGATTGGGTTCGGGTTGGTGCCGATGGCATAGACCACCATGTCGGCCTCGAACTCGTATTCGCTGCCTTCGATCGGCACCGGCCGGCGGCGTCCGGAATCATCGGGCTCACCCAGTTCCATTTCCAGACAGCGCATGCCGCGGACGTTGCCCTCGCCGTCGTCAAGAATTTCGACCGGCGTGGTCAGCCAGCGGAAATCAATGCCTTCCTCCTTGGCGTGGTGGATTTCCTCCTCCCGCGCCGGGCTTTCCGCTTCCGTGCGGCGGTAGATGCAGTAGACTGTTTCGGCACCCAGCCGCCTGGCGACACGCATGGCATCCATCGCGGTATTGCCGGAACCGATTATGGCGACCTTCTTGCCCAGATGCAGGGGCGTGTCATAGTTCGGAAAATCACCGGCGCCCATTAGGTTGGTCCGCGTCAGCAATTCATTGGCTGAGAGCACACCATTGAGCGATTCACCGGGTATGCCCATGAATTTAGGCGATCCGGCCCCGGTGCCGATGAACACCGCGTCATAGGCCATTTCGTCGATCATCTGTTCGATCGTGAACAGGCGCCCGACCAGGGTGTTGCATTCGATCTTCACGCCCAGCTTGGTGATATTGCCCATCTCGACGTCGATCACTTGGTTCGGCAGGCGGAATTCGGGAATACCGTAACGCAACACGCCGCCAGCCTTGTGCAAGGCTTCATAAACCGTGACGTCGCAGCCCGCCTTGGCCAAATCGGCAGCGCAGGCGATGCCGGCGGGACCCGAGCCGACGATGCCGACCTTAAAGCCATTCGGTTCGTGATAGGGCTGGCTGTTCCAGCCCTGCTCAATCGCCATATCGCCAAGCCACCGTTCCAGGCGGCCGATCGCCACCGGCTCCAAGGTATCGCCAACCGGGCAGACCGCCTCGCACTGATCTTCCTGGGGACACACGCGGCCGCAGATCGCCGGCAGCAGATTGGCGTCGCTTAAGGTTTCATAGGCGGCGTGAAACTCTCCATCGATGATCTGCTCGATGAAGCCGGGAATGTTGATGGCGACCGGACAAGCCTTGACACAGGCCGGCTCCGGGCAGAGCAGACAGCGTTCGCACTCGTTAAGGGCATGCCCCTGAAGGTAACCCAGCGCTACCTCGGCGAAATTCTGCACCCGGTCCTCAGGCGTCTGCACCGGTATCGCGGTGCGTTCTTGGGGAATGGTGCGAATTGTTTTTTTGGCCATGACAATATGATCCGTCCTATCAGGTCTAGTAGCCGTCGTTGTCCTTGATGGTGCCCCAATGAACACCGATATCGCCGTGCACGGCGCGGCGCTGCGGTGCCGAAGCGTCGGCTTTGGATTTGAGCGCCGCCGGTTGGTCAGCTTCGCTGGCCCATCGCTCCATCGCTTCCGCTTCGTCGGCCTTGAAGCGGGTCAAGCGGTTCATGAGGTCGGAAAAATCGACCTCGTGGCCGTCAAAGTCTGGTCCGTCAACACAGGCGAATTTGGTTTCGTCGCCAACCAGCACCCGGCAGCCGCCGCACATGCCGGTGCCATCAACCATGATGGGGTTGAGGCTAACCGTGGTCTTGATGCCGTGCTCCCGCGTGGTCTCGGCGGCCGCCTTCATCATGATCGGCGGGCCGATGGCGATGACCTCGTCGATATCGGCATGTTTGGCCGCAGCGATTTCAATACCGTCGGTGACAAGGCCCTTGATGCCGACCGAGCCATCATCGGAACAGATGATGAATTCATCGCAGACGCTTTCGAACTTGTCGCGCCAGAACACCAGATCTTCATTGCGGAAACCGACCACACCGATGACGTAGGCGCCGTTCTGCTTGAAGGCGCGGGCCTGAGGGAAGACTGGGGCAACGCCGAGACCGCCGCCGACGCAGACCACCTTGCCGCCCTCGCTGATATGCGAGGGTTCGCCCAGCGGACCGACCATGGAATACAACGACGTACCGACCTGACAGAGCTGCTGCATTTCCCGGGTTGTCTTGCCGGCCGCCTGGATGACCAGGGTAATGCTGCCGCGTTCGGTATCGAAATCAGCGATCGTGAGGGGAATTCTCTCCCCACCCTCGCGGCAAATGACAATCACGAACTGACCCGGCCTGGCGGCTTTGGCCATCATCGGATGGCTGACTTCCAACAGATAAGTTACGTCGGAAAAATCCTCCCGCGCCAGGATCTCGAAGCTAGCGCCCTGCGGCGCGGCATTTCCCGCCGATCCCCCATCCCCATTCTTGCCACCACTATTTCCTCCGCAGTTCTTTGCTCTAGCCGTCATAAGAACACGGTCCTCCGTTTTTGACTTCAACGTTCCTTGCTTGTCCGTTCTGTCGCTATGGAACAGCTACTTTTTCTATCAGGCAGAGGGCACCGCCCTGCAAGCGGCCCATTCCACCTAGCGTTACGGAAAAGAATGTTCGTGAAAATCATCGGGAGCATTGATCTTGATCAACCGGTGTCTTGACCAATGAGGCGTCGACATCCGCGTGCCTCGCGGTGAGCCGCTGACATTTCTATCCCTTGAGATCCGCATACATAAGTTGGGACGGCTTCCGGATTATGATCAATTTGATCATGCGCAATGCTTTTCAGCATTTATGGTGGGTTTCTGGCGCCAAATGCTCGAATTGAACGGTTAGTTCAAAATCTCTTCCAAACGGTCGAGCAATTCCCTATTTGGACAGAGGAAATATCTGCTCTCGACATTGAAATCACAGGTGTGGAATTTATCACACTGGCGGCATTCTTCAGCCGCGGCATGCATCTCTTCAGGCATCAGACGTATGCTGCGTTCGGGATCGATATCGAGATGCTCGAGCATGCGGCTTAATGGGTTTGGCATCATCGATCGCTGGGTCATGATCTGGATTCCTTCCAAGCGCGTGGACTGTAGCATCAAAATCATCTGGGCGCATTACAACAGGCCATTGACCTGGTTGATCAACGGTGGCGACCTAAGCGGCGGCGCTGGATTCCAACGGACGCTTTATAGCTGCGAATATCGAACGCCCGGCACAGATCGCTGCACTTCGTCCCATGGCAGAAGGAACTCAACGCCGACTAGTAGCTATCGTTTCAGCTGATGTAGACGACTATTCGGGCCTCATGCACCGCGACGAAGATAGCTCCGCTATAAGCCTCCATTACTCCGCGCTCGGCCCTGGCGGCAGTGGGCCCGTCGGCGGGTAGGCGCCGTCCGCGTCGTGATCTTCCTTGCCGGTCAGCGGCGGGTCGAAGACGGAGATGACGTGGACGTTGGTCAAGGCCTTGAGGTGGTGAGGGTCGTCGGGGCCGACCAGATAGAGCCCGCCAGGACCCAAGAGATGGGCCTCGCCGGTGGCCTTGTCGGTGACTTCCAGGCTACCCTCAAGGACCAGATTTCCTTCCCAGTGGTTCTTGTACCAAAGGTCGGTTTCGACGCCTTCCTTGACCTTCACCGAATGGAGGGAGAAACCCAGCTGATCGGCTGCGGTCAGATAGCGCTGCGAGATCGCCCGGCCGCCATTTACACTCACCTCCAAGCCGGCCTTGCGGACATCTTCCAGGGTAGTGACAGTCATGCGGCCTTGGCGTGGCGGCAGGTCGCCGCTGGCTGGATAGGCATGATCCTCGTCATGGGTCTCCTGACCGATGATCGGTGGGCTGAAGACGGAGATCATGCGCATGTCGCAGTCCACCTCGCGGATGATGCGGTGCTTGTCCAGCGGACCAACGCAATAAAGCACGCCCGGCTCCAAGGGCCAGCGCTGTCCAGAGTTGCAGTCTTCGAGGGTGGCCATGCCGGAGCGCACGTAATTGGCTTCCCAGTGATTCTTGTACCACAGTGTCGAGGCGCCGGCCTTGCTGCCGCGCGCCTCGGAAATAGAAAAATTGAGGCCGTCAGCCTTGGTCAGCAGACGCACCGCCGTCGCCTTGCCGTGCGCGATGGATATGACCCGTCCTTCCGCCTCGATCTGCCCGATTGTTCGTATCAGCATGACGACCCCTTCCCCTATCGAAACTTACTGACCGGACAGTCATACAGGTCCGGTAATCTTGCAAGCCGCAACTATGCCGCCATTCTTTCAAGCAGTGGGTCCAAACCGAAGCTCGCTGTCTTGATCATATGCTTTTTGCCAGCGATCTCGATAGCGCCGCCGCCTTCGGGAGCCAGTGCGTGCTAAATAGCGCCTTGCAAGGCCGGACAGCCTGCCTTCGCGTTTCCCATTCGCGCAAATGTTGCCGCAAACCTCCGTTCGGCCGACCTGCCCGATACAAGGACAATTCTCGATTGCCTAGATGCCACCGCATCACATCAATAATGCCACCGGATATGGCAATAAAGGTCTGAATCGGCCATCCGTGAAGGTCGCTGACTTTTCGGGTAAGCTCGATGACGGAGTATCAGCGGAAATCCTGTTCAGGGGCGCTGTCCGATCATGTGTGCCAGGAGCGCCATTTTAGTATTTTCTAATACATTGCGCCTGGATGCCGGCGGGTGGGAGCAATCCATAGCAATAGCCGCAAAAATGCAGTCCTGCAAACGGCACGCATGGATACCAAGGCATGACCGGATGGGCGGTCCGTGGAAATCGGCTCTTTGACTTGGATCAACGCGCGCCGCCTTATGCCTGCTAGCCTCTTAGTGGTGCCCAGTTGATGGAGAAGGATGCGAATGTTCCAAATTCGTATACACGGTCGGGGCGGTCAGGGCGTTGTTACGGCAGCGGAAATGCTGTCTATCGCCGCCTTCAAGGAAGGACGGCACGCCCAGGCCTTTCCCAGCTTCGGCTCGGAGCGGATGGGCGCACCGGTGGTATCATTCTGCCGAATTGATGACAGGGAAATTCGCCTGCGCGAACCGGTCCAGGAGCCGGACGCCCTGATTATTCAGGACCCAACATTGCTGCATTCCATCGATGTCTTCAACGGGCTCGACCCAACCGGTTACATCCTGATCAATTCGCGGCGCGGTTTTGAGGAATTGGGCATCGCTGAATTCGCCGCCAAACTCCCGGCCCATCAGGTCTGCGCTTTAGGCGCCACCGATATGGCCATGAAATATGTTGGTCGTCCTTTGCCTAACGCCGCCCTATTAGGTGGGTTCGCCGCCATTTCAGGCGAATTGCATATCGATTCCGTGGCCGATGCCATCATGGAAAAATTTCCAGGCACGGTCGGCAAGGCCAACGCCGCGGCAGCACGGCAGGCATTTTTAGAGGTCGCGCAACACCAGCCCGAGAAGAGAACCGCTGCATGTTGAAACAGCTGGAAGGCTCGCAAGCCGTCGCGGAAACCGTGGCTTCTTGCCGGCCGGAAGTGGTCTGCGCCTATCCGATCACGCCGCAGACGCATATCGTCGAAGGCGTCGGCGCCTTGGTCAAGACTGGCAGCCTGAAGAATTGTGAATACATCAACGTGGAAAGCGAGTTCGCCGCGCTGAGCGTGGCGATCGGCGCCTCGGCTGCCGGCGCGCGCGCCTATACCGCGACCGCCAGCCAGGGACTGCTTTTCATGGCCGAGGCTGTCTACAACGCTGCCGGGCTAGGCCTGCCCATCGTCATGACCATCGGCAACCGTGCCATCGGTGCACCGATCAATATATGGAACGACCATACTGATTCCATGTCGATGAAGGACTCAGGCTGGATCCAACTGTTCGCCGAGACCAACCAAGAAGCCGTCGACCTGCACATCCAGGCTTTTCGCCTGGCCGAGGAATTGAGCTGCCCGGTGATGGTCTGCATGGACGGGTTCATTCTAACCCACGCCTATGAGCGCATTGACGTGCCTGCCCAGGAGGAGGTCGATGCATTCCTGCCGCCGTTCGAGCCCGTTCAGGTGCTCGATCCGGTCGAGCCCTATTCCATCGGTGCCATGGTCGGACCGGATGCTTTCGCCGAGGTGCGCTATCTGGCGCATGACAAGCAGTTGCAGGCATTGCGCCTGATCCCGGAAATTGCCGAGGTGTTCAAGGATGTATTCGGACGCGAGACCGGCGGTTTGCTTCATCCCTACCGCACCGAGGGCGCCGAAACCATGGTCGTGGCGCTCAGTTCGGTCAATGGCACCATCAAGGAAGTTATCGACCAGATGCGGTTCGACGGCGTGGCGATCGGTTCGATCAGTATCTGTTCCTTCCGGCCATTCCCTTTGCAGGCCCTAGCCACCACACTGTCTGGCGCGAAACGTGTCGTGGTCATTGAAAAGAGCCTGGCGCCGGGCCTTGGCGGCATGGTTGCTTCTGACGTCCGCATGGCACTCGCGCATGAAGCCACGCCCGTCTACACGGTAATTGCCGGGCTGGGTGGCCGGCCGATCACCATGGCTTCGCTCATGGAAGTGTTTGAGGCGGCCACCGAGGATCGGTTGCCGGACATGCAGTTCCTAGACCTCGATTACGCGGCTGTTGAGCATGAAATCGCGCGCGCTCGAGCAACCCGAAGATCCGGCCCAACCGCCGAAAACGTTTTGCGCCGACTCGGGCCCCAGCGCCCGGCGGCGAAAACCTGAGAGATGCGAGCATGACCGAACCCACCACGCACCAACGGATAAGGTTCTACCAGACCGGCACCCATACCGTTGGCAACCGCCTGCTTGACGAGACCAAGCGCACCGTACAGGCAAGCATGGCGCGCGCCAACAGCATCACCTCTGGGCACCGCGCCTGCCAAGGTTGCGGTGAGGCGCTGGGCGCCCGCTATGCCCTGGATTCGGTCATGCGTGCCACCGAAGGGCAAATGGTCGCCGTCAACGCCACCGGCTGTTTGGAGGTCTTCACCACGCCCTACCCGGAAACATCGTGGCAAATCCCCTGGCTGCATTCGCTGTTCGGCAATGCTCCGGCCGTGGCGACAGGCGTGGCTGCGGCATTGCGCGTCAAAGGCAAGGGCCATGTGCGTGTGGTCGCTCAAGGCGGTGACGGCGGCACCGCGGATATTGGATTCGGCTGCCTGTCGGGGATGTTCGAACGCAACGATGACGTTCTTTATATCTGCTACGATAACGAGGGTTACATGAACACTGGTGTGCAGCGCTCCAGTGCAACGCCACCGACGGCACGCACGTCGACCACACCGGCACTTGGCGATGACCCCGGCAATGTTTTCGGCACCGGCAAGAATTTACCTTTGATTGCCCTGGCCCACAACATACCCTACGTGGCGACCGCTAGCGTCGCCGATCTGCACGATTTGGAAGCCAAGGTGGCCAAGGCCATGGGCTTTCGGGGCGCGCGCTATATCCACATCATGGTACCTTGTCCATTGGGCTGGGGCTCGGCCTCGGATGCCACTATCAGGATTGCCCGGTTGGCGGTCGAATCCGGTTTTTTTCCGCTGTTCGAAGCGGAATATGGCGAAATCACCGCCGCCAACAAGATCCGCCGCCAGGTGCCGGTTAGCGAATATTTGAAATTGCAAAGGCGCTTCGCGCATCTGTTCAAGAGGGGCCCGGACGGAGAAGAAGATAGGAAAGGCCTGGACCGCCTGCAACAAATGGCCGATGCCAACATCGCTCGTTTCAACCTGCTCAGCGACGGCGCAGCGCAAGGAACCTCTCCATGAGCCAGCCGCTGCCTTTTGCCGTCACCCTTGATCCCGGCTCCTCTCTCGCCAACCAAACCGGCTCGTGGCGTACGGAACGCCCCCTTTATCTTGATCGCTTGCCGCCTTGCAACAATGCCTGCCCGGCTGGTGAGAATATCCAGCAGTGGCTGTACCATGCCGAGGAAGGGGACTATTTCACCGCCTGGCAGAAACTGATGGAAGACAATCCGTTGCCCAGTGTCATGGGGCGCGTTTGTTATCATCCCTGCGAGGACGCCTGTAACCGGGTCGAATTGGACGAAGCCGTCGGCATCCATGCGGTTGAGCGTTTCCTCGGCAAGCAGGCCTGGGAACATGGCTGGAACCCGGCTTTCGCTGCCGAGCCATCGGGCAAGCGGGTGCTGGTCGTCGGCGCCGGCCCGAGCGGCCTGGCCGCCGCCTATCACCTGACACGCATGGGGCACGTGGTGACCATCCGCGAGGCCGGTCCCATGGCAGGCGGCATGATGCGTTTCGGCATTCCTAAATACCGGCTACCGCGCGAGGTGCTGGACTATGAGATCCAGCGTATCCTGGACATGGGCGTGGTATTGCAACTGAATAGCAAGGTGGAGGATCTCGAGGCGGCCTTCAGCAACGAAGGCTTCGACGCCGTGTTCGTTGCGGTCGGGGCACATCTGGCCAAGCGGATCGATATTCCGGCCAACGCGGCGGCCGGGATACTCGATGCGGTTTCACTGCTGCGCGACATAGAAACAGGCGCCGAACCGCCGCGACTGGGGCGCCGAGTCATCGTCTACGGGGGCGGCAATACGGCCATGGATGTGGCGCGCACCGCCAAGCGCCTGGGCGTTGACGAGCCGATGATCGTTTACCGGCGTTCGCGCAAGGAAATGCCGGCGCATGAATTCGAGGCCGCCGAGGCTGAGGAAGAGGGCGTGATGATCCATTGGCTCCGGACCATCAAGCAGATCGACGCGACTACCTTCACGGTGGAAAAGATGGAAATCGACGCGTCCGGTCGGCCCCAACCGACCGGTGCATTCGAGACCCTTGAGGCGGATACGCTGATTCTGGCGCTTGGCCAGGACGCCGACACGGCTTTTCTAGAGCGGGTTGAGGGTGCTGAGGTGGCTGGGGACGGCACCGTCTCGGTCAATGAGCAGATGATGACCGGCCGCGCAGGGTTGTTCGCCGGCGGTGACATGGTGCCCTCGGAACGTACGGCGACGGTCGCCGTTGGCCATGGCAAGAAAGCGGCGCGGCATATCGATGCCTGGCTCAGGGGTGAGAGCTATCGGAAACCGGAGAAAAATGAGATCGCCGCGTTCGATCACCTCAACACCTGGTACTACGACGACGCGCCGCAAACGGTGCAACCGGCGCTCAATCTGATCAGGCGGCAATCCGGGTTCGAGGAAGTGCAACGCGGTTTGACGGACGATAACGCATTGTTTGAAGCCCGCCGTTGCCTCAGTTGCGGCAATTGTTTCGAGTGCGACAATTGCTATGGCATCTGCCCCGACAATGCGGTCGAGAAGCTGGGGGCGGGCAACAGATTTGAGTTCAAGTACGACTACTGTAAGGGCTGCGGCTTGTGCGCCGCCGAATGCCCTTCCGGTGCCATCAAGATGGAGCCCGAAGACATATGATTTTGCGCTCTATTGGCATCCATGAAATGAAGCAGATCAACCAAAAATATGCGTAAAACGTTGACGAAAATCGAGCGCTTGCACCCAGTCTGGCATCACTGAAATTCGTGCCATTTGGCTGGTGTAGGTGCTTACCCAATCAATCCATTGCTGCCCTTTTTCATTGCCGTAATACCGATTTGCACATTCGACATATTCAACAGGTATGCCGTTAATTGATTTCAGCAAAGGCCGGACGCAGATCGCGATAGGCATCGTTGCAGATTACAAGACGGTCATCGGCATCATAAAGAGCTACCGGATTGCCGGCACCACCAATTGCCTCGGCCAGGCGGTCGCTGGCGGACTGCGCCTCTTGTCGGGCGGCAACTTGATCAGCGACCTCGGTGCTGGCGCCAAAATAGCCCTTGAACTCTCCGGCTTCCGCAAATATCGGCGCACCGCTACTTCAGATCCATATGATCCTGCCATCAGGCAGTTCACGGCGAAGATGCACATCCTTAAACGGTTCCTAGGCCGCCAAGGCGGCCATCTACTTGGCCCAGGCTTTCGGGTCATTGCCCACGGGGGCTAGCTCATCGCGGCTCTTGCCTATGAAAAAAGTCGCCTCTTGTCCGGTTCGCTCTTCAACGTTGTCAGCGACCCATCTAAAGCGCGGGTCGGCATCCATCTCTCACAACCAATCGACACCAATCTCAAAAAACGCGGACCCGCCGCTCGCTGGTTTGCAGTTCCGCGAACATTTTCAGCCGATCTTCCAACCGACACAGACACCATGCTCGGCGGCGGTCAAACACCGATGCAAGGCGAACTGCACCTGATGGGTCTCTTCCTCGTCACGGGGACGTAACTCGATGGGTATATGAACCAGTTATCGGCCACTGCCACGCAGGTCCGCAAGCAGATCGGCGCAATCTTCAAGACGCTGCCCCATATGCCAGCCCGGCATGGCCTAAGACTTGACCAAGGCTGTCCGCCGGCTATCCAGCATTTTCAATACGGCGCCCAGGGCACGGTCGGATTTTAAGATTCCGCCGCGTCCCACCAATTGATAACCCGCCGTGCGACGGCCCTGCTTGGCGCGTTTGACGATAGAAAATATCGGCACCGCCGAAACCTGGCCATAAATCGCGAAGGCGGCGCCAGTCTCGCTCCAATCAACGGCATAGTCCAGCCAATCGCCTGCTATGACGCCGCGGCTATAGGATTGCAATATGTCGCGCAACTCCTGCCGATTGAAGAATTGTGATTTCCCCTTGGGGTTGGTGCCGCCGGCCTTGGGGTGGTGCCGGCGACGGGCCTGCTCGAAGGTGACAACCTCGGTCATCAGGGATTTACTCTCCGACCTCGTGGCAACGATCTGCACCTATTGTGTCACGCAAAGTGACATGACGCCATATGTCCGTCGTCGATTTCTTGCAACTCAGGATTCTCCGCGAAACAGCGTGTTTCCGCCTTTGCACAGCGCTCAGCGAAGGCGCAGCCTGTTGCTCGCCGCGTCTGAGTGCCCACATTGCCCTGTAATGTCATACGCCGCTTCGCTTTCGTTCGCCGGTCCGATGATATTTTCGGCACTGCGTCAAACAGCGCCTGGGTATAGGGATGGGCGGGTTCGGCGAATAGTTGCGCGCGGCTGGCATGCTCCACCACCCGGCCCAGATACATTACCGCCACCTGGTCGCAAACGTAGTCGACCACACCCAAATCATGACTGATCAGCATATAGGTGACGCCGAAATCCCGTTGCAGTTCCTGCATCAGGTTCAGAACCTGGGCCTGCACTGAAACATCCAGGGCGGATACTGGTTCGTCTGCCACGATCAGGCTGGGCCGGGTCACCAGGGCACGGGCGATCGCGATACGCTGGCGCTGACCGCCGGAGAACTCGTGGGGATATTTCTCCAGGTCACTGGCGCGCAGCCCGACCGCGTCCATGGCCCGGGCAATCGCCGCCTGCCGCCCGGCAACTCCCGCCGGCAGGGTCTCTCCAACGATACGGCGCACGGTGTGGCGCGGATCGAGGGAACCATAGGGGTCCTGGAAGACCATTTGGAATTGCGTCCGAGCCCGGCGCAGATCCTTGGGCGAAAGCGCCGCCAGGTCCTGTCCCATGATCTCGACCCGGCCCACCGTTGGCGTATCCAGGGCCATGCACAACCGCGCTAGGGTTGATTTGCCGCAGCCCGATTCGCCGACAATGCCCAGGCTGCACCCACGTTCGATGCTCAAATCCACGCCGTTCAGGGCATAGACAGTCTCGGGCGTGCGGAACAGGCTTTCCCGCGGCAAGATGAAATGGCGGTGCAGACCCTCGGTGTGCAGGACAATATCACTCATGGCACCGCCCCATCCTGGTGCCGGTCATCCAGATGATGGCAGGCCGCCCGATGCTCTCGCTGACGATCTGGGGCAACCAGTTCCATCGCCGGCACCTGTGCCCAGCATATATCGGATGCCTTGGCACAGCGTTCCGCAAAGGCGCAGCCGGTGGGCAGATCGGCCAATTCCGGTACGGTGCCGGGGATGGTCTGCAAGGGCCCATCATGGGCCTCGCCCACACGCGGGACGGCGGCGAACAGGCCTTGGCTGTAGGGATGCGCAAGCTGGCCGAACAGGCTGCCCGCTGGCCCCTGCTCCACCATGGCGCCGCCGTACATGACGGCAACATTGTCGGAGGTCTGGCTGATCACGCCCAAGTCATGGCTGATCAGGACCAGTCCCATGCCGCTCTCCTCCACCAACTCGTTGATCAGGTCCAGGATCTGACCCTGGATGGTGACATCCAGGGCGGTGGTCGGCTCGTCCGCCAAAAGAATATCGGGAGCGCAGCTCAAGGCCATGGCGATCATCACGCGCTGGCGCTGGCCGCCCGACATCTGATGTGGATAGGCGTCAATGCGCTTGGCCGAATCGGGCAGGCCAACCCGGTCCAGCAACCGCAGCACCTCGTCCCGGGCATTGGCGCCCGTCAGGCCCCGGTGCAGACGCAGCGGTTCGGCAATTTGCCGGCCAATGCGGTGCACTGGATTTAGTGAGGTCATGGGCTCCTGGAAAATCATCGCGATGCGGTTGCCGCGAATGCGGCACAGGGCGGCTTCATCCAGATCCAGCAGATTTTCGCCATCCAGTTCGATCCGGCCGCTGGTCGTGGCACCATCGGGCAGCAAGCCCATCAACGCCAGGGCGGTGATGGATTTGCCGCAGCCGGACTCGCCCACCACACCCAGCGTGCCGCCGGCCTCTAGCGCGAACGAGACACCGCGCACGGCGGGTACCATGCCCCGGCTGGTTTGCAATTCAACCCGTAGATCCTGGACCTTGAGCAATGGCATCTCCACCTACCTTTGCCGGGCCAGGCGCGGATCAACCAGATCACGCAGCCCGTCGCCCATCAGGTTCAGCCCTAGCACCGAGAACACGATCGCCAGACCAGGCCAGAGCGCAATGACCGGCGTGAGGAAAATATAGCTTTGGCTTTCGCTCAGCATCCGGCCCCAGCTTGGATTGGGAGGTTGCGAGCCGACGCCCAGATAACTCAAGGCCGCCTCGGCCAGGATGGCCACGGCGAAGGAGATCGTCGCCTGCACCACGATGACCGAGATGATATTGGGCAGGATATGTTCAAAGGTAATCGCCAGATCGTCCTTGCCGGCGGCACGGGCCGCCAGGATGAACTCCCGCTCCCACATGGCGATACCGGCGGCGCGGACCTGACGGGCGAACAGTGAAATGTTGAAGATACCCAAGGCGATGATGGCGTTGGTAATGCCCGGCCCCCAGCCCGCCGTCAGCAAGATGGCGATCAGGATCACGGGAAAGGCCATGTTGAGATCGCTCAACCGCATGATCACATCCTCGGTCCAGCCGCGCCGGGCGGCGGCCCACAGGCCCAGGGCGGCACCCAGCACGGCGCCCAGGCTGACCGCGATCAGGCCAACCACGATCGAGGTCTGGGCCCCAGTCATGATCATCGACAGGATATCCCGGCCAAACTGATCGGTGCCGAACCAATGGTTCATGTTGGGCGGCTTCAAACGCTGGGTGATGACGATCTCGGTCGACGAATGGGGCGTCCAGAAGAGCGACAGCAAGGCCAGGAAAATCATCGTGCCCGTGAAGATCAGACCAATCATGAAAGAACGGTGGCGCAGGGCGCGGTGAATGAAGCCCGGCACCGTCGTCTGTGTTGTCATGAGGCCACCATCAGGTATGCACCCGGATACGGGGATCGACAATGGCGTACAGAATATCGACTGCGAAATTGACCGCTACCACGATCGCCGCGAACAGCAGTACGACGTTCTTCACCACCATCAGGTCACGGTTCGAAATGGCGTCAAAAATCAACTTACCCACACCCGGCAGCGCGAAGACGTTCTCGATCACCAGGGTGCCCGTGACCACAGTGGCGACCAGCAATCCGCCGATGGTCAGCACAGGCACCAGGGCGTTACGCAGGACATGACGCCACAAGGCGGCCCGCCGACTGAGCCCCTTGGCCCGGGCCGTGCGCACATAATCCTCCAGCGCGACTTCCAGCACCGAGGATCGGGTGACCCGGGTCATGATCGCCGTCAAGCTTAGGGCCTGGGTGAAGATGGGCAGCAGCAACGCGCGGACGCCGTGCCAGATGCCTTCATCCCAACCGGGAAAACCGCCCGAGGGCAGCAGATGCAGGACCACCGCGAACAGGATAATCAGCAGAATACCGAACCAGAAATCCGGGATCGCCAGGCCCAGCTGGGAAAATCCCATGACGCCGTAGTCGCCAATCCGGTTGTGGTTGGTGGCGGCGAAAATGCCCAGGGTCAGCGAAACCAATGTCGCCACCACCATGGCGCCGATGGAAAGCGGCAGGGTGACGTGCAGTCGCTGGCCAATCAGTTCGGTAACCGGCACCCGGTAGACATAGGACAATCCCATTTCGCCCTGAAACAGCCCCGCGATCCAATCGAAGTAGCGGACGAAGGCCGGGCGGTCCAAACCCAGTTCCAGGCGCAGAGCCTCAATGGCGCTGTCAGGAGCATCGACACCCAGCATGGTCAGGGCGGGGTCACCCGGCAACACTTCCAGCAATAGAAAAACGATCACCGAAGCGAGCGATACGGTGATCAGAAACGACAGGAACCGCCGGGCTAGGAAGACAGACATGCCTCTCGCTTTAAACTTGAAAACCTGGCCACGCAAGGCCCTTCGCGCCACAAAATAGCCGCAATCGTGCCAATACTCCGCCCCATTACCCTGGCAGAAAGAAAACCTGCGGCAGCCTCAAGGTATAGGGAACGGCAAGATGATCATTGGCGATCTGGATCTGGATTGGGCCGAACAGGACCCCGACTATCTGGCCCGGGCGAAAGCCTTTCTGGTTTCCATCGTCAAGGACCCTGCTGTTTCGCCAAAACGGTTCCCGCCAGCCCGGCCAACCGACCACGAGCCCGATAGCGCCGCACACGAACATGCTTTAAGGTAGGCGGGGAAGTCGCGTGAGTCTTGATGAGGCTGCGCCTATCTATTTGGGGGATGCCATGCATGGCTATAGTATTCTATGACCTAGCGGGCCAGGACCAGCGAAATTTCAGCCCCTTTTGCTGGCGGACGCGTATGGCCCTGGCCCACAAGGGCCTGGACTATGAACACCGGGGCGTCGCCTTCACTGCCATCAAAAATGTCGGCGGGCCAGATTACCGCACCGTGCCGATCATCGAGGACGACGGCCAGTTGGTGGGGGATTCAAATGCCATTGCCGAGCATCTGGAAGCGCAATACCCCGATCGCCCATCCCTGTTTGGCGGCGCGGCTGGGCGGGGCCTGTGTAATTTCGTCCATGGCTGGACCAATTCGGTGGTGCATGCGGGCGTTGCCCCCCTGGTACTGATGGATATCTACGCGCACGTCCGGACCGAGGACAAGGACTACATCCGGGCCAGCCGGGAAAAGATTTTCGGCCGCCCCCTTGAGGAGGTCCAGGCCGGGCGAGAGGACCGGGTGGAAGCCTTCCGCGCCGCCCTGACGCCCCTGCGCCTGACCGTGCGCCGCCAGGCCTTCCTGGGCGGCGAAACACCGAACTATGCGGATTATATCGTCTTCGGCGCCTTTCAATGGGCCCGCACTATCAGCGACTTCCGGATACTGGCCGAGGACGATCCGGTCTTTGCCTGGTTCCTCCGCGTGGGCGAGTTGTTTGATGGCCTGGGCCGCAAGGCGGCCGGTTATTACTAGTCCGGCTATTTCCAAGCCGTGGCGGATCAAGGATTGAATAAATGACGGAACTCTACATCGGTGGCCTGCTGTACGACGGCGGCAGTGAAGTTGTGGCCAGCCAGGCAGTTCTGGTCGAGGACGGCAAAGTCACCAAGGTAGCACCTAGCGGCGAATTCGCCGGCTTCGCCGGCCAGACCATCGACACCACAGGCGGCACCTTGATGCCGGGTCTGTTTGATTGCCATGTGCATTTGTGCCTGGGCGCAGAAGGCGATCCAGGCACCGCCGCCGATAAACTGTTGCCGGGGCAGTTGACCATGAAGGCGTTGGAGCGGGCGCAAACTTCGCTGGCGGGAGGCATCACGGCGCTGCGCGATTGCGGCGGCAAGGAGTTTCTCGAATTCGCGGTGCGCGATGCGGTCAATTCCGGCCAGCAAATGGGCCCAACGATCCGGGCCTCGGGCCAGGTAATCTGCATGACCGGGGGCCACGGCAACCGCACGGGCCGTATCGCCGATGGTATCGATGAGGTGGTCCGTGCAGTGCGCGAGCAGATCCACGCGGGCAGTGATCTGATCAAGATCATGGCCACGGGCGGCGTCATGACGCCCGGCGTGAACCCGGAGGATGCCCACTATACGGCCGAGGAAATGGCCGCCGGCATCGCCGAGGGCCGACGTTTCCATCGCCGCAGCGCCTCGCACGCCCAGGGCCGGGACGGCATTCTGAACGCGGTGCGCGGCGGCATCACCTCGATCGAGCATGGCATTTTCATGGACGAAACCTGCGTCCGGGAAATGCTGGCCCAGGGCACCTATTTGGTGCCCACGGTCGCGGCTTTGCGCAATATTCTGGACAACACCCGAAACGGCATCCCGGCCTATGTGGTGGATAAGGCGGAACGCATCTCGGAAAACCACCGCCGTTCGTTGCAAATGTATTACCGGGCGGGCGGCAACATTGCCATGGGTACGGACGCGGGCACACCGTTCAACCGTCACGGCGCCAATGCCATGGAGTTAGAGTTCATGACGGATCTGGGTGTCAGCCCGGCGGACGCCCTGCGTTTCGGCACCTCCGCCGGCGCCGATCTGATGGATTTAGCGGACCAGGGCCGTGTCGGGCCGGGCATGGCGGCGGATTTCCTGGTAGTGGACGGCAATCCGGGCGAGGACATCCGCATGGCCTCGCGGCGGGAAAACCATCGTCTGATCATCAAGGGCGGCATCCCGGTGGCAGGCCAGGCAGTTCCCGCCGCCGGTCCGAGTTTCCAGCGCATGGCGACGTTTTGAAAGCAGCGTCTCGAAGGCAGTGTTTTGGCGCTGGATAAATCACGGTGGCTGGGCAAAAGACGGTTGAGCCGACGGCCACAACCGACTACAACCACCCCCCCAATGCCGGCGTAGCTCAGTTGGTAGAGCACCTGACTTTTAATCAGGTTGTTACAGGTTGGATCCCTGTCGCGCGTACCAATACCCCTTTGAAATCATTGCGATTTCTTTAATTGTTTCCCCAGACACATCCTCAAGATTCGGCCCTGTCACACCACAGTCACAACGAGGTGTGTCCAATGGCAAGCATTTGAAGTCGTAATGGCCGATATCAGGTACAGGTCCGGAGAGCAGGCTTGGGCTCCCGGTCGCGAACCTTTGTCCTCAAACAAGATGCCGAACGATGGGCCCCGAACGTTAGCGGAATGCTACTCCGTTGCGCTGTGTGCTCATGAGTCTGCCATTGACCGGGAGTAGCCACCGACATAGGTTAGCGACCCATATTGCACGGCTGCGCCGGCTGTTTTTCTGGAAAGCAAAACGTGTAGTTAGCAATGCGATCCGACGTTGAAAAGTAGTATTTCAAAAGGAACGGCGGTGATAGATGCTGGCCAAGGTTGCTAGAGCAATTAGAAACCCCACGATTATTAGGCGGAAACTCCGTTGGCATAGGGAGCTCTTGACCAAGAAAAGAGAGATAGCAAGGGCAAAGAAATACTTTACTGAAAACAAACTGGGTGAGGTTCTTGGCCTTGGTGACGCCAATGAATTTCCTCCTGTTGTTTTTGATCTTGTGAATCTTCACAGGGAGATCAGACGGCGACAGAGTAGGTATGTGCTGGAGTTCGGCGTAGGCTTCTCGACAATTGTTATGTGCGATGCACTCCACAAGAATGCAGTGGAAGGGCGCAGAGAGGGTCGCCTTTGGGTTGTCGATGCCAGTAAGCATTGGATCGAAAATACGTGCGAGAAGATGCCCGAGCATTTAAAGAAATACTGTGAGTTTACACGCTCTCGGGCTGAAGTCAGCCTATACAACGGCGAACTGTGCCATACCTTCGAGAACCTACCCGATATTTCACCTGACCTGATCTACCTAGATGGACCCGGCGGCGATGACGTGGAAGGTGATTACAAAGGCCTTGGGTTCAAGACCGTCCCCTATAAGCGGACAGTCGTTTCAGCCGATGTTCTTTTCTATGAGAGCACCATAGCTAAAGGTTCCCGCTTCCTGCTGATCGTCGATGGTCGATACAACAACGTCCAGTTCCTCAAGCGTAATCTTAAACGCAAGTATATTGTGAAAGAATTTACCGAGCTGAAGTATTCCACGTTTGAATTATTGGAATAGAAAATTAACCCAAAACTGTCTGACACCAGCACATGGGATGGGTGATTGGCTCGGCACTGATGATTCTAAGCAATAATCAAACCACTAACACCTCTCCTAAACACCCTCTGTATGACTCTAGAAGGCCCGCTACAGAGCCATACTGAGGTGAAAATAGAAAACGGGGGGGTATATCTATAAAAACAACCCCTACACGGCTCTTATATGGCATTTAAATGAGTGCTCAGGGGTATATTGGTATTACTATAAATGATCTTTAATAAAATGTATTGTTAATTACTTTGCTTCCACTTACACACTCTATACCCTATATATCCCCCCAATATAGCAAATGGGATAGTTCCTGCAATTGCCCCGTATAAATCATAATTAATGTTAGTTTTTAAGGGATTTTTACTAATTAGCCGGCGTAGCTCAGTTGGTAGAGCAACTGATTTGTAATCAGTAGGTCACGGGTTCAACTCCTGTCGCCGGCACCATACCCCCTTGAAATCATTGAGATTTCTTGGGGTGCCATTTTCGACACATCCTCAAAATCCAGCCCTGTCACACCACAGTCACAACGAGGTGTGTCCAATGGCAAGCATTCGAAGTCGTAATAGCCGATATCAGGTCCAGGTCCGAAGGGCTGGTTTGGGCTCCCGGTCACGAACCTTTGTCCGCAAACAAGATGCCGAACGATGGGCCCGTAAGATGGAAGCCCAGTTCGATCAGGGTGAATTGCAACAACTGAGGACCAAGGATGTAGTCCTGCACGACCTGATCGATCGATATCGCCGTGAGATCACTCCAGCAAAGAAAGGCAGGGATCAGGAAGGGGGGAGGCTTGCCCGTCTAATGCGGGATCCCATTGCTAGTTTTACGGTTCAAAAACTAACCGCCCATGAACTAGCCCGGTTTCGTGATCGGCGTATCAAGGATGGCATACGGACCTGCCAATACGATCTATTCCTGATCAGGCATATCCTCGAGATCGCCCGCAAGGAGTGGAACCTTGGACTTGCCGTTAATCCCGTCGATCAGATCCGCAAGCCCAATGGCCTCAAGCCTCGGAACAGGCGATTGGAGGAATCCGAGTACAGACGATTAGAAGAATCTATGGGGCAAACAAGGGTTCCGTATTTATGGCCCCTGATCAATTTGGCCATAGAAACAGCCATGAGGCGTGGGGAGCTGTTAAGCCTGCAATGGGACTGGATCGATAAGGACTTGAGATTGGTCCACCTGCCTGACACCAAGAATGGCCATCCTAGATCAGTGCCGTTATCGCCTTCGGCCATGTATTGGCTTGATCAGATGCCAGTGGTTGGACAGATGGTCTTCCCCGTGACCCCAGTTGCCGTGAGGCAAGCCTGGGATCGTTTGCTCAGACGGGCTGGGATAAGAAATCTGCATTTCCATGACCTGAGACATGAAGCCATCTCGCGGTTTTTTGAGCTGGGCTTGTCAATCCCAGAGGTCGCCTTGATATCGGGCCATAGGGATCCGAGGATGCTGTTCAGGTATACCCACCTGAGGGCAGAGGACGTTGCTGAGAAGCTAAATATAAATAAAAAAACGAGTAAATAAAATTATGATAAATAAATCAAATAAATTATATTATATAAAATAAATAAAAATCATAAAATATGAATTTTTTACTTGACTTTTCCAAATACATGGTTTATGGTGCATTAATAGCCGATTTTTGACTGGCCACAGAAGTCGATTTTTTCGACTGATTATCACCTAAATCAACAAATTACTTACGTTGCAGGGCAACTGCGACGGCATAAGTGATTCCTAACAAAGGAGTATGAAAAATGGTTACGAGAAAATTTTTGGTTAAATTCACCGGTCAGTTTGAACTGCTGGGCAGGTGGAAGTGAGGGCGGTACAGAATGCTGCCAGGCAATACATGGAGCGGGGCTGGGTGGCGATCCCAATACCCCGAGAAAGCAAGAAGCCAACTCTAAGCGGCTGGCAAGACCGGACATTACAAGATGTCGATGCCGATGAGGATTTTGCTGACAACGACAACCTCGGTGTCGTTCTGGGCGATCCATCAGGCGGCCTGGTTGATATCGACCTGGACTGCCCGGAGGCAATCAGGGCCGCCAGTGGGGTATTACCTGATACAGGGTTGATATTCGGCAGGCAGAGCAATCCGACCAGTCACTGGATATACAAGGTGGCTAAACCACAAGGGCGGGTAACCTATACGTCTCCCCGGGGAGGCGGCATGTTGTTGGAATATCGAGCCAATGGTTGCCAGACGCTGTTCCCACCATCGGTGCACGAGAACAAGGATAAGGTCGCCTTCCATCGCGATGACCTTCCGGCAACAGTCGACAGGGATGAGTTATTGGAAGCCTGCCGCAGATTGGCAGCCATATCCCTGATGGCTCAGGCATGGATAGATGGCAGTCGTCATGACTTAGCGCTCGCGCTATCCGGTGCCCTTTTAAACAGCGAGTGGGGTCTTGGTGATGTCGAAGACTTCATCACCCCGATATGCCGTGCCGCTAATGACAACGACGAAGCCGATAGGATCAAGTGCGCTCGGGACACCAATGACAACCGCTTGGAGGGTCGTTCCACAACTGGCTGGCCTAGGCTTGCTTCAGCCATGGGTGAGCAACAAGTAGAGCAAATTCGTCAATGGCTAGGTCTGCCTGCGCATGATGAACGTCCTGGCATTGGGCACAACAGCTCACCTGCGGACATCACGGACATGTCGATGACCGATATCGGGAATGCCGATGAATTTGTTGCCGATCATGGGGACCTGGTCCGTTACTGCGTCGACATGGGTCACTGGTTGATCTGGGATGGCAAACGCTGGGCTAAAGATGATCAGTTGCAAATCAACAATCTGGCTGAACGGACAATGCGTCGGCTCATTGAAGGGATGCCGGCGACGGGGGACTCTGAACGGGAGTTGGCATACCGGAACTGGCGATTGCAAAGCGGCAGGAAAGCCAGGATCCAAGCCATGTTGGATTTATCTCGGTACAGGGTGAACATCGGCTCGCTGGAACTCGATGCGAATTCCTTCCTGCTGAATTGCAATAACGGAACGCTGGACCTGCGCACCGGTAAATTGCGTCCCCACGGGCAAGGCGACTACATCACCAAATTGGTCGACGTAGACTACGATCCCGCCGCACACAGCCCATTGTTTGAGGCATTCCTTAAAAAGATCACCAACGACGATCTGGAATTGGTGGCCTTTCTCAAGCGATCCATTGGCTACAGTCTCACCGCTTCCAACGAAGAGCAGTGTTTCTTCATTGGCCATGGCTCGGGCGCCAATGGGAAATCTACCTTTCTTAA
>PCBT01000003.1 GCA_002731375.1 Rhodospirillaceae bacterium | reverse complement strand
GGCCTGAAAGTTTTCCCGGTAGTCATTCTGGGCGGCCTAGATTCGATCATCGGTGTCGTCGTCGGCGGCATCATCATCGGCGTGGCCGAAGCGATTTCCGCCGGTTATGTGGATCCATATGTTGGAGGTGGCACCAAGGACTTCACACCTTACGTTCTGATGATCCTGGTGCTGATGTTCCGGCCATATGGGATTTTCGGCAAACCCATCATCGAGCGCATCTGACGTCAGGGAAGAGTGAATTATGTTTCATCGCGAAAGCGGCTATTTCAAAACGACCTACCAGTCGGACATGGCGCTGTACCCGCTACCCATTGGCAAGGCCGCGGCTATTGGCTTTATCGTGTTGTTCTTTTTCATCTTTCCCGTGTTCCTGGACGAGTACTATCTGACCCTGGTGAATCTGGCGGCGATCGCTGTCGTTGGCGCCCTGGGTTTAAATATATTGCTGGGCTATGCCGGGCAGATTTCCATCGGTCATGCTGCTTTTATGTCGGTCGGTGCCTATACGGCGGCCAACTTCGCGGTGCACTTCAATATGCCGTTTTGGGTGACATTGCCAGCCGGTGGTCTGATGGCGGCAGCGATCGGCGTGATCGTCGGTTTGCCGTCGTTGCGGGTCAAGGGCTTGTACCTCGCCATCGCTACTCTGGCGGCGCAGTTCATCATCGAATGGGTGTTGAACCACACGCCGGCGATCTCAGGTGGCATCCAGGCCTCGATCGAGATGCCGCGGCCGGTGTTTTTTGGTAAGACCCTAAGAACACAAGCCGAATTGTATTTCTTCCTGCTGCCGATCACAGCGCTATTCATCGTGGCGACGCTAAACCTGGTACGCAGTCGCATCGGACGTGCTTTCGTCGCTATTCGTGATCAGGACATCGCGGCGGAAATCATCGGCGTCAATGTCTATCGCTATAAACTTTTGGCCTTCGCTATTTCTTCATTCTACGCTGGCGTCGCTGGGGTCATGGCAACCTACTATTATGGCATCGCCAATTACGAGGCCTTCCAGTTGCCTATTTCCATCGATTACCTGGCTATGATCATCATCGGCGGCTTGGGCTCTGTGCTGGGCTCCATCTATGGCGCTATCTTCGTTACCTTGCTGCCGACCGGCATTCGGTTTTTCATGGAGACGGTGGGCGTCTACTTTGTCGATGGCACCTATTTGGCACAGGTAATCGCGCAAATGCGTCTGATTCTGTTCGGCGGACTGATCATTTTTTTCCTTGTCGTCGAGCCGGAGGGTTTGAACAAGTTATGGCAGAATATCCGGAACTACTTCCGGGTTTGGCCCTTTTCCTATTAAGGTCTAGGGTAACGCAATGTCGCCAATTGGAATGGCGGCACCTAACAGGGGAGAACGAGGCATGAGACAGTTAAGATTAGGTCTGATGGCAGCAACCGTGGTAGCTGCCGCCAGCTTTCAGGTAAGCACTGCTACCGCCGGCGAGATCGTCGTCGGTCTGCAATGCGATCGGACCGGTCCGACCCAGACGGTCGGTACGTTCCTTTGCCCAGGTTACCATGACTACGTCAAGCTGGTGAACAGCAAGGGCGGAATTGGTGGGCACAACATCAAAGTGATGGAGATCGATCACGAGTACAAGGTGCCGCCAGGTATGGAAGGCTACCAGCGTATGAAGAAGGGTGGTGCGGTGGCCGTTGCAATTTACGGCACGCCGCACACCCAGGCTTTGACGCCGTTACTGCACGAAGACAAGATTCCCGGCACTAGCCCGGGTTTTGGTACAGCTGCAGCGGCTAACGGGGTGAAATATCCCTATCTGTTCCCGATCGCGGCCACGTATTGGTCCCAGGGCGCGGCTGCGGTGCAATTCGCCAAAGAGCAACTTGGCGGCGTGCTGAAGGGCAAGAAGATCGCGTTCATCTACTATGACAATCCCGCCGGCCGCGAGCCGCTTCCCATTCTGCGAAAGCTGCGGGATATGGAAGGCTATCAGCTGAAAGAGTTCGCGATCCCGCCCCCAGGCGTGGAAATGAAAGTGCAGGTGCAGGATATCGCCCGTCGTTACCGGGCCGATTTTGTCATCAATCACACTTTCGGCAAGGCCCCGTCGGTCTCGATCAATGAATTCACCCGTCAAGGCTATCCGCTTAGCAAAATGATTGGTTTTGTTTGGGCAGCCGGTGAATCCAATATCATGGGCGCGGGCGGTTGGTCCAAGGCACAGGGCTACTACGTCCTGCAGATGGCTGGCGCCGGTTCGAAGTACAAGGTGCTTGACGAAATCAAGGCGCTGTACAAGTCCGAGGGAAAGTCCGTACCGAAAGAGATGGGTTCTACGGTGTATTACAACCGCGGCCTAATGTGGGCGGCGTTGGCTCTCAAGGCGGTCGAGAATGCCGTCAAGGCCAAGGGCGGTAGCGCCGATATCACTGGTGCGGATGTCCAGAAAGGCTTCGAGGGCATCAAGAACTTCACCCTGGGTGGAATTCTGCCTCCGTTGAATATTACGCGTGAGGATCACGAAGGTGGCGGCTGGGTGCAAGTCTTCCAGGTCAAAGGCGATGCCTTCGTGCCAGTTTCGAAATGGATGCATGGCTATCGCGATGTGGTCATGGATATGGTCATGAAGGGCCACTAAGCCGATAGCGAAGCTAACAACCACTCAAAGGCTGACCCGGTGCGCCGGGTCAGCCGCCCTTTTTTCTTAGTTTATCACATAGTTCGCGATTAGGGAGTAGCCGTGCTCAATCTCAACAACGTCGAAGTTATATACGATGGCGTCATTCTGGTTTTGAGAGGCATTTCGCTTGAAGTGCAGGATGGTACCATCACCACGGTTCTTGGGGCTAACGGTGCCGGCAAGACCACAACCCTGAAGGCGATTTCTGGCCAATTGCGGGCCGAGCGCGGCGAGGTGACCCGCGGTTCGATCGAGTTCAATGGTCAACGCATCGACCATTTGCAAGCCCATGAAGCGGTTGAAATGGGCATTGCGCAGGTCTTCGAAGGGCGCCAGGTGTTCGTGCACCTGACCGTGGAAGAAAACCTGATCGCCGGTGGCCACATCGTCTCAAAGGCCGTCATGAAACGGAATATGGACATGGTCTGGGAGTATTTCCCCCGGATCTACGAGCGGCGCGGTGTGCATGCCGGTTACCTTTCGGGCGGCGAACAGCAGATGCTGGTCATTGGCCGGGCTCTGATGTCGGACCCCAAGATGGTGATGTTGGACGAACCGTCCCTGGGCCTGGCGCCAATGATTATGGAGGAAATCTTTGGTATTATCAGTCAGCTGAACGAGCAGGAAAAAACAACATTCCTGCTGGTGGAGCAGAATGCCGCCGCGGCCCTGAACATCGCTGAATACGGCTATGTTATTGAAAACGGCTCCATCGTCCTGGAAGGTGAGGCAGCCGCCCTACGCGAAAACGCTGATATCAAGGAATTCTATCTGGGCATTTCTAGCGGCGAGAAGAAGAGCTTCCGGGATGTCAAGACCTATCGCCGCCGCAAGCGTTGGTTGGGTTGATTCAGACCGATCACGGACCCGTCTGAACCCAACGGATCATNTNCCNGGCCATGCAGTGGCCAGGCTGAATTTGCTATGCAATGGGGGTGGTGAGCCGGCCAGGGTAATTTGGCTGGGAAGCGTTGTTGTGTGTGGGTTTTGGTGAATGGGTAACGGACGAGGATGAAGCCATGAGCAGCGCCGACGAATTCTATGATGATCTGGAAATCCGTGACCCAGCCCAGCGGGAAAAACAATTGATGGAGCAGTTGTCGTCTCACTTGGCTCATGCCAAGGCGAATTCTGTTTACTATGGCGAGGTTTTTGCCGACATGGACCCGGCCGAAATCAACAACCGGGAGGCCTTGGCCAAACTACCCGTGACGCGTAAGTCTGACTTGGCAGCGTTGCAGAAAAAGACGCCGCCCCTGGGAGGCATCAATACAGTGCCGCTGTCAGAGTTGTCGCATATCTTCGCCTCGCCCGGCGGATTGTATGAACCCGACGCTGACCGCAAGGATTATTGGCGCTATGCCCGAGCCTTGTGGGCCGCCGGCGTGCGGCCTGGGCATATCGTGCATAATACCTTTTCCTATCACTTGACACCGGCAGCGATGCTGGTGGAAAACGGCTGCCGGGCCATCGGCTGCCCCGTGGTGCCGGGCGGGGTGGGCAACACGGAAATTCAGATCCAGTTGATGGCTGACCTGAAACCGGATTTTTTCATCGGCACACCGTCGTTCCTGCGCATTATGCTAAATAAGTCCAAGGAATTGGGGCATGATCTGTCAAATCTGAAACATGGCTTGGTTGGCGCCGAGGCCCTGCCGCCTAGTCTGCGTCAGGAATTAGCGGATCTGGGTGTCTCGGTCTTGCAAGGCTATGGTACCGCTGATCTGGGCAACGTAGCCTACGAATCCAAGGCCATCGACGGTATGATCATCGACGAGGGCGTGATCGTGGAAATCGTTGAACCCGGAAGCGGCACTCCGGTGGCGGAGGGTGAGGTCGGCGAAGTTGTTGTCACCACCCTAAATCCTACCTATCCCCTGACCCGTTTTGCCACCGGTGATTTGTCCGCCGTGCTGCCGGGCGTCAGTCCATGCGGGCGCACTAACACGCGTATTCGCGGCTGGATGGGCCGGGCTGATCAGTCGACTAAGTTCAAGGGCATGTTCGTGCATCCATCCGCCATCATGCAGATCGCCGGACGCCATCCGGAGATCACCAAGGCGCGCATGGTCATCACCTCGGAAGACAACAACGATGCCATGACCCTAAAATTCGCCGCGCCCGGCGGTGACGCCGCCATGGCCGCCACGGTGGGGGAATCCATCCGCGCGGTTCTGAAGCTGGGCGGAAGCGCGGAATTGGTCGAGGCCGATAGCCTGCCCGACGACGGTCTGGTGATCGAGGACGCCCGCAGCTACGAATAAGCTGAAAGGCGGATCCTCTATGGATGATTTCCTGCTTGCCCGCGTCGTTCATGTGCTGGGCGTGGTGTTGTGGATCGGCGGCGTCGCTTTCGTCACCACAATTTTGTTGCCTGGCATGAAGAAAGTCGCCACCCCCGCTGAGCGTGTGATTATGTTCGAGCGCATGGAAAGCGATTTTGCCTGGCAGGCACGTCTGACCACCCTGTTAACTGGCGCCTCGGGCTTTTACATGCTGTATATTCTCGATGCCTGGGAGCGCTTTAGCGACCCGAGCTATTGGTGGCTGCATGCCATGTTGGCAATTTGGCTGATCTTCACCATGATGCTATTCGTGTTGGAACCCCTGGTGGTGCACAAACTGTTCGAGCGCTGGTCCCGCGCCAACCCAGAAGGCACCCTGGCCATGATCCAACGCCTGCATTGGGTTCTGCTGTCGACCAGTCTGATCACGGTCGCTGGCGCCGTCGCCGGCGTGCACGGGGGGTGAAGTGCCGCGACGCCATGGCGCGTTATCATGAGTTTGCGGTTATAATGGCCCGACATGTCGCCAGTACCATCTTCCCAATCAACAAGGCCGCCTGATCTGCCGGCAGTTCCGTCGACCGGCGTGTTTCGTTGGCTGATGCTGTTCGGTGTCTGGTTCCTGTATTTTGCATTTGGCCTGACCATGGTCGCCATAGCGCCCTTGGTTGGCGTGATGCGCTCGGACCTGGGCTTGAGCGATAGCGCTATGGGCTTGATCCTTGGTGCCTGGCCGCTGGTCTATATCGCCTCGGCCATGCCGTGCGGCGCCTTTCTAGATCGGGCCGGGCCACGCCGGGCGCTGTTTGCTGCCGCCGCGATCATTGGCCTGTCGGCGGCGGCGCGGGGTTTCGCGACGGGCCCGGTGACTTTGTTTTTTGCCGTCGCCCTATTTGGCGTCGGCGGGCCATTGATTTCCATCGGCGCACCAAAGCTGGTTAGTCAGTGGTTCGAAGGGCCCGACCGTGGCCTGGCCATGGGCATCTATATCACCGGCCCGGCCTCGGGTGGAATCTGTGCCCTGGCCTTGACCAACAGCGTCTTCATGCCCTTGATGGAGCAGAATTGGCGCCATGTCCTGTTCATCTATGCCGGGGTTTGTATGGCCATTGGCTTGGTTTGGCTGGCGATTACCCAGCATAGTGAGGCCCGGACCATGGAGCGCCGGGCCGTGGCCGATGGGGGGCAAGGGCAATGGGCGGTGTTTCGTACCCTGTTGGGCCTGCCGGCGGTGCGTGCCATCCTGATCATGGCGGTTGGAGCCTTCTTCTATAATCATGGCCTGAACAACTGGTTGCCCGAAATCCTGCGCCGGGGGGTATGACGCCGGAACAGGCCGGCTATTGGTCTGCCATCCCGACGGCGGTGGGTGTCCTGGGTTCCTTGTTGATCCCGCGTTTGGCGGTTCCGGCGCGGCGCTGGAGAATTCTCTTTGCCGTGATCGTCATGGCGGGTTTGTCGACCATCCTGTTGCAAGGCGTCGGCAATAGCCTGCCGCTGGCCTTGGGCCTGACCCTGCAGGGCCTGGCACGGGGTTCGTTGATGACCATTCTGATGCTGTCCCTGTTGGAAACCAATGGCGTGGGCAGCCGCCATGCCGGCGCCGCCGGTGGGCTGTTCTTTTCCGCCGCCGAGATTGGCGGCGTGCTCGGCCCCCTGACACTTGGCGCCCTGTCGGACCTGACAGGCGGGTTTTCCGCCGGGTTGTTCTTGTTGAGCGGCATATGTGGCCTGTTGCTGCTACTTCTGCTCAGATTGGCGCGACTTCGTGCATAGACGGCGGCGCCTGTACAGGCGACAATAAGCAATGGCTATAACAATAAAGATGGTGTGAGGAGATGGCGCAGATCGATCAGTTGGACCCCGAGTTGGGAGCCTCGTTGCGGGAAAAATACGCCATCGTTGGCGTAGGCGAGACGGAATACCTGCGTGGCTCGAACACCACGACACGGGCCATGGCCGTCACCGCCGTGCGCAACGCCATGAAGGACGCGGGCCTGGAACCAGGCCAAGTGGACGGCATGATGTCCTATTCCAGCAATGATTCAACCTTGTCCACTTTCGTCTCCGCCGATCTGGGTATCCGCCTGAATTATTATATGGATGTCATGGGCGGTGGCTCCTCCACTGAGGCCCTGGTCGGCATCGCCATGGGCGTGATCGAAGCCGGCATGTGCGAAACCGTAGTCATCTTCCGCTCCATGAACGGTCACAGCCAGAACCGGGTGGGCGGCACCGGTGTCCGCGCCGCCGCCCCGGTGGTCGGCGAATTCCTGCATCAACGCAGTTATGGCTGGCAAAGCCCGGGGCAAATGTTCGCCCCCTGCTTCATGCGCCATATGCATGATTACGGCACCACGCCGGAACAGGTCGCCCACGTGAAGGTGGCCCATTCCCAACACGCCTCCAACAACCCAAAGGCCTTGTACAAGAACCGGGTCACGGTGGATGATGTGCTGGGCAGCCGAATGATTTGCAAGCCGCTACATCTGCTGGATTGCTGTGTGGAAACGGATAACGCCACAGCGATTATTATCACCTCCGCCAAACGGGCCAAGGATTGTCGCCAGGTGCCGGCCTTGATCCGAGGCGTGGTCGGGCGGGTCTCCAAACCACGGCTCGATATGTATTATCAGGCCGGCCCGCTCTCAACTGTCGCCGGGTATTATGCCGCGCCGCGTCTATGGCGCAACGCCGGTGTTGGGCCCGAGGATATCGACGTTACCGGTTCCTACGACGCCTTTACTTTCACCACCATGTTGCAGCTTGAAGATTATGGTTTCTGCAAGAAGGGTGAAGGCGGCGATTACGTCTCGGACGGCACCACGTTTCTCGGCGGCCGGCGGCCCAACAATACTTCCGGCGGCCATCTGTGCGAGGGTTATACCCATGGCGTGGCCATGGTGGTGGAAAACGTTCGGCAATTGCGCCACGAGGCGGACGATAGCTGCCCCATCGGGCCGGACGGCAAACGCCAGCATACCTACGATTATGCCGAGGGTGGTTGCCGCCAGGTCAAGGATGTGGAGGTCAGCGCTAATCTAGGCTGGGCCACGCCTGGCGGCGGTTCGGCACTGGTCATGCGGCGCGGCGTGTAAGAGGAAAATGGACAAATGAGTGAAACAATCGTCGCCGAGTATCTCGGCATGACCCTGCAAGTGGACAACCTGGACCATTCAAACCTGGCGTTCTTCAAACATTGCGCCGAGCACGATTTCCATCTGCAGAAATGCAATGATTGCGGCCTGATCCGCTATCCCGTTGGCGAGGGCTGTGCCTGGTGCGGCAGTGGCAATTTCACCTGGACCCCGGTCGAGGGCAGGGGCGCGGTGCACAGCTATACCGAGGTCGCGCATGCCATCCAGCCGGCCTTCAAGCCCTATGTACCCTACCACGTCCTGGTGGTGGATCTGGACACTCAAAAAGGCGCCCCGACGGAGCACGAAGCCCTGCGTGTGATCGGCAATCTGGTCACCCACGATGGCACTCTGGCCCCGCCCGATATGGTGGCCTCGATAGGTATTGGCAGCCGGATGCGCATGGTCTTTACGGATATCGCCGACGGCATCGCCATGCCGCAATGGACCATCGATGAGGAGGCCAAGCAGCCCGCCAAGCCGTGGCGCTATCCGGAATAACAGACCAGATTACGATCGGAGATTTTAAAATGGGAAGATTGGACGGTAAGATCGCCATCGTAACCGGCGCTGCGCCGCGCGGCGAAGGCGTGGGTAACGGCAAGGCCATGGCCATCCTAATGGCCCGCGAAGGGGCCAGGGTATTGCTGGTCAATCGCTCCGCCGCCCGGGCCGAGGAACTGGCGGAGGAAATCGCGGCGGAAGGCGGCGAGGCTTCGGTCTTTGCCGCCGATGTCACCAATACGGACGAGGTCGCGGCCATGGGCGCCACCGTACAGGAACGTTATGGCCGTCTGGACATATTGTGCAACAACGTTGGCATCGGTGCTGGTGCCGGGCCCAACCGGGTGGAGGATGTCACAGACGAAACCTGGGATAATCTGTACGATGTCAACATGACCTCCGCCATGAAATGCAGCCGTGTCGCCGTGCCCTTGATGCGGGACAGCGGTGGTGGCGGTTCCATCATCAATGTTTCCTCTATCGCTGGTTCCCTGGGCCTTATGGGCAGCCCGGGTGCCGCCGCCTATGCGGCCACCAAATCCGGCGTGCATGGCCTGACACTGTCCATCGCCGCCGACTATGCGACTGAGCTGATCCGTTGCAACTGCATCATCATCGGCTCCGTCAATACACCCATGGTCGCCCGTCTGGGTGAGGACGGACGCGCACGGCGCAAGAAAATGGTACCCATGCAGACCGAGGGCACTGGCTGGGACATCGGCTGGGCGGCGGTCTATCTGGCTTCCGACGAAGCCCAATGGGTCACTGGTGTCATGCTGCCCGTGGATGGTGGCCTGAACGCACTTAGAGCTTGGCCGCGCTGATGATCGAGGCGGTCAGACAGGAACTTGCCCCCAACGGTATCCTCCGCGCGGGCATCAATATGTCGAATCCTCTGTTGGTCACGGGCAAGACCGAGGCCGGTGATCCGGCGGGCGTTTCCCCCGACATGGCCCGCGCCATCGCCGAGCGGCTGGGCGTGGAGGTGAGGTATGTGCAATTCCCCTCACCCGGCGTGTTGGCGGATGCGGTCGGCGAGGACGCCTATGATATCGGCCTGATCGCGGCGGAGCCGGCACGGGCCGAAAGCATAACCTTTACTTCCGCCTATGTAGAGATCGAAGCGACCTATCTGGTGCCTGCGGGCTCGCCCCTGGCGGTGATCGACGACGTTGACCGCCCAGGCATCCGGATTGCGGTATCGGATCGCAGTGCCTATGATCTCTACCTGACCCGCGCACTTGAACATGGGGAACTGCACCGCGCAAAGGGCCTCGCCGGCGCGCTGGAACTGTTCATCTCGTCCAAGCTGGATGCCTTGTCTGGTTTGCGCCCAGCCTTGATCGAGGACATCAAGACGATGCCGGGCGCCCGTATTCTTGATGGCAACTACACTACCGTACAGCAGGCTATCGGCACGCCGCCGAAAAACAGCGCCGCCGCCGCATTTCTGCAGGACTTTGTGATGGAGGCTAGGGCCAGCGGTCTGGTAGCGAAACTGATTGAACGTCATGACGTCGAGGGCCGATTGCTTGTCGCCTCGGGCATATAGGGAGCAAATCAATGACACTGAATGAAGCCAACCGTATCGCTCAAGGCGCTCTGGCCAAGGCGGTGGAGCTGAATATCAGGATCAATGTAGCGGTCTGTGACGGTGGAGGCCGATTGTTGGTGTTTCAGCGCATGGATAATGCCATGTGGGCCGGCGCCTATGGCAGCCAGGGCAAGGCCATTGCCGCTGCCTCGTTTGGCCGTCCCAGCGGCGAGCTGACTGAGCGGGCCGAACATCCCACGTTTCGCGGCATCGTGGCGGCGGAAGGCGGCCATATGATCATGGGCCAGGGCGCAGTGCCCGTTATCCGCGACGGCGTCATCGAAGGCGCCTGCGGTGTCGGCGGCGGCACCGGTCAGGAAGACGAAGACTGCGCCCGTGCTGGTGTGGCACTGCTCTAGTGGCCATTTGACGGAAAGGGGGTACGCGACAATGGCTGATATTGCCTATATTGAACGGATCTATCTGGGCGGGCCGATCGTCACGGTCAATGGTGAGGACGTTGTAGCCGAGGCACTGGCGGTTGCCGGCGAGACCATCGTGGCCGTTGGTGATGAAGTGGAAATTCGCGCTCTGGCCGGCGATGGGGTGGAGATCATAGACCTCGAAGGTAAGGCGTTGTTGCCTGGCTTTATCGACCCGCATAGCCATTTTCCCAACTCAGGGCGCTATGGCATTGAATTCGTTGATCTCAACAGCCCGCCCATTGGCACCATGAACTCCATCCCTGATATCATCGAAGCCCTTAGGTTGGAGGCTGCAGGTAAGCCTGAAGGTACCTGGGTGGTCGGACGCGGTTATGACGATACCTTGTTGCAGGAAAATCGTCACCCGGATCGATGGGACCTGGATAAGGTATCCAGCCGCCATCCGATCTTCCTGTCCCATATCTCCGGCCATCTGGGCAGCTGTAATTCCCTGGCGCTGAAGCTTGGCGGCGTCACCGCGGATACCGAGAATCCACCAGGCGGCGTCATCCGCCATCACAAACAGACCGGCGAGCCAACCGGCGTGTTTGAGGAACCGGCGGCCATGGCCTTGGTGCGCGGCAAGATCCCGCCGGGCGATCTGGAGCATGAAATCAAGGTGATCGAGGCGGCGGCCCGTGACTATCTATCTAAGGGCGTGACCTCGGCCCAGAACGCCGCCACGGACAAGACCCAGATGCGGGCGCTGCAGGAAAGCTCCGCTCGCGGCCTGCTGCCCCTGCGCATTCTCGGCTTTCCCAATTGGGAATATGCGCTGGAAATTTCCGCCGGCACCGCCGCGTTCGATNTGGTGGCGGNCCACGCTATCGGCCGGGGCGCGGCCAAGCTTTTCCAGGACGGCTCTATCCAGGGCTACACCGGTTACCTGAGCAAGCCCTACCACGTACCTTTCGAGGGCGATGAAAGCTATCGCGGCTATGCCATTTTCCCCCGTGAGCNGTTGTTGGAAATTGTCACGGACTTGCATCAACACGGCTGGCAGGTGGCGATCCATGGCAACGGCGATGCGGCCATCGACGATATTCTGGACGCTTTCGAGGCGGCGCAGGAGAAGCATCCCCGCGAGGATGCCCGTCACATAATCGTCCACAGCCAGATGGCCCGCGAGGATCAACTGGATCGCATTGCGGACTTGAGAGCGATTCCCAGTTTCTTCAGCCTGCACACCTATTATTGGGGTGACCGGCATCGGGATATCTTCATGGGGCCGGAGCGGGCGCAGCGGATCAGCCCGGCGCGCTCTGCCCAGGACCGGGGCCTGCATTACACCATCCACTGCGACACCCCTGTCGTTCCGATGACGCCGTTGCTGCTGGTCTGGGCCGCGGTCAATCGCCAGACCGTAAATGGCGCCTCGTTGGGCCCGGAGCAATGCATCACCCCGGCCCAGGCCTTGCGNGCCGTCACCATTGAAGGTGCCTATCAGTCTTTCGAGGAAGAGCTGAAAGGTTCACTCGAGCCGGGTAAACTGGCGGATCTGGTAATCCTCTCGGGCAATCCCCTGGACGACGCAGGCGCCATCCGCGAACTGCGCGTGGAGGAAACCATTGTCGGAGGCAAGACAGTCTATCTGGCCCCATCGGAGGAAACCGCAGCGCCGTGACTTGGTGCTAATCCCTGGGTAGTTCGTGCTTTAGCACCTTGCCCGTGGCGTTGTGGGGCAACTCGTCCATGAAGCGGACCTGCTTTGGCACCTTGAAGCGGGCCAGCTGGCTGCCGCAGTGGTCGATCACCGCTGATTCGTCCAAATTTGCACCTGGCTTTAGCACTACGCAGGCACGGCCAACCTCACCCCATTTTTTGTCCGGAATGCCGATCACGGCGTTTTCCAACACGCCATCTAGTTGAAAAATCACGTTCTCGATTTCCACCGGGTAGACGTTCTCGCCGCCCGAGATGAACATGTCTTTGGTCCGGTCAACGATATAGTAGTAGCCGTCCTCGTCCTGGCGAGCGGCATCGCCGGTGCGGAACCAGCCATCGGGGGTGTAGAAATCGTCGCGTTCATCCTCGCGGTTCCAATAGCCTGGCGTCACCGTGGGTGCCTTGATCAGCAATTCACCGGTCTCGCCCTGGGCCACGTCTTTTTCATCCTCATCGACGATCCGCAGGCCAACATACAATGGCGGCAGGCCGGACGAGCCAACCCTGGATACGGCTTGATCGCCCGATAGCATCAGGCCCAGGGGACCGGTTTCGGTCATCCCCCAACCCTGTTGCAAATTAATACCCTTGTCGCCGAATTCCTCGATCAGGGACAGGGGCGCCGCCGCGCCGCCGACGCCGATGCAAACAATATGGGACAGGTCCGCGGATGCGAAGCCCGGCTGCTGGGCTAACATCAGGAAATTCGTCGGTACGCCCAACAGGTGGGTGATGTTCAGTTCCTTGTCGGACAGCAGCGCCAGAAAATAGGCCGGGTTGAATTCCCGCAACACCACATTGGCGCCGCCGGTATGAAACATCGGGTTGGCATAGACGTTCAAACCNCCGGTGTGGAAGATCGGCAGNAACACAAGATTTCTCGAACGGTTNGTGATTTCAACAGTCATNGCGCATTGAACGGAGTTATAGACCGCCATCTGATANGTGATCTTGGCACCCTTTGGCCGGCCNGTGGTNCCGGAGGTATACATCAGCGTCCAGATATCGTTCAGCTCCCGTGCCGGCGCCACGATAGTTCCGGCGGCAGCCGCGAGGCCGCTTTCATAGTCGCTGTCGCCGCCGTTGTTCAGGCTTGCGATAACGGGAATATTCGACAGGTCTTGAATCTCAGCGGCTTCCTTGGCGAATTCTGTGCCATACATCAGCGCCCTCGGCTCCGCATCATTACAGATGTACTCCAACTCGGGCACTGCCAGACGCCAATTGAGGGGTAGGAATATGGCGCCCAGCCGGCGGCAGGCGAATTGAATTTCGAACATGTCGGTGTCGTTGTGGCACAGCACCGCGACTCGGTCGCCATCCTGAACGCTAAGATCGTCGCGCAGATATAGCGCCGCCCTGTCAACCCGCACGTTCATCTCTGCATAGGTGAAATGGCGGTCCGAGGTCAGATCATGCATGGCTTCGTTATTGGGTACGAAGCGGGCGTGATGGGCAATCCAATCGTTTGCGGGGACGGTCATGTTAAGACTCCAAAAATACGGGTAGTAAATGGGGATTTACCCTTTGCATCGGTCGGGTCCAGATACCACAACTTGTAGACTTCGGCGATACTCGCCACACGCTTTTCATTGACCGAGTGGCGGAAGAGGCCTTTGTAGCCAATTCAAACAGCCAATGGGCCATGCCCTTTCCCTCTAAACCCCAGGAAAACCGAAAATTCTAACCGTGCTCCGCCCGGTAAGGCCGCTCCAACATGCCTTTGATGGTGGCGTCGATATCCGCCATGTAGTTCAAGACCCCGTCCATTGCTGTACAGATCGGCATCTCGAAATCCATCGGACTGACATGATCGGCGATGGCGCTGACCGTATGGGCGCCCTCGGCCACGGAACGCCGCTCGGCCAGAATATCTTCCATGCGCCGGCCTTCGCCCAGTTCGATGCCCAGGGACATGTTGCGCGATTGCTCCGAATTACAGGTCAGGGCCAGATCGCCCAGACCCGACAGGCCCATCAGGGTCTCCGCCCGGCCACCACGCATGGCGCCGTAGCGCATTACCTCGGCCAAGCCGCGGGTCATCAGGGCGGCGCGGGCGTTATCGCCCAAGGCCCGCCCTTCGACGATGCCGCAGGCAATGGCAAGGACGTTCTTGACTGCGCCACCTATCTGGGNGCCAATCACGTCATCGGTCCAATANGGCCGGAAATGTGGCTGGCCNATCGCTTCCACGATGCGCTCGCCCATAGCCTCGTCGGCACAGGCCAGGGTAACCGCCGTCGGCAGGCCCTTGGCGACTTCGATGGCGAAAGTAGGTCCGGACAAGACAGCCTGTGGCGCCTCGGGGATGGTTTCTGACAGCACTTCGCTCATCAGGGCAAAGCTGTCTTTTTCGATGCCCTTGGCGCAGATCACCACCGGCACGCCGGGCTTCAGGTGTGCTGACAATGTCTCTGTCACCGGGCGCAGAAACTGCGCCGGGGTGACCGCCAGGATCAGTTCCGCCGCCGCCGCCTCGGCCAGATCCGAGGTAGCGCGCAGATCGCCATGCAAGGGGAAATCCGGCAGGAAGAGAGGATTGGCGTGATCGTTGTTGATCGCTTCGACAACCTCGTCCTCGCGTGCCCAGATTTGCGTCGTCCGCCCCGCGGCCGCCAATAATTGTGCCAGCGCGGTGCCCCAGGCGCCTGCGCCAATAACCGTTATCTTTTTCATGCCGCGTTTATCGCCAAAAGAGCGCCCGCCCGCAAGGCGAATGCTGCCTCCTAGCCCATATCCGGTACTCTGTCGAACCAGGGGGCGGCGGCTTCCAACTGGGCCGCCAGGCGGAACAGCGTGGCTTCATCACCAAATGGCGCGCCGAAATGAATGCCCACGGGCATGCCGCCGGCGCTCATATGTAGGGGCACGGTCATGGCTGGACAGCCGGTGATGTTATAGTGCGGCGTGATGGCTAGTTCTTCCTCAAACAGCGCGCGGCAATAGCGATTTAGGTCATTGTCCTGCATGCTAATCGTGTCCAGGAGCAGGGGCGGATGGCGCAGGGTTGATGATAGGATCAGATCGTAATCCTGAAAGAAAGCCGCCAGCTGCCGGCCGCTTTGGTGCAGGGCNAGAATGGCGGCGGCATAATCGCCGGCGCTGGATTTGACGCCCTCCTGGGCGAAGGCCCAGGTGATGGCTTCGACATCCTGGCCACTGGGCTCCCGCCCCAAGGCTTCGCAACGCAGGCGCACGGCGGTTTGAACATTACCGGCGATCACCGTGCGGGCGGCCTGGAGCAAGGTGCCCACATCCAGTTTTGGCAGCGCCGGCTCAATATCGTGGCCCAGTTCGGCGCACAGCTTGGCCGTTTTCTCCACACCTTCGATGCATTCGGGATCAAGTGCCCGGCCATCGAAGCCATCGGTCATCAGGGCGATGCGCAGCTTTCCCGGATCCGCACCGACTTCGTCTGCGAATGGGCGGGCCGGTACGGGCGCGGCATATGGATCGCCTGGGGCCGGGCCGTGGGTACAATCCATCATCTGGGCGGAATCCCGCACCGAGCGGCTGACCACATGGCCCGTGGACATGCCGCTCCACCCCTCGCCCACATCCGGGCCGGCGGGGTTGCGACCGCGGGTTGGCTTGACACCGAACAGGCCGCAATTGGCTGCTGGAATGCGGATCGAACCGCCACCGTCGGTGGCATGCGCCATGGGCAGAATGCCGGCGATCACGGCCGCCGCCGAGCCCCCCGACGATCCCCCCGCCGAATGGGCCGCGTTCCATGGGTTCGGTGTGGCACCGTGCAGGGTTGGTTCCGTGGTGGCGTTCAGGCCCATTTCGGGCGTGTTGGTGCGGCCCATGATAACCAGCCCAGCGGCCTTGCAGCGCTCGGTGTAGGTTGAATCGTGATCGGGCACGAAATCGGCCCACAGGCGGCTGCCAAAGCTGCAGGGCTGCCCGGCGTCGAAAGCGCCCAGATCCTTCAACAGATAGGGCACATTCTTGAACGGGCCGTCCGGCGCATTACCGCTCGCAATTGCCTGCCGGGCCTGATCGAACTGGTCATGGACGATGGCGTTGAGGGCGGGGTTCACGGCTTCGGCCCTGGCAATGGCTGTTTCCAACACCTCACCCGCCTCCAACTCACCCATGGCAATGGCCTCGGCCAGGGCCGTGGCATCCATTTTGCGATATTCCGCGAATGTCAGCATATTCCGCTCTTCCCTTTGTTTCTTCTAGTTTAAGCGTTGAGGGGTGTTTGCGCCAGTTGCGGCTGCTCGCCAATATAGCGGGCCCGGGGGCGGATCAGCTCTGGCCTGACATATTGTTCCTGGGCATGGGCGATCCAGCCGGCACAACGGCCAATGGCGAAAATACCCATGGGCGCGATTGTCGGCAAATCCAGGCTGCGTTGCAGCATGACCAGGGAAAAATCTACATTGGGCATCAACCCGGTGTTGGCGGAGGCCGCCGCCGCCAGCTCTTCAGCCATGGTCAGCGCTTTGTTGCTGCCCAGGGTCGCGCTCAGCAGCCGGCGCAACAATTTACAGCGGGGATCGCCGTCGGGATAGAGGGTATGGCCAAAACCGGGCAGCCTTTCGCCCCGGCGCAGGCGCGCGGCGACCGCCGCCAGAGGGCTTTCGGCATTGGCGGCCTCGTCGAACAGGGCCGCGACGCGGGCGGTCTGGCCGCCATGGCGTGGCCCCTGCAGGGTGGATGGGCCAGCCATCACCGCGCCGTAAGGCGTGGCGCGGGTCGAGGCGACGCAGCGCACGGTGAAGGTGGAGGCATTCAGTTCATGATCGGCGCACAGCACCAGGGCGGCCCGAATTAGCTTCGCGGCATTGCCTCCCGGCTGGCCAGGGCCGGCCCAATGGGCGCTTAACTGTGCATGAATAGGTTCGATCGAGGGCTTTTTGCTGGTGAAGCCGGCGCACAGCAGGCGCAACAGATCGGCGCCGGTGCGGGCCACGTTCCCGGTTTCCAAAGTATAGGCCCGCAGATCCTGGGCCGCTGCCAGAGGCAACAGCGCCTGGCAACGGGCGATGCCGGTCAGGGGAGAAGAGAACGCGCCGATATCCGGCGCGGCGCTGGCAAATGGATCATCATCACATTGCCACAGCAGGCGCGCGACACTTTCCAGGCTGGAGCTCCGCGTCAGTTCCGTGGCGTCCCGGCCCCGGTAATACAATTCCCCGTCGGCGATTAGGGTAATGGCCGAATCCAGGATTGGCGTGTCATGGGTTAGGGCCGTGGCGACAATTGTTTCGGACCCGGACTTGTGGCCGAATTCAGCTGTTTTTCGCGCCAGAATGGCGCGTACATCATCGGCGCGATAGAGCCGGTGGCGGCTACCTTCCACCGGTTCCGAGCGGATCATGCCACGGCTGACATAGGCATACAGGGTGGCCCGGGAGACATTCAATTCAGCCGCTGCTTCACGGGCAGTGAGGTACGGGTTGCTCATATTTCCTCATTATCGTTAGATAGTTGATTGTATAAATCAATATTGACGATATTGCGTAGAATATCAGATACAACGGCAACGGCGGGGAAACCAAATATCAGAAGATTGTTTATGGATACGGATCTGGATGGTGTTGTGGCGGCTGTTACGAAGCTGAGCCTGGTGGACGGCAAGGCGGGCCGCCTGATCGTATGGGGGCATGATATCGAAGCGCTGGCCTCGGACTACGATTTCGCCGACATGGCGGCGCTGCTATGGTATGGCGTGGCGCCAGATAGGCAAGATGGCGCCGCTATTCGACAGTCCCTGGGGCAAGGGCGTCTGCGGGTGGCGGAAATGCTGCCCGTCCTGCTGCCCGCTGGTAGGGGCCTCTCGCCCATAGAGGGTCTGCGCGCTGGCCTGGCCATGTTCAATGACAACACCTGCGACCATATACTGCTGTGCGCCGCCGTGCCGGTCTTCAGCGCCGCCCTGTGGCGGCAAGGCCAGGATCAGGAACCCGTCGCACCCGATCCCGGCAAGGGCCAGGCGGAGGATTTCCTCGCCATGCTGACGGGCGGCGTGGTGGACCGGGCGGCCTGCTGGGCGCCACGCTGTTTCCCCGCGCGGCATTGCTGGCTCTGGGTGATCTGGACACGGGTGATGACAATCCCTGCCTGAAGCTCGCTAAGGGCGGCGGTGCCAAGAAGCCAGCGCCCAAGACCGCTGGACAACCGCCCGCCGAAAAGGTAACGGAGGCGGTCAAGGCTCCGCTGGATGCCTTGAAGAAAGGCCTGGGCGGTTTGTTCGGCAAAAAGAATTAGGAAAAGAGATCGCATGAGTGGAGAAGTCCTGACGCAACGGAGCGGCAATATCGCCACCGTGATCTTGTCGGCGCCGGAGCGCTTGAATGCCATGAACCTGGATATGTGGCGGGGCATCACCGATGCCTTCAAGGTCCTGGACGCTGACGATGATCTGCGTTGCATCATCCTGCGCGGGGCTGGCGAAAAGGCCTTTGCCGCCGGCGCCGACATCGCCGAATTCGCCACCGAGCGTTTCGACCGGGACAGCGCCCACACATATGGCGCCGTCATGGCATCCGCCCTGGAGGCTATTCAGCAATGCCGCCATCCTGTGGTCGCCATGATCCATGGCGCCTGCGTCGGTGGCGGACTGGAGCTGGCTTGTTGCTGCGAGATGCGCATTTGTGGCGAAAACAGCCGCTTTGGCGTGCCCGTGAAAAACCTTGGCCTGGTCGTGGCCCTGAACGAGATGCAGGCGGTGGCGGCGGTGGTGGGCCGCGCCAATGCCTTGGAGATCGTTTTGGAAGGGCAGGTTTTCGATGCCCAGACCGCCCAGGGCATGAATCTGGTCAACCGCATCGTCGCCCCTGACCAGGTAACCGCCGAGGTCGAGGCCACCGCCCGGCGCATTGCCCAGGGCGCGCCTCTAGTGGCGCGCTGGCATAAACAGTTCGCCCGCCGCCTGAGCGACCCCACGCCCTTGACTGAGGCGGATATCGAGGAAAGCTATGCCTGCTTTGATACGGCGGATTTTCAGACCGGCTATAAAGCCTTTCTGAACAAGGAGAAGCCGGATTTCGAGGGGCGATAAAATTTCCCTGATTTAGGCGCATTTTGATAGCGTAGCGAATTGCCGTCATGGCCTTGAATGTTTACCGTGGTGCTGGCTTGATACGACGCGTTGTGGAGAAAAGTGATGAGTGAGACTGACGACTTGCCGTATGGGGGCTTACCGTACGATGGCTTGAAGGTCCTGGATATTTCCCAAGGCGTCGCCGGACCCCATTGCGGCATGCTGTTGGCGCGCCATGGCGCGGACGTGGTGAAGCTGGAACCATTGGCGGGTGATTGGGGCCGGCAGATCGGCAAGACCTACGGCGACAACTGCGCCTACGGCATGGCCTTTAACCGGGGCAAGCGCAGCTTGGCCCTGGATCTGAAAAACCCGGAAGGCGCCGCCATCGCCCTGCGCCTGGCGAATGCCGCCGACGTGGTGATCGAAAACAATCGCCCCGGCGTCACGGCGCGCCTTGGCCTGGACTATGACACCGTGCGGCAACAAAACCCGGACGTGATCTATCTTTCGGTCACCGGGTTTGGCCAGACCGGCCCGAATGCAACTCTGCCGGCAACGGATTCCATCATGCAGGCCTTTTCCGGCCTGATGTCGAACAACAAGGATGAAGCCGGTCTGCCGCAACGTATCAACCTGCTCGCCATCGACGTGGTTACCGGATTGTATGGTTTCCAGGCGGTGGCGCCGGCGCTGTACCGGCGTGCCGTGAAGGGTGGCGGACGTCATATCAAGACCTCCTTGATGGAGGCTATCGGCGCCTTTCAATCCGCCAAGATGATCGAGTTCGAGTTGGAAAAAGGCGTCACCGCGCCCCTTGGCGTGCCCGTCACCATGTTCAAGGCAAAGGACGGTTACCTGACCATCAATGGCCGCCGCGACCCTCATTTCGTGGCGCTTTGCAAGATTCTCGGCCTGCCCGAGCTGCCCGGCGATCCGAAATACGCCACGGCCACGGCGCGCATCGCGCACGAGGCCGAGCTGATGCCCCTGTTGCGCCCGGCGGTCGAACAGATGCCGCTGGCAGAGTTGTCGGCGGCGCTGACGGCGGCGGATGTCCTGCATGGCCTGGTGCAGGATTTCGGCGGTTATTTCCAATCCGAACATGTCCAAGAGGTCGAGGCCGTCCGCTGGATCGAACAATCCGGCGTCGGCACCATTCCCATGCCAGTCATCCCCGGCCTACCGCCGCCCCGCGAGGGCGACCCCATGGTCCACGCCCCCCATCTGGGCGAACACAGCCGGGAAATCTTGTCAGAGCTGGGTATTTCCGAGCCGGAAATCAATGCCCTCGCTGCCAATGGCGCGATTGGGCTATTCGCGGGACTCTAATCAGATAGCGGTAGGCGCGGTGCGCGGGCTGCAACACATCAGGGGCTAAGTCTTGTATTTTGCATATTCGAAAGTCTGGCAATAGCCTGTCAAAGCCACAGTAATGTAAAATACAAGACCTGACCCCTTGCCCCCTTTCTCGGGCATGGGAGATCGGCGATGTCGCGAACGAGGGAAAAATTCACGACGCAGATCTACAGGGATGTGCTGGCGGATATTCACATGCTGGCCAAGGATGAAGGCCGCCAGCTTCAGGCGATTGTCGAGGAGGCCCTGGTCGCCCTGCTTGAAGAGCGGCGTCAGGGCAAGGCCCATCCGCATGTCATGTAGGCGCACCAGAAGGGTAATGCGCGTTTTTTCGACCTCTATGAAAGCTGGCCAAATGAATCGAAACTTATGGCGTCGGGAAAGGTGTTCGTGATTCGGGCCAGCTTGAAGCTGGCGGATTTGATTTTGAAGCGTTGGAAAACTGGCTACATGAGAATACGAAAGCCATTTAGGCTGCTTTAGCAGCACGCTAATCCAACAGCAGCGGGATCAGGGCGCGGGCTTCATTGATGCTCTCGGCGCCGATGACCTGAAAATCATGGGCTGCGTGGCTCAGGGCTTCGTCCCGATGGCCGGCCCAGCCGGTCCGGACATGGACGCCGCCCGATAGGCCGGCGTTGCGGCCTGCGCCCATATCGGAGGGCAGATCGCCGACGATCCAGGATGGGGCCAGATCGATGTCCAGTGCCCTGGCCGCCTTCAACAACATGCCGGGGCCTGGTTTGCGGTCCGCGTGGTCCCGGTCATAGGGGGCGACGGCTTCCGGATGGTACGGACAAGCGCAGACCGCATCCACATGTGCGCCAAAGGTAGCCAGATCGGCCTTGATCTTGTCCTGCACCGCCTGGAATTCGGTCCAGCCGTACAGGCCGCGGCCAACGCCGGATTGGTTGGTGACCAGCACCACATGGATGCCCCGTTGATTGGCCAGGGCGATGGTCTCGCCGGCTCCGGGGATCAACTCGGTCTTTTCGACCTCATGCAGATAGTGCGTCTCCACCACCACCACGCCGTCCCGGTCTAGGAACAGCGCCGGCGCCGCGCGGGGCGCGCCCAGGATTTCCACCCAGACGCCGTCCCCGTCGATATGCCGCGCTGGGTCAGTCATCTCCAGACTGCAAGACCTCCGGATTGATCAGATAGTAGGGATCAAGCTTGCCCTCGAAGGCATCCAGGCAGTTTTGCACCGCCCGCAGGCCCATGTTGCGGAACGCCTCCTGGGTGACGCCGGCGATATGGGGGCTGAGGAAGACATTGTCCAGACCCAATAGCGGTAGATCGAGGGCGGGCGGCTCGTCCCGGGTCACGTCCAGCCCAGCGGCGGCCAGCGGGCCGTTCGTCAGGGCGTGGTACAACGCGTCCTCGTCCAGCAGAGTGCCACGCGCCGTATTGATCAACACCGCCCCCTTGCGCATGCGAGAGAATTCCTGGCCTGTCAGCTCCGGGCTGCCGTCGTGGTTACCGGGGCGGTGCATGGTGATGATGTCGGCCCGTTCCAGTGCATCGCGGAAATCCTCCACATACTCGTAACCATGGCCCCGGATCACTCGTTGCGGCACGTATGGATCGGCCACGATCACATGCATATCAAAGGCGGCACAGCGCCGCGCCATACGGGTGCCGATACGGCCGAAACCAACGACCAAGATGCTCTTGCCTGAGACTTCACGGGCGGTAACGCTATCGCGCCGGCCATAATCCTGGCCCCGCGTGGCGGCATCCAGAGGCAGGGCATCCTTCATGGTCGCTAACATCAGCATGAAGGCATGTTCGCAAACCGCGTTCGAATTTGCCTCGCCGACCACGGCCAGCGGCAGGCCATGGGCGGTTGCCGCCCCAACGTCGACATTGTCGTAGCCGACCCCATGCCGGGCGATGATCTGCAGGCTATCGGCATTGGCGCAGGCCGCCTCGCCGAACGGCGTGGTTCGCAGAACGATGCCATGGACACCAGGCATGGCGTCGACCAGCTGTTGTTCGGTGGGATCTATCAGGGTTCTGACCTCGACCTCCGGGTGCTCGGCCAGCAGGGTCAGGGTGTCGGGGTGGAATTTGCCGGCCAGTAAAATTTTAGGCATCGACTCTCTCCCCGGTGCGGGCCCCAGATTTTATTACATTATCGGTACGCATGTTGGTGTCCCTACCTAATCTATGTTGATTCAATGTTGCTCGCTGACCTGGTGGGGTGACTTTCATCAGCCCGCGTCCGTCAATTGGGCGTCCCTTGAAAAAAAGTGTCGCCGGGCCCGGAATTGAACCGGGCCCGGCGGTAACGCGCGTCGCTGTCGGCTTAGACCGGGTCCCAGCTGAAGACATCGCCGCTGCGCTCCAACGCCATGAAGGAGGATTTCATGGCCGGCAGGGCATGTTCGGCGATTGTTTCCGGCGTCCAGCCTTCGGTGCGCTGTACGGAACGGACCGGGCGGGGCTGATTAAAGAGGAAGATTTCGTTGTGGCGCACACCAAAGATTTGCGCCGTGACCTCATGCGCCGCTTCCGACAGCAGGAACACCGCCATTGGCGCGATCTTGGCCGGGGTCATAGCCTTGATCTTCTCAACGCGCGCGGCTTCCTCCTCGGACGAGATGGGAATGGTGCCGATCAGACGGCTCCACGCGAAAGGCGAGATGCAGTTGGAGCGCACGCCAAAGCGCGACATATCCAGGGCCAATGATTTCGATAGGCCAACGATACCCAGCTTGGCGGCGGCATAGTTGGCCTGACCAAAGTTGCCCACTAGGCCGGAGGTTGAGGTCATATGCACGAAGGCGCCGCTTTTCTGCTCGCGGAACCGTGTCGCCGCCGCCCGGGCCACGTTGAAGCAGCCTTTCAGATGCACGTCGATGACGATGTCCCATTCTTCCTCAGTCATCTTGTGGAAAATAACGTCACGCAGAATGCCGGCATTGTTGACGATGCCGTCGATCTTGCCATAGGTGTCCACGGCCTGCTGGATCATTGCCTCGGCCATTTCGAAATCAGCGACGGAACCATAGTTGGCCACGGCTTCGCCGCCAGCTTCCTTGATGTCGCCCACCACTTCCATGGCCGGGGTCTTATCCTCGCCCTCGCCATCGGCCTGGCCGCCCAGATCATTGACCACCACCTTAGCGCCCTGGCTGGCGGCCAGCAGGGCGATATCGCGGCCAACGCCGCGCCCGGCGCCCGTCACCAGAATTACCTTGTCTTTCAGCATTTCGCCGGCATTGCTTTGATCTGTCATGATCCACTCCATCCTCCATGGCGCACCAACGCGCGTCTTTGGTATTTACCTGTTCAAATCCGAAGGCCGCAACATACACCGCCCGCCAGCAGAGGCAAGGGAGGGGCCGGTTTTGAATCTATTCGCTTTGAATTTCGCCATATAAAGCGTGTCGGTACGCGATTGAAAAAGGCACCGGTACACCGGGCGGTCAAACAGTCAAGCTATTGGGGACGAATAAGAAACATGGCCTATGTCGACTGGATGATCAGAACCAAGCAGCGCCGAGCCTGTAGCTGTGACTACGGCTGCCCCTGTGAATTCAACGCGCCGCCTACCCGCCTATTCTGTGAAGATGTCACGGCAATGGAGATCACCGAAGGCTATTTCGGCGCGCCGGGGCTGGTACCACATTGCGAAAATTAGGTGCTCATGGATTGCCGGGCATCCACACCTGGCTCAGTCATCCAGGGCGGCGTGGCTCAGCAAATATCAAGATTGGCCCGGCCGGCTATAGCTTGCGGCAAAGTTCGCGGTGGAAGTTGAGATAGCCGTTCTGCCTGAACTTAAGATGGGCCTGGGTAAGGCGGTGAAATGCCGGCAGCTGATGAAATGGCACCGCCGGCAGGGTGTGATGCTCGGCGTGATAGGACATGTTCCAGGCGATGAAGCGCAGCGCCGCCGTGGTTGATGTGGTGCGGCTGTTGGCCAGCATGTCGGTGGTTTTGGGGCAATCCATATGTTCGGCTAGCAAAAAGGCCCGCAGAAATGGTTGCCCTAAAAAGGCCGGCACGACCCAGACCCAGAGCAACTGTTCCCCGGCGGCGGCAAAGGCGATGATGTATAGGGCCAGGCACCAGCGCGCCTCTAGCGCCACCCTGTTGCGGGCCTTTTGCGGTATGAAATCGTCTTCTGCTCGGCCATGAGTGCTGCCCAATAGCGCCTGAAGCTGCGCGCCCCAGACGGCCAGGCCCGTCAAATGCATCAGATAGACCGGTCGGTTGCGGGGCTTGGCCACCGCTAGTTCCGGGTCGCGGGCAGGATCGGAGGTAAACCGGTGATGGTTCAAATGGAAATAGCGGAACCAGGCGGGCGGCAAAAGCAACAACCAACCGCACAAAGCGGCGACCACGTCATTGCACCACCGGCTGCGAAAGGCGGTGCGATGGATGCATTCGTGCAGCGGTGCGAAGAGGAATATCAACAGGGTGCCCTGCGGTAACAGCAACACCGGCCAAAATGGAACCTTGGCCAGAATGCACCAGCCAAGGACGGCGATCAGACCTGCATGGATCGCCAACCGCAATGCCCCGTGCCGATTCGAGCGGGCCAGCAGGATTCGCAGCTCCGCCTTATCCAGCCCGGCGAGCGTAAAAGCCCTGCCGTTATTCAGGCCCGGGGTCCCATCCATAGTCATTCATCGCACCTTCATTCGTGACATAGCCGTCGGCTAGATCCTGGGCGATGGCGGTGGGATCCCGGTCCGCCACGGGGCCATAGCCGCCCGCACCCGAAAGGCGGAAGCTGATCACATCGCCCCGCTTCAGATCATACATACCTTTGGAATGCAGTGGCTCGGAATTGCCATCGGGGTTCAGCAAAGTCTCGCCCAGGCTGCCAGCTTCACCGCCGAACAGGCCATAGGGTTGAAAACGGTGACGGTCGCCCAGATGCGAGAGCACCGCGGCGGAATTCAACAGCTCGATATCCTTGCGCAGGCCGCAACCACCACGCCATTGCCCAGCCCCGCCCGTATCGGGAATGAGCTCCAGGCTGCGCACGCGGACCGGATTGTGGGTCTCGTGCACTTCCACCGGGATGTTGGAACAGTTCATCACCGGGCTCAAGGCCTCGACGCCGTCTTTGCCCTTGCGGCCGCCATAGCCGGCGAGGGAAAGATCATACATTACGAACGGGCGCCCGGTTTCGTCGTTGGTGCCACCGATGTTCGGATTCGACCAATGCGCGAAGGCGCCCATGGCCCGATGCGGTAGGGCCTGGGCGATGGCGCCGTTGATGGCATCGAAAATACGGATTTGCAAGATCGCCCGCCCGCCCGATGGTGCCGGGAAGGTGGGATTAAAGAACGAGCCTTCCCGCGCCGTCACCGTTATCGGCCGCATGCTGCCCGCCGTTTGCGGCTGCAAGGCATCGCAAAACACCTTGATGGCAAAAATGGCATAGGCACGGGTGTAGTTGATGTAGGAATTGATGGCGGCGGGCACCATGTCAGAGGAGCGGGAGAAGTCGAGCTCCACCGCGCCAACACCATCAAAGGTGACATCGACGGCGATCTTGATGGGATCGGTGTCCGGGCCGTAATCGTCCATGCAATCGTCGAAACTGTAGGTGCCTGCCGGCACCGCCGCCAAGGCCTCGCGCATGGCTGCTTCCGAGCGGTCGAGAATGGTCTCGTAGGCCGTTGCCAGGGTCTCGTCACCATGCTCGCGAAACAGCTGTTGCAGACGGCTGGCAGCGCTTAGGTTTGCCGTATGCTGAGCCAAAAGGTCGCCGCGGACCTTGTCGGGCATGCGCACGTTGCCCAGAACCAGGCGCAAAATATCCTCGTCAATCTTGCCGCTACGGACGAAACGCACGGGCAGAATGCGCAACCCTTCCTGAAAAGATTCCGTGACGCCATGAACCTTCTGGCTGCCCGGCGCCGCGCCGCCCATATCCACCTGATGGGCCGAGCAGGCGACAAAGCCAACAAGGTCTTCGTCCACGAATATGGGCATGACCTGAAAGGTATCCGGGAAATGGCCGGAGCACATCAGGCTGTCGTTCAGCAGAATGGAATCGCCAGCTTGCAGGCTCTCGGGCGGAAAATAATCGATGGCATGCCGCACACAGGCAGGCATGGAACCAAGATGACCGGGGCTGAAATTTCCCTGCGCGATCAGCCGTCCCGTACGGTCGAAAATGGCGGTGGCGAAATCATCGCCTTCGCGGACACCTTCCGAGAAGGCGGTGTTGCGCAAGGTCGTGCCCAGTTCCTCGGCGATGGACATCAGGGTATTCCAAATCACCGTCAGGGTGATGGGATCGACCGCTGTAGCACTCATGTGGTGCCCTCCCGCGCAATATTGATGATCAGATGCTTCGGTCCGCTAAGCCGCGCCAAATCGCCGGGCAGCAGTACCGTTGTACTGTCCGGATCTTCGATGATGGCGGGGCCGGTGATGGTGGCGCCATTGGCTAGAGCCTGGCGGTCGATTATTTGCGTCTCCACATAGCCGCCGGCCTCTGGGAACCAGGCCAAGCGGCTGCCGCTTCGTCTTGGCGTATCAGGTGCGCGCGCCTGACCGATCACCGCGCCCTCCTGGCCGCTGGGTAGGGTCGCCACTAGGGTCCAGTCCACTGCCTCGATCCGCGCGTCGGGGTCTAGGAATTTGTGCTTTTGCAAATAGGCTTCGTTGAACGCGGCAACGGCGCGGGCGCTGAAATCCCCCGCAATGGCGCCGCCGGGCAATGGCACCTGGACCTCGAAACCCTGGCCGGCATAGCGCATATAGCCGTGTCGGGACCATTGCGGTGGCGCGGCATTATCGAACTGGGCGATGTCCTTGTGTGCCCGTGCTTCAAGCTCCGCATAGACCTTGGCGATGGCGGGGCCGGCATTTTCATCCAGCATCATCACCCGGGTGGTGGAAACATCGATCCGGGGCGCGGCCTGCAACAACCCGATGGCGGAGCCGACGCCGGCGCCAAACGGGACGATAACCTCCGGTATACCCACCAAGCGTGCCAGGCGGGCGGCATGCAGGGGGCCGGCCCCGCCAAAGGCGATCATGGCATAGTGCCGGGGATCGCGGCCCTGCTCGACCGAGACGATGCGCAGGGCGTTTTCCATGTTCATGGTGGCAACCAGATGAATGCCCCAGGCCGCCGCACCCAATTCCAAACCCAATGGCTTGCCGATATCCCGCATGATGCCTCTGCCGGCGGCATCCCCATCCAACACCATGGTGCCACCGTTGAACCAGTCCGGATCAAGATAGCCCAGCACCAGATTGGCATCGGTAATGGTTGCCTGCGTTCCACCTTGGCCATAACAGATGGGGCCGGGCGTGGCACCGGCGCTATCCGGCCCAACGGCGATCATGCCCATTTCCACCCGGGCGATGGAACCGCCGCCCGCGCCGATCTCCAGCAATTCCACCGCCGGGACGTTGATCGGCAGGCCGCTGCCCTTCTTGTAGCGCACATGGTCGATCTCGAATGTGGGCATGATGGCCGGCGACCCACCATCGACAGCGCCCAGCTTGGCGGTGGTGCCGCCCATGTCGAAAGTGATGACGTGTTCCCGGCCTTGCTCCTTGCCCACGATACCGCCCATCAGGACGCCGGCGGCGGGGCCGGATTCAATGATCCGAATTGGGTAATCCTTGGCGATGGCGGGGGAGACCAGCCCGCCGCTGGATTGCATGATGAACAGATCGCGGTCATGGCCACGCCGGCGCAGGGCTTCTTGCAAGCCTTCGATATAGCGTTCGACGATTGGCTTTATATAGGCGTTGGCGGCGGTGGTGTTGGTGCGTTCATACTCGCGGAACTTGGGCGCCACCTCCGATGATAACGATACCGATAACTCTGGAGCCCGCGCTTGGATCCGCGCCCGGATGGCTTGTTCATGCTCCGGGTTGGCATAGGCATGCAGCAGGGATACCGCCACCGTCTCGCGCCCGGACGCCAGCAAGGCGTCAATGGCCCGGTCCACGGACACCATGTCCAACGGGGTAACCACGGCGCCATCGTTGTCCAGACGTTCCTTCACCTCGACAATATGGCGGCGGGGCACCAGGGGCTCAGGCTTGGCAATGTAGAGATCGTAGGTCTCGTAGCGTTTTTGCCTGCCGATGATCAGGACATCGCGGAAACCTTCCGTGGTGATCAGACCAGTGGGCGCGCCCTTGCGCTCCAGCACCGCGTTGGTGGCTACGGTGGTGGCGTGTAGCACCGAGGCGACGTCACGGGCCTTGGCCCCAGCCTCCTGGAACAGGCTTTCTAAGCCCGCCAGCACCGCCCTACTGGGATCGTCCGGCGTTGATGGGATTTTCAGGAAATGGCTTTCGCCCCCATTGCCCTGGTCGCCTTGGCTATCGTGCAGGACAAAGTCGGTAAAGGTGCCGCCTATATCGAAGGCAACCCGGATCATTCGGCGGATAGTTCCGCGTGTGCCTGATCCAGGGTGTGGCCCAGTTTCTCCAGCATGTCATCGATCTCGGCCTCGGTGATGATCAGGGGCGGCGCAAAGGCCAGACGGTCGCCGATGATGCGCAGGATCAGACCGTTTTCGCGGCCATACCTGTCCATGGTTGCCCCCGCGCGACCGCCTTCGAATGGCGTTCGCGTTGCCTTGTCTTTCATCAGCTCCATGCCCGCCAGAATGCCGACGCCGCGCACATCGCCGACCAAGGGATGATCGGCAAAAGCCTGCAGTCCCGCGTTCATGCGTCCGCCGATCCGCTGGGCCCGTTCGACGATATCCATTTCCTCGTAAATCTTGATGACTTCCAGAGCGACGGCGGTGGTAACGGGATGACCAGCATGGGTATAGCCATGGGCAAAGGCGCCCAGCTTGTCGCTTTGCGCCAGCATGGCCTGATGCATTTTGTCATTCAGCATCAGTGCAGAAATCGGCTGATATGCCGCCGACAGTGCCTTGGCACAGGAAATCATGTCGGGCTGTAGATTAAAAGTCTGGCTGCCCCACCAATTGCCCGTGCGGCCGAAACCGCAGACAACTTCGTCGGCGATGAACAGCACATCGTATTTTTTCAATACCGCCTGCATCTTGGCGAAATATGTCTTCGGCGGCACGATGGCGCCGCCCGCCGCCATCACCGGCTCGGCGAAAAAGGCTGCCACGGTGTTCGGCCCCTCGGCCAGAATCAGGTCTTCCAGGGCCTGGGCCATACGGGTGGCGAATTCCTCCTCCGATTCCCCATCATGGTGGCTGCGATAATAGTGCGGATATTCCGTGTGCCGCATCATCGGCAGGGGCAGGGCGAAATCGGCATGCATGTCCGGCTTGCCCGAGACCGAGACGGCGGCGATGGTGCTGCCATGATACCCGCGCTCCCGCCCGATGATCTTGCTCTTTTCCGGCCGGCCCATGGCCGCCTGATAATACCAGGCCAGCTTTACCGCCGTGTCATTTGCTTCCGAGCCGGAGCATTGGAACAGTATCTTGGACATGGGCACCGGGGCCAATTGGATCAGCTTTTCGGCCAGATCGATGCTGCTCTCGTTCGCGGTGTGGCGGTAGGTGTGGTAATAGCCGAGTTTGAGCATCTGCTCATAGGCCACCTTGGCGATCCGCTCATTGGCGGAAAAGCCAAGAGCGGCGCACCACAGACCAGCCACCGTCTCCATATAGCGGTTACCATTTTCATCCACCACATGGACACCGTCGCCGTGCGAGACAATGACCGGGCCGACTTCGGCATGGCGGCGCAGATTGGTCTGGGGATGAATATAATAGGCGACGTCGCGCGCGGCGGCGGAATTGGGCATGATGTTCATCGTGTAACTCCCAAAGACAATTGGCAAGGAATATACAGCATCGCGGTTCAATTTAGCCGCCCAGGCGCGCGTGCTGTCAACTATCAGTTAACGCCGCCTGCTTTCGTTTGCCTTGGCCGAGGGTTTGCACATCCGCGATCCAGCACCTATCATGCCGCCCAGTTTGTTCAAGTGGAAACTTGGGGAAATGGGGAAATGCCGGAAACCACGACGGTTGGCGCGGCCGTGGGCGGCGCCTACCAGGCGCAGGGGTATCTTAGCCCGATCCGGATAATGCCGGAGGCGGAGGCCGGACATCTGGCCGAAAAAATCACCGAGATCTATAATGACCATGGAACCGAGGCCAAGGGCCTGTTGGGTTCCAATGCGCATCATATCTTTCCGGATTTATTTGATTTGGTCTGCAATCCGGCGATCGTGGACCGGGTGGAAGAGGTTCTGGGCCCGGATATCCTGTGCTGGTCGGCGGGATTTTTTTCCAAGCCACCCCACGATCCCAGCTTCGTATCCTGGCATCAGGATTTGACCTATTGGGGGCTCGAGCCCGCTGATATCATTACCGCCTGGGTCGCACTTACCCCCAGCACCCCGGAAAGCGGCTGCATGCGCGTGGTGCCCGGCAGCCACCACCAGGGGCAGTTGGGGCATGGCGATACTTACGTGGCGGAAAATCTGCTGAGCCGCGGCCAGGTGCTGGATGTGGCGGTGGATGAGGACGAGGCGGTCGATCTAGTCCTGCAACCGGGGGAGATGTCCTTGCATCATGTCCTGATCGTACATGGTTCTGAGTTTAACCGGAGCGACCTGCCGCGCCATGGTTTCGTGATCCGCTACATCCCAACCTATTGCAAACAGATCGGCGGACGCACCACTTCGCTACTGGTGCGTGGCGAGGACCGGTATGACCACTTTGACCCAGTGCCCCGACCCCGAGCGAACATGCACCCAGACGCCATGGCTTTTCGGGATAAGGCGAATGCCGTGAAGAAGGCGATCCTGATGAAGGGCGCCGCGATTTAGGACATTTTGTTTTTCGACCTTGTCGGGAGCGGTGCTTCAGCCGTAGTTTGGCGGCAACGCATACAAATCGGGAAAATGGAGAGAACACATGGCTTTGGAAATTATCGGCTTTCCGCGCTCTAACTTCGTGCGCACGGCGCGCATGGTGGCTCAGGAAAAGGGCGTGCCTTATGAGCATATTCCCGCCATGCCCCATTCCGACGAGGTCAAGGCGATCAATCCCCTGGGCCTAATCCCGGTGGCCCGTCATGACGGCCAGGATATGGCGGAGACATATGCCATCGCCCATTACATCGACACCGCCTTTGACGGTCCGGCCCTGGTCCCGACCGATCCGAAGGGCGCCGCGGCTGTCAACCGTTGGATCATGGCCGTGAATACATCGGTCGATCAGATGTTGATGCGCCGTTACGTGGTGGAATATGCCTTCCACAAGGACAAGGACGGCAACGTGGTGCGCGATGTGATTGACCAGACCGTGAAGCGGCTGCCGAAAATGTTCGCCTTTCTGGAAGCCGCCGTGGCGGACGGCTATCTGGGCGGTGACAGCTTCACCATGGCCGATTGTTTCCTGATGCCCATCCTGGCGGCAGTACAGATGTTCCCCGAGGGCCAGGAAAACATGGCGAACTGCCCCAACCTGCAAGCCTATTTCGCAAAAGTGTCCGAGCGGGATAGCTTCAAGGATACCGCCAGCTAGTTTTTGGTAGGGTTTCAATATGGGGACAGATTAATCTGTCCCCATATTAATCAATCGCGGAAATTCACGTACTGTAGAGGCTGNTCCAGCTTCATGTCCTTGATCATGGCGATGGCAGCTTGTAGATCATCTCGCTTTTTGCCGGTGACGCGCAGCTCGTCGCCCTGAATGGCGACCTGAACCTTCTTCAGCTTGGCGGCCTTGACGGCCTTGACGACTTTTTGCGCCAAGTCCCGCTCAATCCCTTGTTTGATCGCCACAGTCTGGCGAATAGTGTTGCCTGAAGCTTTCTCCGGCTCCTGAAAATCAAAGGCGTTGTGATCGACCTTGCGCTTGGCCAGATGGCCGCGCAGCAATTCCTGCATCTGTTTCAGTTTTAGGTCGTCGTCGGCCCGCAGGGTCAGCACTTCTTCCACCCGCTCGATGCTGCATTGGCTGCCCTTGAAGTCAAAACGGGTGGAGATCTCCCGCGTGGCGCCCTGAATGGCGTTATCAACCTCGGGTATTTCCGTGCGCGAGACGATATCGAAGGAAGGCATGGCGGTCATCTTCTCATAGTGAATAGGTGATTTCGATCATAGCGTACTCAGTGGATCAGGAAACCAGTTCGTATTCTTCCAGATCCGGCGCTGACATATCGGCGCAAAATTTGTCAAAGGTAAATGGCCACATGGCGGGATTACCATGTTTGTCCAGATACCAGCTTTGACAGCCCGTGACCCAGACCGTGTTGCCCATGGCAGCCTTGATCGAGGCATTGAAACGGTCGGCGGCATCCTGCCTGGCGGAGATTTCGTTGACCTCTCCTCCGCGCCACAATTCGATCAGCTGCATGATATAGCTCAGCTGCCGTTCGGAAATATCGATTAGCGAGAAATTGCCGATCGGGCTGTTTGGCCCCACCAGCATGAAGTAGTTGGGAAAGCCCGGCAGCGAAATGGAACGATGGGCCTGGGTTGTCTCGGCCCAGACGTCCTTCAGATCTACTCCGTCCCTGCCGATCAGGTCCATAGGCCGCATGAAGCTGTGACCATCAAAGCCCGTGGCCAGAACCAACACATCCATTCCGTGCAAACGGCCATCCCTGGTGCGCACACCGCCGGCCTCGACCCGGTCGATCGGCTGGGTAACCAGTTCAGCGTTGGGCTTCTGGATTGCCTGGTAAAAGCCGGGTGAAATGATCAGGCGCTTGCAGGCGGCCTGATAGTCCGGGGTCAGCTTAGCGCGCAATTCGGGATCGCGGACATTGTCCTCCAGGTTAGCCCGGCAGGTATCCTCCACCCGCTGCATCTGCTCCTTGTCGCCGATCACCGCACGGCCAAAGGTATCGGCGAACAGGTGGGTAAGGGAGGCATGCAGCTCGTCCATGGCTTCGGGCTGATCTCGGAAAACCTGCTTCTCCTGTTCGGTGAAGGCCGGATTTTCTTGTGGAAAGATCCACTGCGCCGTGCGCTGGAACAAGGACAGATGCGAAACCTTGTCGATCAGATCGTCGGTGATCTGCACGGCAGTGGAGCCCGTGCCGATAATACCGATACGCTTGCCATCCAAGGGTACGCCATGGTCCCAACGGGCGGAATGAAAAACCGCGCCGGCGAAATCATCCACGCGATCTATGTCGGGATAGACCGGATGGTGCAAAACACCGGCGGCCGAGATGATGATATCGACCACGTCCAGGGTTTCTTCACCCTGTTCTATATGCCATTTCCGGTCCTGATAGCGGGCCCGGGTTATCTCGCTGTTGTATTTGATGAAATTCTCGACCTTGTATTTCCGCGCCACGGCTTCGAAATAGGCCTGGATCTCGGCCCCGGGGGAAAAATGGTGGCTCCATTCCGCGTTCGGCTCGAAGGAATAGCGGTACATGTGCGATGGCACATCACAGCACAGGCCGGGATAGGTATTGTCGCGCCAGGTGCCGCCCAGGCGGTTGGCTTTTTCATAGATGGTGAAATCGGCAATGCCGGCTTCCTGCAACTTTATGGCGCTAAGAATGCCCGACATGCCGGCGCCAATCACGGCGATCCTCGGCGACCGCTTCATTTGTCCATTCATCACTCGCATACCCCACAAAAGAACCTCCGACCCGATGGCTACCGCCTCCATAGCATAACATTTCGATTGTCGGAAAAGATGAGATAGGGTTGGCGGCAGAGCATATTCGGAGGAAAACAATGGCGAAATATCTAAAACAGGGCCTCGGCCAGGCGGAAGTGGACGATGCCGACGCCAAGGTGCGGGCCCAGGTCGAGGCCATTTTGGGTGATATCCAGGACCGTGGTGATATGGCGGTGCGCGAATTGTCGGAAAAATTCGATAGCTGGAAGCCGGAAAACTTCCGCCTATCCGAAGCCGAGATCGAGAGTGCCATGGCCAAGGTGGCCAAGCGTGATCTGGACGATATCCGCTTTGCCCAGGAACAGGTGCGCAACTTCGCCCAGCATCAAAAGAACGCCCTGCGGGATGTAGAGGTGGAAACCATGCCCGGCGTGGTCCTGGGCCACAAGAATATCCCCGTGAATTCCGTCGGTTGCTATGTACCGGGGGGCAAATACCCTATGGTCGCCTCGGCCCATATGTCTGTGGTCACGGCCAAGGTTGCCGGCGTGCCGCGCATTGTGGCGTCGGCCCCGCCGCAGGGCGGCGCACCCCATCCCGCCATCGTCGCCGCCATGCACATGGGCGGCGCGGATGAAATTCTGGTCCTGGGTGGCATCCAGGCCGTCGCTACTATGGCACTCGGAACTGAAAGCGTCTGCGGCGTCGATATGCTGGTGGGGCCGGGCAACATGTTCGTGGCCGAGGCCAAGCGGCAATTGTATGGCCGGGTCGGAATTGATTTGTTCGCCGGGCCGACCGAGACCTTGATCATCGCCGACGACACTAGCGATGGCGAGCTCTGCGCCATCGACCTGTTGGGCCAGGCCGAGCACGGGCCGACCTCTCCCGCCGTGCTATTGACCACCTCAGAAGCCCTGGCTAAGGACACCTTGGCCGAGGTCGAGCGTCAGCTGGCGATCCTGCCGACAGCGGAAATCGCGCGAGAGGCCTGGGACAATTACGGCGCTGTCATTTTGTGCAACAGCGACGAGGAGATGCTGGCGGAGGCCGACCGCCTGGCCTTTGAACATGTCCAGGTGATGACCGGGGATCCGGAATATTATCTGGATAACATGACCAACTATGGCGCCATGTTCCTCGGTCCGCGCACCAATGTCTCCTATGGCGACAAGGTGATCGGTACCAATCATACCCTGCCTACCAAGCGGGCCGGGCGATATACGGGCGGTCTGTGGGTCGGCAAGTTCATCAAGACCCATACCTATCAAAGGGTTTTGACCGACGAGGCCTCCGCCCTGGTGGGGGAATATTGCTCTCGCCTGTGCATGCTGGAAGGTTTCGCCGGCCATGCGGAACAGGCCAATGCACGGGTACGCCGTTACGGCGGCCGTAATGTGCCGCCATACACGGCGGTAGAACCGGCCTGATGGCGGGTCATATAGGTATTGTCGGGGCCGGCCTGGTTGGGGGTGGCTGGAGTATCGTTTTCGCCCGCGCCGGCGAGCAAGTCCGCGTTTATGATGCCGCGCCCACTATTCGAGACGAATTCAAGGCCGTGGTCGGGCGGCAGCTGGATGACCTGAAAAGCTATGATCTTGTGGATGACCCTGCTGCTATCCTGGCCCGCATTCAGGTATGCGGTTGCCTGGAGGATGTGATCAAGGGCGCGTGCTTTGTCCAGGAATCCGTGTTGGAGCAAACGGAGGTGAAAGCGGAAATTTCCAATGCCATTGGCCCCTTGCTGGATGATGGCGCTATCGTTGGCAGCTCCACCTCCGGCATTCCTGGTTCCGCCTTCACCGAACATGCGGCGAACCGGGAGCGTTTCCTGGTCACCCATCCGGTCAATCCGCCCTATCTGGTACCCGTGGTCGAAGTGGTACCAACGCCCTGGACGGCACAGGACAGCGTTCATGCCGCCCTGGCGCTGATGACGAGTGTCGGCCAATCCCCCGTGCTGGTGCGACGCGAGGTCGAAGGCTTCATTCTCAACCGCCTGCAAGGCGCTTTGCTGCGTGAAGCCTGGGATCTGTTCGAGGAAGGCTATGCCTCAGCCGAAGATATCGACAAGACGGTGTCCGTGGGCCTGGGCCTGCGCTGGTCCTTCATGGGCCCGTTCGAAACCATTGATCTGAACGCGCCGGGCGGCGTGGCGGATTATGCCGAACGCCTTGGACCGTTGTATCATTCGATCCAGAAATCTCGCACCGACCCAAAGCCTTGGAGCGCTGGCCTGATCGGCGATGTGGACAAGGAACGCCGGGCTGCGCTGCCCACGGACAAACTGGCGGAGCGGCGCAATTGGCGGGATCGGCGGCTGATGGCGCTGGCGGCCCACAAAGCGAAGCAGTCGTGATGGTTACTGAAACGATAGAGGGCTTTCGCCTGGACGGACAATTGGCGGTTGTCACTGGTGCATCCAAGGGCCTGGGACAAGGCTGTGCCCTGGCCCTGGCCGGCGCCGGCGCCGATGTGGCTCTAATCGGGCGCAATCAGGATGATCTGGTAGCCGTCGCCAAGGAGATTCAACAACTGGGCCGCACTGCGCATGTACTGGCCATTGATGTCACCAACTGCGATGATCTGGCCGCCATGTTGGGGAAACTGCCACCCTTCCAGATCTTTGTGAACAACGCTGGCACCAATAGACCGCAACCGTTCTTGGAAGTGGATGCCGAAACCTACGACATGGTCATGAACCTGAACCTGCGCGCCGCCTTTTTTGCGGCCCAGGCCGCCGCGCGTTTGATGGCGGGGAACGGTCACGGCGGCTCCATCATCAACATGTCTTCCCAGGCCGGGCATCGGGCTCTGCTTGACCGCAGCGTCTATTCGACCTCGAAATTCGCGCTCGAAGGCCTGACCAAGGCCATGGCGTTCGAGTTGGCGGAACAGAGCATCCGTGTCAACGCCGTGGCGCCGACCTTCGTTGAAACACCCATGACCCAGGCCGGCTTGTCCGTGTTCGTACGCAACAAACAGTTATCTGGCCGCGGCGGCGTCTCACCGGCCCGGACAGTGCTGTTCGTCCATGGCGCGACCTATCCATCGACGGTGACCTTTGACTATGCCATCGACGGCGAATCCTGGATGGATATCATGGCGCGCGCGGGCTTTGATGTCTGGTGCGTCGATCTGCTGGGCTATGGCGCGTCCGATCGCCCAGCCGAGATGTCGACGCCCGCCGGCGACAATCCCCCCGTGGTGGGTACGGTTGATGCGGTGGNCGATGTCACGAAAGTNATCGATTTCATTCTTGCACAACGGCAGCTACCCCGCCTAGCCCTGATCGGGTATTCCTGGGGCACCATGATTTGCGGCACGTACGCGGGCCAACAGCCCAGGAAAGTGGAACGCCTGGTTCTCTATGGCTGCGCCTGGATGGGTACGGGGGGCGCCATATCCACGGGCCAGATGCCCGGCGCCTACCGCATGGTGGATGCGGCGGCGGCGATTGCCCGCTGGTGCCGGGAGTTGGATGATGGCCAGATCGCCTCTATTGCCAGCCCGGCGCATATGGCGGCCTGGGCCGAGGCCTTCCTGGCAACCGATCCCGAATCTGTCCGCCATGATCCGCCGCAAGCCCGTGCCCCGGCCGGCGTGGTCAAGGATGTCCAGGAGCGTCTGCAAAGCGGCGTGCGGCCCTATGATCCCGGCCTGATTGCCGCGCCGACCATGATCGTGGTCGGCGAATGGGANCGGGAGACCAGGCCGGAGCAGGGCCGGGCCGCGTTTGGGCTTCTGTCTAACGATATTGAACGGCGCTATGTCATGATCGGCGGCGCCACCCATTCTATGTTGATCGAAAACCAGCGCGGCGCCCTGCAACNTGCCGTCGATGGATTCTTGCAGGAAGGTTGGATGAATGAGTGACGGCATTATTCTATGGGGTGCGATTTCGGTCAGGGCCCTACGGGTACATTGGGCCCTGCACGAGCTGGGCTTAGACTATCAGTTTCGCCCGATCCAGTCGCGCAGCGGCGAGACCCTGACAGCGGAATACACCGACCATAATCCAAAGCAAAAGATCCCCTGCCTGCAGGACGGCGATTTCACCCTGACGGAAAGTCCAGCCATCGTGAACTACCTGTTCAACGCCTATGGCGAGGGCACGGATGCCCATCTCTCCCAGAGCGTGGAAGACCAGGCCAGGGCGGACGAGTGGAGCTATTTCGCCATGATGGAGATGGATGCCCATGCTCTGTACGTGATCCGCCGGCATAAATTCTTGCCCGAGATCTATGGTGAGGCGCCGGTGGCGGTGGCCTCGGCGGCGGAATATTGCCTAAAACAGATCAACGCCGTGGCGCCCGCTGTGGCCGAATTCGATCCTTATATTTTTGGCGAGCAAATTTCAGCCGCCGATATCCTGTTGGCAACCACCATTGATTTCGCCGAACGCTACGGGGTCGAACTGCCCCCATCCTGCCGTGCCTACCGCGACCATGCCTGTGCCCGGCCCGCCTTCCAGGCGGCAAAAATCCGTAACGAGGACCTCAATGCCAGTTAGTGCCCGCGAAAATCTGGAAACCGCCCTTGCCGTTATCGAGGCCCATGACGACGTCATCAACGGCATGATCACGGTCACCGCCGAGCAGGCCCGCGAGGCGGCGGATGCCGCTGATAAAGCGGCGGCGGCGGGCGGCTGGTTGGGCCTGTTGCACGGCATGACATTCGCCATTAAGGACAATATCCAGACCGCCGGGGTGCGGACCACGTCGGGCTCGTTGCATTTCAAGGATGTGGTGCCAAACCAGGACGCCTTCGTGGTGCAACGCCTGAAAGCCGCTGGCGCCGTCATCGTGGGCAAGGCCGCCATGCAAGAATTGGCATTCGGCATCCGCTCGGATAATCCGGTCAGCGGGCAATGCCGCAATCCCTGGGACCAATCAAAGGTGCCCGGCGGTTCCTCGGGCGGCTCCGGCGCCGTGGTCGCCGCTGGCATGGCGCAGGGGGCATTGGGCACAGATACCGGCGGTTCGGTCCGCCTGCCCGCCGCCATGAACGGCATCGCCGGCCTACGCCCGACCCATGGCCGGGTGCCCAATCATGGCTCCACCCCAGTTAGCGTTGGATATGACACCATCGGCCCCATGGCCCGGCGGGTGGAAGACCTTGCCTATATTTTGGCGGTGACGGCTCACGAAGAACCAGGCTTCGCGTCAACATCGGCGCCTAACCTGGGTAATTTTCTGCCTAGCCTGCATGATGGCGTGGCCGGTTTGCGCCTGGGCATTCCGCGCAATCACTATTTTTCGGATTGCGGCGAGGGCATCGCTGAGGCGGTCTCGCAGGCCGTGGGTGTCTTGGAGTCTCAGGGCGCGAAGGTGTTCGAGGTTGATGTGGATGGCGCCGAAAACACCCATAAATGGGCTACCATTCAGATCTACTCCGATGCCTGCGCCTATCACGCCGAACGCCTGGACAACCATCCGGAACTGTTTTCGCCCGCGGTGTTGGAGCGCATGCTGGTGGGCCGGAGCTTCAGTGGTGTGGATTACGCCAATGCTTGCCGTGCCCGGGAGGCCTGGCAGCGCACCCTGGCTGATCTGTATCAGGATATCGATATTCTGATTTCTCCGACTACGCCGGCACCGCCGCCGCCCATCAAGGAGGACAAATCGCTATTGGAGGCGACCCGCGATGCCTCCCGCAATACCTACGCGGGCGGTTTTGGCGCCAATCCAGGGTTGTCGCTACCCTGCGGCTTTGATCCAAACGATCTGCCAATCGGTCTGCAAATGGAAGCGGCCTGGTGGCGGGAGCCGATGTTGCTACGCGCCGGCGCCGCATATCAGGCAGTGACCGACTGGCATTTGGCCGAACCGTCTTTATAGAAGAGTGCAAAATCCCAAAGCAAAGGAAACCCATTGTCATGAGTATTCAGAAACTGCTGGTCGCCAATCGCGGCGAAATCGCCATCCGCATTCTGCGCGCCGCCGCTGACCTGAGGCTCCCCACGGTGGCCGTGTATGCTGAGGATGAGGCGGAGTCCCTGCACCTGAGCAAAGCGGATGAAGCCGTGGCATTGCCAGGCCGTGGCGTGCCGGCCTATCTGGATGGCGCGGCTGTCCTTGCCATCGCCCGGGAAAAGGGCTGCGATGCGGTTCATCCGGGCTATGGTTTCTTGAGCGAGAACGCGGATTTCGCCAACGCCTGTGGCCAGGCGGGCGTCGCCTTTGTGGGGCCGGGTGCGGAAACCCTGGACATGTTCGGCAATAAGGCCACCGCCCGTGATCTGGCGGAAAAAAACGGCGTGCCCGTGTTGCCGGGCAGCCAGGGCGCGACGGATCTGGCGGCAGCGGAAGCCTTTTTCGATGCCAACGGCCCGACCATGATCAAGGCCATAGCCGGCGGCGGCGGTAGGGGCATGCGCACGATCCGCGACAGAGACGATTTGGCTGCTGCCTTGGAGACGTGCCAGGCTGAGGCCTTACAGGCATTTGGCAACGGCGATGTCTTTGTCGAACGTCTGTTGGATCAACCCCGCCATGTGGAAATTCAAATCATCGGCGATGGCAGCGGCGCCATCTGTCATCTGGGGGAGCGGGAATGCTCGATCCAGCGCCGCCATCAAAAGCTGGTGGAAATGGCTCCCGCACCAGGCTTGGCGCCAGATTTGCGGGATAGGCTGACCCAGGCGGCGGTCGCTCTGGCCGTTGCCGTAGATTACCGTAGCCTCGGCACTTTCGAATTTCTGGTTGCCGGTGACGAGTTCTTTTTTATCGAGGCCAATCCCCGTTTGCAGGTNGAACATACGGTGACTGAGGAAGTCTGGGGCGTTGATCTGGTACAGGCCCAGCTACGTATCGCCGGTGGCGCTTCCCTGGCGGAGCTGGGCCTGACCCAGGTCGAGGCCGCCGCGCCGCGCGGCCAGGCCATGCAGGTCCGTATCAACATGGAAACCATTGGGGCCGATGGCNGCGTGCGCCCCTCGGGCGGCATCCTNGAAAGTTTCGAGATGCCCTCGGGCCCCGGCGTGCGCGTCGATAGTTTCGGCTATGCCGGCTATCGCACCTCGCCCAGTTATGACTCCCTGCTGGCNAAACTGATTGTGCATGNGCCNGGCAATGATTTTTCCGTCCTGGCGCGGAAGACTTATCGGGCGNTATGCGAATGCCGCATTGCCGGTTTGTCCAGCAACATTCCGTTTCTGCAAAACCTGTTGTGTCATTCCGAATTCCAGGCCGGTGGGATCAACACACACTTTATCGATACCCATCTTGATGCCCTAGTCAGCGGCGCGGCGCATCAGCGCATGTTCTTCGAACCGGCAAGCGAGGCGCCGGCGGACGGCAATTTGGTCGGCGTCAAGGTCGATGCCTCCGACCCTCTGGCAATATTGAGCCACGGCAAATCAGAGGCCGCACCGGCCGCTGCGGCCGCAACCGATAATCTCTCCGGTCCCGACGGCACCGTTGCTATCCCCGCGCCCATGCAAGGCACCATCGTTAGCATCGACGTGGCCGAGGGCGATGACGTCTATCCGGGCCGCCAGGTGCTGGTCATGGAAGCCATGAAGATGCAGCACGTGATCGAGGCGGAGATCTCCGGCGTGCTGCGCCAGCTGCCGGTGGCTCCTGGCGATACCGTGTTNGAGGGCCACGCCCTGGCCTATGTGGCCGAACAAGACGTGGTGATCCCGGATGCCGGCGANGTGGTTGAGGTGGATCTGGATTATATCCGCCCGGATCTGGCGGAGGTCATGGAGCGTCAGGGCATGACCCTTGATGACAAGCGCCCCAACGCGGTGGCCCGACGGCGCAAGACCAATCAACGTACGGCGCGGGAAAATATCGAGCAATTGTGTGACGAGGGTTCATTTAGCGAGTTCGGCTCGTTGGTCATGGCGGCACGGCGGCGTATGCACACCATAGAGGAATTGATCGAGCGCACGCCCGCGGATGGTCTGATCACCGGCCTGGGCCGGATCAATGGGCATCAATTTCCTGACGAAGCCGCCCGCTGCATGGTGCTGTCCTATGACTACACGGTGCTGGCGGGCACCCAGGGCAAGAACAACCACAAGAAAAAGGACCGGATGTTCGAGATCGCCGAGAAGATGCGTCTGCCGGTGGTCTTCTTTACCGAGGGCGGCGGTGGCCGACCCGGCGATACGGACATGATTTTCGCCGCCAATCTGCATGTACCAGCCTTCAACTTGTTCGGCAAACTCAGCGGTCTGGTGCCCTTGGTAGGCATCACCTCGGGCCGCTGCTTTGCCGGCAATGCGGTGATGCTGGGCTGTTGTGATGTGATCATCGCCACGGCGAACTCCACCATCGGCATGGGTGGNCCGGCGATGATTGAAGGCGGTGGCCTGGGCGTCTTCCGGCCCGAGGAAGTGGGCCCGATGTCGGTGCAGGTACCCAACGGCGTGGTCGATATCGCTGTGGAGGATGAAGAAGAAGCGGTTGAGGCGGCAAAGAAATATCTCAGTTATTTCCAGGGCACCATCGAAGATTGGGAATGCGTCGATCAGCGGCTGCTGCGCCAGGCCATACCGGAGGACCGCTTGCGTATCTATGACGTACGCAAGGTGGTGGAGCAGATCTGCGATACGGACTCGGTACTGGAACTGCGCGCGGGCTTTGGCCTCGGCATGGTCACGGCGCTGGCCCGGATAGAAGGCCGTCCCGTGGGTATCGTGGCCAACAATCCAAGTCATCTGGCGGGCGCCATCGACAGTGACGCTTCGGACAAGGCGGCGCGTTTCCTGCAGCTTTGCGATGCCTATGATATTCCCCTGGTTTTCCTGTGTGATACGCCGGGCAACATGGTTGGGCCCGAAGCGGAAAAGGAGGCCCTGGTACGCCATTGCTGCCGTATGTTCGTGATCGGCGCCAATGTTACCGTGCCGACCTTCACCATCGTCCTGCGCAAGGGCTATGGCCTGGGCGCCCAGGGCATGGGGGCGGGCGGCTTTCACGCGCCGTTCTTCACTATTTCCTGGCCAACCGGCGAGTTTGGCGGCATGGGCCTGGAGGGCGCGGTCAAGCTGGGCCGCCGCGACGAATTGATGGCGATCAAGGATCCCGAGGAGCGCATGGCCAAGTACGAGGAAATGGTCGCCGCCATGTACGCCCAAGGCAAAGCCATCAACACCGCCGCCTTGTTCGAGCTGGACAATGTTATCGACCCGGCGGATACGCGGGAATGGATCATGGCCGGCCTGCGCGCCGCGCCCCCTGTTCCGGTGCGCGAGGGCAAGAAGCGCCCCTGGATTGATGTATGGTGATCGACGTTTGGTGACTGACGTGTGGTGATCGTTACCGCGCTTGGGCTATAGAGATGCCATGAGCCAAGGCTATAGCCCGATGCCACAGTAGGAAAGCCCCCTGCCAGTTACCCGCTTCAAGCGCNGCCTCCCCATCCTCAAAATCCCCCGCCACCACGGGCGTTGCGGCGAACAACATGAGGGCGGTCACGAACGCCAGAAAAAAAGCCTGTGGCTGCGGTCGTTCTGGGCATGGTCTGAGTATGGAAGCGGTGCAACGGATTAGCAATCCGCTAACGTCTGGTCCTGGGAAATCCCACCGCTACGCTCTGGAGCGTTGTGTGTGTGGAGGGTTCGGCGGCACTTTCTGTGGTAGGTAGAGGGCAAGCCGGAGAGGGATACTCGAAGCTAGGGTATCAGCGGACATCAGCCTGACGCCGGTTAATGCTTGAAGAGTACCAAAAGCTGCCATCGCGGCATTATCCACTTTTGTCCTCAGACCAAGCGAACGTTTTTTGTCCTTTGGAATACCGATAGAGGTCCATTGCATCAAATATCAAACTAACCGCAATGGTGATTGACGTGTAGTAGAGCCAAGCTTCAAACCAAAATGCGTGCTCAAAAATTGCCAGCCTATAAATCAGCCAAGGCAATAGCAGTAGCCATAGTAAATGACACATTCCGATCAGGCGGGAAAAAGCAGCCTTTTTGTGAATTTGACCCGCTACAATCAGTCCGATGATCGCCACGACCAAGATTGACTGGGCTTCGACATGATCGAAAAAAAACACCCCCCCGACGACCTGCGGAATATTTAGCGCGCCACCCCAAAAATAGATATTGCGATTAGCTCGCCCAATATCAGCGATCATTCGGAAAGGATCGAAAAGAAACACTCCGTACCCCCAGTCTGAAGCTAGTAGTCAAATCTGTTGTACAGAATATATCTGGACGAAGCCAACACCGAAAGCCTATCGAGGCTGCTGCTTTTTACCAAGTCGAACGATTTGAGAGCAACTCCGATACGGCAGATAGGGGGGATGCCCTCACCATACCGCCATATTTTTAATAGGCGGTGTGGGTGAGGGGCATCGAAAAGGCAAGGAATTCAGCTAAATTTAACGTCAACCTTGACGCTAATTGCAGTTCGGCTACACCGCTTCCACCGGCGCGGCCTGATCTGGCGGCTGGGGCGAGACAAAATGCCCTATCCTCATATTGCCAAATACCCGTGCTATTGGGGGGATGACCATGAACGCAAAAACCACAGGTTCGGAACACGCGGTTCGCCGCCTTGCATCCGATGATCTTGACGGCGCCATCGCCTGGACTGATCATATGATGGCGAAGTTTTTCGCTGCCGGCGGCTTCGTCAAGACGCCGCGCCATATCATCGCCGTGGCCGTCGATGCCGCGCACGGTGCCGGTCTTGGGCCAGATGATGATGACGATGACGGCAACAATGAAGATAACAATGAGCGGGCCGACAATTTCTAGGCCCTGCCCCGCGACCGCATCGGCGCCGACTTTATCATGGCACAGCTGGATTTTGGTGATTTTGGCCGCACGGATGCGGTCGCCGTGATCGATACCATCGGCGTGCATCCCGACTTTGCCGGCCATGGCATCGCCAGGCGTTGTTGTCACAATTGATGGTTAACCTGAACGGCCTGCGCGTTGAAAGTGCGGAGACCACCATCGCCCTGGATGATTTGAATTGTTGGGCTTTCTTTATCGCTCCGGTTTTCACCCGACCCAGCACATCGCTTTAGTCAAGCAGGTGGGGTAAGCTTAGGGGCCGGGAGATCGGACCCATGGATAAACCGTACGAACAAACTAAGCTGCAACAAGCCAAGGAACGCTGGGAGGCTGAGCGTCTGGACCCCGCCCTGGCCAAGGTCAGCCGCCAACGCATGCCCTCGGACGTCAAACAGCAACGGCTGTATACGCCCCTGGATGGCGATGGCCGCGACTATGAGAACGACCTTGGTTTTCCGGGGCAATATCCCTATACCCGTGGCGTTCAGCCTTCTATGTATCAGGGCCGGCTGTGGACCATGCGGCAATATGCCGGTTTCGGTACGCCGGAGGAAACCCATGAGCGTTTCGAATATCTGCTGAATCAGGGTCAGGGCGGCCTGTTGGTGGCCTACGATCTGCCCACGCAGCTGGGTTTCGACAGCGATGACGAACGTGCCAAGGGCGAGGTCGGCGTGGTTGGCGTGGCGGTTGACAGTTTGGCGGATATGGAAACCATTTTCAGCGGTCTGCCCCTGGAGAAAGCCTCGCCTTCGTTGACCATGAACGCCGCCGCCAATGTTGCATTGGCCATGTACGTGGCCGTGGCGGAAAAGGAAGGCATGGCTGCCGACCGTATTTCGGGCACCACGCAAAACGATATCCTGAAGGAATTCATCGCACGGGGCACGCAGGTCTTTCCGCCCCGACACTCGTTGCGCCTGACTATCGATGTAATCGAATACTGCACCGAGAATTTGCCACGCTGGAACGCCATCAACATCTGTGGCTATCACGTGCGTGAGGCCGGCTCGACCTTGGTGCAGGAAGTCGCCTTCGCACTGGCCAATGCTATCACCTATATCGAGGCCTGTCNGGAGCGCGGCATGGACGTGGACACCTTCGCGCCGCGCCTGGCCTTCAACTTTTCCGCCTCGGCCAATATTTTTCAGGAGGCTGCGAAATTCCGCGCCACCCGGCGCCTGTGGGCGCGCCTGTTGCAGGACCGCTTCGGCGCCAAACAGACGGCTTCACTGATGTTTCGCACCGGCGCCGGATCCGCCGGCAGCACCCTGACCGCACAGCAGCCGGAAAACAATATTGTCCGCGTGGCTTTGCAGGCCCTGTCGGGCATTCTGGGCGGGGTGCAGTCGTTCCACAGCGCCTCCTTTGACGAGGCCCTGGCCATACCCACCGAACATTCCGCCCTGGTGGCGCTCCGCACGCAACAGGTGCTGGCGCACGAAAGCGGCGCCGCTGAAGTCATCGACCCCTTGGGCGGATCATACTACGTGGAGGCCTTGACCGACCAGATCGAGGCGGAGGTGAACCTCTATATCGCTCAAATTGAGGCCGAGGGCGGCATGTTGCAGGCCATTGAGGAAGGCCGTGCCCAGGCGCAGATCGCCGAGGCATCCTTCGCCCAGCAGCAACAGATAGATGCCGGCGAAAAGGTCATGGTTGGGGTCAACCGGTTCCAGGACGACAGTGACCCGAAGATAGAGCTGCACCGCCCGAACCCGGAAATCGTCGCCGCCCAAATCGCCAAGCTGCAACAGTTGCGCCGGGAGCGTGACAACGCGGTGGTTGATGCCGCCCTGGCCCGGTTGGAGGACGAGGCGCGGGGTGACGGCAACCTGATGTATCCCATTCTAGAGGCGGTGCGCGCCTACGCCACCATTGGCGAGATCTGTGATATTGAACGGAAGGTATTCGGCGAATACAGGGCGGCATCGATCTGATGGCGAGCGAGCGCAAAACGCCCATTAGGGTCCTGATCGCCAAACCCGGCTTGGACGGCCATGACCGTGGCGCCAAGGTGCTGGCCCACGCCATGCGCGAAGCCGGCATGGAAGTGGTCTACTCCGGCCTGCGCCAGACTCCGGCCATGATCGTCGCTATCGCGGTGGAGGAGGACGTGGATATTGTCTGCGTGAGTATCATGTCCGGCGCCCACCTCACCCTGTTCGCCGAGATCATGGAGCTGTTGCGCGCAGAGGCTGGCGACACCATCCCCGTCCTCGGCGGCGGCATCATCCCCGGCGAGGACATCGTGCGGCTAAAGGAAATGGGCGTGCGGGAGGTGTTCACGCCAGGTGTGTCCATGTTGTCGATTACGGGATGTATCGAGGATTTGGTGCCAATTTAGACCACTGTGAGCGTCTTATACCAACCGACATTGATTAGAACCCATGGCCCATTTCCTGAGACCGATTGACATTATTCTCCATGGCTGTTTGATCAGTTTTGTCCAGGCCTCTGCGCATATGGCGACGATCTCGTCATATGATTTGAAGACCCGGCTGGATAGCCAGTTTTCGCGCATGAATTGCCATACGTTTTCCACCGGGTTGAGCTCGGGCGACCTTGGCGGCAGCGGCAATATGGTGATGTTTGGTGGGATTATGAGCTTGCCCGTGGTGTGCCACCCGGCCTGGTCCAGGATAAGGATGGCATGGGCGCCCTGGCTGATCTGAGACGAGATTTCGTCGAGATGCCATTGCATGGCCTGGGTGTTGCAGCGTGGCAGAACGAGGGCGGCACCGACACCGCGCGCGGGACAGATGGCGCCGAATATATAGGCCGACTTGGTGCGTTGATCCTTCGGCGCACTGGGCCGAGTTCCCCGCCGTGCCCAGCGCCGGGTGAGATTGGTCTTTTGACCAACGCGGGCTTCATCCTGGAACCAAATCTCTATTGGCGTATTGGGAGGCAAGGTTTGGCGGATCTCCGCCACACGGGCGGGGAAGTTTTTTTAAAATCATCAAGCGCCCATTGGTTTTGTGCATGGTGGCGCGGACGGGAGGTCATCTTGACGAAGTTCATGGCCCGCAGTATCCGGCCAACGCTTCTTTCATCCATGGAGACATCGAATTCCTGCCAGAGCCAGTGTCGCAGATCCACCAACCGCCAGCGCACCACGCCATGGATTGCCGGGATCGGTCCGCTCTCGACGATCGCCGCTAGCGCCTGGCGTTGGGCACTATTGAGAGCAGGCGGTTTGCCTGGCGCCTTGCGGTCAATCAAACCTGCCGGACCATCTGCATTGAAACGCAGGACCCAATCGCGGATGACCTGAAGATCGGTCGCACCGACCCTGGCTGCCTCTGTGCGCCTGCCACCGGCATATATCTCCGCCAAGGCAAGTAGACGCCGGCTCTGAGCCGCGTCCTTGCTCGCTTTGGCCAGTTGACGCAAATCCGCAGCAGAAAAATCTTCCCGCAAAGCAATCGCAGCACCCATGGTGACCTCCCCAAACGATTCACCATCATTGATTCAGGAATTGCTAAGAAGGGGAACCCCTAAATGAGTCTCGGTCAAAGTGTTTTGGTATTAGTCGGCGCGACCTCGCCACGAATGGTAGATAGTGAAGTGGCGCATAATGGTGGATGAATTCGATTCCGAGCTCTTCAAATACTTTTGCACGTGTTTTTAACAATTTCTCCTCTCAACAAGGCAATTGAGAAAATCAACCAAGAATAACATAATAATTTTCGTCCTGCTGATTAAAACAAGTCAATTATCACCGCAAATGTTGTAAATTCGCCGATACAGGCAAATTTTTGATAGTCAGGGCTCTATTTGGACAATTATTCTGTTTGATAGCCTGATGATTGATGGAAGATTCTAAATTTTAGCCATAACGCCAATCTCATTGCAGCGCTCAATTCCTTCCAGAAATAGACTCCCCCTTCCCCCCTGGGTTATACACGGGGCTGGTAATGATGGGATTGGTGATATGGCGGACGACAAGCAGACCCCGGAACCATGGCGCGAGATTGCAGCGAAGGAGCTGCGCGGGAAAACGCCGGATGATCTGACCTGGCAGACGCCCGAGGGCATCGCGGTCAAGCCGCTGTANACGGCCGACGATCTTGAGGGGCTGGAGAACCAACAAAACCTGCCGGGCGTTGAGCCGTTCCTGCGCGGCGTGCGCGCCACCATGTATACCAATAGGCCCTGGACCATCCGGCAATATGCCGGCTTCTCNACGGCGGAGGAATCCAACCAGTTCTACCGCAAGGCCCTGGCCGGCGGCCAGGCCGGGTTGTCCGTGGCGTTCGATCTGGCCACCCACCGTGGTTACGATTCCGATCATCCGCGCGTGGTGGGCGATGTAGGCAAGGCCGGGGTGGCCATTGATAGTGTCGAGGATATGAAAATCCTCTTTGATGGCATTCCATTGGACAAGATGAGCGTGTCCATGACCATGAACGGCGCCGTGCTGCCGACCCTGGCCAGCTATATCGTGGCGGCGGAGGAACAGGGTGTCAGCCCCGATAAACTCGCCGGCACCATTCAGAACGATATTCTGAAGGAATTCATGGTCCGCAACACCTATATTTATCCACCGTCTCCATCGATGCGCATTGTTTCCGACATCATCGGCTATACCTCGGCCAATATGCCCAAGTTCAATTCCATCTCCATCTCCGGCTATCACATGCAGGAGGCCGGGGCGACCTGTGTGCAGGAGCTGGCCTTTACCTTGGCTGACGGCCTGGAATATGTCCGCACCGCCGTGGATAGCGGCCTGGATATCGACAAATTCGCCGGCCGGCTGTCGTTCTTTTTCTGCATGGGGATGAACTTCTTCATGGAGATCGCCAAGCTGCGCGCCGCCCGCATTCTCTGGGCCCGCATCGTTAGGCAATTCGATCCAAAAGATCCGAAATCCCTAATGTTGCGCACCCATTGCCAGACCTCCGGCGTATCTCTGACGGCACAGGACCCCTACAACAACGTCATCCGCACCGCATACGAGGCCATGTCCGCGGTGCTTGGCGGCACGCAAAGCCTACACACCAACTCGTTTGACGAGGCCATTGCCCTGCCCACGGAATTCTCCGCCAAGATCGCGCGAAACACGCAGCTGATTCTGGCCGAGGAGACCGGCGTCACCAAAGTGGTTGATCCCTTGGCGGGCAGCTACTACATCGAAAGCCTGACCAACAGCTTGGCCGAGGCGGCCTGGGAGCTGATCCAGGAAGTGGAAGGCATGGGCGGTATGACCAAAGCCGTGGAAGCCGGCATGCCGAAAATGCAGATCGAGGCCGCTGCCGCCCGCAAACAGGCCCGCGTGGACCGGGGCGAGGAAGTCATCGTCGGTGTCAACAAATACCAATCCGACGATGACGATCATTTCGAAGTCCGCGAAATCGACAATTCCGCCGTACGAACGGCACAGGTCGCCGGCCTGGAAAAAATGCGTGCCTCCCGCGATGAAGCCGCGACCAAGGCCGCGCTTGATTCGTTGGAGGCCGGCGCGCGGGGGAATGGTAATCTGTTGGCGTTGTCCGTGGATGCGGCCCGTGCCCGCGCGACGGTGGGCGAGATCTCCGATGCGCTGGAGCGTCCCTTTGGCCGCTACCGGGCCGAGGTCCGCAGTATATCGGGCGTGTATAGCGCCGTTTACGAGGGCGACGAAGGCTTCGACAAGATCGTCGCCGATGTGGCCGTCTTTGCCGAGGCCGAGGGCCGGCGCCCCCGCATGATGGTGGTGAAGATGGGCCAGGACGGCCACGACCGAGGTGCCAAGGTAATCGCGACCGCCTTTGCCGATATTGGTTTTGACGTCGATATAGGTCCGCTGTTCCAGACCCCGGAAGAGGCAGCCCGCGAGGCCATCGAGAATGATGTGCANGTGGTTGGCGTCTCCACCCAGGCGGCGGGGCACAAGACCCTGGTGCCGGATCTGGTCAAGTCGCTCAAGGCCCAGGACGGCGGCGAAATTCTGGTCGTCTGCGGCGGTGTTATTCCGGCTCAGGACTATGACTACCTGCACCAGCAAGGCGTGGCCGCCGTTTTCGGGCCGGGCACCAATATTCCGGATGCGGCGGCGGATATTCTCGCCCTGTTGAGCAAGACGCGGGAGGCGGCGGAATGACCGATACGACAGAGGCCAAAGTCCAACTGCTGCTGGACCGGGAGGATATCAGCCAGGTCCTTTACCGCTATGCCACCGCCATCGATACCCGGGATTGGGATCTGCTGGCCACTTGTTTCACCGATGACTTGGAGGCAGATTTTCGTTCCTTTGGCGGACGCGAGGTGGTCAAGGGTAAGGCACAATGGTTGGAAGCCATCAAGGGTACCATTCAAGGCCTGGACGCGACCCAGCATCTGACCGCCAACCATGTCCATACCGTGGATGGTGAAAGCGCGACGTTGGTGGCCTATCTACAGGCATTACATCGCCTGGATACTGCGCGCAGCGATCCCGAATATACCGTCGGCGGCTATTATACCTGCGACATGCTGCGCGGCGATGATGGCCAGTGGCGCATGTGCCGCTATGCACTGGCCGTGACCTGGCATCGGGGTAACCGGGATATTCTGCGACAAGCCCAGCGCCGCCTATCAAAGTAAGAAAGTCCAGTTACATGAAAGCAATGATTGTTCCGGTCACGCCGTTCCAACAGAACTGCACGGTGATGTGGTGTGAAGAGACCATGCAGGGCGCTGTCTCCGACCCCGGCGGCGATATTGAGCAGATCGAACAGGCCATCGCCGATAACGGCGTCACGGTGGAAAAAATACTGGTTACCCACGGTCATATGGATCATGCGGGCGGTGTCGCCGAATTGGCCGAACGCCTGGGCGTGCCCATCGAGGGTCCGCACGAGGCGGACAAGTTCCTGATTGACGGACTGGCGGAATCTGGCGCCAAATATGGCCTGACCTACGCTCGGCCCTTCACG
>PCBT01000002.1 GCA_002731375.1 Rhodospirillaceae bacterium | reverse complement strand
GCGTTCAGCCAGACATTGCAATGCCGCCGCCGGCTCGATCCGGCCATCGCCGCCCCAAGGCACCGCCATGACCTCGCAGCCCAAAGCCGTCAACGGAGCCGTCAATGAAGCCGCACCGCGGTCCGGGCCGCTAAGCAGCCATAGGGGATGATCGCCGGCGCCACGGGCCAGGCGGCTATCAGGTGGCAAGCGCATTTTGCTATCCAGCACCACACGCACCGGGGATTGCGCCGCCATGCCCGGCAAACGGCAAGTCAATTCCGGATCATCGGCCAAGGCGGTGCCAATACCAACCAGGATCGCGTCATGCTCAGCCCGCAGCAGATGGCCGCGGGCGCGGGCTCCCGCCCCGGTAATCCACTGGCTTTCGCCGCTAGCGGTGGCGATGCGTCCATCCAGGGTCGAGGCCAGTTTCAGGGTTACCAGAGGGCGCTTCCGATTTATCTTGCAAAGAAAACCGGCATTCAGCGCCGTGGCCCGCGCCGCTATTGCCGATCCAGCCCATTCGACCGCGATCCCGGCGGCGCGCAGCATTTCAGCGCCACGGCCATCAACCCGTGGGTCAGGATCGGGCGCGGCGATAACCACCCGAGCGATGCCAGCCGCGATCAGGGCCTCGGCGCAGGGCGAGGTCTGTCCATGATGGGCGCAAGGCTCCAGAGAAACGTATGCCGTGGCGCCCCTGGCCTGGTCACCTATCTGATTACCGGCCTGTTCCAGGGCCATCGCCTCGGCATGGGGGCGTCCGCCAGGCTGGGTCCAGCCCCGGCCCACTATCCGCCCATGCCTGACCAAGACACAGCCCACCGCCGGGTTCGGCCAGACATTGCCCAGACCGCGCGCGGCCAGGACCAGGGCCAAACCTAGATAGTCGTCGCTTGACCGTATCGGCGGGCCTTCTGGCAGGATTGCATCAATCTTGGTCAATCTCCTCATCGCCACCGATCTGGCCGACAAAGTCCTCGAAGTCGCGGGCCTCGCGGAAGTTCCTGTAGACGGAGGCAAAGCGCACATAAGCCACCGGATCGAGATTGGATAGCGCTTCCATGACCAGTTCGCCAACCGCTTCCGAGCGGATCTCGTTCTCGCCTGAACTCTCCAGACGTCTTTGAATACCGTTGACCACCCGCTCAACCCGTTCCTCGTCCACCGGCCGCTTGCGGCAGGCCAACTGGATCGAGCGGATTAATTTATCCCGGTCGAAGGCCACGCGCTGGCCATTCTTTTTCAGGATCATCAAATCACGCAGTTGCACCCGCTCGAACGTGGTGAAGCGGGAGCCGCAATCGGCGCAAAAGCGCCGCCGCCTGATCGCCGCATTGTCTTCCGCGGGCCGGGAATCCTTCACCTGGGTATCGTTATGACCGCAAAATGGGCAACGCATCAGAAAATTATATCCTCAATTGCAAATCGGTTCGGAAATTGGCTGCTCAGTATCTGCCTAGTAAATGGGAAAGGACGCGCACAAGGCCTCGACCCTGTTCCGCACCCCGTGCTCGACCGCCGCGTTGCCATCCGGGCCATTAGCGGCCAGCCCATCCAGCACATCGGCGATCAGATGACCGACTAATTGGAACTCGGTGATGCCAAAGCCCCTGGTCGTCGCCGCCGGCGAACCCAGGCGGACACCCGAGGTCACGGCCGGTTTCTCGGGATCGAATGGCACGCCATTCTTGTTGCAGGTAATCCCCGCCCGCTCCAGGGCATCCTCGGTGATATTGCCGGTCAAGCCCTTGGGACGCAAATCAACCAGCATCAAATGCGTATCCGTGCCGCCCGATACGATATCCAGGCCGCGCTCCTGCAAGACCGCCGTCAGGGCCTGGGCATTCGCCACCACGGCGTGGGTATAGGCCTTGAACTCCGGCGTCATGATTTCCTTGAAGGCTACCGCCTTGCCAGCGACTGCATGCAACAGCGGACCACCCTGCAGGCCCGGGAAAATGGCGGAATTGATCTTCTTACCCAAGGCATCATCGTTGGACAGCACCATGCCGCCACGGGCACCGCGCATGGTTTTATGGGTCGTGGTCGTGACAACATCCGCGACAGCCAAGGGTGAAGGATGGCTGCCGCCGGCGACCAGGCCAGCGAAGTGCGCCATATCCACCATCAATTTGGCCCCGACATCGTCGGCGATCTTTCGAAAAGCAGCAAAATCGATGACGCGGGGATAGGCCGAACCACCCGCCACGATCAATTTCGGCTGATGCTCGTGGGCGAGGCTCTCGACCTCATCCATGTCAATCCTGGCATCTTGCAGACGCACACCATATTGTACCGCGTTGAACCATTTGCCCGATTGGTTGGGCGGTGCGCCATGGGTCAAATGCCCACCCGCTGCCAATGACATTCCCAATACCGTATCGCCCGGCTTCAAGGTCGCCATAAAGGCCGCCTGATTGGCCTGTGACCCAGAATGCGGCTGCACATTGGCGAAGCTGCAGCCGAAAATCGCCTTGGCGCGGTCAATGGCGAGCTGTTCCACGACATCCACGTATTCGCAGCCGCCGTAGTAACGCCGGCCCGGATAGCCCTCGGCATATTTATTCGTCAGCACCGAGCCCTGGGCCTGCAAGACCGCACGCGAGACAATATTTTCCGAGGCAATGAGCTCTATCTGGCTCTGCTGGCGCTGCAACTCGTCCGCCAGCGATGCAAACACTTCTGGATCCCTATCCACGCCATCCTGGGTAAAAAAAGCATTTTCGTCAGGTGAACTCCCAATGGAACTTAAAGTGGGCAAATCTGCTGGGAGCGGACTGGTTGGCGACATGCAACGGTCCCTTTCTTCCTGGAAATATCTAATTCGTTAATCAGCCTTGGCAATCTGCAAAGACATCGTTGGACGAAGCACCAGACGGAGCGATGATGAAATAACAACAACCGCCGTGGCGAACCAAAATCTCCACCAACGGTCAAATCGGCCTTTGTAGGCGCCTGCATACCATATGTAGGTGTCAGTGCCAACGTATCACAAGCAATCAGCAGACAAACATAGGAGAAAACCAACCTCGGCTACGACGCCGGGCCGACAATGGAAACCTCCAGCAGACTGACGGGATCAATGGCGGAAACCTTGACCGAAGCGCCGATAGCCTGGAATTCCAACAGATAGCTGGCACCAGCCTCTTCTCAGAACCTTAGCCAGAGTTGGTGTTTTTCGCCATACCAGTACCGCCGCGACAGCCGAAAGCCAATCCCGTCTATGCGGCGCGGCGCAGGTGCGATCGGGCCCACACCGTTTTCAGCGCAGTGACCAGTTCCGCCATCATGGCGTCGTCATGGAACGGCGTCGGGGTAAAGCGCAGACGCTCGGTTCCCCGGGGCACTGTGGGATAATTGATGGGCTGCACATAGATGCCGAATTCATCCAACAATTCGTCGGAGACCTGTTTGCACAACGCCGCGTCACCAACCATCAATGGCACGATGTGGCTGACCGACGGCATCATGGGCAACTCTGCCTCGGCGAACAATGTCTTCAATGCGGCGGCCCGTTCCTGATGCCGCACTCGTTCCACGTTCGAGCCTTTCAGATGGCGCACACTGCATAGGGCGCCAGCGGCGATGGCCGGTGCGATCGAGGTCGTGAAGATGAAGGAGGAGGCATAACTGCGAATGACATTGACCAAATCTGAGGACCCGGTGATATAGCCGCCCATTACGCCAAAAGCCTTGGCCAGAGTACCTTCGATGATATCCAGTTGATCCATGACGCCGTCACGTTCGGCGACACCGCCGCCACGGGTGCCATACATGCCAACCGCATGAACTTCATCCAGATAAGTTAAGGCGCCATACTTCTTGGCAATGGCGCAAATCTCGCCGATCGGGGCGATATCGCCGTCCATGGAATAAACGGACTCAAAGGCTACGATCTTTGGCTTATCAGGGTCGGCCTTAGCCAGCAGTTCCGCCAGATGTTCTGTATCGTTGTGGCGCCAGATCTGCTTCGGACCGCCGCCATGGCGGATGCCGTCAATCATCGAGGCATGGTTCAAGGCGTCGGAAAAAATGATCAGTCCCGGCAGTGCCTTGACCAATGTCGATAGCGTCGCCTCGTTGGAAATGTAGCCGGAAGTAAACAGCAAGGCGGCTTCCTTGCCATGCAGATCGGCCAGCTCCCGCTCCAACAGGACATGATAATGGTTGGTGCCCGAGATGTTGCGGGTACCGCCCGAACCGGCGCCGACCTTGTCCAGGGCCGTATGCATAGCGTCCAGAACATCCCTGTTCTGGCCCTGGCCCAGATAGTCGTTTGAGCACCAAACCGTAACGTCCTGTTGCCTGCCATCGTGATGGCGCGTCGCCTTGGGAAAATTGCCGGCATGACGTTCCAGCTCCGCGAATACACGATAGCGCCCTTCATTGCGAAGGTCAGCGATCCGGTCGGCAAATAGTTTATCGTAGTCCATAGTCAATCCCCTTTGCGCCAAAATATACAATTCCCAATTGGCGACAGATTTGATCAGGATCAATTAGACGCATTTCAATTTTGTTAACTGGGATAGTTTGCCGCCAAAGACGGCTTTTTCAAGTCTATTTCGTGAAGATCGGACAATTTGTCGCACAAATCGGATTCCCGGCAAAGTAAGACAAGCAGCTGTTGTCGCGGGGCCTTTCCTTGGCTAATAAGACCAGTATTGCAATGACGGCACCACACAGGAGTTTGGGCAAATGAATACGGATCGGGCAAAGAGCCAGACGGACTATCTCGCAACTGGGTCTTTTGCCTGGGACGATCCCTTTCTGCTGGATGATCAGCTGAACGAAGAGGAAAAGCTGGTCCGCGATAGCGCCCGGGACTATTGCCAAGACAAGTTGATGCCCCGGATTATCGAGGCGACGCGGCAGGAAAAATTCCACCGTGAAATCATGGACGAGATGGGTGAGTTGGGCCTGCTGGGTTCGACCATCGAAGGTTACGGTTGTGCCGGCGTCTCGTACGTCTGCTATGGCCTGATCGCCCGCGAGGTTGAGCGCGTGGACAGCGGCTACCGTTCGGCCGCTTCCGTACAATCCTCTCTGGTGATGCATCCCATAAACGCCTATGGCAGTGAAGAACAACGGCAGAAATTCCTGCCCAAGCTGGCCAGCGGCGAATTCGTCGGCTGCTTTGGCCTGACTGAACCTGATCATGGCTCCGATCCCGGCTCCATGATCACCAGGGCCAAGAAAGTTGACGGCGGCTGGGTCCTGAACGGCGCCAAGATGTGGATCACCAATTCCCCCATCGCCGATGTCGCCGTGGTCTGGGCCAAGGATGACAACGGCAATATCCGGGGTTATCTGGTGGAACGCGGTTTCAAGGGTTTCTCCACGCCCAAGATAGAGGGCAAGCTGAGCCTGAAGGCCTCGATCACGGGCGGCATTGTCCTGGAAGACTGCTTCGTACCGGACGAAAACTATCTGCCCGAGGCAAAGGGCCTGTCCGGTCCCTTCGGCTGTCTCAACCGGGCCCGTTACGGCATTGCCTGGGGCGTCATGGGCGCGGCGGAATTTTGCTGGCAAGGTGCCCTGAACTACACCATGGACCGCAAGCAATTTCGCCGGCCCCTGGCCGCGACCCAGTTGGTGCAAAAGAAGCTGGCGGATATGCAGACAGAAATTTCCCTTGGCCTGCAATCCTGTCTGCGCGTTGGCCGTCTAATCGACGAACACCGTGCGGCGCCCGAGATGATCTCGATCATCAAGCGTAACTGCTGCGGCAAGGCGTTGGATATCGCTCGCACGGCGCGCGACATGCACGGTGCCAACGGTATCTCGGACGAATATCACATTATGCGCCACATGGTGAACCTGGAGACGGTGAACACCTACGAGGGCACCCATGATATTCATGCCCTGATCCTGGGCCGTTCCATGACAGGCCTGCAAGCTTTCGCGTAAGGACTTTATTTGAACAGAGGCTGAAATATCTCCGCCCAATCTCCAGCCATGTATTCAGAGGCAAAAGTAGCGCGGTCTGGTCTTGTCCCGGACCCGTAAGCCGGTAGCCATCCCGGCCCAATTCGACCAAACCCGTTGCCTTTAACTCCGCTAGTCGTGTGTTCAAAACGCTCGGGTTCGTCTCCGCTGCATCCTGGAGGGCGCGGAAGGCCTGACCTCCTTGCCGCAGTTCCCACAAAATGCGCAGGCACATGCGCCGGCCCAGCAGGTCCAGCAGGTCCATGATTGGCCGGCCAGTTTGCGACTCTCGAACGGGACTGCTGGACGATCTCCTACCTCACCAATGGCGCCAGACTACCCCTGGATCCCTTCGCCGCGCACTTTCGAAAGGCGAGCTGATTTTAGGTCGAGTTGCGCCTGAGACATTGGCAATCGTGGCGCGGTGCTGTTACTTTCCGACCAAGCCTTCGCGTAATTCTGAACGAGATCATCGAGATGACAGAAATCGACCGGCGCGGCTATTCAATCGAGGATTTCGAGCGGCAATATAACCCGCGTCAGGCGGTGCCCGACCACCAGCGCAAGATCGATGCTCGGGTCACGGTTTCGGCCGAAGCGCGCTGCCGGATCGAAGGGGTTTACGATCTGCGCTATGGGCCTGGGCCATTGGAAGTGCTGGATGTGTTCCCGGCGGAGGCAGACGACGCGCCTGTTCAAATCTATATCCACGGCGGCTATTGGCGGGCCCAGGATAAATCCGATGTCAGCTTCCTGGCCGAACCCTTCGCCGCTGCTGGCGCCTGCGTGGTGATCGTCAACTATGACCTCTGCCCCAACGTCACCCTGCCCGAAATTATCGCCGAAATGGTCCGTGCCCTGACCTGGACCCACGGCAATATCGCCGAATGGGGTGGTGACCCTAAACGTATCTTCATCTCCGGCAATTCCGCCGGGGCCCACCTGGGCGCCATGATGCTGGCCCATGACTGGCGGGCGGAGGGCCTGCCGGAGGATCTGATCAAGGGGGCGGCCCTGCTGACCGGCGTCTATGACCCCGAACCCATTTTGGGTATCTCCGTGAACCAGGAAATCGGCCTGACCCGGGATATGTTGGCCAGCGTTTCGCCGTTGCAAAACCTGCCCCGCCGCGACCTGCCCCTACTCGTCCCCGTGGGCGGCGGCGAGACCGATGAATGGATCAAGCAGACCCGCGTTTATGTGGATCAATGTCAGGCCAACGGCATTGGGGCTGAATATATGGAACTGCCCGGCGCCGATCATTTCGATATGACGGCCGCCATGGGCGATGAAGACGGCCCCGTGCTGCCCGCGATCCTGGCACAGATGGGCCTATGAGCGTTATTCCAGGCACTTGGCGCCAACGAATAGATAGTCGCCAAATTCGGCGGTAAAAGAACGTCATACATCCTCGAAACGTCCCGTAGCGATGTCCGCTTTCAATTGCGCCACGCCGTCACGTACTTCGGCCTCGTCGCCATGCGTTTCGAAGGTGAAGATGGAGGCACACGCGCTGGCGTCGAGATAAAATTCCGGCTCGTGGTTGCCGCTATAGAGGAAACGGTCCTGCAGGTCCCGCGTTACATCGTAAGGTACGAACACCGGTGCCATAAACCCAGCGGGCCCGCGGCGTGCTCTCGAGCTCTCCGCGGCGGGGCATGTCGGCTATCGAGCGCGCCATGGCCTCTGGGACATAGGCGTTCAAACAGTAGCACCGCATTTGCCCAGTCTTGCCCGTAAACAGCACGAACGGCGCAGCCGGACACAGCACGCGCCGGCATTCGCGGAAGGCCACTGAAAGATCTTAAAAGTGGTGGATCGCCAGAGTACAGACCGCGCCCTGGAAGGTCTCGTCGGCAAAGGGCAACTACCCTACCCTACCCCACCCAGAATCCAGCCGGCGTCCCGAATTTTGCCCGTGCCGCCGTCAACATGCGTTGGGAGATATCCAGGCCAGACAAGCTGTATCCCAGCTTGGCCAGAGCAATCGTGTAATTTCCGCTGCTACAGGCCAGATCGAGATAGCGGCCAGCACCCGGCGCACCCAACATCTCGAACAGGTCGGCGGCGATGCCCGGGTCGGCGCGGCGGTGGCGGTCGTAGCCGGCACCAATACTGTCATAGATCGCTGTCATGCCTTAGCCTTGCCATTGGCGCTTAAAGACATGAGTTGATACCATGGCCACAACGACCGCCCAATGCCTCCCGGAAATGGAGTTACCAGCATGCCCCGGCAATCCGGCCATCCGTATATTGAAACCATCAAGCGCTATTACGACGGCTGCAACAGCTCCGATTACGAATTGATGATGTCAACCTTTACCCAGGATGTCGTGCATTATTTCGTCGATCATGGCGCCGTGCGGGGTGCCGCCGGCCTGGCGAATTACTGGGTCAAGGTAGGGCCACGCACGGCGGCACATTGGCGCCTTGATCATACCTTGGTGCAGGAACCCGAAGCCGTGATCGAATGGAGCATGCGCTGGACCCCGGCACCGACGGGAACGCCGGAAGTACTGCGCGGCAGCGAATGGTATCTGTTTGAGGAGGGCAAGATCGCCGAGATCCGCAGCTATCATAACAACTATTTTCTGCACCAGGCGGAGAACCGGGAACTTTGGGATTTTGACTACCAAGGCCGCGGCTATACACCCCAAAACACCTAGGGCATTTGGGCGAGGCGGAATTTAATTTTTTGTCGGATTCGCTATGAGGGTGACGGCATGGATGCGGTGCATGGTAATACCGCCCGCATCCAGGGCATGGAACGTACGGGCCCAGCATTCTGCCTCCCACATCACCTATTCCTGAAATTCCCGCGTGATGGAGTCCTTGACGGGGGTATCAGCGAAGCGGCGGATGTCATTCAGCACCATGGATTTGTAGACCTGGGTCTCATCCTTGGCGACGCGGACGTTAAAGCCAACCCTATTCAAGGCTTTGTCCCTCGAAGAAAACCGTGACCTCGGTGTTCACGTCCACGCTCGCGAAATCGCGCTGACTTTCATAGGTTTCCCTTCCAAGGCCAGCGGCGAAATTTCTAAAGCCCAACACTATGCGCCGGAATGGCGTAGCCATGATCTTCATCCCAAAACTTATTCAACCGCATATGAATGTGGCTTTACGGACTGAACTCTATAGTTTTTCGCTTAGCAAATGGTTAAGACGCGATCTGATCAAAAGTAGTATTACCTACCTGAGAAATTTGCCTTACGCTTTGCCAGCAAGGCCTGTACGCCCTCGGCATAATCCTCGCTGTCGATAAGTAGCGACTGAACATAGACGCTATGCTCCCATTCCGCGGCAAGTGTCGATTCCATGCCGCGGCGGATACCCTCCTTCATGGCGCGCAACGCCAACGGCGGACCATCGGACAGACGCCGGAGCAGCGTCTCTGCCGCTGTCGGCAAAGCCTCGTCAGCCACCGTTTCGTTGACGAGCCCCATCTCCGCCGCCTCCTCGCCACTAACCCGCTGTCCCAGCATGAGAATTTCATTCGCCCTGGACAAGCCAACCAGCCGTGGCAGCAGATACATTCCACCCAGGGGCGAGATCAGGCCAAGGTGTATCCAAGACTGATGGAACATCGCCGTTTGAGAGGCAATCCTGAAATCACAAGCTAGGGCGATCTCAAATCCAGCACCGGCGGCTGGGCCGTTGACGGCGGCGACTGTCGGCTTTGGGAATAGTTTCAATGTCTGAACCCCCTTGCCAAAAAAGGCGTACACCGTCTCCTTGATATCGAAGGGACGGGCATCTATCAATTTTTCAAGAAACCCGGCATCGCCTCCGGCGGAAAAGGCGCGCCCAGCGCCCGTGATTAGTAATGCGCGGACCGCGTCATCGTCCCGCATCAATTCCAGCGCGGCAATGATCTCGCCCATCATTTCTGGGATCAGGGCATTCAGGACATGTGGACGGTTCAAGATCATGCGCCCAACTCCCTCGGCAACGGAAACATCGATAAATTCATAGTCTGGATAACTGATCGTTTCGGACATGGTTTACAGCTCCGCCAAAGGGACAGGAAATAGTGATGGTTGAAATTATTGAATTTGGTTGTGGGCATAAATTCCTTACGGTCGGCGCCGTTTCGAGGACAGAAATAGAACAAAAAAATGGCTAACCTTCCGGGCTAGTTGGCCAAAAAAGGAGTTAAGCAATTGAAATCATAAGATCCGATTAAGGTAGTGGTGGGCCCGGCTGGACTCGAACCAGCGACCAGACCGTTATGAGCGGCCGGCTCTAACCAACTGAGCTACAGGCCCGTAACTCTGCATATTATGCGTTGCCTATCTGGCCTGCTCCCCCACCCGGCCACCCATGGGATCATACTCAATGGGTGGCCGGGTGGGGGAGCAGGCCAGATAGGCAGATGTCTAGATCACGTATCCAGGAAGCTGCGCAGTTTGCGCGAGCGGGACGGATGTTTCAATTTNCGCAAGGCCTTGGCTTCNATCTGCCGNATACGTTCCCGGGTGACCGAGAACTGCTGGCCNACCTCTTCNAAGGTNTGATCGGTGTTCATGCCTATGCCNAAACGCATGCGCAGAACCCGTTCCTCGCGCGGTGTCAACGACGCCAGAACCCGCGTCGTGGTCTCGCGCAGATTTGAATGGATCGCCGCATCCACCGGCAGGACCGCGTTCTTGTCCTCGATGAAATCGCCCAGGTGCGAGTCTTCCTCGTCGCCGATAGGCGTTTCCAGGCTGATCGGCTCCTTGGCGATCTTCATCACCTTGCGTACCTTTTCCAAGGGCATGCCGAGCTTTTCGGCCAGCTCCTCTGGCGTCGGCTCGCGACCGATTTCGTGCAGCATCTGACGCGAGGTGCGGACCAGCTTATTGATGGTCTCGATCATATGCACCGGAATACGGATGGTGCGGGCCTGATCGGCGATGGAGCGGGTAATCGCCTGACGAATCCACCAAGTGGCATAGGTGGAAAATTTATAGCCCCGGCGGTATTCGAACTTATCTACCGCCTTCATCAGGCCGATGTTGCCTTCCTGGATCAGATCGAGGAATTGTAGGCCCCGGTTGGTGTATTTCTTGGCGATGGAGATCACCAGGCGCAGGTTGGCCTCAACCATTTCCTTTTTCGCCTGACGCGCCTCCCGTTCGCCCTTTTGCACGGTGGAGACAATGCGCTTGTATTCGAGGATCGGCAGGCCGGTCTCGGAGGCAACGGTGGAGACACCGCCGCGGATCGTCTTGATCTCGTCCCGCTCCTTGGTAGCGAATTCAGCCCAGCCCTTGCCTTTCAGGCGCCGCACGCGGGAGACCCAGCGTGGGTCCGTTTCGTGGCCCTGATAATGCTTGAGGAATTCCAGGCGCGGCACCCGGCGGCTTTCCGCCAGGCGCAACAGCCGGCCTTCCAGGCCGATCAGGCGGCGATTGATGCCGTACAACTGATCGACCAGCGCCTCGATGCGGTTGTTGTTGAGATGCACCGCGTTGACCAGGACGATCAGTTCCTCGTGCAGCTTCAAGTAGCGCTTTTCATGGGCCGCTGTCAGTTCCTGATGCTTCAGGGCCGCCTCAACCCGCAGATCCTGGACCTTCTTGAAGCGCTTGTAGACCTTGGCGATTTTCTCGAACATCTCGATTACGCCGGGTTTGAGCGCCTCTTCCATGGCCGAGAGGGACAAGGTTGTATCCTCCTCCTCGTCATCGTCGGATTTCTCGGCGTTCTCGTTGCTGTCACTGCTGTCGTCGTCATTGGCGGCGGCGGCGCCATTGGTGGCGCCATTCGCCGCAGGTGCCGCGGCACCATTGGTGGCGTGAACGGCCATGCCCTGGTTCTTCTTACCGTCGGGTCCAGCGCCATAGGTCGCGTCCAAATCAATAATGTCGCGCAACAGCACATTGCCCACCATCAGCAGGTCATGCCATTCGATTACCGCGCGGATGGTGAGCGGACTTTCGCAGATGCCGGCAATCATGGCCTCGCGCCCAGCCTCGATCCGTTTGGCGATGGCGATCTCGCCCTCGCGGGAGAGCAGCTCGACGCTGCCCATCTCGCGCAGATACATGCGCACGGGATCATCGGTCCGTTCCAGGGTTTCCGACTTTCCGGCAGGTTTGGCGGCCACGGCGGTGCTTTTGGCGGGTGCCAGTTCCGTGCTCTCCACTGCTTCGGCCTCGTCGATTTTGCCCTCGCCGTCGCTTTCAGCGGCACTGCCATTGGCACCGTTGGCGCCATTGGCGGCACCGGCAGCACCGGCACTCTGCTCCTCGGCATCGTCAGCCTCGATCAGGTTGACGCCCATCTCCGAGAGCAAGGTCATGAAATCCTCGATCTGCTCGGAGGAAACCTGATCCTGTGGCAGGACTTCGTTCAGCTCGTCATAGGTGATATAGCCGCGCTCCTTGCCTTGCGCGATCAAACTTTTCAAATTGGCCTCGGCCTTGGAATCGATTAGCGGCCGATCGCCGCTTTCCTCTCCCGCCGTCTTTTCCACTACCTGTGCTTTCGCCATGAATGTCCGCCTATTTTTGTGCCAGGACGTTTATTCGCCCGCAAAATGTCACTACAAAAATTAATGCCCAATCACAATTGCGGCTAACAATTACGGTAAAAAAGCCGCGTTTTATCCACTTTTAAGTATCGTCGAAACCGACCGCTTCGGCCGTTGCCACGTCCACTGCCTCTTTCAGCGCAAGAAAGCGAGCCTGCTTTTCATCAGTCATGTCGCGGCCCAAATCCTCTTCCGCCGCCTTAAGGTCGCGGCGCAAATCTTCCAGCCGGTGCCATTGGAAAACGCTTGTCCAGTCCTTTATAACCCGTTCCAACGTTGTATCCAGGCGCGCGAGCGGATCAAGATGCGCAATACCTGAGCCCGTCAATTCCGCTATTAATCTGGTGGCGGCATCAGCCATCCCACCACTTTGGAAATTGTTACGAAGGCCTTCTAGGTCAATGGGCACGCCGGACGTAGCCCTTTCTATGATCACGGTACGGATGTTGTCAAGCATCGGAGAGGACAGACGCAATTCACCAACCTCCTCGAAAACCTCATGAATAAGCTCCGGATGATGCAGCAATCCCGCGATCAGCAGGCGTTCCCGTGAAGAGGTATCGGCATCCCTGCCTTGGCCGAGGCCCCTGTGGGCCGGAATTGGCGGGGCATAAAGAGGCCCCCGCCCTCCGCCGGGCCGCCAGTTTTTGTTGTACCCCCCATGATTGGAGCCACTCTCCCGCCTTCTCCGTGCGGGCGCGAAGGCCTTTTCCAAACGATCCTTGAAATGATCACCGTAATAGGCCCGCACAGTACCATCGGCGATTTCACCGACCACGGCACGCAAATCCTTGCGCAGACCGGCACGCTGTTCAGGGGTATCCAGGTTCTTGCCCTGCACCTGCATGCGCCAGAGGGTTTCCGATAACGGCACTGCACCGGCCAGCAAATCAGTAAATGCAGCCGTTCCTTTGGCCCGGACCAGGCTATCGGGATCCTCCCCCGCCGGCAGGGCGATAAATTTAAGGGAATGGCCGGGCGTAAGCAGTGGCAAGGCGCGNTCGGCGGCCCGGTGAGCGGCGCGCTCACCGGCGGCATCGCCATCAAAACATAATGCGGGTTCAGCCACCAGACGCCACAGTCCGGTCATCTGGTTCTCGGTCAATGCGGTGCCCAGGGGCGCGACGGCAAACGGCAGGCCGGCCTGGTCCAGGGCGATGACATCCGTATAACCCTCCACCACCACCAGATTGTCGCTATCACGGGCCGGTTTTCGAGCGTTGGAGATGTTATAAAGTAGATCACCCTTGTGAAAGATCGGCGTCTCGGGCGAGTTCAGGTACTTGGCGCGCTGATCGCCCAGGGCCCGGCCGCCAAAAGCCACGACCCTGTCGCGGGCATCGGTAATGGGAAATATTAGGCGGTTGCGGAAACGGTCATAGCTGTCGCCGCCGTCCTCGGGCGCGATCAACAGGCCCGCCTCGATCAATAGCGCCTCTTCCAGGCCGCGCGCCATCAAGGTCTGTTTCATAAGATCCCGCCGCTCCGGCGCATAACCAAGATGAAAGCGTTTGACTGTCGCCGCCTCCAGGCCCCGCCCCTCGATATATTGCCGGGCGCCATCGCCGGCCAAGCCGGCCAACTGCCCCTCGAACCAATCTGCAGCGATCTGCATCACGTCGTACAGGTTCTTGCGGCGTTCCTCGGCCTCCCTGTCGCGCAGTGCCGATTGCGGCACTTCCATACCCGCCTCGCCCGCCAGACGCTCCACCGCCTCGGGGAACGACAAGCCTTCGGTATTCATTACGAAGTCGATGGCGCCGCCGTGGGCGCTACAGCCAAAGCAGTGGTAGAAACCCTTGTCCTCGTTCACCGTGAACGAAGGCGTCTTTTCGTTATGAAAGGGACACAGGCCGGTATGTTCGCGGCCCCGCCTGGTGAGCTTGACCCGGCGCCCGACCAGATCCACCAGCCCGACGCGGCTGCGTAATTCCGCCAGAAAATGCTCCGGTATGGCCATGCCAAATCGACCTACGTCTAAAAAGAGCTAGCTGCTCAACAGTGTCTTAACCTGTCCGGCGGCCTTGGCAAAATCCATGCGGCCGGCGTAACGCTCTTTCAGCTGTGCCATGACGCCGCCCATGTCCTTGAGGGATGAGGCGCCGGTTTCCGCGACCACGGCAGCCACGGCGGCGGCCAGCTCGTCAGCGTCGATCTGTTCGGGCAGAAACTCCTCGATGATGGCGATTTCTTGTTCTTCCTGCTCGGCCAATTCCAGACGGCCACCCTCTTGATACAAAGTGATCGATTCGCGCCGTTGCTTGATCATTTTTTGCAGGATCGCCAGAACCTCCTCGTCACTGACGCCATCCCCCGCCCCATCGTTCTTGCCCTCGGAACGGGCGGCAATGTCACGGTCCTTGATCGCCGCTAATATCAGGCGCAGCGTGGCGACGCGGCGCTTTTCCCCAGCCTTCATGGCCGTTGTCAGCGCTTCCTTCAGCTGTTCACGCACCATTCCGCCTCCTCATGCAGTTTGCAGGCCCGGAAGGATAATGGATAATGGGGCAAATGGCAATCATTGCCATTACCGCGTCATAATTATAACTATTTGATTTTATTATACTTTCTCAAACACCCGAGGCTTGACGGAGACCCAGCTTTTGCTTAATCTCCGCGCCAATTTGCCTGCCCAGACTGCCATATGCCGGAGCCGCAAAAAAGCATGAATAATCAAGACGATAGTATGGAAGCCGTACCCAGTTGGGCGACCGCCGCCCTAGTTCTGGCGGATGGCCAGGTATTCTGGGGCCAGGGTATCGGCGCCACGACGGATGCGGTGGGCGAGGTCTGTTTCAACACCTCCATGACCGGCTATCAGGAAATTTTGACCGATCCCAGCTATGCGGGTCAGATCATTACCTTCACCTTTCCTCATATCGGCAATGTGGGCGCAAATGACGAGGATATCGAAACCTTGAGTCCCGCCGCCCGTGGCTTGGTTCTGCGCGCCGATATCACCCAACCTTCCAATCACCGCGCCTTGAGTCATCTGGACGCCTGGTTGGTGAAAAGCAACCTGCCTGGCATTTGTGGCATCGATACCCGGCGCCTGACCCGTTTGATCCGCGACGGCGGCGCACCCTCCGGTCTGGTCTGCCACAGCCCCGAAGGCACATTCGATATCCCCACACTGCAGGCCAGAGCGGCGGCTTGGCCNAGCCTTGAAGGCATGGACTTGGCAGCGGAAGTGACCTGCACTGCAAGCTACACCTGGGACGAGACCGAATGGCAACTGGGCCTGGGCCATGGCGCCTTGCAGACGCCCAGCTATCACGTAGTGGCCATGGATTTCGGCATCAAGCGCAACATCCTGCGCTGTCTGGCCTCGGCCCAATGCAAGGTGACGGTGGTGCCAGCCTCGACCCCCGCCGAGGAGATTCTGGCCCTGAACCCAGATGGCATCTTCCTCTCCAACGGTCCCGGCGATCCGGCGGCCACAGGCAAATACGCAGTGCCGGCCATCCAGGGCCTGATCAAATCCGGCAAGCCCATATTCGGAATCTGCCTGGGCCATCAAATGCTCTCCCTGGCCCTGGGCGCGGCGACGGAAAAGATGCACATGGGCCATCGTGGCGCCAACCAGCCGGTCAAGGATCTGAGCACAGGCAAGGTGGAGATCACCTCGCAGAACCACGGCTTCGTGGTCCAGCGCGACAGCCTACCGGCGGGCGTGGTGGAAAGCCATACCTCCCTGTTTGATGGTTCCGTTGAGGGCATCCGGGTCGAGGGCCAGCCCATATTCTCGGTACAGTATCACCCCGAGGCCTCCCCCGGCCCCCAGGACAGCCACTATCTGTTCCAGCGTTTTATTGATTTGATGGCCGCCTAGGGCATGACCAACCCTGACGTCATCATCCGCAACGGTACCGTGATTGATGGCACCGGCGCCAACGGCTTCCAGGCGGATGTCGCCATTACCGGCGACCGGGTGACGGCGGTCGGTGATCTGGGTGGCCAGAGCGCAGGGGAAGAGATCGATGCCCAAGGCCGTGTGATCGCGCCCGGCTTTATCGATGTGCATACCCATGACGACCGTTATCTGTTCACGCATCCGGAGATGGCGCCGAAAGCCAGCCAGGGCGTGACAACCGTCGTGGTCGGCAACTGCGGCTTTTCCCTGGCGCCTTGGAAAAACTACGGGAAAAGCCAGTTTCCGTTTTCCTTGTGGCAGGATCGGAAGGATCTGCAATTCGCCACGGCCGGGGATTTTCTCGATGGCCTGGACAAGACCCCGGCGGCCCTGAACGCGGCGATGCTGGTGGGGCATTCCTCTCTTCGCTACGGCCACATGGATAGTCTGAACCGCAGCGCCACGGACAGTGAAATCGCCGCCATGCAGGACAGCCTGGGCGCATGTATCGACGGCGGCGCCATCGGCATGTCGTCGGGGCTGTTTTACCNCCCGGCGCAGGCCGCGACGACGGAGGAAGTTGCGGCGGTAGCCGGGGTCATGGCGGCCAAGGACGGCATTTATACCGCCCATATCAGGGACGAGGCTAAGCATGTTCTCGAAGCCCTGGAAGAGGTGGCGCGGATCGGCCGCGATGCCGACGTGCAGGTGGTTGTTTCGCACCACAAGGCGGCGGGCCTGGGCAACTTCGGCAAGACCAAACAGACCCTGCCGTTGATCGAAAAATTCCAGGGCCAACAGCGCCTGACCTTGGACATGTACCCCTATCATGCCTCCTCCACCATGATTCTGCCCCATCTGGTCAAGCGTTGCCACAAGGTGCTGATCACCTGGTCCGAGCCCCGGCCCGACGTACATGGCCGCGACCTGGCAGAACTGGCGGCGGAGATGGAGTTGAGCCCGGAGGAGGCGGCGGAGGCCCTGGCACCGGGCGGCGCGATCTATTTCCAGCTGGACGAGGAAGACGTCCAACGGGTGCTGTCCTATCCCGGTTCCATGATCGGTTCCGACGGTATTCCCGACGATCAACATCCTCATCCGCGCCTGTGGGGCACCTTCCCCCGTGTGTTGGGGCACTATTCACGTGACCTTGGCCTGCTGCCATTGGAAGCGGCGGTGCACCGCATGAGCGGCCTGCCGGCGGCGCAATTCGGCTTCAAGGACCGGGGCGTGCTGCACCAGGGCGCTTTCGCCGATCTGGTCATTTTCGATCCCAAGACCATTGCCGACGGCGCGACGTTCGATGCACCGACGCGGCCATCCATGGGTATAGACCGGGTTTTCGTTAACGGCGCACCCGTCTGGCAACAGGGCAGGCCCAGCGGCGAGAGGCCGGGCCGGCCTATTCGTCTTGGCGATACCTCACGCGGCGGCTAAACTCCGAGAACGGATTTTTTAGGAGACAACGATGATCACCAAAGGCGTCAAGGAACTCTGCGAACACGCGGAAACCATTATCGAGAACTGGAGCGTGGAACAGGCCATGGAAGCTTATGGCAATGACGACGTGGTCTTCGTCGATATCCGCGACATCCGCGAATTGTGGCGCGAGGGCGCCATACCTGGCGCGATGCATTCGCCGCGCGGCATGCTGGAATTCTGGGTCGATCCCAACAGCCCCTATGCCAAGGAAGATTTCCAATCCGGCAAGCGCTTCCTGTTCTTCTGCGCCGGCGGCCTGCGTTCCGCCCTTGCTGCCCTGGCCGTGCACAACATGGGCCTGGCACCAGTTTGTCATCTGCGCGGCGGCTATGCGGCCTGGCGGGAGGCCGGCGGCGCCACGGAAGAAAAGCAGCAGCGCCCACCCAAGGAGGGCTAACTCGCTTGCATAGCCGAAGCTACACCTGGGCCGACCCCAAGCGGACGGCCGAGGCGGGCCAAAGCATGGCCGGCATAGACTATCTGCGCGCCATGATGAACGGTGAACTACCTCAGTGTTCCTACCAGCAGACCATGGATTATGACCTGGTCGAGGTCGCCCAGGGCCGCGTGGTGTTTGCAGGCCGGCCCCAAGAATTCATGCTCAATCCCCTGGGCACAGTGCACGGCGGCCATTTCGCGGGCATGCTGGATTCCGCCATGGGCTGCGCCATCCACAGCCTGCTGGGGGCGGGACAGTTTTATACCACGTTGGAACTCAAGCTGAACATGGTCCGCCCCCTGCCCGTTGATGGCAGCTTGATCCAGGCTATCGGCGAAGTGGTGCATCCAGGCCGCAAGATCGCCACCTCCGAAGCCCGCCTGGTGGACGAGAACGACAAGCTATATGCGCATGCCACCTGTTCCTGCATGATCTTCGCTCACGAGAGCTAGACAGTAGCCTCAATAACGTGTCCCCTAATTCTGCCGCCGACCGGCATCAATACCCGGTGCGCCTCGGCATAGCCCGCGGCCCGGTCGGGAAAAACCATCACGCCGAACTGACAAACGACAGCATCGAAGCATCCGTCATCGAAAGGCAGCGCTAAAGCACCGGCCTGGCGCCAAGTGGTACGCGCGCCTGCACCTTGGCGACATGATACAGCATGGGTTGGTTCAGGTCAGACGCCACATAACGGCAATCGGAACTCAAACGCGCCGCCATGGCGCCGGTGACCATGCCGCTACCCGCCGCAGTCTCCAAACCGCTTCTGGCGCCAGCGCGGCGGTTCGTTCGGCAAGATCATCCGCATAGGCCTCAAATATCAATGGCACCAAATAGGTGTCATAAAATTCAGGAATGGATCCCGCAAATACCTTGTCGTTGTCGCTCATTAAATTCCCCCATCATTCGCAAATTTGCGCCGTCCCATTTCCACAATCTGGGCGCCGCGCCGTTAAAGTCCAGTATTCGATCGCGCGATGCGCAGAATAGCCGCCAAGGTCTTGTCCACATCCGTATCCGTGGTGGCGTGGGAGGAAAAGCTGATGCGCATGGCCGCCTTGCCATGCCAGTGGGTGCCGCCACACCAGGCGCCGCCGTCGGCCTGCAGGCCGGCGATCACCTGATCGGTCCGTTCGTCATCGCCAAACGAGACCATGACCTGGTTCAGCCGGACCAGGTTCAAAACCTCAAAGCCTGCTGCCGTCAGTCCCTCGGCCAGCATGCTAGCATGTCGGCAACAGGTCTCGATCAAATCAGCCAGACCACTTTGACCCAGAGAGGCGAGTGCCGCCCAGATTTCCGTGCCACGCATGCGCCGGCTGCATTCCGGTGTATAGTCATAGGGTTCGCGAACCCCGGCTTCGGGCAGATAGGCGGCGCTGATCGACATAGCGGCGCGCAGATAGCTGGGTTCTCGCACCAGGGTGATGCCGCTGTCATAGGGTACGTTCAGCCATTTGTGTGCATCGACTGCCAGAGAGTCTGCCCCTTCATAACCCACCGCCAGATCAGCACGGTTCGGCGCCGCCTTGGCCCAGATGCCAAAGGCGCCGTCCACATGCACCCAGGCGCCAGCCTGTTGCGCCGGGGGGATCAACGCCTGGGCCGGATCGAAAGCGCCGGAATTGACATTGCCCGCCTGCAGACAAAGGATCGTGGGGCCGTCGATAGCCGGTAGAGCATCGGCCAGTATCGCACCCTGGTCATCCACGGCCAAACGCCGCACCCGGCCCTCGCCCAGACCCAGCATGCGCACAGCCTTCAGCATCGCAGCATGGCCCTCGTCCCCGACAAGAACCATTATCGGTGGCGCGCCAAACAAACCGTCCTGTTCCACATCCCAGCCGGCCCGCGCCAGCACCGCGTGACGGGCCGCCGCCAAGGCGGTAAAATTGGCCATTGTAGCTCCGGTGACAAAGGCCCCGCCGGCGTCCTTGGGAAAGCCGAAAATCTGCCGCAACCAATCCAGGCTGACCGTTTCCAGAGCTGCGCCAAGGGGCGAGGAAGTGGTCGAAAAGGCATTCTGGTCCCAGGCGCCTGCCAGCCAATTAGCCGCCAGTGCCACAGGCAAGCTACCGCCGGTTACGAAACCGAAATAGCGCGGCCCGGCACTGGCCATGGTGGCGGGGGAACCCAGGCGGTCCAATTTCGCCAGAATATCCTCCACCCGGGCCCCTTGTTCAGCCCAAGGCCCACCCAATTCGGACAGCCCCGCCAGCGCCTCCGCACTGGGCGCCACGGATCGACTATCCAGACCATCCAGATAGGTTAAGGCCCGCGCCGTTGCATCGTTTAGTAACTCGTTCATCCAAACCCCCGTATGGTTTCGGAAACTATTGATGGAAACGTTCTCAATTGAAAGGCTGGTCTTGCTTGTCGGGCAAGGTATCTACCAAGACAATGTCCTTTCTCATTTTCGCCTTGTGTTAAGCCGTTGATATATCGCCAACCTGATCTCCCTATCGAGCAGGAAAAAAAGAATTCAAATGGCGAAACTACAGCTTTTAAAGATTGCTCCGCGGGTGACCGGGCTGGTCTTTATGCCATGCCGTGGTGTCGCCTCCGGGTTGGGTCTGGACGCCGGATCAGAGCGGGCCGTTCTATACGATCCTCGGCGTCTTTTTGATCCTAGCGGCGGGCCGCGATCCTTTTGAACACAGGGGCCTAATCTGGTTCACGGTCCGGTCCTCCGCCGCTCATGCGGCGTCATGTTGGTCGAGGCCTTGGTTGACGAAAGCCAGCGTGGCCGTCTGATCGGCGATATTCCGGCATTTTTCATCGTCACCGCCGTCCTGGCCTATCTGATACGGATGGTGCGGACCGAAACTATTGGCACGACCTAGCCGATACTCCCGTTTGCGGGAAGGACGTCAAAACGATCGATGGAAAAAGCCTCAATCGGCAAGCTGGCTTGGCCAGTGGTAATCAGTTCCGCCAACAGGCGGCCAACGATCGGGCTCAATTGGAAGCCATGGCCGCAAAAACCAAAGGCGTGATAGGCACCCTTCACGGCCCGGCTCGGCCCGATTACCGGAACGCCATCAGGCATCATGGCCTCGATCCCAGCCCAGCAGCGCACCACGTTTACCGGGCCCAGTTGCGGGAACAGCGCCTTCACCGTGACGGCGCTGTTGCCCATGCCGGCTAGTTTGGTCTCGGCTATATTGCGCTCAGGCAGGGCGCGACCACGCTGACCGCCGCCGATCATCACCGTACCGTTGCCGTATTGCTTGAAGGACAGCTTGCGCCCCACCGCGCCCAGCACCGGCGTGATGAACGGCGCCACTCGTTCGGTGATCATCAGCATGAGGGCCGCCGGTTCCACCTGGGCGTCGTCTCCGATCATGCGGCAGACCTGATGACCCCAGGCACCGGCAGTGTTGACCAGTACCGGCGCCTGAAAATTTTGCCCTGCCGCACTCACCTGCCAATCACCGCCCAGTCGTTCAATCGCCGTTACTGCCGCGCCCAGCTCTACCCGCACTCCCAAAGCCTGAGCAGTGCGAAAATAGGCCTGGGTGGTCCTGTAAGGATTGGCGGCACCATCATCTGCGCACCAGATCGCGCCCAGACAGTGGTGCGCCAAGGCAGGTACGATCTCGCGCAACGAGGCCTTATCAATCAGCTGTTCGTGCGCGAAACCCAGCGCCTGCAATTGGTCCACGCGGTCAGCCTGTTGCGCCAGTTCAGACTCGGTCTCGGCGATCTGGATATGTCCGCAGGCGGTAAAGCCGCAATCGTCGCTGACAAAGTCCTCTATATCTTCCCAGATCTCCCTGGCCGCGACCGAAAGCGGTACCTCCGCCAGATGCCGGCCCAGGCGGCGCACCCCGCCGGCATTGACGCCCGAGGCATGACGCCCCGGATGATCCTTTTCCACCACGACCGCCCGCACCCCGGCCTCGGCCAAATGAATGGCCGTGGACAGGCCATGCAGGCCACCGCCGATGATGATCGCGTCGCAGGTACTAGCTGTCATCGCCAGCCTCAATTTCCGGCTCGCTGAAATCCGATAGTTCATCCATCGGCACCGGCTTGATGGGCCAGCGCAAACGGAAATAGCCCGCCTCGGCCACCGGCATGGCATGGGCGCGGGCCAGAACCTCGGCCACGTTCAAACCACACATACGGCCCTGGCACGGCCCCATACCGGGCCGGCCAAAAGCCTTGAGCTGATTGGCGTCGCGGCAGCCTTGGCCGGCAAGGTCTCTGATCCTGGCTGCCGTGATCTCTTCGCAACGGCAAATGATAGTGTCGTCATGGGGATCGAGGAATTCCTCCCCTGGCGCGAACAGCCTATCAACAAAAGGCCGGGCTGCCAGGCGTCGGCGCAATTCCTCGCCAGTCGCGGCAATCTCCCCCGCCGCCGCTTCGCAGCCCAGCTCTTGCGCCACCACCAGGGCCGCCAGGCGTCCCTGCAGGGCCGCCGCCCTGGCACCAACGATACCGGCGCCGTCACCGGCCAGGCGGATGCCGGCAATGGCGGTCTTCCCGCCAGTCTCGGAGCGTGGCAGCCAACAACGCTGCACCTCGTCCCAATCGTGGGGCAGATCCAGGGCGCGGGTAAATTGAACGTTCGGCGTGACGCCCATATGGAGGAGCAACAGATCACAGGCGAGCTCCTGCGAACGGCCGTTGGCGGTGAAGCGCAGGGCGCGCAGATACCCCTCACCAACGGCGTGGAGACCCCGGGCATTCTTGAAATGCGGCATGCCGAGCCGTTTTAGCTCCCGGCGCAAGGCCTGGCCCTGGCGCAGCAATTCCCCCTCCCGCAGCAGCCCCGGCAGCTTGAAGGCAGCCTGGTGATGGTTGGCCCTGGGGGTGGTCTCGACCAGCGCCGCAACATTAACGCCGGCGCGGCCATATTGCGCCGCCAAGAGCCACAACAGCGGGCCACTGCCGGCCAACATGAGCGGCCCTTGCGGCACTAGGCCGCCACTTTTCAGCAAGGTCTGCCCGGCCCCCGCCGTCATCACGCCCGGCAGGGTCCAACCGGGAATAGGCATGGGTCGTTCGATGGCGCCGGCGGCCAGAATGATATGTTCAGCCCGCAACGCCGCCGCCTTGCCTTCACGGCTGTAATAGATCGCTCCATCCGCCGTGATCTGCCAGACCATGGCGCCGTACAGATCATAGCGGCCCGGATCGTTCGCAACGGGCAGTAGTTCTCGGCCCTGCCCATATTCATCGCCAAACAGGGCCATACTGTCCGGATCGGCATTACCGATGCCGCGATAGATCTGCCCACCGGGCCCGGATTGCTCATCCAACAATGCGGCTTCAATGCCGTGCCGCCGGGCCACGGCAACGGCGGCCAAGCCGGCGGGACCGGCGCCGATGACCGCTAATGGTAGGTTGGGTGGTACGTCGGAAGGCACCTTGGATGGTACGCTAGGGGGCGCCTGTTCAGGCATCGCCATCCACCGGGCGAATGCCGACCATCGCCTCGATCTGCATGCCGTCGCGTACCGGTATCATGCAGCTCTGGCGGTTGTCTTCGCCGTCGATCCGCAGCAGGCAATCGAAACAGGCCCCCGTCATGCAGAACGGGCCGCGCGCGGCGACGCTGATAGCAGTTTCGCGAAATTCACTCACACCCGCGGCCAACAAAGCCGCCGCCACGCTGTCGCCCAGCCGCGCCTCGATTGGCCGACCATTGAAATAGATCGTCGGGCCGGCGTCATCGCCGGCGGCGCCCAGGCGCCTGAAAAGCGGCCGCTCCATCTACGCCACGGCCCCGCGATGATGCTGATCATTTCGCACAACAGGCACATCTTTCGTTTTCAACAGTTTGTCAGCCATGGATCATTCTGCCCTTGCCGCAAAACCTGTCAAGGCTGGCCCGTCGCGGTTTCGACCCCCTCCGGGATCGGACAAGGATGCTATGCCCCGCACCATAACAAAAAAAGGAGTCGCACCATGAAGCAAACGCAAAATGAACAGGAAACGGTCGCCCCATCGGGTAATGAGGTCAGGTCTTGTTTTTTGCAAAGATCTGACTTCGATCCTTTGCTAAGGGGCAAACGAAGATCGCAGTTGTGCCGCCCAGACACCTTTGATGATCGCGATTACCCATAGGGATCTGAGTTTTTCGAGCACGGTATTGTCCTCCCTGTAACGGGTGAACCTCACGTCGAGGTGGACTTTGCCCGGTTCCGCCGCGATCACATCCAGCGAATCCCATGCGCTATGGTGCCAGCCATCGCCAGCACGGGCATGGAAATCAGCCAGGTACTGGTCCGGCCCATCCCAGGTCTGCAACACGCCGCCCGACAGCCGATAGTGTGGAAAATGCAGCGTCGCGGCCAGGTCCGCTTCGTTGCCGGCGTTCAGCGCGGCGATATGCGCCGCCATGACGTCTTTGGCCCGTGAAACAGGATCACCATCGGATCCATCGCCATTGTTGTTATTCACAATCTCTCACCCGATTACTCCGCCGCTTCCAGCCCGCTGACGAAACCCTCCCGCAGGTCGCGCTCCACATCGCCGGCGGCGCGTTCGTTGGGGGCTCCATAGCCGGCGCCTCCCCCCGTGCGGGTAACCAAAATATCGCCTTTTTGCAGTGTGAAACTGGTCTTCGAGGCCAATTCGATGACCTCGTCACCGCGCAGAACTTGCGTCGAGGCGCAGACGCCGTCGGCACCGCCGAACAGGCCCTGGGGCGCCAGGCGGAAACGGTCGGAATAGGTCGCGAATGTCACTCCATCGCCCAGGATGTGATACCGGCGCTGAAAGCCCAGGCCGCCGCGATGACGGCCCGCGCCGCCTGAATCCTGCACCAGGCTGTAGTCTTCGACACGGAAATAGTCGTATTCCATGTCCATGGCCTCGATCGGCACGTTGGAACAGTTGGACAGCGGACTATCCACCGCGTCACAGCCGTCACCGTGGTCGGAGGCACCGAAACCGCCCCCCATGATTTCCAGATAGATGGCATAGCCATCCTGTTTCAATTGGCTGAGGACGATGATTTCCGTGGAATCGAAGCCCGCCGCGATGACCTTATCGGGCGCGGATGGCGCCAGCGCCTTCATCACCGCGTTATAGGCCCGATAGGCCGAGAGCATGCGCGCCCGCACCGGCGCCGGACGGCGTGGGTTGAGCAAGCTGCCATAGGGCGCGCGAACCTCAATGGCCCGCTTGCTGCCCTCGTTAAAGGGGATGTCCGGGCTGGTCAGCACCGCCTTGACGCAACTGAGGCCGGCGGCCACGGTGGAGGCATAGGGGCAGTTGACGTTGGTCGCAACCTGATCGCAGGTGCCATCGTAATCGACGATGACGCTGTCGCCCTTGATCTCCACCCGCGCCTTGACCCGCAAGGGCTCGTCCGTGATGCCGTCGTCGTCGAGGAAATCCTCGCCCTCATAGACGCCGTCGGGCAATTCGCGGATGGCCGCGCGCATGCGCCGTTCGGAATAATCCAGCAGTTCATCCATGGCCTCGATCACCACGCCGGTGCCGAAACGGGCGCACAGGTCCATGACCCGACCGCCGCCGATGCCGTTGGCCGCGAATTGCGCGTTGAAATCGCCGATAGTCTGATCTGGTACCCGGATATTGGCCCGCACCAGACGTTCCAGGGGGCCGCCGTTCCAGTCGTGACCCATGTTGTATTTCGAAGGTGGGAAGATGATCCCCTCTTGATGCACATCGCGGGCTTCGGGGTTCAGGCCCGGCGCGCCGCCACCCAGATCAAGGTGATGCGCTACCGTGGCGCCGAAACCAACCAGGGTGCCCTCGAAGAAAATCGGCGAGAACAGAAACACGTCTTGGAGATGCTGGCCGCCCTGGAAGGGGTCGTTGTTGATATAGAAATCACCCTCCACCAGAGTATCGGTGGGAAACAGCTCGGCACAAGGCCGGAACGTCGCCCCTATGGGCCCCAGCTGCATGGGGATCAACTCGGCCTGAGCCACCACGTTGCCATGGCGATCCAACAGGGCGGCGGAGCAGTCATTGGCTTCACGCACCACGGGGGAATAGGCGGAACGAACAAGTTTCACGCCCATTTCACGGGCGGCGGCGATCAGTCCCTGGCTGATCACGGCTTGATCGACGGTGTTCACGGCCATGCTCTTAAGCCTCCCACTTCAGGATAATGTTATCTTGNGCATCGACGGTGGCGGTCCAACCGTGGGGCACGAAAATGGTCGAGGTGCCGTCCTCCACCAAGGCCGGTCCCGCGATGCCCTGGGCCTCGGTCGCGATGGCGGCACGGCTGAGCAATTCGCAGTCCCGCCATTCGCCAAGATCAAAGATTTTCGTCTGGCCCCGCACCACTTCATCGCCGATACCCTCGTTCAGAGCTGGTATGACCTCGGGCGCAGCGGATGCGCCCAGGCGGAACGAAACAATCTCGGCCCGATGCATGCCGGATTCACCGAACGAAAAGACCCGGTTGTGAGCCTCGTTGAAAAGCGCCAGCAGATCGTCGGCGGTTAGACCCGCCAACGTCTTACCATCGATATCAACGGTGATTTCAAAGGCCTGGCCAATGAAACGCATATCCAAACTGTAGCTGAAGTGCAATTCCGCCTCGATACCCAGATCCCAAAACGAGGCCGTGGCGCGGGCCTGTAGTTCAGCAAACAATTCCTTAACCTCAATCGCCGCGCCTTCACCGAGAGGTATCCGCCGGGTCATGGTTTCGTAATGCAGAAAGTCCGATGCCAGCAGACCGTAAGCCGAAAGCACGCCAGCGTTGGGCGGTATCAGGATGGTTGATATATCCAGCTCCTCGGCCACGCGGGCGGCATGCAACGGACCCGCGCCGCCGAACGGCACCAGGACATAGTCGCGCGGATCGCGGCCCCGTTCGGTCGAAACAAGCTGTATGGCGCCGACGATATTGGCGTCCGCCACGCGCACGGCGCTGTCTGCCACTTCTTCTAGTGACATATCAAAATTTTTTGACAAACCATTGAAAACAACAGATGATGCATCGCCATCGATATCCATTTTCCCGCCCAAAAAGGTCTCGGCCCGAATGGTCCCGCGCAGCATATGGGCATCGGTGATAGCGGGTCTGTCACCGCCACGGCCATAGCAGGCCGGGCCCGGATCGGCGCCGGCGGACTCCGGCCCCACCCGCAACATGCCGCCATCATCCTGCCAGCAGATGGAACCGCCCCCCGCCCCCACGGTGACGATATCAAGCACCGGCGTACGGATCGGCAGGCCATCCACCTCCGTCTCGCCCGACAGGTTCGGCTTGCNCCCGGCGACCAGGCAGACGTCGGTGGAGGTACCGCCCATATCCAGGGTAATCAGTTCGCCATAGCCGGATAATCCCGCTTGCCGCACCGCCCCCATGACACCGGCGGCGGGGCCTGAAAACAACGATGTAATGGCGTTGCGCGACATCCCCGCCACGGGCAGGCGGCCGCCATTGGATTGCATGATGGAAAAGCGCCCGGCGAAGTTCTGCCCGCCCAACTGGGTTTCGAAACGGCGCAGATAACTGTCGGTCACGGGCNGGACATAGGCAGCCAAGGTCGTCGTCGAAGTACGCTCGTATTCGCGGAATTCCCGGGTCACATCGGCCGAACATGTTACGGTCAGGTCAGGGAATTTTTTCTCGACCATGGCGGCCAGCTGGCGCTCATGCCTGGGCTCGGCATAGCCGTTGAGAAGGCAGATGGCGACGGATTTGTATTTGCCGGAGCCCAGAAACTCCGCCAATCGCACGCCCGTAGCGGCCTCGTCCAAGGGCTCCACCACCTCGCCCTGGGCGCTCATGCGTTCATCAATTTCCAGAATATCGCTGCGCGCCAGCACCGGAACGGGCTTGCGGTAGAACAGATCGTANATCTGCGTGCGGTTGTGGCGTTGCAGGAACAGGACATCGCGGAAACCCCGCGTAGTCAGCAGGGCGACCGGGGCGCCCTTGCGTTCCAAAATGGCATTGGTGGCCACGGTGGAACCATGCACCAGATCCTCCACCGTCGCCAGATCGATCTCGCCCGCTGCCAGGGATGCCATGGCCCCCTCGTCCGGATGCGCCGGCACCGAAGGTACCTTGGCAACGCGTACCCGCCCGTCTTCAATCGCCACCAAATCGGTGAACGTTCCACCAACCTCTACACCAACACGCATACCAGCCTCCCACCAACACAATCGCCCCCATTCTATAGAGCGATCGTGCCGCTAGGAAGGCTGGGATTTAGCTGGGTTCGCTTACGATCCCCGGATCAGGGCCAAGTGTCTGGTTGCCAGTTCGATCATGGCGTATAATACGTCGCTGGGTGATTTGCCACTGACCACCGGGACATTATAGAATTTGCCGTGCTGGACGCCGGGATTGTTCAAGGCGACATGGTAGGCCTTGACCAAGGCATCCATATTGAAGCCGGCGTTGACAAAAACCAACCCCGGCATTACGGCGCGGCCAAGCGGGTCCTTGAAGACCTCAACCTTGGCCATCCCTCGTATCACCCTTCAGCTCTCTTGAAGCTCTACATTTACGGCTATCTCAATCGAAGGCATTGACAGCAGTCGACGCCACCCAAGTCTGGCTAGCGTGGCTGGTGGACAGGGTGCGGCCTTGCCGTCATAGTGCCGCTTGATTTGGAATGGTTGAACTGCAATTGGGCGAAAACAGCATGAGCGATGGTGGTAAAATCAAGGGCCTGCAACACGGCCTAACCAATTATGGCGACAAGGATTTTTCGCTGTATCTGCGCCGTTCCTTCGCGAAGTCCATGGGCTATTCCGACGAAATGCTGGAGCGCCCGATTGTCGGCATCATCAATACCGCATCCGGTTATAACAACTGCCACCGGGGAATGCCGGAACTGGTCGAGGCGGTGAAGCGCGGCGTCCTGATGCGGGGCGGACTGCCGATCGATTTCCCAACCATATCGCTGGGTGAAGTGTTTCTGAACCCAACCTCGTTGATGTTCCGCAACCTGATGGCCATGGATACGGAGGAGATGATCCGGGCCCAGCCTATGGATGCGGTGGTGATGATCGGCGGTTGCGACAAGACCGTACCGGCGCAGTTGATGGGCGCGGCATCAGCCGACCTGCCCACGTTGCAGCTGATCGTCGGGCCCATGATGACCGGACGATACGAGGGCGAGCGACTGGGTGCCTGCACCGATTGCAGGCGCTTTTGGGCGGATTTCAGGGCCGGGCGTGTGAACGAGGGCCAGATCGGCCAGATCGAGGGTAATCTGGCGACCACCATGGGCACCTGCGCCGTCATGGGCACCGCATCGACCATGGCCTGTATCGCCGAGACATTGGGCATGACCCTGCCGGGTACCGCCGCCATTCCCGCCGTTCATGCGGACCGCCTGCGCGCGGCAGAGGCCACGGGCGCCCAGGCACTGGAAACCGCCCGTCAGGGTCTGACACCGGCGAAGCTGATCACCAAGAAATCAGTGGAGAATGCCCTGCGTGTGCTCCTCGCCCTGGGCGGCTCCACCAACGGTATTCTGCATCTGACCGCCATCGCGGGGCGGCGCGGCGTGAAAATCTCCCTTTACCGCCTGAACGAGCTTTCCGACACCACCCCGGTGCTGATCAATCTAAAGCCAACTGGCGTCGGCTATATGGAGGATTTCCATACCGCCGGCGCCATGGGGGCGCTGTTGCGGGAGTTGCAGCCCTTGTTGCATCTGGATTGCCCCACCCTGACCGGTGAAACCCTTGGCGAGCGCCTGGCGGCGGCGCCCGGCTATGTGGACCGGACGATTATCCGCGCCAGGGACGACGGCTTTGAAGACGTGGGCGGTCTGGTGGCCCTGTTCGGCAATCTGGCCCCTGGCGGCGCTATTTTGAAACGTTCCGCCGCTGATCCGGTCCTGTTCGAGGCCACGGGCCGGGCCGTCGTCTTTACCTCGCTGGAGGACCTGGCCGAGCGTATCGACGCGGAAGATCTTGACGTCAAGGCGGATGATATTTTGGTGCTGCAAAACGCCGGTCCGAAAAGCCCATCCGGCATGCCGGAAGCAGGTTATATTCCCATCCCCAAGAAACTCGCCCAGGCCGGCGTGAAGGATATGATCCGCATCTCGGACTGCCGCATGAGCGGCACCGCTTTCGGCACGATTGTCTTGCACGTAACGCCCGAGGCCGCCGCAGGCGGGGCTATTGGATTGGTGCAGAACGGCGATGAAATTAGATTAAGTGTTTCAAATAAATCATTGGAATTACTTATAAATAATTCTGAAATAGAGCGCCGCCGCCAGGCCAATCCGCCACGACCGGCAGTGCCCACACGGGGCTATGCCAAGCTCTACGCCGATCATGTCACGCAAGCGGATCAGGGTGCGGATTTCGATTTTCTCATGGCCCCGAATTGACCAACATAGCCGGGTCAAGCGCGGGACCCTGGCGCGGCGCAACCGCGGCCCTGTGCGCCCTGCTTGTCGGCATCGGCTTGGGACGTTTTGCCTATACGCCACTGATCCCGGCCCTGGCGGCGGCAGAATGGTTCACGGCCAGCGATGCCGCCTACCTGGGCGCGGCCAATCTGGCCGGTTATCTGGCCGGTGCCGCCCTGGCGNGGATGTTGGCGGCGCGGACCTCCACAAGGNACACCCTGCGTGGCGGTATGCTGTTGGCCAGCGTGGCATTTTTCGCCTGCGCACAGCCGTTTCCGTTTGAGTGGTTCTTCCTCTGGCGTTTTATCGCGGGCATGTGCGGCGGCATCCTGATGGTGCTGGCCGCGCCCACGGTGTTGCCTTTCGTGCCCGCCAACCGCCAAGGCCTGGCGGGTGGCGTCATCATGACCGGCGTTGCCCTGGGCATCGCTCTATCGGGCACCATGGTGCCCCTGACCCTGGAGCTGGGCCTGACGGAAACCTGGGCTGCCCTGGGAATTCTGGCAACTCTGCTAACCGCCATCGCCTGGCACGGCTGGCCGGCGGCGCCCAACGGAGGCGAAACAGCGGTCAAGACCTCGCCGCCACCCGGCCTTCGGGTGCTGAAATCATTATATATCGAGTATTGCCTGAACGCGATGGGCCTGGTGCCGCATATGGTTTTCTGGGTGGTCTTCATCGTCCGGGGCCTAAACCAAGGTTTGGATGTTGGGGCCATGTATTGGGTGGTTTTCGGCGTTGGCGCCATGCTGGGGCCGGTCAGCATGGGTTATCTGGCAGACCGCATAGGGTCTTTATGGGCACTGCGGCTAGGCTATCTCCTGCAGGCGGTCTTCGTGGGCGTTGTCGCCGTCACGGACAACACGGCGGTTCTCATCGCCTCCTCCCTAGTCATGGGCGCCTTCGTTCCCGCTTCCACCACCCTTGTATTGATCCGCCTACGCCACGTCATCGGCCACGANGCCGGCGCCCAGACGGGCGGCTGGCGCCTGGCCACGATAGCCTTCGCCTTTGGCCAGGCGGCGGGCGGCTACGGCCTGTCCTATCTGTTCGATGTCGGCAGCGACTACAGACCGCTGTACGCGGTGGGTAGCGCGGCGCTGGTGCTATCCCTGGTACTTAATTTTGCGGCTGGTCAGTCAGGCAAAGCAGCCCGGATCGACCAAGTATAATGGAAGAATCAAAACCTGCACTAGACCTTTTCAACAAGGGCAAGAATAACGGAGACATGACCTTTTTTCCGCAGGAAACAGAGGATCGCAGCCCTTTTATTCGTTATTGAAGGCAATTTCTAGTATTGCCACAGCCCGCCAAATTACATAATTAATATGGTCTCCAAAACTTCAAAACCACCCCATAACTCATGGATAGTTTGCCTAATATCTCATCAATTGAAAGATTTTTGGCTTGTCAGATTGCACCATTCCAATTTTTCCCTACACGCTGGAATGGCATCGTACCAGTATGCTAATACACCGTTAAGGGGAGATGCTATGACGAACGGCATGTCAAGAATGGTTAGAGCAGCTTGGTCTTTCGAAATATGCAGAAGTATTCTCCGAAAATAACATTGACCTGGGTATCTTAGCTGACCTCACTGAAAACGATTTGCAGGAACTCGGCGTATCACTGGGAGATCGAAAGCGATTGTTTCGCGTCGCCAACCGAAGCCTCTTAGCGAGCGAAAGCCGTCAGCGTTGCATTAAATACTTCACGTGGTATATGCCGACAATTCTTCTCTTGTCACGTTCAGGCTTGCCAAAACTGACAACTAAAAAGCCGGCGCGAGGCCGGCTTTTTCGCGAACGCTTTCGAAACGGCTACCTGGAATAATACTCAATCACCAGGTTCGGTTCCATGGGCACCGGATATGGCACCTCGGAGAATTTCGGTGTGCGCACGAAGGTGCCCCGGCGCTTGCCAAAGTCCACGTCGATATATTCGGGCACATCACGCTCGGAACTGTCCATGGCTTCCAGCACCATAATGATCTCGCGTGATTTTTCCTTGATCTCAATAACATCGCCCTCGTTGACCCGGTAGGAGGCGATATTCACCTTCTTGCCGTTGACCAGAACGTGGCCGTGGTTGATGAACTGGCGGGCCGAAAAGACCGTGGGGACAAATTTCATGCGGTAGACCACCGCGTCAAGGCGCCGCTCCAGCAGGCCGATCAGGCCCTCGGTGGTGTCGCCCTTGACCTTCACCGCCTCGTTATAGGTACGGCGGAACTGCTTCTCAGTGATGTTGCCGTAATAGCCGCGCAGCTTTTGCTTGGCGGCCAACTGGATGCCGTAATCGGACGGTTTCCGACGGCGGCCTTGGGCGTGCTGCCCCGGGGGATAATCGCGCTTGTTGACCGGGCTTTTGGGGCGGCCCCAAATGTTTTCGCCCAAACGGCGGTTCAGCTTGTATTTCGAGCGCAGTCGCTTCGTCATCTAATTCCGTCTCTCTCGCAAAAGATTCTTGAAATCCTGAATTCCCATGCGCCACCGCCCACCGCAAAGGATGGGGCGCGCAATGTGGCGCGAGTTATACCCATCCTCCGCCGCAAGTCAAATGGCAAATGTGAGGAATTCGGCCAAAGTATCCGGTTCAATCCTCCTCTTCATCATCCGTAAGATCGGGGGATCGGATCAAGGCTGAGATCACGCCGTGTAGGCTGCGCACCTCCTGGCCGGTCAGATCGGCGCGGCGAAAGATGTTGCGCAGGTTGCGCATCATGGAGGGGCGCTTTTCGGGAGGCTTCAGGAAGCCCTTGCGGGAGAGTTCCGTCTCCAGACGATTTTCGAAAAAGGCCAGCTCGTCCCGAGTGGCGGACAGGCTGTCACCGGCGACGATGGGTTCGGGCACCGGGCCTGAGGTGAACCATTCATAGGCCACCAGCAATACTGCCTGTCCAAGATTGAGGGAGGAAAACGCCGGATTCGCGGGGATCTGGATAATCGAATGGGCCAGTGTGGCATCATCGTTGGACAGCCCCGCCTTCTCGCCGCCAAACAGAATGCCGAGTTTTTGGCCCCGGCCCAGGCGCGCGCGCATGTCGGCGACGGCTTCACGTGGGGTCAAACACGGCTTTTCCATCTCCCGGCTACGGGCGGTGGTGGCGTAAACCACGTGCAAATCCGCGACCGATGCCGGCGCGTCGTCAAACAACGCCGCTGCATCGAGAATAGCGTCGGCCCGGCTGGACATGGCGATGGCCTTTTCGTTGGGCCAGCCATCCCGAGGATCAACAATACGTAATTCGTCCAGACCAAAATTTTTCATGGCCCGGGCGGCGGCACCGATATTCTCGCCCATCTGCGGGCGCACCAGGATCACCGCCGGGACGGGCCCGACGGTTGCCGCGGTTTGCGTGGAATCAGTGCCGGCCATGGGCAGCCTCTACGGCGCCGTAGCCGGCGCGCCGTCCTTGAACAGCTTGTAGACGATGGAATCCAGCAAAGCCATGAACGAGGCATCGACGATATTGGGCGAGACCCCAACCGTGAACCAGCGCCGGCCCTGGCCGTCGGCGCTTTCAATCAGCACCCGCGTCACCGCACCCGTGCCGCCGTCCAGGATGCGAACCTTGAAATCCACCAGGTTCAAATCCGTTATGAAATCGGCATAACGGCCAATATCCTTGCGCAGGGCCATATCAAGCGCGTTGACCGGGCCGTTGCCCTCGGCCACGGACATGATCTGGCGTCCGTCCACGGTGAGCTTAACCGTCGCCTCGGACACCGTGATCAACTCGCCCTTGGCATTGTGGCGCCGTTCGACCATGACGCGGAAGGCGTCAACATCGAAATACTCCGGCACCTCACCCAGGGAACGCCGGGCCATCAACTCGAAGCTGGCCTCGGCGCCATCATAGGCATAGCCCTCGAACTCCCTTTGCTTCACATCCTGTAGCAGGCGGTCGACCTTCGGGTGCTTGGGATCAATCTCGATACCCACTTCGGCCATGCGGGCCAGAATGTTGGAGCGCCCGGCCTGGTTGGAGACCAGGACCTGGCGGGCATTACCCACCAGACCGGGGTTGATATGCTCGTAAGTTTCTGGGTTCTTCAGCACGGCGGAAACATGCAATCCCCCCTTGTGGGCAAAGGCCGAGGCGCCCACATAAGGCGCCTGGCGGGCCGGCGCCCGGTTCAGAAGCTCGTCTAGCAGATGCGAGGTCGCGGTCAGATGGCGCAGGCCATCATCGTCAATGCCGGTCTCAAAATTCTCGGCAAAGCCCGGTTTCAGCTTCAGCGTGGGGATCAGCGCCACCAGATCGGCGTTGCCGCAGCGTTCGCCCAGGCCGTTCAAGCTGCCCTGCACCTGACGCACACCAGCCTGCACCGCCGCCAGCGAACCGGCGATGGCGTTGCCCGTATCGTTGTGGCAGTGGATGCCCAGACGATCGCCGGGGATATGTTCAATCACCTCGCCCACGATGCGGGAGATTTCGTGCGGCAGCACACCGCCGTTGGTATCACACAGCACGATCCAGCGGGCGCCCGCGTCCAGGGCTGAATTCAAACAGGCCAGGGCGAATTCCGGATTGGCCTTGTAACCATCAAAGAAATGCTCCGCATCGAACAGGGCTTCGCGGCCCTTGGCGATGCAATGCGCCACGGATTCAGCGATCATGGCAATGTTCTGGTCACGCTCAATGCCCAGGGCCACGTCCACCTGATAGTCCCAGGTCTTGCCCACCAGACAGACCGCGCCCACGGGGGCGTTGACCACTTCCGTCAGCCCAGGGTCGTTGTCGGCGCTGCGGCCCGGCCGCTTGGTCATGCCGAAGGAGGTAAAAGTGGCGCGCTTCAACGCCGGCGGACTTTCGAAGAACTTGCTGTCGGTGGGGTTGGCTCCGGGCCAGCCGCCCTCCACATAGTCCACGCCCAGTCGGTCCAGGGCCTCGGCAATGGCGCGCTTGTCCTCGACCGAGAAATCAACGCCGGAAGTCTGCGCCCCATCGCGCAGGGTGGTATCAAATATATAAAGCCGTTCTTTTGACACTGTCCCTACTCCCCCTTTGCGCCCCGGCGCCAGGTTGTGCCGCCCGCGCCGTCTTCCAGGATGATGCCCCGCGCCGCCAATTCGTCACGAATACGGTCAGAGGCAGCGAAATTCTTGTCCGCCCGCGCCTGGCGCCGCTGTTCGATCAGGCCATCAATGGCCTCAGCGGAAAGGTCATCGTCGCTCCCCTTACCCTGGAACCAAGCCTCCGGCGTGGCCTGCAATAGACCCAGCAATTCGCCGACCGCCTTCATGGACGCCGCCGCCACTTCGTTGCCGGCCATGGCCAGATCCGACAGCCGGTGCATCTCAGCAATGGCTTTCGGCGTGTTCAGATCATCGCACAGGGCCGCTTCCACAGCCTCGGGTAAATCCGCCGCCACCGCCTTACCCATGGCGCGGTACCACTTGTCCAAGGTACGCCGGGACTCGGCGATGGCCTCCTTGGTAAAATCAAGAGGCTGGCGGTAATGCGCCGACAGCAGGGTCAAACGGATCGCCTCGCCGGGAAATTCATCCAACAATTCGTGCACGGTAAGGAAATTGCCCAGTGATTTGGACATCTTTTCGCCGCCAACTGTGACATGGCCATTGTGCATCCAGTAATTGGCTAAGGCCGCGCCGTCATGGGCGCAGGTGCTTTGCGCGATTTCGTTCTGATGGTGCGGAAACACCAGATCGATACCGCCGCCGTGAATATCAAAGGTCTCGCCCAGCAACGCCTCGGACATCACCGAGCATTCCAGATGCCAGCCCGGCCTTCCCTTGCCCCAGGGACTATCCCAGCCGGGTTGCTGGTCGTCGGAGGGCTTCCACAGGACAAAATCGGTGGCGTTACGCTTATACGGCGCGACCTCGACCCGGGCGCCGGCGATTAACTCTTTTTGGCTGCGCTTCGAGAAGACGCCATAGTCTTCCATCGACGTGGTGTCGAACAGCACATGGCCGTCGGCCTCGTAGGCATGGCCGTTGGCGATCAGTGCCTCGGTCATGGCTATCATACCATCCACATAGTCCGTGGCGCGGGGTTCATGATCGGGAGGCAATGCGCCCAGGGCGGCCATGTCGGTGTGGAAAGCGTCAGTGGTATCCGCCGTCAGCTCGGCGATGGTGATGCCCAGTTCATGGGCCCGGTCGATGATCTTGTCCTCGATATCCGTGATATTGCGAACGTAAGTGACCGAAGCATGGAGGCGGCGCAACAGGCGCACGAAGCTATCGAACACCACCACCGGACGGGCATTGCCCACGTGCGCGAGATCATAGACCGTGGGGCCGCAGACATAGAGGCGGACCTCGTCCGCGCGCATGGGCACGAAGGTTTCCTTGGCGCGGGTGGCGGTATTATGGATTTGAAGCTGGGGCATCGGGATAACTCCCGTCATAAATTACAGATGCTGAAATCAATATCGCGCCGAATAGTGCTTTTTCAGCGCCGCGCCCTTCAGATCAGGCGCTGTAGGGAGGCGTACGGACAGTACCCGGACGACCCCCGCCGGTACAACAGCCCGGCAAGGTGGTAATTCGAAGGTATTGGTCGTTACGCTGCATGGTCGCAAGCATCCTTGTTGTGCCGCCCCACGAGCGACGGCGCCGTTATAGCGCCGGCAAACGGCAATTGTCCAGCCGGCATCGGAAAATTGCTGGTGCAAAATGCTGGCGAAGCCCGGCCGCTTACGGGATAATAGGGTAAAATATGGCAAGGCAATGAAGGTGGAGGAACCCAATGGCAGGTATCACAGACAAATGCTCGGTCACCGGAATTGGTGAGACCGAATATTCTAGAAATTCAGGCCGCTCGGTAGCCGCCCTGCAGATGGAGGCGTCGCTGAAAGCCATCGCGGACGCGGGCCTGCAACCGAGCGATATTGACGGCGTGATCCCATATTTCAACATGGAGGTGGTGGCCGAAGAATTCATCACCAACCTGGGCATTGAGGATCTGCGCTATTCTGCCATCACGCCACTGGGCGGAGCCAGCGCCGTATCGGCGATACAGGCCGCGGTCTCGGCCATCGTCGCCGGGGTGGCCAATCATGTGTTGCTGCCCATCGGGCGCAATGGTTCCTCGGGCGAACGCATCGGCGGGCGGGTCCAGGCCATGCCGCAGTTTCGGGTGCTTGGCGAATTCGAAATGCCGTCAGGCAATATCGCACCGCCGCAGCTTTACGCGCACATGGCGCGCCGTCATATGGAGATGTACGGCTCCACGTCGAGGCAACTGGCGGAAATTGCCGTGGCCGAGCGGGCCAACGCCATTTTGAATGACAATGCGGTCATGCAAAAACCCATGACCATTGAGGATCATCAAAACTCCCGCATGATTTCCGACCCCTTGCGGCTATTTGATTGCTGCCTGGAAAGCGATGGCGCGGCGGCCGTCATTATCTCCAACTCGGAACGAGCGAAGGATCTCAAGAAGAAACCCATCTACATCATGGGCGTGGCGGAGGGTCATCCTGATAGTCCTTCCAACATCACGCAACGCCCCGACCTGACCACCCTGGGTACAGCCAAGGCAGCGCCGCGGGCGTTTGGTATGGCCGGTATCGATCGCAAGGACATCGATGTCGCTGAGATTTACGACTGCTTCACCTACATCGTGATGTGCCAGTTGGAAGATCTGGGTTTCTGCAAGAAGGGCGAAGGTGGGGATTTCATCTCCAACGGCCGCATCGCCCTGGACGGGGAACTGCCCATCAACACCCACGGCGGTCTGCTCTCGCAAAGCCACATCGTCGGCATGAACCATGTCTGCGAACTGGTCAAACAGCTGCGCGGCGAAGGCGGCAAGGCCCAGGTGGCCAATGCCGAAATCGGACTGGTTACGGGCTTTGGTGATCTTGGTGACGGCTCCGTAGCCATCATGCGCAACTAGATTAGCAAGAGTGCAGCGAACCATGAATAATCCTGAATACGACAAACCCATGCCGCCCCTGAACCGGGACTCGAAACCGTTCTGGGACAGCATGAAAGAACATAACATGCGCCTGCAGCGTTGCGCGGAATGCGGCAAGATCCGCCACTATCCGCGCCCCGTCTGCGACAACTGCCTGTCCATGGAATACGATTGGGTGCGTGCGACGGGCAAGGGCAAAGTGCATAGCTGGACCATTTCCCATCACGCCTTCCTGCCCGGCTTCATAGCTGATCTGCCCATGACCCTGGTCACCGTTGATCTGGATGAGGGCGTGCGAATTTGCGCCCAGATGCGCGATTGCGAGCCGGAAAGGTTAAGCGTCAATTTGCCGGTCGAGCTTGGTTACGAGGACGCCACCTCGGATCTGACGTTGCCTGTGTTCCGGCCAGCCTAGGCCGGTATGATGGGACAATCCAAAAAGGTCGCGTTGGTGACCGGCGCCGCGCGTGGCATCGGGCGTGCCACGGTGGAACGCTTTCTCGAGGACAATTGGCGCGTGGCGCTACTGGATATCGACGGCAAAACCCTGTCCTTAACCGAAACCGCCCTGGGCAATACCGGCAAAATTATGACGGTCACCTGTGATGTGGCGGAGCCGGGGCAGGTACAGGACGGCATTGATCAAATCGTGGCGCGCTTTGGCCGCATCGACGCCCTGGTCAATAACGCGGGCACCGCCGTCTTCAAACCTCTGCTGGATACGGAGTTCGAGGAATGGCGCCGGGTGCTGGACGTTAATCTGAGCGGGCCATTCATATGTTCCCAGGCCTGCGCCCCGGTGATGATGCAGAACGGCGGCGGCAGTATCGTCAACATCACCTCAATCTCTGGCTTGCGCGCCTCCACCCTGCGGGTCGCCTATGGCACCTCGAAAGCCGGATTGATGCATCTGACCAAACAGCAGGCGGCGGAATTGGGCGAAGTCGGCATTCGGGTCAATGGCGTCTCGCCCGGCCCGGTCGATACGGCCATGGCCAAAGCCGTGCATAGCAAGGAGATCCGGGCCGACTATCATGACGCCATCCCGCTGAACCGCTATGGCCTGGAACGCGAAATCGCCGATGCGGTTTGTTTTCTGTGCAGCGAGCGGGCCAGTTACATCACCGGCCAGATCCTGGCCGTCGACGGCGGCTTCGACGCCGTCGGCATCGGCCTGCCAACCTTGCGTAACGAGCCATAGGCTGCATGGAACTTAGTTTAAATTTTGGGTGCCTCCATATTCTGTGTATATTCATGGATATGGGACAACATGCGTGTTTAACACGATTGGATTTATTGAGGGAGATTTACGATGACCGTTGAACTCACAATGCTGTTCTGGGCTGTTGTTCTGACTTTTGCCCAATTGCTGGTGGCCGTGCTCTTGGCCATAGGGCAGTTGGGCCTGACCGAGCTTACCGGCAACCGGGAGGGCTTGGCGCCACCTTCGGAAATGGCGGGGCGGGCCAAACGGGCCCATGCCAATATGCTGGAAAGCCTTGTCCTTTTCGCGATCCTGATCTTGGTGGTTCAGGTCGCCGGCCTGAATAACGAGATGACGGCCCTGGGCGCGCAAATATTCGTTTTCGCCCGTTTGGTCTACGCCGTGGTTTACATCGTCGGCGTTCCCTGGCTGCGTACGGTGATCTGGGCTATTTCCGTGGTTGGCATGGTGATAATCGCCTTGCCTATTCTAGCCGCTTGAGGACTGGCCAAAAAACCATCGCCATTACTTGATGCGTTTCATTCGCGTGTTCTGTTTGGCCGAGCGCTAAACGGCGTGCTATCATGACTTATCCCGCGTCAAGTGGGCGCATCAGGGCTCGAGTATCAGTTTGATAACTAACCCTTTTGCGCGCCAGGCAACTTCACCAAAGTCTGATTGATGAGGGCCTCGGAGATACCTACAGGCGACGATGATCTGCTACGCGAAGTGCAGCGGTTGCGCCGCTCGGAAGAGCGATCCGCCGGGATATTTCAACATAGTGCCATATGCCTGACGATCACGGCCATATAGACCGCGCCTTAAGCCGGCATGAAGATTATGGAGAACATGTCTCGATGATCCATCAACCGCCCGCAAGCTTTGATTGGGCGCTACCGTAATATTGCTTGGGTACCAAACAATAAGTATCTATAACGCTGCAGATCAACCGGCCTATCAATGCAGGAGAGCCGCCGTGACCAAACAAATCGCGAAAACCGTCCTGTCCCTGAACCTCAACGGCAGCGTCCGTGACGATGTCATTCCTGACAATTTGCTGTTGGTCGATTATCTGCGCGAACAGGCGGGCCTGACCGGCACCAAGATCGGCTGCGATGGCGGTGAATGCGGTGCCTGTACGGTTCTGATCGACGGTCGACCGCGCCATGCCTGTCTAACCCTGGCGGCAACCTGCCAGGATAGCCAAATCGAAACCATTGACGGCCTCTCTCGCGATAGCCGGCTAACGGCGCTGCAAAAGGGCTTCAACGAAAAGCTGGGTACTCAGTGCGGCTTTTGCACGCCGGGCATGATCATGGCGTCGGAGGCCCTGTTGCGGCGCACCCCCAATGCCAGCGAGGCCGAAATCCGCGATGCCCTGGCGGCCAACATCTGCCGCTGCACGGGCTATGTGAAGATTATAGAGGCGGTACAATTCGCGGCCCAGGAAATTGCGTCAGCGAAACTTGCGACGGGGAAACTTACATCATGAACGAGATCAGCCCCGTACAAACCGTTGGCGTCCCCCAACCCCTGGTCGACGGGCCAGAAAAGACCACCGGCAAGGCCATGTTCGCGGCGGATTTCCAGACGGCGGAAACCCTGGTAGGCCGCATCCTGCGCAGCCCGGTNGCCCACGCCAACATCACCGCCATGGATATATCCAAGGCATCGGCCCTGCCCGGCGTCCACGCCGTGGTGACCGAGGCCGATTGCAGCGATACCTATGGCGTGCTGCCCATCGCCATGAACGAATGGGCCCTGGCCCGTGGCCGGGTCCGCTACCGCGGCGAACCGGTCGCCGCTGTCGCCGCCATTGATGTTGCTACAGCGCAGCGCGCCCTTGATCTGATCGTGGTCACCTACGAGAAATTGCCAGCTTACTTTACGGCTGAAGCAGCCAGGACCGAAGGCGCCATTCTTTTGCACGACGACAAGCCCGGCAATATCGAGCGTGAAGCCGAGTTCGATCTAGGCGATGTGGATAAGGAAATGGCGGATGCTGATCTGGTGCGCGAGATCGATGTGCATTGCGCCGAGGTTTGCCAGGTACAGATGGAGCCGCATGCGGCCTTTGCTGAGTACGACGGCGCCCGCGAACGCCTGACCATCCGCCCGTCCACGCAAGTGCCGTTCTATGTGCATAAGATGCTGGCCCGTACCATGGGCATGGCAGAAGGTCATATCCGCGTCATCAAGCCCCACATTGGCGGCGGCTTCGGCTCCCGCACGGAAACCTTGCAAAGCGATCTGATCGCCGGCCTTTTGGCGCGCAAGGCCAGGGCCACGGTGAAGGTCGTGTTAAGCCGGGAAGAGACCTTCATCACCCATCGCGGCCGCCCCGAGAGCCAGATCAAGATGAAGGTCGGCATGAAGGCAGACGGCACCATCACCGCCGTGGATTTCACTGTGCAACAGCGCGGCGGCGCCTACAGTGGCTATGGCATCGTAACCATCCTGTACTCCGGCTCCATGATCTACGGCCTCTACGACATCGTAGCGGCGCGCTTTCAGGGCGTCCGGGTATTGACCAACACGCCGCCCTGCGGTGCCTTTCGCGGCCATGGCACGGTCAAGACGCGTTTTGCCTTTGAGAGCCTGATCGATGACATGGCTAGGGAGCTTGGCCTGGACCCCTTCGCGGTGCGCCGGGCCAATCTTCTGGTGGCCCCAACCATGACCGAGAACGATCTGTTGGTGAACAGTTATGGCCTGGATCAATGTCTGGACTGGGTCGAGAAAGCTTCAGATTGGCGGGCCCGCAAGGGGAATATGCCCGCCAACAAAGGCTTGGGCATGGCCTGTTCCCACTATATATCCGGTGCCTCGAAACCAAAACATTGGACCGGCGAGCCCCATGCCACGATCCATTTGCGAGTCGATTGGGATGCCTCTATCACGCTATTGACCGGCGCGGCGGAGATCGGCCAGGGATCCTCCACAGTGATGGCGCAATGCGTCGCCGAAACACTAGGCGTCGACATTGGCCGTATCAACGTCGTCTCNTCCGACAGCGCCCTGACGCCTAAGGACAATGGCTCCTATTCTTCNCGCGTCACNTTCATGGTCGGCAATGCCTCCATTGATGCGGCGCAAAACCTCAAGGCCCGTTTGATTGAGGCCGCCGCCCGCAAACTGGAGATTACGGTCGAGGACGTGGAATGCCTGGGTGAAGTTTATCGCGGCGGCCAGCAGGACCAGGGTCTGACCTTCGAGGAAGTCGTCATGGAAGCCCTGGCGGGCGAAGGCACCATCACCGTCAAGGGAAATTTTGACACGATCCCTGAATCCTGGGGGGGGCGAAAATACCGGGGCGCGGCGATCGGCGGCACCATGGCGTTCAGCTATGCCGCACAAGTGGTTGAGGTCACGGTGGATCCTCATACGGCGGAGATCACCGTCGACAAGGTCTGGGTCGCCCACGATTGCGGCAAGGCCCTGAACCCGCTGGCGGTCGAGGGCCAGGTACAAGGCTCGGTATGGATGGGCATGGGACAGGCGATGTCCGAGGAAACCGCCTTTCACGAAGGCCTGCCGCTGGCTGCCAATATGCTGGACTATCGGGTGCCGACGATCATTGAAAGCCCACCCATNGAGGTTGGCATTATCGAAGCCGCCGACCCCAATGGTCCGTTCGGAGCAAAGGAAGCAGGCGAAGGTTCCCTCAGCGGATTTCTGCCCGCCTTGACCAACGCCGTGGCCGATGCCATGGGCGTCCGCGCCGCCGACTTACCCCTGAGTCCGGACCGCTTGCTTGAACTGCTGGAGCAAAAGGCCCGTGATAACCGGGCGGCAGCGACTAGCGATGGAGGGGCCGCCTGATGGAACTCCTCTCTAATTTGACCCTGTACCATCCGAGCAGCGTGGAGGATGCCGTCAGTCTGTATAGCGCCGCGTCCAACGGACACTATCTGGCAGGTGGCAGCGATTTTCTGGTCAATGTGCGCCGGGGCATCGAACAGCCCGACAGTCTAATTTACCTGAACAATATCGCCGAGATGCAGGCGATTAAGGATGCCGGCGATACGATCACGATCGGCGGCGGCGTGATATTGCGGGACCTGGACAATAGCGCCTTGATACAAAAGCATTTCGCCGCCGTGGCACGGGCCGCCGGCGAAGTCGCGGGACCCAGCCATCGGGAATACGGCACCCTGGGCGGCAATCTGTGCCTCGACACCCGCTGTGTCTTTTACAATCAAAGCGAATGGTGGCGGGCCGCCAACAATTACTGTCTGAAAAGCCGGGGCGAGATCTGCCACGTTGCGCCCGGCGGCAAAAAATGCTTCGCCGCCTTTTCCGGAGACGTGGCCCCGGCATTGTTATTATTCGATGCGGAGGTGGAATTGGCGGGCCCCAACGGGCGCCGGCGCGTGGCCTTGGCGGATCTATACCGCAATGACGGCATGGATCACCTAACCCTGTCAAAAGATGAATTACTAGTCGCGGTACATGTGGCAAAACCGTCCGCACCCATGGCCTCCGACTATGAAAAATCCCGGGTCCGTGGTTCCATCGATTTCCCCCTGGCCGGCGTCGCCATGCGAATGGCGCTCCACGATGGCAAGATCGCCGATCTACGGGTTGGCCTGACCGGTGTTTCGCCCCTGCCCTTCCTGGCCGGCAAGCTGGATAAATTTATCGGCCGCGCGCCCGACCAGGCCTGTTTGGAAGAACTGCGAGATGCCATACGCAGCCAGGCCAAGGCTATGAAGACCACCGTCACGCCACCTCACTACCGGCGCCGGGTGGCGGGCGCCCTGGCGCTCAAGTTAGCGCAGCAGCTGGCGGCCTCTAACTCCTAGCTGCGTCCTTCGTGGTTTCAGTTTGGGTGGCGAAAGACGCCCTTGGCGGTCATCAACAGGCGCTTGCGGGTAAAGACCTCGCCCTCGACAAATACCAGGGTCCGGGTGCGGTGAACGATGTTGACCTTGCCCTCGACCCAATCACCCAGATGGGCCGGGCCGACAAAGTCCGTAGTCATGTGCAAGGTCACCGCCGGGCTGGCGCCACTGTTGGGAACCGTCCTGGCCAGCAGGTTGTCGGTGAAACTCATCACCATGCCGCCATGGATGATACCGGCATCGTTGATATAATCGTCGGAGACTCAAAAACTGCGCCGGCCCTCTTCATCATCAGGGATCTCGTAAAACGGGCCGCTCAGAGTGGTATAAGGGCTTTTCCGCATCCCCATGACGAAACCCGGCGGCGGCTCTTTTTCGGCCGCGCCTTTATCCCGAACCATGCCTAATTTCGTCTCGTCAGACTAGGGTGCAAAACTTGGTCTCCTACCTTAATTTTCAGGCGGCGGCTAAGGCCGCCATTGATTTCCAATACCGCCGTCACGTCCACATTCGAGCTGATCGGCGTCAGGGAATGCGGCTGAGCATTGTGATGAAGATGCATGATACGGCCATCGCCGGCGAGGAACAGCATGTCCAACGGGATCAGGGTATTCTTCATCCAGAAACTCTGCGGCTCACTGCGTGGAAAGATAAACAACATTCCTGCGTCCGCGGCCAATTCGCTGCGGTGCATCAGACCCTTGCGCCGCGCCGCCTCCGTCGCGGCTAATTCCACCTGAAAATGGTGCCGCGCCTGGGCCGTGACCACGGTCACTTCATCGATGGAGCCGGCAGCCGCCGGCGCACCCGCCCAGAGCACCAGAAGTAGCCAAAGCAGTTTTCGAAGATATCTCACACTATCCGCCCACGCCTCTCCCGTTGACCCTTGATATAGCGCAAGACGGCACGCTTGCGGACCCAAAAACGTGAAACCGCCCGGCCAACGTGGTCGGATCCATGATCTGGGCCGACACCGCGATGGTGGCGCCGTCAATCGTGCTCAGAACCGACAGGTTCGCGGCGCTGGCCACGATCAGGTTGGTGCCGTTGAATTCCGCCCATTTAGTGATCCGCCTATGGCGCTAGTTTTGGCAGTCGGCGCAGCGTCCGCGAAGCTCTATGGTCTCGTCCGCAATGGCAAAACCGGTGCGTCCAGCCAAATGGTTGATGGCCCCGTTCAATTGGCCGTCGCGCACTTCAACAGCGACGCCACAATCCTGGCAGATCAGGAAATGCGCCGGGTGCTGGCCGTCGCCACCACCATCGCCATCACCACCAGCATGGCCGCAACCGATAAACGCCTGCAGGCTGTCCAGACGGTGCACCAAGCCCTGGGCACAGAGGAAATCCAGGGCGCGGTAGACCGTGGGCGGGGCCACCCGGCCCCGTTCATCCTGCAACAGGGCCAGCAGGTCGTAGGCGCCCATGGGTTGATGGCTGCGCCAGACCAGTTCCAAGACCCGCCGGCGCAAGGGGGTCAGGCGGCCGCCGCGCCTGGCGCAGACCGCCTCTGCCCCATCCAACGCGGCGCTGATACAGCTGGCATGGTCGTGGCCGGGCCGAACGAAAGGATTTTCCACATTCTGATTACTCATGGTTTGCTCGTCCCTTCACCTATTCAATCCGGCCAGAGCGGCTGCCCGCCAGCAGCGACAGCAGGAACAGCCCCGTCGCCGCCGCCACGATGGCCGCGCCAGTTGGCAAATCCCAAATATGAGAGCCCAGCAATCCCAGGATGACCGACAATGCCCCACATAGTGCCGCCAGCAACGCCATGCGCTCCGGGCTGGACGCCAGCCACCGTGCCGTCGCGGCTGGGATAATCAGCAGCGATATGACCATCAAAATACCCACCACCTTCATCCCGATGGCGATAACGAGGGCCATCAAAAGGGTAAAAATCAACTTCAAACGGTCCGTAGCAAGGCCTTCAACACGGGCCAAATCCTCGTCAATGGTCGCCGACAGCAAGGGCCGCCAAAACACCAGCAAAACGCCCAGGACCGCCGCCATCAAGCCGTAAATGATCCATACATCCGTCCGGCTCAAGGCCAGGATATCGCCGAACAGATAGCTCATCAGATCAACCCGCAGCCCCTCCATCAGGGCCAAGGCCAAAAGCCCCAGGGCCAGGGAGGCATGCGCCAAGATACCCAACAAGGTATCCGACGCCACCAATCGACTACGGTCCAGGGCCAGAAAGCCCAGGGCCATCAGCAGGCACAGGGCCGCGATGCCCAGATCCGCCGGCAGGCCTAATGCCAGGCCCAGCGCCACCCCCAGCAGGGCCGAATGCGCCAGGGCGGCGCCGAAATAGACCATGCGGCGCCAGATCACGAAGCAACCCAGCGGTCCGGCCACCCCGGCAACGCCAAGGCCGCCCAACAAGGCACGCAGCATGAAATCCTCAATCATGCCCATGCCCATTATGATCATGCCCGCCATGCCCGTGCCCATCTTGCAGGGGTATCACATCGCCGTGGGCGTCGTGGTCATGGTCGTGGTGATGATGGTACAGCGCCAAGCGGTCCGCCACCGCCGCACCGAACAGGGCGCGGAATTCCGGATCGCCGACAACGGCATCGGGCCGCCCGGTGCAACAGACATGATGGTTCAGGCAGATCACCCGATCCGTCGCCGCCATCACCACATGCAGGTCATGTGAAATCAACAGCACCCCACAATTGTAACGATCACGGACGTTTTCGATTAATTGATACAACTGCCCCTGCCCGGCCACATCAACGCCGCTCATGGGCTCGTCCAAAACCAGAAAATCGGGCTCGCGCAATAGTGCCCGGGCCAGCATGGCGCGGTGTATTTCACCGCCGGAGAAACCGGCGACCTGCGCGCTCAGGCGGTCTGGCAGTCCGACCTCATCCATAATCGCCATCAGATCAGCCTCCGCCACCTTGCCGCCAAGGGTCAGGAAACGCCGTAATGTCAAGGGCATGGCCGGATCAATGGTGATATTCTGGGGCACATAGCCATGGCGCAAATGTGCCGCCCGCCAGACTCGCCCGGCGCCGGGCTGAATCAGGCCTAGCAATATGCGGGCCAGGGTCGACTTGCCCGAACCGTTCAGGCCAATCAGGGTGACGATTTCGCCCCGGTTCACAATCAAATCAACGCCGGAAAGTATCTGCCGCCCCAAAAAGCTCATCCCCACGCCCTCGGCGGCCACCAAGGTAGCTTGATCCCGGCCCTCGTGTATTCCTGTTTCGGCGAGTTTCGCCTCGTCAGACTGTGCCTGAATATTCATAATGTTATGTTATATCATTTTATCCGATTTGCCCAGAATTTTGCCTGCCAACCTGTCACTGACTTGACCCAGGTCATGGCGGGAAAAGCGTCCCGGATTTATGGGTTCTAAACTGTAATTGTTCTATTATGTGATCATGGTCAAAGTAACTTACATTGAATACAACGGCTCGGAACGGGTGACCGAATTGCGCGCGGGGCGAACCCTGATGGACGGCGCCATCGATAACGGGGTCGAGGGCGTGATGGCGGAATGCGGCGGCCTTTGTGCCTGCTCCACCTGTCATGTTTACGTTGGCGATGCCTGGTTGCAGGCCTGTGGCGAGCCGTCCGAACTGGAGGAAGGCATGCTAGACTTCGCCGCCGATCTGCAGGCCAACAGCCGGCTGTCCTGTCAAATTCAAATTACCGACGCCATGGACGGCATGGTCGTGCGTGTGCCAGAACGGCAATATTAGCCGGGAACGCGCCGCATGTCATTGAAACGACGCCAAAACGGCGAATGCTTCGGCCTTTGCAATGATTATCGTTGCCGCCGCTACGGCCGCCGCCAGCTGGTCCGCCGGCTCACCGCCCCGTGCCGAAGCGATTGAAGTGCGGATGCCGAAACTATCCACCGTGGCCCAGGTGGGCCAATGGTCATTCTTTAACAACTGCGCCCAATACCATGGCGTGGAAGCCAACGGCACCGACAAGGGCCCGCTCTTGATCCATAAGATTTACGAGCCCAACCACCATGGCGACACGGCGTTTCTGCTCGCCATCGCCAGGGGGACCCGGCAACACCACTGGAATTTCGGCGATATGGTGCCGCAACCCAAGGTCAGGCGCATGGAAGCTGAGGCGATTATCAAATTCGTCCGCGAAGTGCAACGGGCGAACGGGATTGAATAACGCGGTTTCAGACTAATGATCGGCCAGATGCAGGATCTTTTCCCGCAGGCCGGTGTCATAAGACTTGCCCGCCTCGGTCAGGATCAGTGCCATGGGAAAATTGCTTTCGATCAATAACTTACGTTCCAACGCGCGCCAAACACTTTGGTTTTTCAAGCCCGTTGCGTCCGATGCCATGACGACGCCTTCACCTAGGTGAAAATGGTTACCATGGGGCTGGGGCAGCGAGGTGATCAAGGTGCCGCCATCCTCCCGCACCGACGACGTCTCGGGCGAAAGCGCAAGCTCTTGAAATAACGTCAATGTTTTCAACTGTAGCTTGTTTAAGCGCAAGGGATTTTGTTTTGGCGGCATGGAATTTCGCTCCTATATGCCATGCTTGGGACATTGCGGGGCGCGAATTCCTGCTCCGCAAGGTTTTGTTAATCTTTGTCATTAAAAATTAACAGAATAATTTTTCGATTCGCGGAAATACGCCAGAATCTTTGGACAGTGGACGACCGGATAGCAGAAGCGCCGGCCACACTCAGTCCGGGGCATTTGCCCCCAATGGCTCCCATCCGCTATGGTCACTCAAGAGATGAAATATGTGCCTTGGGTAAAATAGAGGAGAGACGCCATGGGACCGTTGGCGGGAATGAAGATCGTTGAATTGGCTGGTATCGGACCGGTGCCGTTTTGCTCCACCTTGCTATCGGACATGGGCGCACAGGTCATCCGTGTCGACCGCACCGCACCGTCGGGCCTGGGGATTTCCGGCAAAAACCCTGCCTTTGACGTCCTCGGCCGTGGCCGGCAATCGGTTTCCGTGGATCTGAAGCACCCCGATGGCATCGAAACCGTGTTGCGTCTGGTGGAAAGCGCCGACGCCCTGGTCGAAGGATTCCGCCCCGGCGTCACCGAGCGTCTGGGCCTGGGACCCGATGTTTGCATGGCCCGCAATGAAAAGCTGGTCTATGGCCGCATGACGGGCTGGGGCCAGGACGGCCCCGTAAGCCATGCCGCCGGCCACGATATCAATTATATTGCCCTTTCCGGCGTGCTGTATTCCTGCGGCACCAAGGACAGCGGCCCCATCCCTCCCCTTAACCTAACCGGTGATTTCGGCGGCGGCGCGATGTTCCTGGCCTTTGGCGTCATGGCCGCCTTGTGGGAGGCGCAACGGTCCGGCAAGGGCCAAGTGGTCGATACCTCCATGCTGGAAGGCTCCGCCTATCTGATGCTGCCGATCTACGGCATGCATGGCTCAGGGTTCTGGACCGATGACCGGGGCACCAATATTCTGGATACCGGCGCGCCGTTCTATGGCACCTACGAGACTTCCGACGGCAAATATGTCTCCATCGGCTCCATCGAGCCGAAGTTCTATGACGAACTGCTGGAAAAAACCGGCATGGACAAAATGGACCTGCCGCCGCAAATGGACCAGGAAAGCTGGCCCCAGGTAAAGGAAACCTATGCCGAGGTCTTCAAGACCAAGACCCGCGACGAATGGTGCGAGATCATGGAGGGCTCGGACATCTGTTTCGCCCCCGTGCTGTCCATGACGGAAGCGCCCGGCCATCCGCAAAACACGGCGCGGGACAGCTTTGTCGAGGTCTCCGGCGTGACCCAACCGGGCCCGGCGCCGAAATTCTCCCGCACCCAGGCGGGCGTGCAAGGACCGCCGCCCTCCCTAGGTCAGGACACCAAGGAAGGCCTGTCCGACTGGGGCTTCTCCAACGATGAAATCGGCACCTTGCTGGACTCCGGCGCTGTAGTTCAGGCGGAACCTTTCAAGGGTTAGACACCGCACGTTTGACCGCCACCGCCTGACTAATAATCAGCCGAGCCGCGGTCATAGTTTTTTTCGGGAGTACTTCATGAGAACGGGCGGAGAAAACAGCAACGGGCGGGAACTGTTAAAAAACATCGAGGACGCCCGCCGCGAGGTTCTCGACGTTGGCCGGCCCGATGCCGTAGCCCGGCAACGCAAATACGGCAAATACACCGCGCGGGAGCGGATCACCAAGCTGTGTGATGATGACAGCTTCCACGAATATGGCTCCCTCGTGGAACCCCTACGCGATACCGGCTTCAACAAGGACCTTGTCGCACCCGCGGACGGCATCATCATTGGCAGCGGCCTGATCGCGGGCCGGCCCACCGCCATTATATCCCAAGACTACACCGTGTTGGGCGGCAGCACGGGTCGGCACGGCTCCCACAAGGCCAACCGCGGCATTACCAAGGCGACCGACGACGGTGTCCCCCTGGTGGCGCTTCTGGAAGGCGGCGGCCACCGCATTCAGGACGGCCAGGACAGCCGCCACTTCGCCTCCGGCTCACCGGTCTTTCAATACCTGGCCCGCAACTCAGGCTGGGTACCTCAGGCCATGGCCATACTAGGCCAGGGTTTCGCGGGACCGACGAATTACGCCGCCCTGGCCGATTTCGTGGTCATGGTGCGCGGTCAAGCAACCATGGGCATGGCCGGCCCGGCCCTGGTCAAGGCGGGCCTAGGGGAGGATATCGATAAAGAGGCCCTGGGTGGGGCCATGATGCAGACCGACCGTTACGGCATCTCCGATCTGGCCGTGGATACCGAGGACGAAGCCCTGGCCGCCGTGCGGCGTTTTCTCTCCTACCTGCCAGCCAACGCCCAAGAACCGCTCCCCATCACGGCAACGGACGATCCCGTGGACCGCGCGGAAGAGGAATTGCTGGAAATTATTCCCGCCAACCCGCGCAAATCATACGATGTGCGCCGGATTATCGAACTGATCAGCGACAGGGACAGCGTCTGCGAAAAGAAATCGTCCTATGCCCGCAATATCGTCACCGCCTTCGTCCGCCTGAATGGCCGGCCCGTGGGCTTTGTCGCCAACCAGACGCGGCATTTGGCCGGCATGCTGGATGTCAAGGCGTGCGAGAAAGCTTCCCACTTCATAGCGCTCTGCGATGCCTTTGGCCTACCCCTGGTAATGCTGATCGACCTGCCCGGTTTTGCCATCGGCTCGGAGGCAGAAAAGTCCGGGCTTGGCCGCCGCTCCGGCCGGCTGTTTTTCGAAATGGGCCAGGCCACGGTGCCCCGCGTCTCCATCGTGCTGCGCAAGGGCTATGGTGGCGGCTACTACGCCATGGGCGGGGGGCGGTCGTACGACAACAATGCCTCCCTTGCCTGGCCCTCGGCGGAGATTTGCGCCATGTCTGTTGAAGGCTCCGTTGATGTGGCCTACCGCAAGGACTACGAAGCGGCAGAAGACCCCGCCGCCCGGCGCCAAGAAATCATCGATATATTCAAAAGCCAGCTCGGCGCCCTGCGCGCGGCGGAGGCATTCGGCATCGACGAGGTCATAGATCCGCGCCAAACCCGGCGGATACTCTGCGATACATTCGATCGCTGCCCACCCCGGCGGCCCAGCAAACTGCCACCGCACGTTCGCGCGGTTTCACCCATATAGATCACCCACCGGAGCGGATTGCGAACATGGTTGGAGACGAGAGCAATGGGCGGGCCTTGAACCAAAAGGTCGAGGATGCGCGCCGCAAGGTCCTGGATGAGGGCCGCCCGGACGCGGTTGCCTGGCAGCATGGGCGCGGTAAAATGACGGCGCGGGAGCGGATCGCCAAACTATGTGATGGGGACAGCTTCCAGGAATACGGCTCGTTGGTGGAACCCCTGCGCGACACTGGCTTCAACAAGGATCTGGTGGCCCCTGCCGACGGCGTCATTATCGGCAATGGCCTGATCGATCGCCGGCCCTTCAGCCTGCTGTCGCGGGATTACAGCGTACTGGGCGGCAGCACGGGCAAGCACGGCGCGGACAAGGCCAACCGCGCCCTGATACAGGCCACTGAACATGGCATGCCTTTTGTCGGGCTGCAGGAAGGCGGCGGCCATCGCATCCAGGACGGCCAGGACAGCCGCCATTTCGCCGCCGCCTCGCAGGTCTTTGAACTAATGGCGCGCAATTGCGGCTGGGTACCGACGGCCATGGCCATGCTGGGCCAAGGCTTCGCCGGCCCGACAAACTACGCCGCCCTGGCTGATTTCGTGGTCATGGTGCGCGGCCAGTCAACCATGGGCATGGCCGGCCCCGCCCTGGTCAAGGCGGGCCTGGGCGAAGACATCGACAAGGAAGCGCTGGGCGGCGCCATGATGCAGACCAACCGTCATGGTATCTCCGATCTGGCCGTCGATACCGAGGACGAGGCCCTGGCCGCCGTGCGCCGTTTCCTCTCCTACCTGCCTTCGAATGCCCGGCAACCACTCCCCATCACAGCAACCGACGATCCTGTGGGTCGGGCGGAAGAAGAATTGCTGGAGATCATTCCCGCCGACCCGCGCAAATCCTACGATGTGCGCCGGATTATCGAGCTGATTTCCGACAAGGGCAGCGTGTTCGAGAAGAAACCCTCCTACGCCCGCAATATCGTCACCGCCTTCGCCCGCCTGAATGGGCGGCCCCTGGGGTTCGTCGCCAATCAGGCACGGCACTTGGCCGGCATGCTCGATGTCAAGGCGTGCGAGAAAGCCTCGCAATTCATAGGGCTCTGCGATGCTTTCGGGCTGCCGTTGGTGATGTTGATCGACGTACCCGGTTTTTCCATCGGCTCGGAGGCGGAAAAGGCAGGACTGGGCCGCCGCTCGGGCCGCTTGATGTTCGAGATGGGCCAGGCATCGGTACCCCGCATCTCCATCGTCCTGCGCAAGGGCTATGGCGGCGGCTATTACGCCATGGGCGGCGGCACCGCCTTTGATAACAACGCCACCTTTGCGTGGCCCACCGCCGAGATTTGCGCCATGTCCGTGGAAGGCTCGGTCGATGTGGCCTACCGCAAGGATTTCGAGGCGGCGCAGGATCCTGCCGCCCGGCGCCAGGAAATCATCGATATTTTCAAGAGCCAGCTTGGCGCCCTACGCGCGGCGGAAGCCTTTGGTATCGACGAGGTGATCGACCCGCGCCAAACCCGGCGTACTCTGTGCGATACCTTTGACCGTAGCCCGCCAAGGCGGCCCAATAGGCATCCGCCGCGCAGGCGCGCCATTTCACCAATATAGTTGCCTAGGAGAGAAATATGTCATTGAACGGACGCGTAGCGCTGGTAACCGGCGCAGGCAGAGGGATTGGCCGGGCCATTGCAGCGGCGCTGGCCAAGGATGGCGCCGATATCGCTGTCAACTATCGCCGCGATGATGACGCGGCGGCGGAAGCGGTCGCGGAAATCCAGGCGGCCGGCGGCAAGGCTAAGGCATACTGCGCCTCAGTCGATAATCTGGACGAGGTCACGGCCATGGTGGCCGATATCGGCCGTGAAATGGGCCCCATCGGCATTCTGATTAACAACGCAGGCATCGCCAGCCGAGGACAATCGGTGGCCGATACGGAGCCGACGGAGATGGAACGGGTGATGCGCGTTCATGCCTTTGGCCCGTTTTATCTTTCCAAATTGGTCATTCCCATGATGCGCGATTTGGGCCGGGGCGACATCATCATGATTTCCTCGGTCGCCACGGACAGTTATGGCGCCTTCGGCAACCCCTACAACATGGGCAAGGCAGCCATGGAGGCGTTGGCTTTTACCATGGCTAAAGAAGAACATCGCCACAATATCCGCACCAATATCGTCGCCCCGCCATTGGTCGAGACCGACATGGGCCGCCGCCTGGTCAAGGCGCGTTCCGGCATCGAGGATCTGCGCGAATTGGACGCCGGCATGCCTTTTGGCCATGTCTGCCAGCCCGACGACATCGCCAATACCGTGCACTATCTGGTTTCTGACATGAACTCTTACGTCAATGGCCAGCGCATCGCGGTCGATGGTGGCGGTAGCGCCTCGGCGCCAAAGTTCGATAAGTGATTGTTCGACCGATTTTGACCATGTTATCGGCGATGAGTCTCCGCTAGAGCTTCAGCCCGATGACACCATGCAAATCTGCGCCAACCTAACCGGTGCAGCTCAGACCGACGCCGGTCAAGCAAGCATTTTTCAAATTTGCCTGTTGCAGGTTGCAGCGCTGTAACTTGGCGTGACGCATTTGCTTTGCAATATCACGGCCCGGCATACCGCTGATTGGTATCGGCGACAAATCGGCCGCCACCAGATTGATCCCCGGCATTGTCACTTCGGAAAAGTCGATACCGCTAAGATTGGCCTGCATGCCGCTGGCACCGATGGTTTCCGCCCAGATGCGATGCTCGTTCAGGATATTACGGATCGTTTCATCTAGGGATGCCATCGTCTTGTCATCGTAAATTTCGTCCCAGTAAGATCACGTCACATTACGGTCGACCGTTTCAGTGATGTGGGGGGCAACTGGCTGGAAAGCCGGATGGCACCGCTGGCGAAAAAATTCGCGGGTATCGCCAGGATTGAAATTGCCCAAAATCAGGCAGATGCATTGACTAAGGCGCGGCCCGTACCGGGGGCCTGACAGTTTGACCTTCAATTTAGATTTGGTGGATTCGGATCAATCGGGCATTGTTCACGATATCAGCCGCTGCCTGTCGGCCCACGACGTTAGCGTTGAAGAGATGCAAACCGATCTACAGCACGCTCCGATGGGTGGCGATATGCTATTCCAAGCGCGCGCCCTCGTTCGCTTACCCGCCAATCTGGGCACTGACGAGCTTGGCCCTGCATTGGAAGGTCTTGCCGGTGCTCTGGTGGTGGATCTAACGCTTAGCCAGGATACCGACGAGCGGCCCTACACTAGCGGCTCGTGACGGGATGGATCGTAACGCCGCCGGGTATTTGTTCCGTCGCCGTCAATTCGATCAGGCTGACATTTACGCGCCAGGGCTGATCCAACGCCCAGACCACCGCTTCGGCGACGTCCTCCGCCGTTATGATCTCAAAACCATCCACCATGGCGCCCTGAGCCTTTGCGTCGTCGGTCATGGTGGCGAAAATTTCCGTCGCCGCCCGTCCAGGCGAGACTTCCGTGACGCGGATCCCGCTACCCTTTAAATCATGGCGTAGATCCTGGCTAAAGCGGTGCACCGCCGCCTTGGAGGCGCCATAAACAGCCGTGCTGATGGCATGTAGACCAAAAATGGAACCAATGTTGACAATATGCCCCCGGCCCTGCGCCACCATGCCAGGGCTAACGGCGCGCACCGCATGCACGGTGCCAGCCACATTCGTGGTTAGGGTGGCATCGATTTTGTCGGGATCCAGCTCCTGAAAGGGGTCGAATTGACTGCCGACGCCGGCGGAATTCACAAGGATATCAACATCCAGGTCACCGAGAACGTCATACAGCGCATCCCGTTCCTGCATATCCAGGGCATGTGGGACAACGTCACCGCACTCCTTCAAGGCTAACAGACGATCGAGCCGCCGCGCCACCGCATGCACCTTCAGGCCACGGGCTGCCAGCATCTGTACGGTCGCCGCCCCGATACCACTGGATGCACCGGTGACCAACGCGGTCTGATAATCCGTCAATGCCATTACGCCACCTCTTCGAAATATTCGCGAGCAAGGGCAAGGATAGATCAGATATCGCCAAAAGCGCTAGACTTAAAGCCGGCTGAAACCAGGTAACAGGCGCTGTCAGCATGAACATTCGCAAGACAATGGTTGTCAAGGAAATTATCGAGGCCGACGGCGTTAGCAAGGCATGCAGCCCTATAACCCGCATGGTCGCCATGGCGATCAGGCAAAATCCCTTTGCCGGATGCGTCGTCGAGGATCTCTCGCCGCTATATGATGTCAGTGTCCAGCTTGGCGAGCACCTAATGGGAGACGCCGTCACCCTGCTGTCCGGCGCGGCGGTCAGCTATGGCAAGGCGGCCATTGTCGGCATCACCAGCGATCTGGAACACGGCGGCTCCATAATCCGTCCGAAACTGGGCAAACCCATGCTCGCCGCGGTTGGCGGCGGCAAGGCATTGATTGCCTCCAATGCCAAGGCCGCCACCATGGGCACGCCGATCGATCCGTCCCTGGGCCACAAGGATGAGCCCTGGTCGTTCAATCATTTTGATACCATTACCGTGATGATTGCGGACGCGCCCAGGCCGGATAAGATCATACTTTGCATGGCCGTCGCCGACAGCGGCCGGTGCCACCCCAGGCTCGGCAGCGCGCCGATTTTGGATTAATGCTATGGGCGGGCGACGCCAAAACTGTTCGGATTGACGCTGCGCCGGGCCTCCTCGTCACACGTGGCCAGCAGCAGGCCCAAGGCATTGCGGCTATCGCGCGGGTCGATCATGCCATCGGTCCACATGCGCGCGGTGTAATAAAGACCCGATGCCATGCTGTCATAGAGTTCGACTACCTTGGCCTCCAGGGCGTCGAGCTCCGCCTCATCCAGAGGCACCCCCTGACGTTTTGACTTGGCCTCGTGCACGATACGCATGACCAAACCAGCCTGTTTGCCGCCCATGACGCCGGCCTGCATGCTCGGCCAGGCAAGCAGGAAACGCGGCTCATACGACCAACCCGACATGGCATAGGCCCCGGCCCCGAAGGAAGCCCCAATCATCAAGGTAATACGCGGCACCGAAACATTGGAGACGGCCTGAATCATCTTGGCGCCATGCTTGATCATACCATCTTCCTCGGCCTCGGTGCCGACGATGAAACCGGTGGTGTTGTGCAGATAGATCAAAGGCGTGTCCGATTGATCGCACAGCTGCATGAACTGTGTTGCCTTGGTGGCGCCATTCGGCGTAATCGGCCCGTTGGAGCCGATCATGCCGCAGGGATGCCCCATGATCGAGGCATGGCCGCAGATCGTCTGCTGATCATATTCCGTCTTGAATTCAAGAAAATCGGAACCATCCACCAGACGGGCGATAACTTCGTGGATGTCATAGGGCTTTTGATATTCCACGGGCACGATGCCGCACAGCTCGTCGATGTCGTAGGCAGGCTCCTCCCAGGTTCTAGCGGCAGCCGGCGACAGGCGTCCGGGCCAGTTCAGATGGGTGACAATATCACGGCAAATACGCAGGGCATCCGGATCATCCTCGGCGACATATTCAGTCAGGCCAGATATGCGGGCATGCATATCGGTGCCCCCCAGGGACTCTGCATCGGCGATCTCGCCCGTCGCGGCCTTCAAAAGTGGCGGTCCGGCCAGGAAGGCCATGGCCTGCCTGCGCACCATGACCACATAGTCGGACATGCCCGGCATGTAGGCCCCGCCGGCAGTAGAGGCGCCATGCACCACCGAGATTACCGGACAGCCCGCCGCCGACAGCTTGGCCTGCATGTGGAACATGCCCCCCGCCCGCACCCAGGTCGCGGGCACATAGTCGAGCAGATCAGCACCGGCGGATTGCACCAGATGGATCGTCGGCAGCTTGTTTTCCAGAGCGATATTGAAGGCGCGGACCATCTTGTCCACGCCGTGGGTATGGATGGCGCCGGCCAAAATACCGGAATCATCCACGATCACCACACAGCGTACGCCCGCGACCATGCCGATACCGGTGATCAGTCGCGTGCCGGAGATATTCTCCCCACCGTCATCGTCGTAGGTCTTGTAGCCGGCGGTGGTGGAAAGCTCCAACCATGGCGCTCCACGGTCTAGCAACAATTGCAATCGATCACGGGGCAGCAATTGGTTGCGGGCGATAAAGCGCTCCCGGCTTTTTTCCGAGCGGGCCCGGATCATGCCTTCCAATTGGCGCAGCCCATGGATTTGGGCCAGCATATCGGCTCGGTTGTCCTGAAAGGCGACATCCTTGGGATCTATGGCGGAAAATATCTTGGGCATGGAAGGGAACCTGTACGACACTATGGAGGCCGCAGCAATCACTTGACGGACGGTCGCGGCGGGAAAAATCCAAGCCAATATCGGCAGCGGAGACTAATTCGTCAATCATCTCCGATAAGGGAGGCTGATTTTTTTCGTCAGTCGTACAGGGCGGCGCGGTTACGTTTTCGGCCGCGCTGGCAGAGGACGACGACTTTGTCTTTGAAATCAGGGATAACGGCGAAGGCATTCCCGGAGCCGATATTCCACGCACGTTCGAGCCATTCGAGTGGCTTGATGGCACGACGACCAGGGCGCAACAGGAGGCGGGCCTGGGTCTTTCCATCTGCAAACTTCTGATGCAACTGCATCAGGACGGCATTGCGAATAAAAGCCATATAAACCGCTCAACAAGCGTAATCCTGCGCTTCCCACCTGCTCGGACCTACATGCAAATAACCTCGGCGCCCAGAAGAATCGACCGGCACCGATGAATCATATCTTATTTGAGCGACTTAAATTGGTTATGCTGAGGCCATGGCATTTCTGTTACGACATATCGCCCGCTATGCGGCACGCAAGATCGCCTCTGATCCGGTGGCCCGCGACAAGGCCTCCCGCGCGGCACGCGGTATCGCCAAGGAAGCCAAACAGATCGCCACCGACCAAGATCCAGCCAAGGCTGCCGGGCGGGCCATGCGCCGGGCCCTTAATAAATTGCAGGACAACTAACGCATGCAGCCTCGCTCTTCCGGCCGTATTTTTCATGCGCGTGCTTTCCCAGAACGCCTGATCAGTGTATGAAGCCCGTAAATCGTAGCTCCGGCCAACAACAAGGATCCAGCCCATGATCCCGCGCTATTCGCGCCCCGAAATGGCGGCCATCTGGTCGCCCGAGAGTAAGTTTCAAATTTGGTTCGAGATCGAGGCGCATGCCTGCGATGCCCAGGCCAAATTGGGCGTGATCCCGGAAGAAGCCGCTAGAGAAGTCTGGGATAAGGGCGCCTTCGAAGTTGCCCGCATTGATGAGATTGAGCGCGAAACCCACCATGACGTCATAGCCTTTCTGACCAATCTGGCCGAATACGTGGGCCCTTCGGCCCGCTTCGTGCATCAGGGCATGACCTCATCGGACGTACTGGATACTTGTTTTAGCGTGCAGCTGGTGCGCGCCACGGATATTCTGCTCGACGACATGGAGCATCTGCTGGCAGCGTTGCGCCGACGGGCATATGAACACAAGAATGATATTTGCATCGGCCGCAGCCATGGCATCCATGCCGAGCCGACAACATTCGGTTTGAAACTGGCACAGGCATATGCGGAATTCGACCGCTGCCGCACCCGCCTGCACCAGGCTCGGCAGGAAGTGGCGACCTGCGCCATTTCCGGCGCCGTGGGCACGTTCGCCAATATTGATCCAAGGGTCGAGGACCACGTGGCCGCGGCCATGGGCTTACAGATCGAACCAGTGTCAACCCAGGTCATTCCCCGTGACCGTCATGCCATGTATTTCTCCATCCTGGCGGTCATCGCCTCATCCATCGAACGGCTGGCTACTGAAATCCGCCATCTGCAGCGTTCAGAAGTGCTGGAAGCAGAAGAATTCTTCGCCGAGGGGCAAAAAGGCTCCTCCGCCATGCCGCACAAACGCAACCCGATCCTGACTGAAAACCTGACCGGCCTGGCTCGTCTGGTGCGCATGTCCGCCGTACCGGCTCTGGAAAATGTCGCCCTGTGGCACGAACGGGATATCTCCCACTCCTCGGTCGAGCGGGGCATCGCGCCCGATAGCACCGTGACCCTGGATTTCGCCCTAAACCGCCTGACCGGGGTGATCGAAAAGCTGACGGTCTATCCCGAAAACATGACCGCCAATCTGGATCGGCTAGGCGGTCTGATTTTTTCCCAGCGGGTCCTACTGGCCCTGACCCAGACCGGGGTCAGCCGCGAGAATGCCTATAGCTACGTGCAACGTAATGCCATGCCGGTCTGGCGGGGTGAGGGAAATTTCCTGGATCTGCTAAAAGCGGATGGGGATGTCATGGCCGCCATATCAGCCGCTGAGTTGGAAGCCATGTTCGACCTGGACTATCACACCAAGCATGTGGACACGATTTTCGAGCGGGTCTTCGCGGGCCCCGCTCCCGAGGCTGACAATCACCTTATTCGGCAGTAACCTGGTCCCGTGCGGTTTCCAGCAGGTCCTGCATTTGCTGGCGGACCTGTGCCTCAGTCAAACTCAGCCCCCTACTCTGAACATCGGCCCAGACCTTTTCAAAGACGTCCTCGTCGCCCGGCTTTTCGAAATCCGAGGCGATGACCGCCTTGGCATAGGCCTCCGCGTCGGCGCCATCCAGGCCAAGCTGTTCAGCCATCCATTGACCCAGCAACTTGTTGCGCCGTGCGCCAATCTTGAACAGGATTTCCTGATCATGGGCGTATTTCGCCTCGAAAGATTTTTCACGTTTATCAAAGGTCGTCATGGCTACGCGGCTCCCGCACTTGATTGTTTAACTGTTGCTCCACCCATAACCGTACGGCGTCAATGAAGCAACTTCATATCTGGGTATTTCCAGCAACAATTGCCATACTCTCACCAACAAATCGAAAAAACTAAACTGGGTCGGTCTCCCCCATGGCATCCACGGCTTGCTGGCGCAGCTCTACCTTGCGCACCTTGCCGGTAGTAGTCATGGGCAGTTCGGATATGAACAGGATTTGCCGGGGTATCTTGAAGGAGGCGATCCTGCCCCGGCAAAAGTCCAAGATTTCGTCTTCGCTAGGACTTCGCCCAGGTCTTGCCGCGACAAAGGCCACGGCGACTTCCGTCAGGCGCTCGTCGGGCCGGCCAACCACGGCGGCTTCCAATACGTCCGGATGGCCTTGCAAATAGGCCTCAACCTCCATGGGATCGACGTTTTCACCGCCGATTTTTAACATATCCTTATAGCGACCCAGGAAGCGCAAATAACCATCGGCCCGCAGATAGCCCATGTCGCCAGTCAGGAACCAGCCATCGGCATTGTAGGATTTCGCCGTCTCTTCCGGCTTTTTATAGTAGCAGGTCATGATATTATAGGACTTCAGAATGATCTCACCGGGCGTTTCATGGGCTTGTTCGTGGCCTGTTTCAGGATCGATGACGCGGAAATCAAAACCAGGACATGGACGGCCGGAGGTTTCGCACATCTGCTCCGCGGTCGAACCCAGGAACGACAGACAGGCATTACCGCCAATTTCGGTCATGCCATAGGCGGAGATCGGTATCATGGGCGCCAGCACTTCCAGCGCCCGCCGCATGATTGGCACGGCGCTAAAGGTACCGGCGCCGAACACGCCCGTGCGCAGGGAAGAAAGATCCCGCGGTTTTCGCAGCTGTGCCTCGATCAAACCATTGACATGTGTTTCAAAGCCAGAGAGCTGGGTCACGCCTTCGGCCTCGACCGCATCCAGGCAGGCCTCCGCGTCGAATGTTTCGGTCAGGATCTGCCGGTTGCCGGTAGCCATGGACAGCATGGGCCCATCCAAATAGCCGAAGATATGGAACAGGGGCAGGTAGTTGTAAATCACATCCGTTTCCGTGGTGCCCAAGTGATGCACCCGATCGACCTGATTGCGGAGAAAACCGTGGTTGCGCACCACCCCCTTGGGAAAACCCGTGGTGCCAGAGGTGTACATGATGAACGCCGGGTCCTCCACCTGAACCGCCGCCGCGCGCGTCTGCAACTCCGCCTCCAGTTCGGCCCCATTGTCGGCGATCATGTCACGCCAATGACTGGTGCCCGCAGGGGCGGCAATATCGGGATCGATTGTCTTGATGATGATCCGTTCCAGGTGCGGGAATGCTGTCGATTTGATCGTGCCATCCGCGCGGCGCTCATCATCGGGCACCATTTCCCGCACCATGGCCCAATAATTAATGGGCCCGGAGGTATCATGAGTGATCAAAGTGCTGCATTCCGCCTGGCCGATGATATAAGCCGCATCGGCGGTCCTGAAGCGCGTATTGATGGGCACCTGGGTGGCGCCGATGCGCGCGATGGCAAAAATCAGGTGGATATATGCCGGGCAATTGTTCAGCCAGACGCCGACCCGGCCACCAGGCTCGACGCCAGCCGCGATCAAGCCACGTGCCAGCGCGTCAACCTTCACCGCCAGTTCGGCAAAGGTTTCCCGCTTCCGCCCGAATGCCAGCGCTTCGCGCCCGCCCCAGCGTATCGCCGCCAGTCCAGGCAGGTCAGCCAGGGTGGTGGAAGGATTCCAAGGCGTCGGCAGCATGTTCACAATTTGGAACCGGCGTTGATTATTGTACGGACGAAAAAGCGGTCGGCGTCAGGAACTGGCTGTTGACTGAAGCGACGATCCGGCCAGTGTCCTCTGTCTCGGCGCGTTTGGTGAGCCATTCGGGATCAACCGCAAAAGCGCCAAATTTCTCCTCGCGCTCGGCCATGGATTCCCAGGCCAAAAGATAGGTCAGGTCCTGGTTCGAATCGCCGATCAACGTGGTCCAGAAGCCGGCCTGGCGAATGCCAAAACGCTCCCAGATCGGCAAGGTGATGGTTTCAAAACGTTTCAACAAATCCGGCAAACGGCCCGGCACGCAGTGGTAAATCCGCAGTTCATAGATCATGGCGCCCTCACCCCCAATATTTTGAATACTATTATTCGGCTACCTTTCTAGCCGGTTGCTGTCAAGATGGGAACAGAATGGATCTGGGAGTTACTGAGTATGAATGGCGACAACATTGGTGCCGGCTGTCTGAACGGCGTGCGCATTCTGGACTTGTCCCAGTTCGAGGCGGGACCATCCTGCACCAAGGCTCTGGCCTGGCTAGGCGCCGAGGTGGTGAAGGTAGAAAATCCCAATGGCGGCGATCCGGGCCACTTCTCCTTCGCGAGCCGCCGGACAAGGATTCCTGGTACTTCCTGTTATTTAATGCTTCCAAGAAATCGATTAGGGTAAACTTGAAGGATCCCGCTGGTGTTGCGCTGGTCAAGGACATGGCGCGCCGGGCCGACGTCATGGTGGAGAACTTTGCCCCCGGCGCCGTCGAACGTCTGGGTCTGGATTATGATGCCATTCGCGCGGTCAACGCCGTTCTCTTCAAGATATTCGCATTCATCCGATCTTTCCTTGCCAGGGCAGCGTGCCATTGGTCACGATATAGGATTTTCCCTAAATGGAAGGTCAAGTGTTGAAAAACCGGCTCGCGGTCATGCAATTGCCCCATGACGACATTGTTTTACGGCGGCTTTTCAGCTATACGTCGAAGCCTTCGGTGCAGGGCCTGATTCGAGCCCGGAAACGCACCGCCCCACAATTTCGAGGTTACCATGGCCAGGCGTAGAAAAGTCTACGAAGGCAAGGCGAAAGTCCTTTACGAAGGGCCGGAGCCGGGCACTTTAGTGCAGTATTTCAAGGACGATGCCACCGCCTTTAATAACGAGAAAAAGGGCACGGTAACCGGCAAAGGCGTTCTGAACAACCGGATTTCCGAGCATATCATGTTGCGCCTGGCCGAGATCGGTATCCCGACCCATTTTGTGCGCCGCCTCAATATGCGGGAGCAATTGATCAAGGAGGTGGAGATCATTCCGGTGGAGGTGATTGTCCGCAATATCGCTGCCGGCTCCATGTCAAAACGCCTTGGTATTCCCGAGGGTACGCCCTTGCCCCGTTCCATCGTGGAATTCTGTTATAAATCCGACGATCTGAACGACCCCCTGGTCTCGGAGGAACATGTTACCGCCTTCGGTTGGGCCACGCCGCCAGAAGTCGACGACATGATGGCCCTGGCACTGCGCATCAACGATATCCTGTGCGGCCTGTTCGCCGGTGTCGGCATTCGGCTAGTGGATTTCAAGATCGAATTTGGCCGCCTATACAGCGAAGAAGACGTGCGAACAGTACTGGCCGACGAGATCAGCCCCGACAGCTGCCGCCTCTGGGACATCCGCAGTAACGAGAAACTGGACAAGGACCGATTTCGCCGCGACCTGGGCGGCGTGGCGGAAGCCTATCAAGAGGTGGCCCGGCGCCTTGGCATCTTGCCCGAAGGCGGCCCCAATGACCTGAAAGGTCCAGCGGTGATGCAATGACGGTGAAACGATGAAGGCACGCGTACACGTATCGTATAAGGACGGCGTCCTGGATCCCCAGGGCAAGGCCATTGGCCTGACTTTGGCAAATTTGGGCTTCGACGGCGTTGGTGATGTGCGCCAGGGTAAGCTGATTGAGCTTGATCTGGCCGAGAGTGACGCCGAGGCGGCGTGGAAATCGGTTGAGGCCATGTGCGAAAAGCTGCTGGCCAATACAGTGATTGAAAACTACGCCATCGAACTGGAAGAAGATTAAGCCGCGATGAAAGCGTCGGTGATCGTTTTTCCCGGCTCCAATTGTGACCGCGATGTGCAAGTGGCACTGGCGAATGCCACTGGTGGGCCAGTCGATATGGTCTGGCATGGCGATAGCGAGATGAGCAAGACCGACCTGATCGTGCTGCCGGGCGGATTTTCCTATGGCGACTATCTGCGCAGCGGCGCGATGTCCGCCCGCTCGCCGGTGATGCGCGAAGTAGTGACGCGGGCCGAACAGGGCGTCGCCGTCCTGGGCATTTGCAACGGCTTCCAAGTCCTGACCGAGGCTGGCCTATTGCCCGGTGCTCTGTTGCCCAACGCAGGCCTGAAATTCGTCTGCCGGGATGTTCAAATCCGGGTCGAGAACAGCCAGACACTGTTCACCAACGGCTATCAACAAGGCCAGACCCTGCGTATACCCGTTGCCCATCACGACGGGCAATACTTCGTCGAGGCCGACACATTGGCCGAGATGCGGGCAGGCGATCAGATCGCCTTCCGCTATTGCAATGGCGAGGCGGGCCGCAAGAATAATCCGAATGGCTCGATTGACGATATCGCCGGTGTCTTCAATCGGCGCAAGACCGTGCTGGGTCTGATGCCGCATCCCGAACGGGCCGCTGACCTGACCCATGGCGGCACCGACGGCCAGGGTCTGCTGAACAGCCTCGTCTCCACTCTGTCTTAGGGTAATTGCCTTGCGTAACGAATCAAATATCACCCTCGATCAAGTAGCCGAGCATGGCCTTACCCAGGATGAATACCAAACCATTCTGAACGTTCTGGGGCGGGAGCCAAACCTGACCGAACTGGGTATCTTCTCGGTCATGTGGTCGGAGCATTGCTCGTACAAATCCTCCAAATTCTGGCTCAAGACCTTGCCGACGGAAGCACCCTGGGTAATCTGCGGCCCTGGCGAGAACGCCGGCGTGGTCGATATTGGCGAGGGCGAGGCAGCCATCTTCAAAATGGAAAGCCATAACCATCCGTCCTTTATCGAGCCCTATCAGGGTGCGGCAACGGGCGTGGGCGGTATCCTGCGCGATGTCTTCACCATGGGCGCCAGGCCCATCGCCAACATGAACGCGCTGCGTTTTGGCGCACCGGAGGATGCCAAGACCCGGCATCTGGTCTCGGGCGTGGTCGCGGGTGTCGGCGGCTATGGCAACTGCGTCGGCGTGCCCACGGTGGGCGGCGAGGTCAATTTCGACCCGGCCTATAACGGCAATATTCTGGTCAACGCTATGACGGTGGGTCTGGCGGATGCGGATCGGATCTTTTATTCCGCCGCCGCTGGGATCGGCAACCCGGTGGTCTATGTGGGTTCCAAGACCGGGCGCGACGGTATTCATGGCGCCACTATGGCCTCGGCTGAATTTGATGATGCTACAGAGGAGAAGCGTCCCACCGTGCAAGTCGGCGACCCGTTCACGGAAAAGCTGTTGATCGAGGCCTGTCTGGAGCTGATGGCGACAGATACCATCGTGGCGATCCAGGACATGGGCGCCGCCGGGTTGACCTGCAGTTCGGTGGAAATGGCCGACAAGGGCGGCGTCGGTTTCGATCTGGATATCGACAAGGTGCCACAACGCGAGGAAGGCATGACCCCATACGAGGTCATGCTATCGGAGAGTCAGGAGCGCATGTTGATCGTGCTGCGCCCGGGCACCGAAGCGCAGGCCCAGGCGATCTTTGACAAATGGCAGCTGGATTTCGCCGTCGTCGGCCATGTCGACGACACTGGCCACTTCACGGGCCGGGTTAATGGCGAGGTGGTTTTCGACATTCCCGTCCGCCCCCTGGTGGAGGAGAGCCCGGAATACGAACGTCCCTGGGTCAAGCCGGCGGCACCGGCCCCAACGGCGCCCGTAACGGCACCCATGGACCATATGGCGGCTTTGCAAAACCTACTCGCCGGACCCGATCTGTCATCCCGCCGATGGGTTTGGGAACAGTATGACCACACGGTCATGGCGGACACGGTACGCAAGCCGGGCGGCGATGCCGCCATCGTGCGCATTCATGGTTCTGGCCGCGGCCTGGCCATCGCCACGGATTGCACACCGCGTTATTGCCGGGCCGAACCGCATCAGGGCGGCGCCCAGGCGGTAGCCGAGGTCTGGCGCAATATCACGGCGGTAGGCGCGCGTCCCCTAGCGATCACCGATTGTCTAAACTTCGGCAATCCCGAACGGCCCGAGATCATGGGCGAGTTCGTCGGTTGTATCCAGGGCATGGGGGAAGCCTGCCGAGCCCTGGATTTCCCTGTGGTTTCGGGCAATGTTTCGCTTTACAACGAAACCCATGGCCAGGCCATTCTGCCCACCCCGGCGATTGGTGGCATTGGTATTCTGGATGATCTCGAACGCCATGCCGACCTAGCCCTGCGCCGGCAGGATGACGCTCTCATTCTGATTGGCGGCGGCACCGGCCATCTGGGGCAGTCGATCTATTTGCGGCACCTGCTGGACCGTCACGACGGACCGCCGCCGCCCGTTGATCTGGCGGCGGAACAACGCAACGGCAATTTCGTCCGTGGTCTGATCACGGAAGGCCGGGTGGATACCTGTCACGACCTCTCCGACGGTGGCTTGCTGGTTGCGGCGGCGGAAATGGCCATGGCGGGCAATATTGGTCTGCTGCTGGATGGTCGGGACGACGCGGGCTATTGGTTCGGCGAGGATCAGGGGCGATACCTCATCGCCGTGCCGGAGGCCGATGCCGCCGCCATATTGCAACAGGCCGAACAAGGCCAGGTGCCGGCACGGAAATTGGGACGCACGGGCGGTGGAGCGTTGACCTTGAACGCCGGCGCGCCTATATCGTTATCGGAACTGCGCCTCTTGCACGAGGCGTGGTTGCCCGATTTCATGCATAATGACTTACATGAGTAACGACAGAACACCTACGACTGGATAGTGGAGATACGGCCATGGCCATGGATGCCGCCGAGATCGAACAATTGATCAAGGAAAGCATTACGGATGCGCACGTCACGATCGAAGATCTGCGCGGCGATGGCGATCATTATGCGGCCATGGTTGTCTCCGCCCAGTTCGAGGGCAAATCCCGCGTGCAGCAACACCAGATGGTATACCAGGCCCTACAAGGGCGCATGGGCGGGCAGTTGCATGCCCTGGCCCTGCAAACGGCGGTACCTGGCGCCAACAACTGAGGCTGTCTTTAACTACTTTAGACCCTCATCGCAGCCAATTAGGTAGGCCTATCTCACCGTAGGCGCGCGTAAGTATCGCTGACGGCGAAGTGCCGCCTTTTCCTTTTTGCGGCAACGCGGGGCGAACATTCACAATATGTTAATCTCCAATCATTACCTTTAGCATATAGCTAAGGAAGTAGTTTTGTAATGATATAGCGGAACAGACCAATTTACTGGCGCTCAATGCCACGATCGAGGCGGCGCGGGCGGGTGACGCCGGTAAGGGTTTTGCCGTGGTTGCCTCAGAAGTCAAAAACCTGGCGAGCCAAACGGCCAAGGCCACGGATGAAATCCGAGACCAGATCCTAAAAATCCAAGGTGCCACCGACGAGCCCGTCACCGCGATCACCTCCATCACCACTGTGATTGAAGAGATCAGCCTGATCTCGACCCAGGTCGCTTTGGCGGTTGAGCAACAAAACGCCGGAACGGGCGAAATCGCCCGCAACGTCAACGAAGCGGCGCAAGGCACCGACAAGGTCACCTCGGAAATCTCCGGCGTCAAAGAGGCGGCAGCTGAAACCGGAAGCGCTGCTGGTAGAATGATTAGCTCTGTCAAGGGCCTGGCCACACAGTCCGATCAACTGCGCGCCAGGATTGAAAACTTCCTGGGCGAAATAGCTGCCGCATAAGGGCGTCCCAGCAGAGGCCGGCTGCCGGCTGGAAAGCGGGTGCCCAGGCAAACCCTTGGCGCCAGTTGCCGCTGGCATTGCCATTTCCGATACTATTGTTGTAGCGCGGTGAAAATGCTTATTGCCGTTCGGTCTACTTTCTTGATATTGAGGCATTGGCCGTGGGGAGCCACTGAATCAAAGGAAGCAGACTATGAGCGACAATCCAGTTTTCGACACCATCCAGGGCGAAATCGATGCCAATGACGTAGTGCTGTTCATGAAGGGCACGCCAGTATTTCCGCAATGCGGGTTTTCCTCCATGGTGGTGCAGGTATTGAGCCATGTCGGCGTCAAGTTCAAGGGCATCGACGTCCTGGCCGACGATGCGGTGCGCAACGGCATCAAGGAATTTTCTAATTGGCCTACCATTCCGCAGCTCTACGTCAAGGGCGAATTCGTCGGTGGCTGTGACATCGTCCGCGAAATGTTCGAGGCCGGCGAGCTGCAGGAGACCTTCCAGGCCAAAGGCATTGAAACCGAAACCACCTAGCCATGGCAGCGCCGGTTCCTTCGGCGATCCGGGACTATCACGCACACGTCTATTTTGATGCCGATAGCCGGGAATCCGCGCGCGCGCTGCGCGATGAGATCGAAGCGAACTTCAATATTGAAATGGGGCGTTGGCACGAAAAGCGGGTCGGGCCGCACCCGAGGTGGAGCTATCAGGTCAAGTTTCGTGCGGATACCTTCGCCACCTTGGTTCCCTGGTTGATGCTGAACCGGCGTGGCCTGACGGTATTTCTGCATCCGAACACAGGCGCGGCCCTTGAAGACCATCATGACTGGCCCATCTGGATGGGTGAAATGCTGCTCTTGGATTTGACGCTGTTTGAAGATTAGACCATGTCGCAGGGCTTGGAGCCCAGAAATTAAAGTCTTATTTCACTCCAGGCTGGCCAGCAATTCGTCCGTGTGCTCCCCCAGGCCCGGCGCGGAGGGGACGACGCCAACCATGCCGTCGCCGAATTTGAAAGGCGGGTTGGGCACCAGGAAGCCTCCATCCGCATCTTCCACCTTCGTCATCACGCCGCGGGCCACGCTATGCGCATCGGTCATGGCCTCACCCACCGTCCTATAACGTGAACAGGGCACACCGGCAGCGATCATATAATTTTCACATTCATGGGCGGTCCGGGTGGAGGTCCAGCTTTCCATGCATGCGATCACTTCGTCCCAATGCTCCCGCCGATTGGGGGCGGTGATGAAACGGGGATCAGTTTTCCATTCCGGATGGCCCATGGCATCGGCCATGTCCTCGAAAATTCTCTGACCGATGGGTGTGATGATGATGAAACCGTCCGAGGCGGCGGTCGGAGGGTACAAAATCCGTTTCGGCGCATCGGGAAACTGCGCCAGCTGGCATTCATAAACCAGCAGACTAATGACAGAGTCCATCAACGCCACATCGACGAACTGGCCGACACCATTGCGTTCCTTACCCAAGAGAGCGGTCTGAATGGCGCCGAAGGCAAAAATCGCGGACATTACATCCGCCGTGTATACGCCGCATGTTTCAGGCCGGGTCAGTTCATCCTGATACTGCAACTGCGCCAAGTCCAAGCCGCTACCCGCATGGATCATCGGCGCATAGGCGGGCTCCATGGCGCGCGGACCGGTTTGGCCAAAGCCGGATATGGCGCAATAGATCAAATCCGGATGATCCGCCACCAGCGTCGCATAATCAAGGCCCAGGCGCTTCATCACGCCGGGGCGAAAATTCTCCACTACGACATCGGCACTGGCAATCAGTTTCCTGGCCGCAGATAGGCCATCTTCGCTACGCAGATCTAGCACGGCGCTCTTCTTGCCGCAATTGAGATGGGCGAAATAAGAGCTGGCGCCATCGCTGATGGGCGGCACGGCGCGAATAAGATCGCCTGCTTCGGACTCGATCTTGATGACCTCGGCGCCACAATCAGAAAGCAAACGGGTACAATAGGGTCCGGCGATCACGGTGGTAAAATCGACGACACGGATCCCTGCCATTGGTGCGGTCGGCATGTTATTACTCATCCTCTCAAAACGCTTTACATCAAATCGAAGGTCAAAAATTTGCCGCCCATATTACGCCACCAGTCAGGCCAGCGGAAGTGAACTGAGCTCAAGGTTCGACCCAGTGCTGCAACTGCGAGCCATAGGCGAAAACGGCCGGGGTACCGCCGGTGTGCAGGAACAGAACGTTGCCACCTTCGGGGAAGGTTTTGTTCGCGGCCAATGCCATCAGCCCGGCCATTACCTTGCCGGTATAGACTGGGTCCAGGAACAGGCCCTCGCAGCGCGCGGCCAGAACGATCGCGTCCGCAGTGGCCGGATTCAGCTGACCATAACCGGGCGCCAACACCCCATCGAACAGATTTATATCCTGTTCCGAAACCACATCCTGCAGACCCAGCATTCTAGCCAGTTCCGCACATTGCAGGCCGATCCGCACCGTCTGTGCCTGCGCGTCCCGGCGCACACAGATGCCATGCACCGCTATGTCCTGGCCCAGGGCACGCAAGCCGAACAACAGGCCCGCGTGGCTGAAACCACTGCCCGACCCTATGATCATGGCATCGATCCTGGTGCCGTTGGCTTGCAACTGCACCACGATTTCACCAGCCGCCAGGACATAACCCAGCGCACCAAGCGGCGGATGGCCGGGCGCAAGGGGGATGACATAAGGCTTTCGCCCCTCGGTCCGCAGGCCCTCGGCAATGGCCTGCACGGCCCTGTCTGCGCCATCCTCGTCCTCGCCTAAAGGGTAGGCATAGCGGTGAACACCCAGCAAATCACCTAGTAGAACATTGCCCGACTGGCGGTAGGTAGCATCCACGTCGGGCACCCGTTCCTCTGCCTGAACATGCATGTCCATGCCCAGGCGGGCGGCGGCGGCGGCGGCCACACGTACATAGTTCGATTGCACCGCACCAGTAATGACGACGGTATCGGCGCCCTGGGCCTGGGCCGCGCCAAAGTAAAATTCCAACTGCCGGGTCTTGTTGCCGCCAAAGGCCAGGCCGGTCATATCATCCCGCTTTACGTATAGGTTCAGGCCAAGCTCCGTCGACAGCCTTGGCGCAGGCTGTATCACCGTCGGCAGCACCGAGAGTGGGACGCGGGGGTATTCCGACAAGCGGCCGAATTTAGTGCTCATTACGCAAATACTTCCAACAATTCGATTTCCATCGCCATACTTTCCAGGGCGCAGAATAACTTGCAAATCGAAGCCTGTCTTGACCGATATCCGTGACGCCTAGGCACGCCAAGGTCCATGCCGGCACATATAGGTCAAGGCGGGGCGCTGTTCCATTCGACGGTAACAGAGGATGGATTCCCGGACTGCTAGAGCATGCCGCGGCTAATCGTCTTATTAAGCAAAAAACATACCCACAAGCAGCTTATCGACGGTCTTGCCGTCACTGGCCAAGGGCATTCCGGCGCATTCGAAAGCTAGCCAGTCTTTCTCCACGAACTCGGAATTTTCGAACCAGCGTAAGGATTTCGAATTTTGCGCCATCCAGACATAAGCCGCGACGAGGACATCGTGATTGGCGCCGTCATATATATCCTCGAAATATAGGCCCGTTACATTCCGGTCTGTCTTTTCGGTGATATGGGTGCCAACAAGACGCCAGCGAAAGCGCAGCTTCTCGCCCTCACGTAGAATATCGGCCATCGCGAGAAAGGGCAGCAACCCTGCGGTCAGATCCAGAGGGGAAATTTTGGCGCGAGATGGCAGTCTCCCATCGACGCACAAAGCCAGCCAGAATTCATGTATTCCACGCCAAAGCGGAGACTATAGACTTCCTAAATCCGGGTTCCGTTGAGTCTTGAAACGTGTACGATCCGCCGCAGCCATGTTCAATCATATCGCAACCAAATTACCGGCGGTTAAGTAACATATGAATTACATTATATCCGGCACATAATAATTGCAATATCCCTGCACCATCCGATCCCTGAATGCTATAGACCGCGTCTACAGAGTATTTCGATGGGCCGGGTACGCCCTTCCATTTGATTGCGGGCAGCGTTGCGGGCCTTTTCCTTGGCGTTGTCGCCCATGAGAATAAAATTACCCAATTTGGGCGGACCATCCCGGCGTACCGCTTCCTTCTGCTCCTCAAAGAACTGACGCACGGCGTCGCTATTATCTTGTATGGACACAACATCAAAGCCGGCCCCGCGCAATGCATCCACCGTCTGCTGTTCGCTCAACAAATGCGAATGCACGCCATCGGAAGACCAGGGAGCGGGATAAATGACGTCGCCGCCATCACCCAATGCCAATTCCGATAAGGCAAAGCTGCCGCCAGGGCGCAGCACGCGATAGGCCTCGCCGAACAGTGTGGTCTTATCGGCGATATTCATGGAGACATTTTGGGAATAGGCGGCGTCAAAGCGGCCGTCGGCAAAAGGTAAATCGGTTGCGCTGCCCCACTCGATGCTGATTTTGTCCGCCAAGCCGACGGCGGCGTTCAGACGCCGCGCGACATCGCAAAATTCGGCTGTCAGATCGATGCCAACCATGCGGCAACCGTAGGTGCGGGCAAAATAACGGGCGGGCCCGCCGATCCCACTGCCGATATCCAGTATTTCATGCTCCGGTGCCGGTGCCAAGCTAGCTGCCAAATCCGCCGTGGCCGCCAGCCCACGGCCGTGAAAATGTTCCACCGGATCAAGTTCCTCCGGCTCCAAATTGGCCAGATCAACCCCGGCAGCAGCCAGCGCATCGGTAATTCCCCGGTACAGATCGCCCTGGCTGTAATGGCGCTCTACTTCATTGTCGGTCATCAAGATTCCCCTCCACGTTGACACATGATACCGCTATTCTGCGGCGAAACCAGCATGGGAGTATCGAGATGCAAGTAACGGACAAGAACATTGTCGTGACTGGCGGGGCCAGCGGCATTGGTCGGGCCCTGGCTCGACGTTTCGCCGCCGAGGGTGCCGCCAAGGTCGTCGTCGCTGATCTGAACGAAGAGGGCGCAACCGCCGTTGCCAACGAAATTGGCGGCCTGGCTATCGCCGCCAATGTTGGGGTTGAGGACGACGTCATCAATCTGGTCAAGACAACGGAAAGCCGTGTTGGCGCGATCGATTTGTTCTGCTCCAACGCCGGGATCGCGGTGCTTGGCGAACTGGAGAATACCAATGAGGAATGGCAGCGGGTATGGGATGTAAATCTGATGTCCCATGTCTATGCCGCCCGTGCCGTAGTGCCCGCGATGATCGAACGGGGTGGCGGTTATCTCCTGAACACCTCCTCAGCCGCCGGTCTGCTTAGCCAGATTGGATCATCAACCTATTCGGCAACCAAGCATGCCGCCATTGGCTTCGCCGAATGGCTGTCCATCACATACGGTAACCGGGGTATCAAGGTCTCGGTACTGTGTCCGCAGGCGGTGCGCACGGCGATGACGGCAGGCCTGGACAATGGCGGCGTCGCCGGTGTCGACGGCATGATGGAGGCCGAGGAGCTGGCCGAAACAGTCATTCAAACCCTGGCCGAGGAGCGCTTCCTATGCCTGCCTCATCCACAGGTCCTTGAATACATGCAGCGCAAGACCGGCGACTACGACCGCTGGATCAAAGGCATGCGGCGTTTGCATGAACTCTATGGCTAAGGCAGCTGGCGGCTAAATATCCTGTACGCTCTCCAACGCCGCCGGCTTCTCACCGCGCTCAACTGATTGCACGGCGGCGATCAGGCCGGCGTTAGCGGGGGCCTCCATGCCCAATTCGGAGGCCTGCTGCACCACAAGGCCGTTGAGAAATTCGATCTCCGTGCGCCGGCCCTTGATCATATCCTGGCCCATGGAGGGGCGGGCGGTATCGCTCATGTTTTCCGCGCCGACCAGCATCTTGCCCTCCAGTTCGTCAAGCACCGGGGTATCATTCGCCCCGGTGGTCAATTCCTGGGCCGCGGCCAGCCATATTTCAGGCTCCACACCGCTTATTTTTTCCAGCGCCAGGCCCTGTAGCTGGCCCGCCCGCACCGCTTCGCCAGCCAGGCGGATCGACAGGCGCCGCGTAATTTCATTCTGCGTGAACTGTTTGTTGGACATACCCGAAGCCGCCGAGAGGCCATTGCCCATGGAATTCTGCACCAGTTTGGACCAGCGTTCGCCCCACAAATTACTGGTGATCTTGACGCTATCGATGTCGGCCAGCATGTCGCGAATACGCTGCACCCTTGCGGTAGGTCGGCCATGGGGTTCGCCGACGCGAAAGACAGTATAGCCGGCCCCGCCCTTAGAGACGGAGCGCCGAATGAAACCGGGTTCCACCAATTCCACCACGATTTTTGAGGCTATACAGCCGATAACCTTGCTCCACCCAACCACCGCGGCAATAGCGTCCTCGTTGATGCCGTTTTGCAAGGAGACCATGAAACCGTCGGGGGCGAGGTAGTTTTGCGCCAACGCTGCGGCCCAGGGCGTGTCATAGGATTTGACGCAGATAAAGGCAATGTCCGCCAGCTTCTCTTTGGACAAACTTTGCAGATCCGTAAAATGCATGGCACGGATCGGCGTGGAAAAACATTCCGGCTCTGTCATGCCTTCCAGGCGCAGGCCATGGGCTTGCATATGTTCCACATGGGCCGGCCAGGGGTCGGCCATGATGACGTCATGGCCGGCACGGGCGAAATGCGCCCCTACATAGCCGCCGACCGCGCCGGCGCCAATTATCAGAATCCGTGCGTTCTGGTGTTCATTCATGGTCTCTAAAATCTTCCTCGAAAAACACTAGACGGGCGTATCGCCCTCGACCGTCAACCGGCGCATGCGCCGGCGTTGGCCGGGATAGTCATCAATGGCAAAGTGCAAGGTACAGCGGTTGTCCCACAGGGCCAGCGAACCAACACCCCAGGAGAAGCGGCAGGTAAATTCCGGGCGTACACAATGGTCCACCAGATAGTTGATCAAGGGCAGGCTTTCCTCTTCCGTCATGTCCTTGAAACGGACTGTATGCCCCTTGCCCAGGAACAATGCCTTGCGTCCGGTTTCGGGATGGGTGCGCACGATTGGATGCTCCGCCTCCATCTCCACCTGGTCCATATTTTTCGGCGACATCGCCGTTGCGGCCTTGAACGATTTGGCGCGTCCGCCGCCACGTTTCAGGGCCGCGCTGTAGATGCCCACAAGGCCGTCCAGCATATCCTTCATGCCGCCAGACAGGGCATCGTAGGCCAGGGCGGTATTGGCGAACATGGTGTCACCGCCGGCATCGGGCATTTCCAGGGCGTACAGCATGGTGCCCAGGGGCGGCTTGGTGGTGAACGACATATCCGAATGCCAGCCACCGCCGAAGTTCCGCACGTCGGTCTCCGTCTTTAGGATTTCAAACGCCTCGGGCGCCTCGGGCAGTCCTTCCATGAAGGGATAAATAGTCATCGGCCCGAAGCGCCGGGCAAAGGCAATTTGTTGATGCGGATCAAGATCCTGACTATGGAAAAAGACCGCTTTGTATTCCAGGAAAGCTTGATGAATTTCATCAAAGGCCTGATTGCTCAATTCCGCGGTCAGATCCACACCATGAATGACGGCACCCATGGCGCCAGCCAATGGCTCCACGTCCAGTGATTGATAGCCCATTACAATGTCTCCCCGAATTGAGGCTACATTGTGCCCGCTTCAAGCCACCGGCTCAAGTCCTGGAGCCATCAATAAAAACTAGATGCAGGAGCGGAACATATCCTCGGTGACTTTTTGCAACATGGCACAAAGCGGGCCGTTTCTGAAAGAAACGTCGGCCAACGCCCAATTCCTGCAACCCAGCTTCCCAGATCATTGGCTGGCTCGGCGTCTCGTCCGAGATCAAGATTTCTTGGGAACGTTTGGTCAAGGTCACGGTCCCGGCCGCGTTTGAAACATCGACGATGCCATGCATCAACAAGATACCGAAACCGCCGTCAATTTCACTAGCCCAGAAATCTGTACCACGGATACCAATGGTCGCCACCGGCATTTGAATTTTCAGGACCGGACGGCCCATCCTGCCGGAGATAAACCGCATCGTGCCCTTCAACAAGGTGACAACGCCACCCGAATTGCCATAGAAATATTCATCCAGCACCACCTTGGCGTCAGTTCGATGCTCAGCACGCCGCCATCTCTAAACCGCAGTACTGCCCTGGCATTGACGCCGGTCGTAACTTCCTCGTTCTAAAAAACCGGCAGATCACGCAGCAAATCCCAGCGCCTGTCACCCAAAGCTCCCTCAACATTGGCCTTGGTCCTGGCGACGCCGCCGATTTGCTTGTCCGCCGGCGGATTTTGTCTCGTAAGCGCCAGAATACCTATCTCGTCGCCTCTTGACGCCATTTGGTCGAAAACGCTTTTCCCGCGTCCGTGCTTGCCGGAAAGCCCACCAGCATCATCGGGTTGGCCAACAGTGCCAGCACATAAGCCAATATGCGATTATTCATTGCGGTTCCTGATCCGTATTGCTCTCGGACCACCGTCCATTATGCCCGACGATCGCTCCGTATGATTGAACAGGCACCGCGCTGACCAACGTGTTGCTGGCAACGAAAGGCCTCTTCCATGGAAAATCCCGCTACTTGGAAGTAGGCCTATAGATTTAAGATTTTCGGAATAGAAATAATTAACAATTTCTTGCCAAAGCCGCTCACAGATCAGCCGCTAGCGATCCCTGATGTCCCGCTTGCCCCGGTTCATTTCCGTCATCAATTCCACTGCCTCGTCACGCACCAGCAGATCGGCGAACAATGTCCGCTCGGCAGCCAGACCGTCCATTGGCGCAACCAGTTCGCTTCGACGCACCAGATGCTTGATATAGGCCAAGGCGTGAGGCGATTTCGTGGCCAATTCCTGTGCGATTTCCAGGGCCCGGTCCAGGGCGGGGCCGTCACAGCATTCGGTGACCAGGCCATAGGCCGCCGCTTCACGGGGCGATAGAGTCTTACCGAGTAAAGTCAATTCCAAAGTCTTGGCCTGGCCGATTATGCGACTTAGCTGTTGCGTCCCGCCGGCACCGGGCAGAATTCCGATATTGACCTCCGGCAGGCCAATGGAATAAGGGCCGTCCTGAGCGATGCGAAAATCGCAGCGCAGGGCCAGCTCAAAGCCACCACCCATGGCGGTGCCGTTGATGGCCGCGATGAATGGCTTGGGACTGTCTTCTATCCGGCGGAAATCCCGGTGTAGGTCGCGTTCGGGTACAGGCCGGGTCAGATCGGCCGTTTCCACCCCATCTGCGCGCAGGCCGCGCGCCCGCGCCTCCAACTCCACGACGGAATAATGGCGCACGAAAACATCCGGCAGGCCACCCGTCAGAATGACGGCGCGGACCTCATTATCGCCTTCCACCTGGTCCAGCATAACGGTGATTTCAGGCACCGTATCGCCATCCATGTAGCCATCTGGCGGATTGGTGAACCGTACCACCGCTACGGCGCCATCTTTTTCAATTGAGATCTGTGTCATTGAACTATTCCACCAATTTCAACAAAGCGGCGCGGATCTCCGGGTCATCGCCCAGGCCCAATTCCGCCAGGATTTCTTCCGTATGTTCACCGACGGCGGGCGGCGGACGGCGGACCTGGGCCGGGGTCCGGTTGAAGCGCCAGGGAAAGCGCGGCGATTTGATCTCCGTGCCATCCCCCGCCTTCATTTCCACCGTCATGCCCAGGGCCTTCGCCTGCTCGCTGTCAAAGGCCTGCTGGATCGACAGCACCGGACCGTGGGGGATATCGTTCTCGATCAGCCAGGCGAGCCAGTCGGCGGTGGATTTTTCCACCATNGCCTTCGCCACCACGGCGCGCATGGCATCCTTGTTNATGGAGCGNGTGGCGCCATTGGCAAAGCGTTCATCATCCTTCCATTCCGGGCGGCCGCAGAAATCCGCGAACAGATGAAAATCCTCATTACGGGAAACCATGATCTGGATCTGCCCATCGGAGGTTTCGAACAGGCCATAGGGCGCGATGGCGGGGTGGTGATTGCCTTCCGCGACAGGATCCTGGCCGGAGGCGAAATACTTGCCCGCCTGCACCGTTAGCATGGACATGGTCGCCTCCAGCAACGAGGTTCGAACCACCTGTCCCCTGCCGTTTGCCTTCTTTTCCATCAAGGCGCCCAAAATGCCGATGGTATTGCACAGACCGCCCAAGACATCCGAGATAGCAACGCCGGAGCGGACCGGGCCGGTTTCGGCACTGCCCGTTATGGCCATCAATCCGGAATAACCCTGCACCAATTGATCAACGCCGGAGCGGTGCCCCATGGGGCCGACATCGCCAAAGGCCGACAGCCGCGCCACCACCAGATGGGGGAAGTCCCGCGCCAGTACATTATCGGTAAAGCCCATGGTGTCGAAAATGCCGGGGCGGAAGTTCTCCACCAGGACATCGGCCGAAGCCATCAGCGCGCGCAGCAGCCTGTCGCCGCCCGGATGACGCAAATCCACNTGCAGACTGCGCTTGTTGCGGTTGGCGGTNGTGAAATACCCGCCCATGCCNGGGCTAAAGGACGGCGCCTGCTGGCGCAGCATATCACCCTTGCCGGTTTCCACCTTGATCACATCTGCGCCCATATCGCCCAACAGCATGGGCCCCAGGGGTCCGGCAATAACCCGTCCGAGATCAATCACCCGAATTCCACTTAACGGCATGGTTACTCCAATCTAGCAGTTCAGTAATTACAGCCGGGATCATAGCAAGAGCGGGGCAAACCCACTAGCATGCCGGAAGATTATAGGAGAACGCGCGTATGGTGGATCAAGCCCGGGCCCGGGTCATGGAGATGGATTTCTGGCAGGGAGAGGTCAGCGTGCAGATCATGCCCGGCGGCCTTTCCAATCACAGTTTTCTGGTTGAGGATCACGGCCTGAAATATGCCGTACGCATCGGCGATGACCGGCCCGAACACGCGGTCTACCGCTATAACGAGATCACGGTGTCGCAAGCAGCCCACGAAGCCGGCCTGTCCCCGGCTCTGGTTCACCACGAGCCAGGCGCCATGGTATTCGAATATCTTGCCGACGGTAGGGTGACGGATGCCGCCGCCTTGGAACAGATGGACAATATGGACCGTCTGGTCGGTACCCTGGGGCAATGCCATCTGGATCTGTCCGATCATTTGGAAGTGCCGGGACCGATGTTCTGGGTCTTTCATCTAAACCGGCGCTATGCCCGCATCATCATGCAGCACGGCGACACCGATGACGGTGCCTTTGGCGGTAATAGCGCCCCCGTTCTGGGCCGNCTGATGGCCTTGAACGACGAGTTGGAAACCGCGATCGGTGCCATTACGCCGGTTTTTTGTCACAACGATCTGGTGGCCGAGAATATTCTCGACGATGGCGTGCGGTTTTGGCTGATTGATTGGGAATATGGCGGCTGGAACGACGGCCTGTATGATCTGGCCTGTCTGGCCGCACACTTGGATCTTGGCGCGGAAGTGGCCGATGCGTTGCTGCACCGCTACCTGGCCCTATGCGGCAGGAAAATCAACCAGACCGAGCGGCGCCGGTTCGCCGCCTGGAAATGCGCCGCCTTGATCTGGGCGGCCTTGTGGGGCGGCGTGGGCAGGATGTTCGCCAACCTGGATTTCGACTATGCCGCCTATAGCCGTGAACGCATTGACCTTTTGGAGCGCGCAGTAGCCGTTTTTCGCGAGATTTGAATTCACTACATGATCAACCGGAAATGACTAGGCCTTGACGCAGTTTCAATTATTTAATATTCATTCGCATTATCATTTACTGAAAATGTGGAGACAATAGAATGCGTAGAGTTTGTATGAAGTTTCTGTGCATGGTGTCCGCCATGTTCATTGCATTGAATAGCATGGCACCCATGGGCCTGGCGTCGGAGAGCGGCAAAATAGCAAAACCACAAAGGTTGATTTTATCCCTGGGACGTGAGGGCGATAGAAAACGACTGTTTTATCCGGATTACTTCGCCATCACGGCAGGCAAACGCTATACCCTGATTATCCAAAACCCGAGCCTGGATATTCACGAATTCGATGCGCCCGGCCTGGTCGCCTCGTCCTGGTCCTCGGATGTGAAGGTGCTGGACGACATTGGCGCCAGCGCCCACCCGATCGCGACCATCGTCGGCACTCCGGCCGAAATCGAAATACGTCCAGGCGGATCCGTTGAATGGACGTTCGTTCCGGTGGTTGCCGGCAGATATGACATCCTCTGCGATATCGAGGATCAGAGCGGCAAAACCCACACGGCGATGGGCATGAAAGGTACAATCGTGGTGAATTAGCCGCGCGCCGAAGTCCCGCTAAGCCAAGGTCAGGCGCATGTTCTCGCGGCCCATCAGAGCGCCATCCCAAGTCATCCGGGCCTCGGCCTCCAACAGTTCCATGAACGGATCTTCGTGATCTGGATCATGGTGGAAGATGATCAGGCGCTTGGCATTGGCGCGTTTACACAGACGCACCCCTTCCTGCCAGGTCGAATGCCCCCAGCCAATCTTGGAGGCAAACTCCCTATCCGTGTAGTTGCAATCATAAATTACCGCGTCGGCATTATCGATCAGCTGCAGAATATTTTCATCCGGTTGACCGGCCACGTGCTCCGTATCCGTTACATAACAAATACTTTTGCCGCCGTAGTCGATGCGGTACCCCGTGGCATTGTCAGGATGACGCAAAAGGGTGGTGGTGACCTTGATCCCCTCCCCCAACATGAAACTGTCGCCGGCGACGAAATCCTCGAANACCAATTTTGACTGCATGGCCTCGATCGGGACCGGGAAGGTCGGCTGGTTCATCTGGCCCGACATGATGTCGTGGAGGTTTTCCTTCGCATCGAAAAGGTGCCCGGCCATGATGCGAAACTCACAATCGGAATGAAAGGCGGCCGAGAAGAACGGAAAGCCGTTGATGTGGTCCCAATGAGTGTGGGACATCAGAATATCCGCGTGGCGCACGCCCTTTTTCATCATCCAGTGACCAAAATTCCGGATGCCAGTGCCGCAGTCAAAAATGATCCGCTGGCCACCGCATGAAACCTCGACGCACGACGTATTGCCTCCGAACATGACGTATTTCGAGGACGGGCACGCTATGGACCCGCGAACCCCCCAAAATTTAACTTTGAACCCCATCGGACTCCCCTAACAGGTACTGTCGACTCAGTCAATTCGTCAGTATAACTTGCTTGCCAGTCCAGTTAAACAAATCGTGATTATTCAACGTAATCAATACCTAATGGCTCAAACATAATATTACATCACAAGTCTATAAATCGTCTCTAAGCAACAGCCAGTTCCTGCTCCACCAGCTTCACCCAATATGAGGCGCCAATGGGTAGTATTTCGTCGTTAAAATCATAATTCGGATTGTGCACCATGCAGCCGCCCGGCTCGTTGCCGACGCCATTGCCCACCCAAACATAGCAGCCGGGCCGGGCTAGCAGCATCCAGGAAAAGTCTTCCGCCCCCATGGTTGGCGGTAGATCGCGGCGTACGTTCTCTTCCCCCACCACCGTGGCTGCGGCCCTATGGGCGTTTTCCGTCTCCGCCGGGCTGTTGATGGTTGGGGCATAGCGGCGATCATAGGTGTATTCGATAGTGGCGCCATGGGCGGCGGCGATGCCCTCGGCCACGCGCTTGATCTCGACTTCCATGATGTCCTGCACCTTGGTAGAAAAGGCGCGCGTAGTCCCCGCGATCAGAGCTGTTTCAGGGATCACATTGGTGGTGAAGCCGGATTGAAACTTGGTCGCCGAGATCACCGCCTGTTTCAACGGATCGACGGTGCGGGAAACAATTCGCTGCAATCCCGTAATGATTTCCGCGCCGACCAGGATCGGATCAACGCCCTGATGAGGCATGGCCCCGTGCGCGCCTACGCCGGTCACCACGATCTCGAAGAAATCAGCCGAGGCCATCATCGGTCCGGGCATCAAGGCGATCTGGCCAGCAGGAATACCGGGCATATTGTGCATGCCGTAGACCTCGGTGCAGGGAAACTGTTCAAACAGGCCCTCGTCCACCATGACCTTGCCGCCCGCCTCGTTTTCCTCGGCCGGTTGGAAGATGAAATATACTGTGCCATCGAAATTTTGTGTCTCCGCCAAATAGCGGGCCGCGCCCAACAGCATGGTGACGTGGCCGTCATGGCCGCAGGCATGCATTTTGCCGTCGTGCTTTGATTTATGGGCGACGTCGGCCAGTTCCTGCAGATCAAGCGCATCCATATCCGCCCGCAGGCCGATCTTGCGGTCTGAATTACCGCACTTCAAGACCCCGACAACACCCGTCTTGGCCAGTCCGGTATGAACTTCCATGCCAAAGGAACGCAGTTTTTCCACAACTACACCCGCCGTGCGAACTTCTTCAAAGGCAGTCTCTGGATAGGCATGAATATCATGGCGCCAATCNACCATATCGTTGTGAAAATCAGCAATTCGATTGATAATCGCCATCTCGCACCCCAGCTTTTGCTTCCCCACGACGATCACCGCAGTCAATAAAACGGTGAATGAAGCAGTAAATGAAATAGGGCGGCAGATCCTTTGGACCAGCCGCCCCATTCATGTACCCCGAAGCCAGAGCCTTGTCATCGCCTAATGCAACCCGCCAGTAGCGGTGCCTAATTAATGCGACGTCATGACCGGGCAGGTCATGGACTGCATGATCGANTTGGTCGCNCCGCCAAAGGCCAACTCGCGCAGACGGGAATGGCCGTAGCCCCCCATGACCAGCAAANCAATGCCGTTGTCGGCGATCGCCGAAAGGATACTGTCACCAACCNGCNTGTCGGGCGCCACGATATGACGCGGGCTAGCATTGCCNCGGACCGGTGCAGAACTGTCGCCGTGCGCCTCCGCCCACTCGGCCTATGCCGCCAACTCCCCAGCACCAACGCCAAGTGCGATCCCCTTCAGACTATGAGCGCCCTTCCACCAATCATCNCCTTCGCCAGCCGCCATTGCATCGATATATTCCTGAGCACTGTACAGGAACATAGTCAGTAGTTTCAGTTCCAACGCCTTGTCACCCTGGGTATGGGTGCCCAGGTGGGCCAGGTCGATTGGCGGCTCTGTTTAGGACACGATTTCGNCTAGACTCAGTTTTTCGCCAGATCGCGGATCGCCTGGGTCAGACGATCCTGGGATGGAATTACCTCCCGTTCCAAGGCATCGTTGTAGGGCATGGGCACATCCAAACCGCCGACGCGGACGATGGGCGCATCCAGATCGTCAAAGCCTTTTTCAACCACCAGCGCCGCCACTTCGGCGCCAAAGCCACCATTCTTCCAGGCCTCGTGAGCGATCAACAGACGATTGGTCTTGGCCACCGATGTCAAAATCATATCCTCGTCCAGGGGCCGCAGGGTGCGGGGATCCACCACCTCGACAGAAATCCCCTCCCGCTCCAACACACGCGCGGCGGCCAGGGCGCGGCCAACCATGCTCAATGTCGCGACCACGGTGACGTCCGTACCTTCGCGCTTGATGTCGCCCTTACCAATGGGGATGGCATAATCCTGCTCAGGCACCTCGCCCTTGCTTTCCATGTAGAGCATCTTGTGCTCCAGAAAGATCACCGGATTGTCGTCCCGGATCGCCGCCGCCAACATGCCNTTTGCATCGTAAGGCGTGGACGGCGCCATCACGACGAGGCCCGGCACATGGGTGAACCAGGCTTCCAGACTTTGACTATGTTGCGCCGCCATACGGATACCGCCTCCCTGGGGTCCGCGCACCACCATAGGCACGGTTGGTTTACCACCAAGCATATAACGAAACTTGGCGGCCTGATTGACCAGCATGTCCATGGTCAGGGCAATAAAATCAAGAATTTGAATTTCCACCACCGGGCGCATGCCGGCAATGGCCGCGCCGACGCCGGCGCCGGTGAAGCCCACTTCAGTGATCGGCGTATCGCGGACCCGGTCGTTGCCAAAGCGCTCCCACAGGCCCTTGGTGACACTGAAAATGCCGCCCGTCTGGCCCACATCCTCACCCATCACAAAAACGCGCTCATCACGGGCCATTTCGCCTGCCATGGCTTCGTTCAGGGCCTCCACGTAGGTGATTTCCCGGCCGCCGCCGGCACCCGGTTCGTCATAATCAGCGTGCGGCGAATAAACCGCGTCCAGCATCATTTCGACCGTGGGTTCCGCCCCCTCGGCACCGAAGGCCACAGCCCTTTCCAGATCTTGGACAACCTGCGCGCCGATTTCCTTGACCCGTCTGCCGGGCACGGTTTTTTCCGCCTTCATCCGCTCTTCCAACAATTTGATGGGATCGCGNGCNACCCAGGCGTCGAATTCCTCCTTCGGGCGGGGATCGCGCAGATTGGCGCGCATGGAATGCTGGCCCCAACGATAGGTCATGCATTCGATCAGGCTGGGGCCCTCGCCGCGCCGGGCGCGTTCCACCGCCTCGCCAACCACCGTGTACACTTCGCCCGCATCGTTGCCATCAATGGTNATACCAGGCATGGCNTATCCCACNGCNCGGTCCGAGATCTGCCGGGCCGAAGTGGTGTCCCGGTACGAAGTGGTCAGGGCGTATTGATTGTTCTCACAAATAAACAGGATCGGCAGTTTCCAGATGCTGGCCAGGTTGGAGCACTCATGAAAGGTGCCCTGGTTCGAGGCNCCATCGCCAAAAAAGGCCACCACCACCTGATCACCACCGCGCAGCTTGATGGCCAGGGCCGCCCCCGTCGCCAGCGGCATGGTCGCCCCGACAATCCCGTTGGCGCCAAGGATGCCTACGCTAAGATCGGCGATATGCATGGAGCCGCCCAAGCCGCCGCAATAACCGTTCTCGCGGCCCATCAGTTCAGCCATCATCAGGTTCAGATCGGCGCCCTTGGCAATGCAATGGCCGTGCCCCCGATGGTTGGAGGCCATGTAGTCATCATCGCGCAGGTTGGCCGAAACCGCCGCCGCCACTGCCTCCTCGCCGATATAACTGTGCGCCGTGCCTTTGACCTCGCCCTTGGCGAACAGATCGATTGTCTGCTCTTCAAAGGCGCGGATGCGGCGCATGGTGGTGTAAATCNGCTCCGCCGTCTCCGCCGATAGCTTCACATTCGACGCCGCCTTGTCCGTGGTTTTGGTCTTGCTTGCCATGCTGCGTTGACCGCCCGCGCGGCCCCTCCAAAAATAGCCNATTTCNGTTTGCNCAGAAGCTTAGCAAGCATACTGCCGTTTTGGAAAGCCGTTACACAGCCACGCCTGCCTGCAGACCTTCCAGAACCGCTTCCTCGACCGTGCGCGGGGCCAGGCAATCACCGATCAGGTGAACCTCCCCACCCCAGTCCGCCAGCGCATCCTCCAGCCCCGTATCGGCCTGGTGGCCATGGGCGGTCACCAAGGTGTCCACGCCCTCGCACAAGACCGGCTCGCCGGAAGTGATATGTTGCAGATAGACCGTATCACTATCNGCACCGTGCAAGCGCATGTAGGGCANAACCTCAACACCTAGGCTGTGTAGCGTACCCANCCATTTATCGCGGGCGTATTGCGGTATCATTTGTCCGGCGGTGATGCCGTTGACGGCNAGGCGGACATGGCAGCCTTCACGCACGAATTTCTCCGCCAGGCCCAGGCCGATCCAGTCACCGCGCCAATCCGTGACGACCACCTCTGCGCCCACATTGGCCTCTCCCCGCAAGACCTGCCAGGCATCAACGACGTGTGACTCTTCCCGGCCCTCGATCGCAGGAACATACGGTGTCGCCCCTGTAGCAATGACCACCGCATCGGGTGCCAACCGTTCGATCAAGTCGCAGTCGACCTTGCTGCCAGTTACAACTTTCACACCGGCCAGTTCCATCTCGCGCTGAAGATTACCAATAATGCCGCCAAATTCCGCGCGGCCCGGCAACAGTTGCGCCAGTTTGACCTGCCCGCCCAAGCTGGACGAGGCCTCGTACAAGGTAACGTCGTGGCCCCGTTCAGCAGCGACGGCGGCTGCCTTCATGCCCCCCGGACCGCCGCCCACAACAATGATCCGGCGCGGCATGGCAACCGAGCCGCGTTCGCCAAATTCCAACTCGCGGCCCGTTTCGGGCCGTTGAACGCAGGAGATGGGAAAGCCGCGCAGCATGTGGTCGATACAGGCCTGATTGCAGCCGACGCAGGCGCGGATGTCATCAAAGCGGTCAGCCTGGGCCTTCATGGGCATCTGCGGATCGGCGATCATCGCCCTGGTCATGCCGCACATATCCGCCTGACCGCCGGACAGAACCTGTTCGGCGAGCTGCGGCTGATTGATCCTGCCCGCGACGAACNCCGGAATGCCTAGGCGCGCCTTGATGGCAGCGGCGAAAGGCGCCACATAGGCATGCTCAATTGCCATGGGTGGCACGATATGAATGGAACCACCAAGGCCAGCAGAGGTACCGGCGGTAACATTGACGTAATCGAGCAGCTCCTCCTTATCCAGTGCGGCGGCGATCTCCAGCACCTCGACGGCTTCCAGGCCTTCATGCTCCATTTCGTCGCCGGAGATGCGCAACCCCACCACCATCCCACTGCCAACGCCCTGGCGTACGGCAGCAAGCACCTCGCGCACGAAGCGCAGNCGGCCATCCCGACTGCCACCATACTGATCGTTCCGCCGGTTCACGGCTGGATTAAGGAATTGCGACAGCAGATAGCCTTGGGAAGCAATCACCTCTACACCATCAAGGCCGGCGCGGCACATGCGCGCGGCGGCATCGGCAAAGCTCGTGACAATTTCTTCAATCATGGCCACGGGCATCTGCCGCGGCATGACGTGAAAGCGCTCGTTCGGCACGGCGGAGGGCGCATGCGCCACGGCGAAGGTGCCGTCCAAGGCCTCACTCATCTCCCGTCCCGGGTGGGTCAATTGGCCAAAGACCTTGCAGCCGTGCGCATGACAGGCCTCGGCAATGCGGCTGTAACCGGAAATGCAGGCGTCGTCGAAGGCGGCGATTGACGGCCTACTAGAAATGCCGGAAGGATGCGCCCGCGCCGCCTCGACGATCACCAACGCCACGCCGCCCGCAGCGCGTGCTTGATGATAAGCCACCATCCGGTCGCTGGGATTGCCGTTCTCCAGCATCACGGTCATGTGGCCGGTGGAGAAAATTCGGTTCTTCAAACGATGGCCGCGAATGGTCAGCGGCGAAAAAAGATGCTGCAACAGCTCCTCCCAAAGGCGTAAGGGCGTTTGTTGATTAGCTTAGCAAGCCATCCGGACGATGCTAATATTTTCAACTGCAATCCATTGGACGATAGCATGACTGACAATAAACGAAACTCGGATACCTTCCGCATCATCCTGCTAGGCACGGGTTCACCCCGACCTAATCTGGAACGTCACCATCCTGCCGCCTTGGTGCAGTGGGGTGAGGATCGCCAAATGCTGGTGGATGCCGGCGACGGCGTCGTTACCCAGCTGTTGGCGGCGGATATTCCGTTGAATCAGGTTCACAATGTCGTCCTGACCCATATGCACTGGGACCATATCCTGGGCTATCCCGCCTTCGTCTGGGGCAGTTGGAACTCCGGGCGCCTAAAGCTGACTGTCACCGGACCCGAGGGCACCTCGGCCATGCATCACCAACTGGTAGAGAGCTATTATCAGGAGCAGGCGGAATGGGCAATCGATCTGGGCTTCCCCCGCGCCGGCTGGGACGACATCACGGTCCGCGATGTCCCTGTGGGCTGGTCGGAGACGATTGCTAATTGCCTAGTCGAAGCCGGTCCGGTTTACCATCCCCCCATGCACGCCTTGGCCTACCGCTTCAACTATCAGGGCCGTAGCCTCGTGGTCACTGGCGACACGGCTATGTGCGACGAGCTGACCGAATTTTGTCGGGGCATCGATGTTCTGGTCATTGATGCCTGCGCCGCCGCGCCCGCGCCCGACCTACCGCCCGCGCGGCGACAGCTCATCGAACGGCTGCACGAATTCCATGCCAGCCCCCAGGACTGTATCGATATCGCCGCCAAGGCCGGTGTGGCTAAGGTGGTGCTAACACACCATCTGCCCGGCGTAACGCCGGAATTCGACGCCCTTGATTATGCAGGCGAAGTAGTGATAGGCGCGGATCTTGACGTCATCAATATCTAGCATAATTTTTTATTCTGTGGCGTCACGGCAAACAAGAAAGGCAGAAATCAACATCAAGATAATCAAAAAGCCCAAACCGATGCCCGCGTTTGGCCCGGCGCCTTCATTGCCCCCAATAGCTGGGACATGACAGCCCCCTGGACCACGATGCCCACATTGATCAAGGCGGATTGCGCCAGGGGAGCTTTGCTCTGTCCCGCCGTCGACCAAAATTTCTGGAACACGCCAAACAGCGCCTGACTGATCAAGCGCTAGACATTTGTGCGCGAATGCACCAGCGTCTGGCTGTGATCGCCGGAGATACCCATGATCTCGCCCATAACCAATCCAAACAGAGCGCAAAACACCGCCAACAACACCAACCAGATAAATTTTGCGTCCCACCACTCCCACTCAATAGTACGCCTATTTTATCTTATTATTTTTATTGCTTTTTATTTTCACTATGTAAGGACTTTATAAGTCTTCTCATCCGTGCTCTACATTACGCCTCAATTCCAGAAAAATAACGAATAATCCCAGAAAAATAAATTAAAAGGAAAATAAAATTAATCCATTTTAGTTGGGGTTCAGTGTGCAACCAAGCGCAGTAAATCCAAATCAAACAAAATGGAAACGATAAGAACATGGTAAGTGGATACCAATCAAAAACGATTGCTATTGCGCTAAGCAAACCAAGTATCAAAGCAATATTTTTTAATAAGCTTTCAGTTTTTTTGGAAATTTCATAGGGTAGTAACTTTTTGAAAAAAGAGTTTATTAAACTATCCATAAATCTATCCTCGGATGCCCCATTAAATGAGTTATTCTAATATATTTATATAATAAAATTAATAACTTAAATTATTCTCAAAAAATATTTCGGTGGAGATTTTTAGCAATATTTTTTAGCTGATGCGACCGTCGGCCACCGCGTGGCAAGAAACCTGCACGCCGTCGTATTCACGGGCCTGGGGCGCTTCCGTGCGGCAGCGTTCCTCGGCATGGGGGCAGCGGGGATGGAAGGCGCAGCCGGGCGGCGGATTGATCGGGCTGGGCACTTCGCCTGCGACGGGGATACGCTGGCGGCCTGACATTTCCAGATCCGGAATGGCATCAAGCAGCATACGTGTATAGGGATGCCGCGGATTCTCGAACAAGGTCTTGGTATCAGCCCATTCGACCAGACGGCCCAGGTACATAACCCCGACCTTGGTTGAAACGTGATAGACCACCGCCAGGTCATGGCTAATGAACAGATAAGTCAGGCCAAGCCGATCCTGTAGTTCCTTCATCAGGTTCAGGATCTGTGCCTGGACNGAAACATCCAGGGCCGAGGTCGGCTCATCACAGACCAGGAATTCGGGCTCGCCGGCCAGGGCGCGGGCGATNGAGATACGCTGGCGCTGGCCNCCNGAGAATTCATGGGGGTAGCGTTCGCCATCCGCCGGCGACAGCCCCACCTGGCTGAGNAATTCGCCAACCCTGGCCAAGATCNCCTGCTTGCCGCGAAGCANGNCGCGCACGTAGATCGGCTCNGCTATGATTTGGGCCACCCGCCAGCGGGGATTGAGNGAGGCATAGGGGTCCTGGAAGATCATCTGCATATGGGGCTGCATACGCTTACGGTCGGCGGNCGCTTCGCGNGGGCCGATTTCCANCCCGNCATAGCGGATNGAGCCTGCGGAAGGCTGATAAAGCCCAACTATCAGACGTGCCACCGTGGACTTGCCGCANCCGGACTCGCCCACCAGGGAGAATGTCTCGCCACGGCCNATTTCAAAGCCGATGCCATCAACCGCCTTNACGTAAGATCGGTCCAGNCGNTCGATCAAACGGTTCAGGAAGGGCNCCGAGACATCAAAATGGCGTATCANGCCATCAACCGCCAACAGCGGCCCAGNCCCATTCGCGGATCCATTTCTGGCTTNATTCACCGGCCCGCNCCTCCANTGAACGCCCNTCGAACAGATGACACGCGACTTTCGAACGCTCCACGGTTTGCAAATTGGGCCGTTCAATACGGCAACGTGCCATCACCTGCTCGCAACGCGGGTTGAAAGGGCAGCCAGGCGGAATTTCCTGCAGGCGGGGCATGGAGCCTTCAATCTGGGTCAACTGATCCACGTGATGGCCAATGTGGGGGATCGATCCCATCAGGCCATGGGTATATGGGTGCTTGGCCGCGCGGACGACTTCCTGCACCGGGCCGATCTCGGCAATACGGCCCGAATACATCACGGCGACACGNTCCGCNGCCTCGGCGATCACGCCCATGTCATGGGTNACCAGCATCACGGCGGTGCTATGTTCCTTGCANAGCCGCTTCANCAACGAGATGATCTGCGCCTGGATGGAAACGTCCAGCGCCGTNGTCGGCTCGTCCGCAATAATCAGGCGTGGCTCCGCACATAGCGCCAGGGCGATCACCACGCGCTGGCGCATACCGCCTGAGAATTGATGCGGATAATGATCNATGCGCTCGGCGGCACCGGGAATACCCACTTCCTCCAACAGCTCCAAGGCGCGGTCNCGCGCCTGTTTTTCATTTAGGGACANGTGGGTCNGGATGGTCTCGATCAATTGCCTGCTGACCGAATACAGCGGGTTCAACGAGGTTAGGGGATCTTGAAAAATGGCGCCAATCCTCCGGCCTCGGATACGGCGGATTTCTTCATAGGGCAAATTATCGATACGCCGGCCTTCCAGCGAGATCTCGCCGCGGGCGATGCGGCCAGGCGGCTCCAGCAAGCCGATGATGGCGGCTCCGGTCAATGACTTGCCTGCGCCTGACTCGCCCACTACGCCCAGGATCTCACCCGGCGAAATATCAAACGAGATATCATCAACCGCTACCAAGGTACCCCGCCGGGTGGGAAATTCGATGCGCAGGTTGCGTACCGATAACAGGGCCTGGCCGTTGTTGTCCTGCACCATGGCCAGGCTCACCGCAGCTTCGGGTTCAAAGCATCGCGCAACCAATCACCCAGAAGATTGACAGCCAACACCAGGATGGCGAGCACGGCGCCGGGAAAGACGGTGATCCACCATTCACCGGAGAACAGAAAATCCTGACCGGTGTTGATCAGGGTGCCCAGAGAGGGTTCGGTCACCGGCACGCCGACGCCCAGGAAGCTCAGGGTCGCCTCCGTGATGATCGCCAGGGCCAAATGAATCGTGGCGATCACCAACACCGGGCCCATGACGTTGGGCAGCACATGACGCAACATGATCAATATGGCTGGGCGGCCGATCACGCGGGCGGCCTGGACATATTCCTTGTTCTTCTCCACCAGGGTGGAGCCGCGCACGGTACGGGCATATTGCACCCAGCCGGAAATTCCGATGGAAAAGATCAAGACATAGATAGCCAATTCATCATGGGTGTCGCGCGGCAACACGCCACGGGCCACGCCATCCACCAGCAAGGCCAATAGAATGGCGGGGAAGCTAAGCTGGATATCGGCGACACGCATGATCACCGCATCCACCGTGCCACCGGCATAGCCAGAGAGCAGACCCAGGCCAACACCAAGAAACAAGGCAAAAATGACCGAGGCGAAGCCAACACCCAGCGAGATCCGGGCACCGTAGATAATGGTCGACAAAATGCCCCGCCCCTGATCATCGGTACCCAGCAGGAAGCGTACATCCCCCTCCTCCATCCAGGCGGGTGGCAGGGAGGCATCCATCAGATCAATCGAGGCCAGGTCGAATGGGTTGTGCGGCGCAACCAAGGGGGCGAACAGGGCTGACAGCATGATAACCATCGTGACAGCGCCAGCCACCATTGTGAAGGGCGAGCGGGTAAAGCTGTACCAAATGTCGCTGTCGCCGGCCCGGCGCAACAAATCAGCCAGCCGCGCCCACGTACCTAGAAGCACGACCTGGTCCTGGCCGTACTCAGCCATGACCGCCACCGCCATCCACCCGCAACCGCGGATCAACGGCATAGTACAACAAATCAACGATTAGATTGATGACCACGAAAAACAATGCAATCAAACACAGGTAGGCCGCCATGACAGGAATATCCACATCGCCCACGGCCTCAATAAACATCTTCCCCATGCCTGGCCATTGAAAGACGCTCTCCGTGATAATGGCGAAGGCGATGACCGAGCCGAGTTGCAGCCCGGTAATAGTGATCACGGGCACCAATGTGTTCTTCAAGGCATGGCCGAAATTTACCGCGCGGTTACTCAAGCCCCGGGCGCGGGCGAACTTGATATAGTCCGTGCGCAGTACTTCCAGCATTTCGGAACGTACCAGACGCATGATCAAGGTCATCTGAAACAATGCCAGGGTGATCGAAGGCATGATCAAGGCCTTTAGCCCCGAAACCGTCAACAGGCCCGTGGACCAGGCGCCCAGGGCCACGACCTCACCCCTACCGAAGGTGGGCAACCAACGCAAAATAACGCCAAACAGCAGGATCAATACGATGCCAATCAGAAATGTTGGCAACGATATACCGATCAATGACAAGCTCATGAATGCCTTGGCCAGGATGCCATTACGGTGCAGGCCGGTATAGACTCCCATCGGTACGCCAATGAACAAGGCCAGTATGACCGAGATGAGGGAGAGTTCCAGAGTAGCCGGCATGCGCTCCAGCAACATATCCTTCACGGGACGGCGGTGCATATAGGAAAAGCCGAAATTGCCTTTCGAGGTGTTGACCACGTAATTCCAGTACTGGACCACGAATGGATCGTTCAGGCCCAGGGTTTCCCGCAGCTTTTCCCGGTCCTGCAGCGTGGTTTCCTGACCCACCAGATTATTAATGGGATCGCCCACAAAGCGGAAAAGGCCAAACGCAATCAACGCAACGGTCAACATGACTAGCACCGATTGCAGCAAACGCCTAATGATGAAGGCGAACATGAGCGATTATTTTATTCCAAAATTTTCCAAAAGCACGGAACGGCTCGGTCTTCCGACCGAGCCGTTCTCGAAGTCATCGCGACAGCTTATTTGACGACGACGTAACGCAAATCGAGGACGTTGTCGGGCCGTTGATTGACGTTCACCCGATCAGACACGCCCCAGGACAGCGGTTGCTGATGCAAGGGGATGTGTCCCACTTCATCTTGGTGAAGCTTGAAAACTTCCTTGATCATCGCCGTACGCTTAGCCTGATCGGTCTCGGACTCGATCATTGGCGCCAGTTCATAGACACGTTCGTTGCAATAGCCGCCCAGATTGAACAGGCCCCGGCCCTTTTCCTTGGTCCGGCAGGACATCAGAGGTTCAATCGCCTGATGGCTATCCATGGTGCCCGGCGTCCAACCCAGTAAGAAGAACGAAGTGTCATAGTTGTTTTGTGCCAGCACCTTGCCGAAATATTTCGACTTGGTCTGGGCCAGCACCTTCACCTTGACGCCAATGCGGGCCAGCATGGAAGCCGATGCCTGACAGATCTTCTCGTCATTGACATAGCGGTCATTGGGGCAATCCATGGTCACCTCAAAGCCATTGGGATAACCGGCATCGGCCAAAAGCTTCTTGGCCTTGCCGGTGTCGTAGGCCCAATGCGCGTTCAGATCCTTGGCGAAGCCGCCGATCTGCGGTGCCACCATGAGGCCGGCGGGGAAAGAGGCGCCGCGCATCACCTTTTTCTTGATGGCTTCTACATTGATAGCATGGGCAAAGGCCTTGCGGACGCGCACATCCTTGAAGGGGTTCTTGCCCTTGATGTTGGAGTACAACANCTCGTCACGGACCTGGTCGAAACCAAGGAAGATGGTCCGCGCCTCTGGCCCGGCCAGCGGCTTGACGCCGGGGGCATCCTTCAAACGCTGCCAATCCTGCACCGGAATTGGATAAGCGACATCCAACTCACCTGACAGCAGGGCCGCGACGCGGGTCGCATCCTGAGAAATCGGCGTGAACGTCGCGGAAGTGACGTTGGATGGGATTTTCTGCCAATAGCCGTCGTTGCGTTTCAATGTGGTCTTCACGCCGGCAGCGTGGGAGGTGACCATGAAGGGCCCGGTGCCATTGGCATTCAGGTTGGCGAAGTTACCTTCCTCGCCGCCTTTCAGGTTGGTCGCCGCCTCGGTCTTATGCTCCTTCGACCATTCCTGATCCATGACATAAAGGATCAACAGGCTACGCGGCAGGATCGGGTTCGGGTTCGAGGTGATGATATCGAACGTCATACCATCGATTTTCTTGATTTCCTTAATCTTGCGCGCCGGCACCTTGAGATCGGAGCCTTCGGTCAAGGCACGCTTCCAGGTGAAGATATAGTCATCGGCGGTCATGTCGTTGCCGTTGTGGAACTTCACGCCGGGCCGTAAATTTACCCGCCAGGTATTCGGACCGGTTTGTTTGAAGGATTTCGCCAGCATGGGCACAACATTCATCTTGTCGTCATAACCGATCAGCGGCTCGTAGATATTGCCCTGAAAGCCCAGGCTGAAGGTTTCGAATAGACCGTGCGGGTCCAACGATTGCAGGTTGCCCTGGAAGGCCCATTTAAATTCCTTGGCGCCCACGCTGGGCGCCGCCAATGCCGTGGCCGCAGCCAACGCACCGGCGATCACAGTTGCTTTCCATCGCATCTTTTAGTTCTCCCCGTTAGATAGATTTTTTGGATATTTTTAGGAAATTCATAACTACAGGCACCACAGTATCCACAAACTGCGGGTCTACACAATCGTCTGTTTTGCACGCGCTCTTCAGCGCGCGTTGCGAAAGCCATTGGTGATGGGATAGCGGCGGTCCCGGCCAAAGTTGCGGGCCGTCAATTTCACCCCCGGTGGGGCCTGGCGCCGCTTGTATTCCGCCAGATACAGCAAATTCTCGATCCGCTGCACGGTCTCCGCCGCATGGCCGCGGGCAACGATATCGGCAAAGGCCATTTCCTCTTCCACCAGGCAGCGCAGAATATCATCCAACGTCTCATAGGGCGGCAGGGAATCCTCGTCCGTCTGATCGGGGCGCAATTCAGCCGACGGCGGTTTGGCAATGGTATTTTCCGGAATGACCCGGCCTTCGGGTCCCAGGGCGTCCTCAGGCTTTTGCTGATTACGCCAATGGGATAATTCGAACGCGGTGATCTTGTAGACGTCCTTGAGGACGGAAAAGCCGCCGCACATATCGCCATAGATGGTCGCATAACCAACCGACATTTCCGACTTGTTGCCCGTGGTCAGCACCATGTGGCCAAATTTGTTGGAGATCGCCATCAGGGCCATGCCTCGGGCCCGGGATTGGATATTCTCTTCCGTGATATCGGCTTCAGTTCCTTCGAACAGCTCGCTCAGCATGCTTTCAAAAGCCGCCACGGTCGGTTCGATCGTCATCTTATCGAGGCGGCATTGCAGCAACTCGGCACAGGCAATGGCATCGGCGAGGCTATGAGGGGAGGAATATTTCGACGGCAGCATGATGCACCAGACCCTCTCCGGACCCAGGGCATCGACGGCCACGGCGGCGCTAAGGGCTGAATCTATGCCGCCCGAAAGACCCAGTACCACGCCCGGAAAACGGTTCTTGTTGACGTAATCACGCAAACCCAGGGTTATTGTCCGATAGAGCGCATCCAGACCCTCATGGGGTGCCATGCGGGGGCCTTCGGCACAGACCCAGCCGCCGCCCTCCCGCCGCCAGTCCGTCACTACCAGCCCGCTGTCAAAAGTGGGCATTTGCACCGCCAGGGAACAATCGCGATTGACCACGAAACTGCCACCATCAAAGACCAATTCGTCNTGNCCGCCGACCTGATTGACATAGNNNAGGGGCAAGCCGGTTTCCGTGACCCGGCNCACGGCATGGTTNANACGTAAATCGAACTTGCCGTCTTCAAAAGGNGAGCCATTGGGCACGAGTAATAGTTCGGCGCCGGTCTCAACCAGGCATTCGCAAACTTCTGCTGTCCAGATATCCTCGCAAATGGGCACGCCGAGGCGAATACCGCGAAAATTAATCGGCCCCGGCAGGGGCCCCGCCGCGAATACCCGTTTTTCATCGAACACGCCGTAATTGGGCAGGTCATGCTTGAAACGCGCGGCGGCGATCTCACCGCCATCCAACAGCAACACAGCGTTATACAACAGGCCTTCGTCGCGCCAGGGTACGGTGAGCAACAATCCCGGACCGCCGTCGCCTGTCTCCGCCGCCAGTTCCGCCACCGCGCCCGCCACCGCATCCTGAAAGGCCCCTTTCAGAACAAGGTCCTCAGGCGGATAGCCGCACAGCACCAATTCGCCAAAGACAACCAAATNCGCGCCCAGAGCGGCGGCCTCTCGGCGAGCTTTGCGCACCAGTTCCGAATTGCCCGCAATATCGCCGACCATCGGGTTGATCTGCGCCAGGGCGATCTTCAATGCATCCATCATGGGCCGTTATTTAGGACGAATAATGTGAATTCTCAACGGCGCAATTATTCGAAGTAAACGCCACCGCTATGCCTCTTCCTCCAGAACAACCAGCAGCTCGCCATTATCGACCTGATCGCCAACCGCCGCCCGCATCTGGCTAACGGTACCGGCAATAGGCGCGGTGATACGGTGCTCCATCTTCATGGCTTCTAGGATCAGCAACAACTGGCCCTCTTCCACCCGGTCGCCTTCAGCCACATGGGTCGCCGTGATATTGCCCGGCATGGGCGCCGTGAGACCGCCAGAGAATTCCGTCCCGCCGCCAATAGGAAAACGCGGCAACTCCTGGAACTCAATATCTCCACCCGGCCCGTGCACCAGCCAACGATCTCTATCCGCCGTCAACGACAGATTGACCCGGCGACCATTAATTTCCAGATCGGTGCCGTCGGCACCATCGGCGAACACCACCACGGCATAGGTGCTATCACCGATAGAGACATCGAAGCTGCCATTCCGCTGGGCCCGATAGGATACGGCGATCTTATCCCCAGCATGTCTGAAGGCGGTCATCTGCGGCGGCATGATAGAATTACGCCAACCACTGGCGATACTACCCAGGACACGTGCGCCGGCCCGTCGTTGGGCCTGGGCATGGATCACCGCCGCGATCAGGGCATGGCGTAGTACCTCCGCCGAAATTTCAGACTTTCGGCCTGGATCGACCCGTTCAATAAAATCGGTTGTCGTATTGCCTTGGATAAAAGCCGGCGCACGCAGTGTTTCAACAAGGAAATCGCGGTTGTTGGTAACGCCTTGCAGTCGGGTATTTTCCAAAACCCGAGCCAAACGGCGGGCCGCCTCCTGCCGGGTTTGTGCCTTGACGATGACCTTGGCGATCATGGGATCGAACTGCAAACCGATCTCGCTGCCCGCTTCGATACCTGAATCAAAACGTGCGTTGGTGGCCGTATCGGGACGCCAGGCAATGACCGTACCCGGCGCGGGTAGAAAATCGTTGCCGGGATCTTCCGCGTACAGGCGCGCTTCTATGGCGTGGCCATCAATCGACAGATCATCCTGGCCATAGCCCAGGGTTTCACCTTCGGCGATGCGCAGTTGTTCCCGCACCAGATCCAGGCCGGTGATCTCCTCGGTCACGGGATGCTCCACCTGCAGCCGGGTATTGACCTCCAGGAACCAGAATTCACGGCTATCGAGCAGGAATTCAACGGTGCCGGCGGAGGCATAACCGATCTTCCGAGCAGCCGACAGGGCCGCCGCCGCCATCCGGGCGCGCAGTTCGTCATCCACCGCCGGCGAGGGCGCTTCCTCAATAATCTTCTGATGCCGGCGTTGGATCGAGCATTCACGCTCGAACAGATGCACCAGATTACCGTGCCGGTCGCCCAGGATCTGGATTTCCACATGCCGGGACGCTGTCAGCCAGCGCTCCAGAAACAAGGTATCGTCGCCGAACGCCGCGCCAGCCTCACGCCGGGCGCCATCGACGGCATCGGCCAGATCAGCCTCCACCTCGACGATGCGCATGCCGCGCCCGCCGCCACCCGCGGATGCCTTGACCAGGACCGGATATCCGATCTCCCGCGCAGCGGCGGCCACATCAGCGTCCGCGCCCAACTCTTGTGCCGGCAGGGTTGGCACGTCTGCCTCCTGCATCAGCCGTTTGGCTGACAGCTTGTCGCCCATGGCGCTGATCGCCTCGGGCGATGGGCCGACCCACTGCATGCCCGCATCCATCACCGCCCTAGCAAAGGCCGCATTCTCGGACAAAAAGCCATAGCCCGGATGTACCGCGTCCGCGTCCGTGTCGTTACAGGCGGCCAGGACCTTGTCCACATCCAAATAGGTTTCCGCCGACGTTTCGCCGGACAATGCGACCGCGCTATCGGCCTCGCGCACGAACGGCGCATTGGCGTCGCCATTGGCGTAAATGGCCACGGTGGCGATACCCATTTCGTGGGCGGTGCGAATGATACGCCGGGCGATCTCTCCCCGGTTGGCGATCAACAGGCGGCTGATGGGTTTCATCTCTACATCCGCCATGTGCCGAACTCCTTGGTACCAGCCACATCCTGGTTGTGGCAGATCGACAGCGAGATCGCGATCACCGTGCGAGTATCGCGGGGATCGATCATGCCGTCATCAGAGACCCGCGAGGTCGCGAACAAACCTTTCGAGCGTTCCTCAGCCCAGTGTTCCGCGATTCCGGCACGTTTCGCATCGACCTCCTCGTCAAACTCAATACCCCGGCGCTCGGCCGCGGCCCGCTGGACAATGGACATCACGCCGGCCATCTGTTTCGGCCCCATCACGGCGATCTTGGCGGTCGGCCAAATATAGGTAAAACGGGTGCCATAGGCGCGGCCGCTCATGCCGTAGTTACCAGCGCCGTACGAGGCGCCAACAATGATCGAAATATGCGGCACCGTGGAATTAGCCACCGCGTTGATCATCTTCGAGCCGTTCTTGGTGATACCGCCCTGTTCGAAATCCGTGCCGACGATATAGCCGGTGATGTTATGCAGAAACAGGATCGGCACGTCGATCTGATTACACAGCTGAATGAACTGCGCCGCCTTTTCCGATGGCTCTGACAACAAGGGCCCATTGTTACCGACAATGCCGATGGGATAGCCATGGACGGAGGCCCAGCCCGTCACCAGGGTCGGGCCATACAGCGGCTTGAACTCCTCGAACCGTGAGCCATCGACGGTGCGTGCGATGACATCGCGAATGTCAAACGGCACGCGCAGGTCCTCGTTGACGAGCCCCAGCAGTTCCTCTTGATCGTACAAAGGCTTGTCGATGAGCAAGGTTGGTCCCGGGCCCTTCTTGCGCCAATTGAGGTGACTGACCACTTCGCGGCAAATGCGGATGCCGTCCAGTTCGTCCTCGGCCAGGTAGTCACCCAGACCAGAGGTCCGCGTATGCATATCGGCCCCGCCCAGGCTCTCCTCGTCCGCGTCCTCGCCCGTGGCCATCTTGGTGAGGGCGACGCCGCCTAGAAAAACCTTGGACTGGTTCTTGATGAAAATATTGTAATCGCTCATCCCCGGCTGATAGGCACCGCCGGCGGTGGAAGCGCCAAAGACCACGGAAATGGTCGGGATGCGCAACTTCGACAACTCTGTGATTTCATAAAACAGCCGGCCCGACTCGGCAAAATGGCCGCCCTCGCGCCGGATGGCCGCTTCCGGATCGTCGTTGCCCTGGCCGCGCAGGTCGGCGCCGGCGGACTCGACGAATTGCACATAGGGCAAACGGTTGACCCGTGCGATTTCCAGACCGCGCATTAGTTTCTTGGCATTGAACTGATTGAAGGCGCCGGCACGGACCGATGGATCATGGCCCAGGATCAGGCACTCCGTACCCTCAATGACGCCAAGGCCAACGACAAAGCCGGAGCCAACGTTGAAATTGGAGCGCCATGCCGCCAGGGGGCTGATCTCCAAGAACGGCGAATCCTGGTCCAGCACCATGGCGATACGTTCGCGGATCGGCATCTTGTCCCGGCTGCGCAGGCGCGCCATGGCCTCCTCGCCGCCGCCCATGGCGACCTCTTCATGCAATTCATCAAGGACGGCAAGCATCTTCAGCATACCGTCGCGGTTCTCTTTGAATGCCTCGGACCGGGTGTCCAGGGTCGAGCCTAATACTGGCATTGGATTACTCCGAAACTACTAGGATTTAGCGGCTTAGATCTAGCGACTTAGGGCGTCGCCCTCTTTCCACGGCGACAACTGACCGTCATAAACCGACGGTCCCTTGCGAAAATGGGCCGCTTCCTCCAACGTTTCCACGAACGGCATGTTGGCGGAATAGAGCCGCTCACCGCGTGGCAGGGCGCCAGCCTTGGAAACATGGCCCCACAGGGAATGGCCGACAACTTCCTCCGCCACCGCGGCGGCCTCGATCAACTTCTCCAGGTTATAGCCGGTCTCAATGCCGAGTTCGTGGCATAGATTGACGAAATCCTCTGTCGGCACATGACCGGCGGCGCGGCCATTGCCGCAATAGGGGCAGCCGCCCATGCCGCCGATGGAGGTATCGAATTCCGTCACGCCCAGCCTTAGCGCTTCGTAATAGCTGGCCAGGGTCACGCCACGGCTGTCATGCAGATGCATATGAAAATCAGTAATTTCCGGGTAACGCTCCTTGATCGCCACCAGGGTCTCGCGCACCGTGTGGGGCATGTTCCAGCCCATGGCATCCAGGAACGAACATTTGTTTACCTTGATGCCGACGGCATGCCATTTGCCCATCAATAGATCCAGCAGCTCCATCCGCTGAGCCAGGGAAAACGACCCTTCGAAGTTGGAGCCGAAGGGATTGCCCAGGCCCACACCGCCGTATTCAGCGCCGGCCTCGCGCGCGGCCTTGATGGCAGCGTCCACACCGGCGATCTGCTCGGCCTGGGTGCGGTTGTAGTTGCGCCGCGCGAAGGTGTCGCAGAGTTCAACATTGGTACGGAATTTCTTCCCGCGCACATCGATTTTTGGATAGTAGCTGTCGGCGCGGTCAAAGCCGCGTTTATTGAACACGGCGGCTGTGTACTTGATACCCGGTTTCGGCACGAAGCGTTCCGCTATCTCGTCGATACAGGCCATGGACGGCGTCCATTTCGGATGCGCGAAGGAACCGATCGAGATGACCTTGGCCCCAGTCTCGCCCAGCGCTTCCAGCAGCCGAAGCTTTTCATCCACCGATATATCAGCGCTTTCGATCTGCAAGCCTTCGCGCATGGTATCGTCGGTAATTGTTACGGATTTGGGCAGCAAGCTCATGTCGTATCCTTCTCTCTAATCCAGCGGCGCAAGTTATCAGGGCTGCCCCACCGAGTCGAACCAGTCCATTGTCGCGGCTGCCCAGCGGCCCTACTCGTCAATGTGGCGGTAACCGAAAGCATCGCCTCGGCTGATGATGTGCCCCATAGTGGGTGAGGCGAAATGCGCCGGCGCGATCAGGGTGTCGGTATCAGCATGACGTTCGATAAAGGCGCGCCGGATCGCGGTCGACATGGCCCGGTCTTCGCAAGCGCGGCTTGACCATTCCGGGCGCAACAGTTGTAGCGGATGATGCATGACATCGCCGCACATCACCGCGTTATGACCTTGTGATTGCAAGTTCAGGACCACATTGCCGGCGGTATGCCCTGGCGCCGGCTCGAACCACATGCCGTCATCGATCTGATGATCCATATCGACCAGCCCCGCCTGCCCCGCCTCCATCACCGGAAGCACGCTGTCGTAATAAACATTGGGCACCGGTCCCTCGGTGCCGTCCAGATGGCGCCGCTCCCAGAATTCATACTCCTTGCGGGCAAAAATGTATTTGGCTTTGGGGAACGTGGGCACCCAGCGGCCAGATCGGCCAGATATGGCAGATTCAGATGATCAAACATGGGTCGGCCCGGACGCGGTTTGTCATTACCGACGCAGGTATCGACCAGGATGGTGTGGCGCGGGGTATGCAGAATATAGGATTGGATGTTCAACATGATCTTGTCGGTTTCGGGCTCGATATAGCGCGGATACAGCCAATCTCGGTTGGCCTCAATCACCGCCTGCTCAGCATCAGGAATAAAGTCCCGTACGGGCAGGAACGGACCTTCGCTCTCGATAACACGACTGATTTCAAACTGACCAATATTCAACATCTGAACCTACTGCCTCTCAAAGCCTGCTATCATGGGCCGGCCACTCGGGTAATTTGGAGCCTACAGGATAAATGAACAAATCAGCATGGGGAATTTGGAGTCTTGCTCTTCTCTCCGTTTTTATTTGCAGCGCTACCCCAGCGCTGTCCCAGGCGCTACGCCCAGCGCGCAGCGTCTATGATCTAAAATTGAACCAAGACCGGGACACTGGCGGCATTGAAGCCGCCAGCGGACGCCTGGTCGTGGAACTGGTCGAAGACTGCAGCGGCTATATCCTGAATCAGGGCTTCATCACCCACATCACCAGTAGCGAAGCACAAGAGATGTTCGGAAATATGCAGGCCTCGGTCTGGGAAAGCCGCGATGGCCGCAGCATGCGTTTCACCGTGGTGAACACGATCAATGGCGCCACTGCCGAACGGGAACAGGGCCGGGGCAATCTGCATCAGGGTGGAGCTGGCAATGGCTCGGGCCTGGGCGTCTGGAAATTGCCGGTGCCACGGAAACTGGCCTTGCCCAAGGGCACGCTGTTTCCTATTTCATACAATCGCGCGGTACTGAGGGCGGTACTGGCCGGCCGCCGAAGCTTTGAAACGACCCTGTTCGATGGCACCAACGCAGCTGGCTTTTATCATGCGTCTGCATTCATCGGCGATAAATGGAGCCAGGAGCGCGGCAAACGCGGCAAGCTTCTGGCCAGGGATCTACCCAGCTGGCCGGTGCGCCTGGCCTATTACCACCAAGGCAGCCAGATCGGCACACCCCAATTTGAAGTCGGCTTTACCTTGTATGGCGACGGCGTGGTCGATGAGCTGAAGCTGGATTATCCCGATTTTGGTTTGATCGGACACTTGATGGAGTTGGAATACCTCGACCGCCCAGACTGCGGCTGAAGTATCAGCGCAAGCCACGGCCCTTGCCGATGGCCTCCGTGCCGAAACGTTCACGCACCTTGTCTAGGGCGCGTTCCGCATCGGCCCGGCGCCCGCCGCATGGATCAGCCAGGGAAAGCGGGTCCGCCTCGGCACCATCGACCAGACCGCTTAAACCAACGCCCAGCAGACGATACGCCGTGCCATTAATTTCCTTGGCCAATAGCTCGGCCGCATGGTGATAGATGGTATCGGCCAATTGCGTCGGATCAGGCAGGCGGCGGCTGCGCGTCAAAATACGGAAATCGGCGCGGCGCAACTTCAAGACCACGGTGTTGCCGGCCAGCTCGGCGTTTTTGATGCGCCGGGCGACACGGTCCGCCTGGCGCCAGAGGATCTTCTTCAAGGCTTCGCCATCGGCGATATCGTCGTGGAAGGTGGTTTCCGATGAAATGCTTTTAGTAGGCCGGTTGGCGCTGACCCGGCGCGGATCCTCGCCACGCACGAATTGCGCCATGCGCTGCCCCATGGCGCCATAACGGGCCAGTAGTTCGTTCTCCTCTATAGCCTGCAATTGCGCCACCATTGTNATGCCTTCCTTGGCCAGGCGCCGNTGCANNGCCTTGCCCGCGCCCCAGATNATTGACACCGGCTGNGCGGNGAGGAATTCCACCGCCTCGTCCCGGCCNATCACNGCAAAACCCTTGGGCTTGTCCAAGTCGGATGCGACTTTGGCCAGGGACTTGTTATAGGATAATCCAATGGAGGCGGTGACGCCAACCTCGGCGGCGATGCGTTTGACGATCGCCGCCGCCGTAGCGGCGGGCGCCTGGCCATGCAGCCGATCCGTCCCGGTCAGATCGAGGAATGCCTCGTCCAGGGACAACGGCTCCACCAAAGGGGTGTAGTCCTTCATGATGGCGCGGATTTGATGGCCGGCGACAGTGTATTTCGCCATATCGGGCTTGATCACCACGGCCTGGGGACAGGCCTTGCGGGCCTTGAACATGGGCATGGCGGAGCGTACACCAAAGGTTCGCGCGATGTAGCAAGCCGCCGAGACAACGCCGCGATGACCACCGCCGACAATTACCGGCTTGTCGGCCAGGGAAGGATCATCGCGCTTTTCGACACTGGCATAAAACGAATCGCAATCGAGATGTGCGATGCCTAAATTCAACAATTCGTCATGGCGAACCAGGCGCGGTGAGCCGCAACTGGAACAGCGCTCTGGTGTCTCGTCTTTGGACACAATCATCAAACAGTCGCGGCACAGGGCGGCCATGGCTAGTCCGTCCCGCCCAATGTCCGGGCGGGCGGCCACAGCCAGGCAGCCCCGCGCACGCCAGAGCTATCGCCATGCACGGCCTGAACCAGTTTGGTCGAAAGTTGATCAGAGAAGGCGAATTCTCTCCACAGCCGGGGTACGTTGCCGTACAGCCGCTTGATATTCGAGACCCCGCCGCCCAGCACAATCACCTCCGGATCCAGGATCGAGATCACCATGGCCAGGGATTTCGCCATGCGGCGCTCGTATCGCGCCATGCAGGCTTCTGCCACATCATCGCCCTGGGCGGCCAATTCAGCAATTTCATGCGCTTGCAGAAAACGGCCCGCCGCGCCTTCATAGCTCCGGCTTAGACCGGGTCCCGAAAGAAACGTCTCGATACAGCCACGGCGGCCACAATAACAGGCCGGGCCGGGCCGCTCATCATCGTCAGGCCAGGGCAGCGGCACATGGCCCCATTCNCCCGCGATCAGATTGGGCCCTTCATGCAGACGCCCACCGACGACGATACCGGCGCCGGTACCCGTACCGACAATGACACCAAAGACGCTACCCGCTCCCCTGGCGGCACCGTCACTGGCTTCGGAAAGAGCGAAACAATTGGCATCGTTGGCCAGACGCACTGGCCTGCCGAGTATGGCTTTAAGATCCTTGTCAAACGGCCTACCGATCAGACAAGTGCTGTTGGCATTCTTGATCAGTCCGGTGGCAGGCGAGACCGCACCTGGGATGGCCACGCCAACAGGCACGCCAGGCGGCTGCCCATGCGTCACCGCCGCCAGCAGATCCCGTATGGCGGCAACGATGCTGTCATAGTCGCCTTGCGGCGTCGGCACCCGGCGGCGTTGCAGCTCGGCCCCATCATCCGCCAGCACCAAGGCTTCGATCTTGGTTCCTCCCAGATCAACACCGAGGCGCATGGGTCAAAATCCCTGCTCGCTCAACCGCCCCTCGATAAAGCTGCGAACGCTGGGCCAGTCATCGATGCGCACATCCGCATCTTCCGCCTGACCAAGCAGGCTGCGCAGCCGGTGATCAGCAATGAAATGCAGCCGGGTCACCGTCTCCGCCTTGCGCGCGACGGAAGAAATATTGTGCGGAATATCATCAAGGAAAAAGATCGGGGCCTCGTGCCGCTCCGCCAGATAGGCCATGGCACTGCCCTTGCGGCCGATATTCGCCACCAGGGGATAATCCATGCCGTTCTTGACCAGAGCCCGGCGACGGGCCGGGATTTGATCCAGGGGTACATTCGAGAGAACCAGGATCTGCGCCCGCTCGGACAGGGCTGACAGAGCCTCTGCCGCGCCGTCCACCGGCTCGATCTGTTCCGTACGCTCGGAGAAGAAATCGCCAATCAATGATTTTACCATTTCGGCCGACACCGGCTGCCGAGTCGCGGAATCACGGATGTTTCCACTCAAGGCAAATGATTGCAAATCCATGAAATGGCCATTATCGAGCAGGAAGCCTTCCAAACTGCGCACGAAGGCGAAAATCACCTCGTCCGCATCACTAACGATAAGAGGCCGTCCCGGCGCCAGACGCAAGGCTTCCAGCTGGCTTAAAACTTCATCGTGCAAACGATCGCTTTCCACCTTAACTCCACTCCTCGTATTGACCGCTNGCGAGGCAACGCCGCGCGCACGCTGGTTCTTCCACCGCGATCTCCATTGCCTCACACATTTCCAGAAGTTGGACCTCATTGCCAAGAAAGAAATCCAATATCCCCGCCAGCATAGCCGGATCATCGGCGCGCTGGCGTATATCCATCGCGTCACTGCCGCTAAGATCCATGAACCTTTGCAACACGTCTTCATCGCGGACCAGATAGGCCAACGCCCGCAACGCTACGATTTTCGCCTGCTCTTCATTCATGATAATATCCTGAATTAGGCATCGACCAGACACAGATTTTAATGCTTTGTTAAACATGTTCTGTGCTGGCTATACCAAATATTAACTCTCGTACTGGATAATTCCACAAAACAGGCTCAAACGGGCACCCCAAGGGCTTGGTTACAATGTCAAAAACAGTACTCATTGTCGAAGACAACGATCTAAACATGAAGCTCTTTCATGACCTCCTCGATGCGCACGGTTACGACACCTTGCAAACAAAGGACGGCATGGAAGCATTGGAAATCGCACGGGAAAAGCAACCCGACCTGATCCTAATGGATATTCAGCTGCCGAAGGTTTCCGGTCTAGAGGTCACCAAATGGATCAAGGAAGATGATGAATTGAGGTCCATTCCAGTGGTCGCCATCACGGCCTTTGCCATGAAGGGCAATGTGGAAAAAAATTCATGTCGGCGGTTGTGAGGCGTATATCACCAAGCCAATTTAGATGCAGCTGTTTTTGGACACCGTCAAACGGTTTCTCGAGTAGAGTTGGGAGTTAGCTCGGAAAATGACAGCACGAATCCTAGTCGTTGACAACGTTCTGCCGAACGTCAAACTTCTGGAAGCAAAGCTCTCCAGAGAGTATTACGATGTTCTGACTGCGACGAACGGGCCCGATGCCCTGGAAATCATCGAACGCGAAGTGCCCGATATCATCCTTCTTGATGTGATGACGCCTGGCATGGACGGTTTTGAGGTCTGCGCGCAGATCAAGGCCAATCCAAACCTCATGCATATTCCTGTGGTCATGGTCACGGCCCTCTCCGATACCTCCGACCGGGTTCGCGGATTGGAAGCCGGCGCCGATGATTTCCTGACCAAACCGGCCAACGACATCACCCTGTTCGCCCGCGTCCGTTCCCTGATCCGGTTGAAGATCATGATGGACGAGTCGCGCCTGCGCGAGGCTACATCGGGTAGCTTCGGCATGGCGGAACCGGAAGATGATGATTTGAACGTCGATGGCGGCCGCATCCTGGTCGTCGAGGACCGGGAAATCTATGCCCGCAATATTAATCAGGCATTGCAAGACGACCATACGGTAACCATGGCGATCAGCGCCGACGCGGCAATAGAGGCGGCGAAGACCGGCAATGTTGATCTGATCATCGTCTCGCTGTCCCTGCAGGACACCGATGGCCTGCGGCTGTGCTCGCATCTACGGTCCATGGAAGAAAGCCGGCAGGCGCCGATTCTAATTCTGGTCGATGATACGCTCGATCAGATGGAGAGCCTTGTCAAAGGCCTTGATCTGGGCGTCAATGAATATCTGATCCGTCCGGTCGATCAGAACGAGTTGATGGCCCGTTGCCGAAACCAATTGCGCCGCAAGAAATACGAAGACCGCCTGCGCTCCAATTATCATATGAGCATGACCCTCGCGGTAACCGACCCGCTGACGGGGCTATACAATCGCCGTTATCTGGAAACGCACCTCGAAAACCTGATGCAGCGCGCCAACCTGGAAAATAAGCCGGTAGGCCTGTTGGCATTCGATATCGATCATTTCAAAGTAGTCAACGATACCCACGGCCATGCCGCCGGCGACGAAGTTCTGAAGGAGTTCGCGGCACGGGTGAAACGTTATGTGCGCTTTATTGATTTGGCGGCCCGCACGGGGGGTGAGGAATTCGTGGTTATCATGGCCGATTCAACCCGCGAGACCTGTGTCGCCGTTGCCGAACGCCTGCGCGAGGCCATTGCCGAAAGCGCGGTGCCCGTACCTGATCAGGGGATCGAAACTCCCATCACGGTCAGTATCGGGGTCACCATATCCCAAGGCGATGGCGATAGCCCGGCGAACATCATGCGGCGCGGTGATGAGGCGCTTTATGAAGCCAAGAACAGCGGCCGAGATCGGGTTGTCTGTGATGCACCGGATGAGCCTTTAGCGTCCGCACAAGACGCCTGAGGCGCATTCACGGGTAAACACCTGAAACGAACAAAAAGGGCCGGCGCAAGCGCCAGCCACTGAATACTCAAATTCCGATATTCAAACTCCGGCATTCTAATCCGGATATTCTAACTTGAATATTTCTTCCGCTGAAAATTCATAATGCCCCAAACTTATGCCAGGGCAGCAAGACCAAATGTCTATTTGATCTTGCCTTCCTTGAATTCCACGTGCTTGCGGACCACGGGGTCATATTTCTTGACCACCATCTTTTCCGTCTGGGTGCGTGGGTTTTTCTTGGTCACATAGTAGTAACCAGTGTCAGCGCTGCTCACCAACCTGATCTTAATGGTCGACGGTTTTGCCATCACCAATTCTCCGATATCCGAGGCGCCCGCAAATGCGACACCCTCGCCAACAAATTCCGAGCTGAGAACATAATCTTCCCAACCGTTCTGTCAAGTGCCGATCGGCCTCGAACGACCCAAATTCAACCTTCGTAGCGGATCACGGCACGTCCGTTACGGTAGCTGAACAGCGGCACGCCCGGCGGGCGCCAGCCCTCCTGCCGGCGCTGGATTTCCTGCAATACGAACTCAGTCACATCGACCAGCGGCATGGCCAGCGCCTCGGCCAGGGGGAACCACTGCAACAGCTGCAATTCATGGCTATCACGCACCCGGCCGGAGGTATTTTCGACATCAATACAGAAAAATCTGGCATGAAAGCGCATCGGGCTATCGGGAGGCGTAATGGCGCGTGCCACATAATCCAGTTCGCCCAAGTTTGGACGCACGCCGCTCTTTTGCCGTTCGCCAATAACCAGACCCGTCTCCTCGAATGTTTCGCGCACCGCCGCGACGGCCAGAGCACGGGACATCCTGGGCGAAAATTTATTATGCAGTTTCGAGGCCACCGGTTTGGCCAGTTCGCCCGCCACATCAACATCGCGGTCCGCCACATCGACCCGCCCGCCAGGAAAGACAAAGACGTTCGGCATGAAACGGTGGCGCGAGGCGCGCCGGCCCAACAAGACTTCCGTCCCAGCCTTGCGTTGGCGCAATATCACCAACGAGGCGGCATCACGGGGCCGCACCGGTTTTTCCGGACGGACATAGTCACGCCCAACCTTTTGGGCTTGTTCCAGGGCGCTCATTCGTATTCCACCCGGCGCGTGCCATGGCGCATGATGCGCACCGGTACCTTGCGGCGGCGGCGGATCTTGCCGTCCCCATTGACCAAGCCTGGCAAGGCTTCTAACACGATCTGCTGGATCGGCGGGGTCTGCAACTCAATCGCCTTGGGAATGGGCACCCATTTCAAGTTCAGCAGTTCGCCATCGCCCTGCAATTTTCCGTGCAGGTTGCTACCGTCGGCCAGGAAAAACCGAGCATTGAAGCGGATCGGGCGAAACGGTGGCGTCACCGCGCGGTAGACATATTCCAGGTCTTTCAGGCACGGCGCGAAGCCGGTTTCATAAAACGGCCGCCAGGATGGCGAGGCCTTTTCCGGCATCCGGTCCAGAGGTTTGCCCAAAATCAAGCCTGTCTCCTCGAACGTCTCGCGCACCGCCGCCATGGCCAGGGCCCGAGCCCGGTGCAGGGACGAAGTCCGAGCCAGGCTGTTGGAAACATGGCTGCGCAGTTCCGTGGCGGAGGATGCATAGCCATCCGCGCGATCGACCCTGCCGCCAGGGAAAACCCACTGGTCGGGCATGAATTTATGCTTACCGTGGCGGAGGCCCATGAGCACGGCGGTCTTGCCACGAACCTGGCGCAAAAGTACCAGTGTGGCGGCATCGCGCGGCCGCGCGGCGCGCTTGGGTGTTGTTTGTTTTTTGGACATATCACTCTGAAGGCAGGTTTAGCGGTACCCTTAAAATCGCATGAGCCTGCCCCTGCTGTCCAGTCTTCGGGAAAAATGGCTGAAAATTGCGGAAATTCTGCCCTAACCATTGATTTCTTTCAACTTCGCAACATGTTAAACCATCGATCATTGCCACTGCTCTAAGGAACCTTGCCATGTTCATTCGAACCGAGGCCACGCCGAACCCGGCGCAGATGAAATTTCTGCCGGGGCAGACCGTGATGCCCTCGGGCAGCGCCCATTTCCCTAATGTGGCGACGTCCGAACGTTCGCCCCTGGCACAGAGGCTGTTCGCAGTCGAAGGCGTCGCAGGTGTCTCGCTGGATGAAGACTCTATCACCGTCTGGAAGACGGATGATTGGGACTGGCAGCTTCTAAAGACGTTTGCCCTGGCCGCCATCATGAACCATTTCACCGCCGGCGAAACCGTCTTTCTGGAAGATGATGAAGAAGACCTAACCGATGCCGATGCCGATCCCGAATTGATCGCCAACATCAAGGATCTGCTCGACAGCCACGTAGCCCCTGCCCTGGCCGACAGCGATGGCGAGGCCATCTACCGCGGTTTCAGGAACGGTATGGTAATCCTGGAACTGCGCGGCGCGGCCCGCGACCTGCGTCTGAATATCGAACATATGATGCGCCACTATCTGCACGAGATAGAAGGCATCGTGGAATTCGATGATATGACGCCAAAGCCCGGCCTGCAGACGGTGGATGGCCTGGCGATCAAGAAACTTCTGGATGAACATATCAATCCACAGGTTGCCGGCCATGGCGGCAATATCACCCTCGTCGATGTGGTTGAAGATACGGTCTATCTACGTCTCGAAGGCGGCTGCCAGGGCTGCGGCATGGCGGACGTAACCCTGAAACAAGGCGTCGCCACCGAGATCAGGGCCCTGGTCCCCTCCATAGTCCATGTGCTGGACATGACCGATCATGCGGGCGGCTCCAACCCCTACTACCAGCCAGGCAAAGGTGGCTAGAGAAGTAACCGTCAGCGGCCGTTTGCTGCTGTTGGTACCCACCACGTCGTACCGCGTCGGTGATTTTCTGCAAGCCGCCGAACGGCTGGGCGTTGATGTAGCCGTGGGATCGGACCAACAAAACATATTGGCGCAATTCTCCCCTGGCCACACCATGACGGTGGATTTCAGGGATCTTGCGCGCGGCCTCGATCAGATCACCGGCTATCACCGCGACTACCCTCTGGCCGCGATCATCGGCGTTGATCAGGAAACCACCCTACTTGCAGCCATGGCGGGCGAGGCCCTGGCGCTGCGCCACAATGCTCCGGCGTCGGTGGAAGCGGCCGGAAACAAGTATCGTTTCCGCTACCGGCTTGCCAATTCCGGCCTACCCGCGCCGTGGTTCAACTTGCTCGACCTGTCGGACGATCCCATGGCTCATTGTCGGAACCTGCCTTACCCCGTTGTGCTGAAGCCCCTGGCCCTATCAGCCAGCCGCGGCGTTATCCGCGCCAACGATCCGGACCAGTTCCTGACTGCCTGCAAGCGGATCGAAGCCATCCTCGCCAACAGCGAGCAAAGTGGCGAGGCGGCCAGCCATATCCTGATCGAGGGCTATATTCCAGGTCAGGAGGTCGCACTTGAAGGCCTGCTTGAGGACGGCCGGCTGCGGGTTTTAGCCTTGTTCGATAAACCCGATCCCCTAGAAGGTCCCTTTTTTGAAGAGACCATCTATATTACCCCCTCGCGGCTGCCCAGCGAGGTACAGAGCAATGTCGCCGCTACCGTAGCCAAGGGCGTGGCGACGCTCGGACTGCGCCATGGACCAATCCATGCGGAATTGCGAATAAATGATCAAGGTGCTTGGTTGATCGAGGTCGCGGCCCGGTCCATCGGCGGGCTGTGTGCGCGGGCGCTGGATTTTGGTGCTGCCGGACGATTGGAAGACCTGATCATTCGGGCCGCTCTTGGCCTTGCCGCCATCGATACCGATGCGCCGTCGGCCTCCGGCGTGATGATGATCCCTATACCCGGCGCCGGTGTTCTAAGCCGAGTCGATGGGCTCGAGGCTGCCCGCGCGGTAGCGGGCATTGCGGATATAGCTATCTCCATACCCCAGGGCGACACCTTGGTGCCGGTGCCAGAAGGCGATCGGTATCTGGGCTTCATATTTGCCAGCGGTGACACGCCGGAATTAGCCGAGGCAACCCTGCGGGAGGCTCATGACAAGCTGGAATTCGTGATCGAGGTGGCCTAATCAGCCCCCCCGGCGAAACCATGCATGCGGTGGGCCCATTGAAAGCCGATCAAGGCGCCCTTGATGCGCGGCAAAATGAGTACGGACAGGATCAAGGTCAGGGGCAGCCACAGGGAAAAATGCAGCCATAATGGCGGCGAAACAGCACGCTCCAAAATCAAGGTCAACGGCACCAGAACATGACCTAGAATAAGCATGGTGAAATAGGGTGGCGCATCATCGGCGCGGTGGTGATGTAAAGCCAGGCCACAGGCGGTACAATCACTGTTCACTTTTAGATAACGGCCAAATACCGCCCCCTGACCGCAGGCCGGGCAACGGGCCAGTGCGCCACGTCCCATGGCCTGGACCAGCCGCCTTTGCGAATATTCAATGGTTGGTGCGGTACTCATGCTTATTCCCCATCCGGCTACCCGCGCTCACAAATGACGGCGCCAAAATAAATCGAAAGATTACGCTTCTCCAATAACGTTGCTTATATGGGAAATGCCAACACAGGTCACGCAGCATCAGAATCGGGTTTCGCGCCTAATCCTGATTACGATACCATCCTTGCATGTCATGCCATCAGCCGGGATACGCCCTTCATGCTCCAGACCGCCGGCGGCCTTTTCGTTTGCCGTGCTTGCTATGTTTCCGGTCGCTGCCGCGTTTGACGCGCTCCTTGCGCGGTTTGCCGATGCGGGGATGGCCATAGGCGCCTTCCGTCGTTTCCGCGCTCATCGAGGGTAATTCAAAGATCAGGCCGCCGGTCAGGGTGTTCACTTCCACCAACCGTACGGTAACGCTGTCGCCCAGGCGGTAACGACCCCCCGATCGTTCGCCGATCAACGCCTTTTGCGCCTCATCCACCTGATAGTAATCGTTGTGCAGATAGCGCATGGGCAACAGACCGTCAGCACCCGTATCGACGAGGGTCAGAAACAACCCAGCCCGGGTCACGCCATTGATGCGGGCGATGAATTCGGCACCGGTTTGCTCCGTCATGAAGGCAGCCATATAGCGGTCGTTGGCGTCCCGTTCGGCCACCATGGCGCGGCGTTCAGTGTTGGAAATATGCTCCGCCGTCTCCGCCAGATGCACCGCCTCCTCATCGCGCAGGCCGTCCATGCCAAAGCTGCCGCCTCGGATCAGGGCACGGTGCACCAGCAGATCGGAATAACGGCGGATGGGCGAGGTAAAATGCGCATATCGGGCACGGGAGAGGCCAAAATGGCCGATGTTATCGGGATCATAACGGGCCTGGGACTGCGAGCGTAGGATTGATTGGTTGACCGCTTCCCAATGATCGGAACCCCTAGCCTTCGCCAGAATCCGGTTGAACAGCTCAGGGCGCAGACGTTCGCCCATGGCAAAAGATAGGCCGAGGCTGGAGAGAAAATCCTTCAGCCCCAGCAGCTTTTCCCGGTCTGGCTGATCGTGCACCCGATAGACGCAGGGCATTTTCTGCGCCTCTAAAGTATCCGCCGCCGCTACGTTGGCCTCGATCATGAATTCCTCGATTACCCGATGGGCGTCCAGCCGCTCACGCTGGCGCACATCATCCACATGGCCATCCTCGCCCAGTGAGATCTTCATCTCTGGCAAATCCAGATCCAGGGGCTGGCGGCCTTCCCGCGCCTTCATCAGGGCGCCCCAGGCGCCATACAGCGGCTCTATCACCGATTCTAGAAGAGGCGCCGTCTGTTCGTTCGGCTCGCGATCGTGGGCCGCCTGCAGATCTTCGTATATGACCCGCGCGGCGGAGCGGATCATGGCGCGGTGGAATTGATGCTCGATGCGCTTGCCCTTGGCATCCAGGCGCATGGTGACCGCCAGCACGGGCCGGTCCTCGCCCGGGCGCAGGGAACAGAGATTGTTCGACAGTGCCTCGGGCAGCATGGGCACGACACGGTCAGGAAAATAGACCGAATTGCCCCGCCGCCGGGCCTCCCGGTCCAGGGCGCTGTTGAAAGTGACGTAATGGGAGACATCGGCGATGGCGACAATGATCTGCCAGCCGCCCTTGTTCTTGACATCGTCGTCGGGGGCAGCCCAAATGGCGTCATCAAAATCACGGGCATCGGCGCCATCAACAGTAATTAGGGGCAGATGGCGCAGATCCTCGCGCTCACTGGCCGCACTCATGACCATGGGTTGCGCCGCCTCCGCCTGGGCCACGGCCTCGGCGGGAAAGACATCCGGAATATCGCCGGAATGAATGGCGATCAGCGAGATTGCCCGGCGGTCATCCATACCGCCCAGGACTTCAACCACCCTGGCTTCACGCAGGCCATGGCGGCGGCCGATCAATACATCGGCAAGCACCAGATCACCCTGCTTGGCACTACTGTTCTGGCTTTTTTCCACTGCATAATCAGATTTTTGCCGCCGGTCCGTCGGCCTGATCCGCGCGCCCTGGCCAGGCACCTCCGCATAGACCCCGATAACCCGATCGGGACCCTTGGGTAGAACCCGGATGATACTGGCTTCATAGCCTGCGCCTTTGCGTTGCAGACGCGCCAAAATCCGATCGCCAACACCCAGGCTAGCAGCCTCGCGCCTGTCCGAATTGACCCGGATGCGCGGTAGCGGAATATCGGTTTTTGTATCGTCCTCTGCCTTGCGCATGGGCTCGGCCAGCAGCATGGCATTGTCATCGACGCTGGAAATCCGCAGTACCGCCACGGGCGGCAACGCCCCGGCTTCGTTGTAGCGTTTGCCCTTGCCTCGCCCGATCACGCCTTCCTCAGCCAATTCCCGGAGGATCGTGCGCAGTTCAGCGCGCTCCGCGCCCTTGATGCCAAAGGCGCGCGCGATTTCACGCCGGCCCACGGGACCGGGCGCATTGATGATGAATTTCCTGATCGCCGCCTTGTCGGGCAGGCCGCGCGGGGCACTCAATCCGAGGACCCGGCCACCGCTTCACTCGATGCAGGCGCCGCCTTCTTGGCTTTTGGCTTGGCCTTGGCTTTGGCTTTCGCCTTTGGTTTGGCCTTGGCCTTTGTCGGCTTTTGCCCCGCTTTTTCAGCTTTCGCTTGCAACAATTCCAGGGCGTCCTGCATAGACATTTCCATCGGGTCGGTGGTTTTAGGCAGAGTGGCGTTCAGCTTCTTGTATTTAATATAGGCGCCAAAGCGGCCATCCAAGATCTTCACGTCGCCGCCATCTGGATGTTCGCCGATGGTGCGGATGGTATTGGCGCCGCGCCGTCCCCCGCCCTTGGCCAAGCCGTCGGCAATGACGGCAACCGCATGGTTCAGGCCAATGCTAAGGGCGTCCGCCGTGCTCTCCAGTTTGAAATAGCGCGCCTCGCTCATCACGTAGGGGCCGAAGCGGCCGATACCGGCAAAAATCGATTTGCCGGTATCGGGATGCTCGCCCACAAGCCGGGGCAATTGAATGATCTTCTGGGCCAGTTCCAGGTCGAGCTGTTCTATCGTGACGTCTGCCGGCATGCCGGCACGTTTCGGCCTCTTCTTTTTCTTATCCCCTTCGACCGCTTCGCCCAGTTGGATATACAGCCCATAAGGCCCCTTGCGCAGGGTCAGGTGCATGCCGCTTTCAGGATCATCGCCCAGGGGAATAGGACCGGCAGCGAACATTTCATCCGCATCGCCCTCTTCCGCCTGCTTCATGGCGCGGGTGTAATGGCATTCGGGATAAGCGTCACAGCCCAGAAAGAAACCGTTGCGTCCGCCGCGCAGATTGAGCGAGCCTTTTTTGCAGGCCGGGCAGATCCGGTCGACCCCGCCATCGGGATAAAGATGGGGCGCCAACATGTCGTTGACCTTGTCCAGAACCTCGCGCACGCGCAATTCCGACGTATCTTCGACAGCGTTGGAGAAATCGCGCCAAAAATCACGCAGCACAACCTTCCAATCCACATCGCCGGCGGACACGGAATCCAGGCGGCCTTCCAGATCGGCTGTAAAGTCATACTCCACATAGCGGTGGAAATAACTTTCCAGAAATGCCGTCACCAACCGCCCGCTATCTTCGGGCATGAAGCGTTTGCGGTCCAGCACCACATAATTGCGGTCCTGTAACACGGTCAGGATCGAGGCATAGGTGGAGGGGCGGCCAATACCCAGCTCTTCGAGCTTCTTGACCAGGGTGGCTTCGGAATAGCGGGGTGGCGGCTCGGTGAAATGCTGTTCGGGCCGGACTTTTTCGTTACTCAGGGCTTCACCCTCGGCGACTTTCGGTAAGCGGCGTTCATCATCATCGCCGGCTTTTTTCTCGTCCCGGCCTTCTTCATACAATTTCAGAAAGCCGGGGAAATCCACTACCGTGCCCGTGGTGCGCAAATCTGAGGAGCCGTCATGGGCGGCGATCTCAACCGTAGTGCGCGAGAGACGGGCCGATTCCATCTGCGAGGCCATGGCCCGCTTCCAGATCAGATCGTACAGGCGCTGCTGTTCGCTATCGAGATAAACCTCCATATCCCGCGGCAGGCGGGAGAAATCCGTCGGCCGGATGGCTTCATGGGCTTCCTGGGCGTTTTTCGCCTTGCTGCGGTAGACCCGCGCCTGCCCCGGCACGTAATCGGCGCCGAATTCCTGGTCGATCACATCGCGGGAAGCGGATATGGCCTCGTTGGCCATCTGCACGCCATCGGTCCGCATATAGGTGATCAGGCCGACAGTTTCGCCGCCGATATCAAAGCCTTCATACAGGCGCTGGGCAATCTGCATGGTGCGCTTGGCGCCGAAGCCAAGCTTGCGCGAGGCTTCCTGCTGCAGGGTCGCGGTCGTGAAGGGTGGCGCGGGATTACGCTTGGTCGGCTTGGTTTCGACCTTGGCGATGGAGAATTTACCCACCTCCAGCGTACGCTTGGCCGCCTCAGCCGCCTCGCCATCGGCAATTGAAAAACGGTCCAGCTTGACGCCGTTCAGGTGAGTCAGACGGCCAATCAGCAGGGCATCGGCGGCGGTCTTGAAATCGACCTCGACCGACCAATATTCCCGTGGCCTGAACGCCTCAATTTCGATCTCGCGCTCGCAGATCAGCCGCAAGGCCACCGATTGCACCCGTCCAGCCGACTTGGCGCCCGGCAATTTGCGCCACAAAACAGGCGATAGGGTAAAGCCAACGAGGTAGTCCAAGGCACGGCGCGCCTGCTGGGCATTGATCAGATCCATGTCCAGGTCGCGGGGGTTATTGATGCCATCGACCACCGCCTTCTTGGTGATCTCGTTAAAGACCACGCGCTTTGCCGGAATATCCCGCATGCCATAGTCGTCGGCCAACGCCTTCATCACATGCCAGGAAATTGCTTCGCCCTCGCGGTCGGGGTCAGTGGCCAGGAACAGCTTATCGCTGCCCCGCATGGCGTCGGCTATGGCTTTCACATGCTTGGCTGATTTGTCGTCCGTGACATACGTCATGGCGAAATCGTCGTCGGGCACGACCGAGCCGTCCTTGGACGGCAGATCGCGCACATGACCGTACGAAGCCAGCACGATGTAATCATCGCCCAGATATTTGTTTATCGTTTTGGCCTTGGCCGGGGATTCGACGACCACTACGTCCATGATGGAAAGACTCGCCTTTGCTGACACTCGGGATGGCTACACGACAAAAAAATATCGATATCCCACTAATACGGACCGCAGATGGTTAAGATATCGGTACTCGATTACCGGCATGACGGTCTATACGACCTGCTAGCTCAAGTTCAAGCAAAATGGTGATGACAAGGGCCGGTGTCAACTCGGACAGGCGGATTAGATCATCCACACCAACCGGCGTGACCCCCAAAAGAGCCGTTAAACGTTGTTGCTCGGCGCCAGAATCGACTGGATCCGCGCTCGGCGCCGCATAGCCCTGCCTCCCTTCGGCCGAGCCTTCCCAAAGTGCCGGTTGCGGCAGCATGGGACCGACGACCTCCAACACCTCGTCGGCATTCTGGATCAATGTGGCACACTGGCGGATCAACCGGTTCCAGCCACGGCAGTGCGAATCCATGGGCGAACCAGGCACCGCGAAAACCTCCCGCCCCTGCTCTAGGGCAAAGCGTGCCGTGATCAAGGAGCCCGAACGTTCCGCCGCTTCGATCACCACCACGCCCAGGGCAAGGCCGGAGACCAGACGGTTGCGGCAGGGAAAATGCCGGGTCTGCGGCCGGGTACCCGGCGGTAACTCCGATATGATCACGCCCTGGGCAATTATATCTCCGTATAAAGCTTTGTTTTCGGCCGGATAGACTACATCGACGCCACCGCCAATACTGCCGCAGTTCCACTAACGGCACTGAACTTCAGAGCTCCACCAAGGGCCGCGGTATCGTTCCCCCGGGCCAGACCGGAGGCGACCAGCAGGCCCCCAGCGCCCAAATCACGCGCCAGGCGCTGGGTATAGCGAATGGCCGAGGCCAAGGCGTTGCGCGCGCCAACGATGGCCACCGCAGGCTCTGCCAGCCGTGCCACATCGCCCAGCACATAAATCAAGGGCAGCAGGTCGTCCAACGCACCAAGGCGAGGCGGATAAGCAGCCTCGCAACTGGCCAAGGGCCTGGCGCCGATAGCCTCGGCGGCAGCCAACTCGGCTTCCACCGCCGCGACCAGTCACAGCTTGATGCAGCGCCCGCCGCCACGTCGCGCCAATTCCGGCAAGGCCTGCAGCACCGCCCCTGCGGAACCAAGGCGCCAGCAATTGGCAAAAAATTATGGGGGCGACATTCCCGCTGCGGATCAACCGCAACCAATCCAAACCGTCGCCGCCGTTAGCTCGCCGCTCCCCATTAATTGCGACCCATAGTTTGCCACCCAAATCTCTTACTCATCGATTGCCGTAATTTACGATACACAATTTATAAGATTAATAATTTAGGTATTCACAACTAAAGATCATCTTTCACCATGCCAGAAACCCTACGCCCAATTAATCGGCACATCACCTATTTTGCCTAATTCTTGATCAAACATATATGACTAAATCAGTCGAATCGGAAGCAAAACACCATGCTGAAATTTTCTTTCTCATATAATTCAAAAGGTTATGAAGATTCATCAAAAATCGGCACGATTCTTGAATAGGAGTCATGCATCAAGGCACGTACTCGCCTTGCACGGCTTTGAAATCTAACAGGAGCATACCCGATGAAGATGGTGATGGCGGTGATCAAACCGTTCAAATTGGACGAAGTTCGAGATTCCCTGACCGAACTGGGCGTCCAGGGCGTGACGGTCACGGAGGTCCGCGGCTTTGGGCGGCAGAAGGGCCATACGGAAATTTATCGGGGCGCCGAATATGAAGTGAATTATCTACCCAAGCTGAAGCTGGAATTGGCGGTTTCGGACGAGATGGTGGACCGGGTGACGGAAACCATCGCCGCCACGGCGCAAACAGGACAAATCGGTGACGGCAAATTGTTCGTCTGGGACCTGGCCACGGCGGTCCGTATCCGCACCGGCGAGAGCGGCTCCGATGCCCTCTAATATTGTTAATATTGATCCAATCAGGAGAATTTTCATGTCTAATCCACTCGGGCGTGCCAGTGCCACTGGCTTCATTGCCGCCACTCTTCTTCTCGGATTTTCCGAACCGGCCCTGGCCGCAGACGAACTGAATTCGGGTGATACCGCCTGGATGTTGACCTCGTCGCTGTTGGTGCTGTTGATGACCGTGCCCGGCGTCGCCCTGTTTTACGGCGGCATGGTGCGCAAGAAGAATGTGCTGGCGACCTTGATGCAAAGTTTTGCGGTTTGCTGCATGGCCACCGTTATCTGGATGGCGGTCGGCTATAGCCTGGCATTTTCCGGCGAGGGGCCGTTTGTCGGCGACCTGGACCAGTTGTTCCTGATGGGGATCGGCGTCGATTCCATGAGCGGCACAATCCCCGAATCCGTCTTCATGATGTTTCAGATGACTTTCGCCATTATCACGCCGGCCCTGATCACGGGCGCGGTGGCCGAGCGGATCAAATTTTCCTCGTTGATGGTTTTCCTCGGCCTCTGGCTGATCGTGGTCTATGCCCCGGTCTGCCATTGGGTCTGGGGCGGCGGCGGTTTCCTGGGCGGCGCGGGCGTGTTGGATTTCGCTGGCGGCACCGTGGTTCACATCAACAGCGGTGTCGCGGCTCTTGTACTGTGTCTGGTGCTGGGTAAGCGGGTTGGCTACGGACGCGAGAATCTGGCACCTCATAACCTGGTACTCACCATTATCGGCGCCTCATTGCTATGGGTCGGCTGGTTCGGCTTCAACGCCGGTTCGGAATTGGCCGCCGACAACAGAGCGGGCATGGCCATGGCGGTCACGCAAATCGCGGCCGCGGCCGCCGCCCTGTCCTGGATGTTTGCAGAATGGCTGACCCGTGGCAAACCCTCGGTCCTGGGCATCGCCTCGGGCGCCGTCGCGGGCCTGGTCGCCATTACCCCGGCGGCGGGCTTTGTCCTGCCTGGCGGCGCCTTGATCCTGGGCCTGCTCGCCGGCCTCGGCTGCTTCTTTGCCGTGATGTGGCTGAAACGAAAATTGGGCTATGACGATGCCTTGGACGTCTTTGGCGTGCATGGCATCGGCGGCATTATTGGTGCCGTCCTGACCGGTGTCTTCGCCGCCGAAGCGGTCAGCGGTACGCCAGGCATGCTGGAAGGCAACGTGGACCAGGTTGGTCTGCAGCTATATGGCATCGGCGTGACGGTCGCCTACAGCGCCGTCGTCACCTTTATCCTGGTCAAGCTGGTCGGTGCGGTCATGGGCCTGCGCGTCGAGGAAGACGAGGAACGCGAGGGCCTGGACACCAGCCTGCATGGCGAAAGCATTGCCTAAGCACGAACAACGATAGAATATGGGCCGCAAATCATGGGCTCGGAGGTTGCAACCTCCGGGCCCTAGCGTTTTGGCCGCACATCCGCGGCCAATAAGAACAAAAAGCGAAAGCCGATTCGTGGCCTGTTATAAGTTGTGATCAAATGAGAAGTTCTCAACGCAAGTCCTTGTATACACAATGAAAGGTAGCTACATTATCTATTATTCGTTTATATTATGTTCTCGATTCGCAAATCACCTTGCGAATCATCCACAGCATTTCCACGGCAGCTGTGGATAACATTTGAAGGCAGGCGTACGGATCGTGACAACCCAGACCAACGACGCCCATCGCCGGCCCCATGACCGAATTGTAAATCCGCGCCTGGACGAACTTCCCGATTACCCGTTTGAACGCCTGCGCGGCCTGCTTGATCCCCTGTCAGCACCCAAGAATTTGGACCCGGTCGCCCTGAGCCTGGGAGAACCGCAGCATCCCTATCCCGATTTCGTGGGCGAGATTTTGCACGCCAATCGCCACTTATATGGCAAATATCCCCCGGTGGCCGGCACCCCGGATTTTTGCCGCGCCGTCGCTGATTGGCTTACCCGCCGCTATGCACTGCCCCAGGGCATGGTCGAGGCGGAGCGTCATGTCGCACCTTGCGCGGGTACGCGGGAGGCGTTGTTTCGCACCGCATTCATGGCCGTGCCGCCAACCAAGGCCGGACGGCAGCCCGCCGTGCTGATGCCAAACCCGTTCTATCAATGCTATGCCGGCGCGGCGATCGCGGCGGGGGCCGAACCGGTCTTCGTCTCGGCCCTGGTGGAAAATGGCTTTCTGCCTGACTTCGCTGCCTTGGACGAGGATGTCCTGGCCCGCACCGCCTTGGTTTATTTCTGCACGCCGGGCAATCCGCAAGGTGCGGTGGCTAGTCTGGAATATCTGGAAAATCTGGTCGCGCTGTCGCGGCAATACGATTTCACCCTGGTGGTGGATGAATGCTATGCCGAGATCTATAACGGCGCCACCCCTCCTGCTGGCACCCTGCAGGTCTGTGCGCAAGATGGGATAATGTCAGGCGTATTGGTTTTTCATTCCCTGTCCAAACGTTCCAACGTGGCCGGCTTGCGATCCGGCTTCGTGGCCGGCGATCCGGATATGCTGACGCTGTTCCGGCAGCTGAGCGAATATGGCGGCAACCCATCTCCCCTGCCCGTTTACGCCGCGGCTGCGGCGTTGTGGCGCGATGAAGGACACGTGTCCGCCAACCGGGCACTATATGTGGAGAAATTCGATCTTGCCGAACGAATACTATCCAACCGCTTTGGCTTTTACCGCCCCGAGGGCGGCTTTTTCCTATGGCTGGATGTGGGCGATGGCGAGGCGGCGACGGTGGAATTGTGGCGGCGCGCCGGGCTCCGCGTCCTGCCCGGCGCCTATTTATCGGCTGATAGCGGCAGCGGAGAAAACCCTGGCAACCGCTATATTCGGGTTGCGATGGTCCATGACAAGGTGGTGATGGCGGACGTCCTAGGCCGTATGGCCGAGACACTGTAAAAGACGGCACGAGACAGAGTATGACGAGACTTTTGAGGGAAGATCGAGATGTCACAGCATAGCGGAACGCCGCGCAAGATCGCCTTGCTACCGCCGGGTGCGGTAGCATTCATGCAACGGCGCGCGGTGGAAGCCGCCGGTAAGGCGCTGCTCGCCCTGGCAACGGCCTTGGCGTTGGCGCTTGCCAGCTATCATCCCGACGATGGCGCCTTGAACGTTGCAACCGGCCAGCCGCCGGCCAATTGGCTGGGCACGCCGGGCGCCTATGCGGCAGATCTGTTGTTGCAAAGCCTGGGCCTGGCCAGCATCGCCGTGGTCGGCCTTATGGCTCGTTGGGCCTGGCGGATCGCCTCGCACCGGGGCTTGCCCTGGTACGGCCTGCGCCTATTCCTCAGCCCCCCCTGCCTGTTCCTAGTGGCCGCCTGCGCGGCCTCGGTGACGGTGCCGGAACAATGGCCACAGGCCGCTGGCCTGGGCGGCTATGGCGGCGATTGGCTGTTGCGGATAGGGGCGCCGCCACTGGCCCTGTTGGGCCTGACACCACAGTCACCCGCGGTCATCGCAGCGCTGCACCTCGCCGCCGTACTAATGCTGTTATATCTGTTGGGCATTCAACTCACCGAATGGCTGGCCCTGGCGAAAGCAGGTGCCGCCGGCCTAATGCGCACCATGGGCGCGGCCCATTTCGCCGCGGCCACCGCCGAGCGCCTGGGCCGCCAGGCTGCCACGCATCCGATTTTTCGCCGTGAACCGCCCATGCTGGCTGCTGATGAAATGGCGGAAACAACCGCCCCATCTATCCAGGTCGGTGACAGAACTGCACCCGAACAATCCGCTGGCCGGGTCAGCAAACCCAAGCGCAAGGTCCGCAAAAGCCGCCGGGCGCAAAAGGAACAACAACCCGCCCTGGCCCTGTCCGAGCGTGAAGACTATCAACTTCCCGCCCTGCTTCTACTCGCTACGCCGGTACGTCAACAGCAGGGCCGAAATGGCCAGGCTATCAACGAAAGCGCCCTGGAACAGAACGCCCGCATGCTGGAAACCGTCCTGGATGACTATGGCGTGCACGGCTGTATCGTACAGGTCCGTCCCGGCCCAGTGGTCACCTTATACGAACTGGAGCCGGCACCAGGGACCAAGACTTCCCGCGTGGTGGGCCTTTCTGACGATATCGCCCGTTCCATGTCCGCCCGTAGCGTCCGCATCGCGGTGGTGCCGGGGCGCAATGCCATCGGCATAGAGCTGCCGAACCAGGACCGCGAAACCGTCTATTTGCGCGAGTTGCTTTCGACCGCCGACTATGAGAAATCCAAACTGATGCTGCCGCTTGCCCTGGGCAAGGACATCTCCGGCGCGCCGGTACTGGTTGATCTGGCGAAGATGCCGCATCTGCTGATCGCAGGCACCACGGGTTCAGGCAAGTCCGTGGCCATCAACACCATGATCCTATCGCTGCTGTACTGCCTGCCGCCCGAACGCTGCCGCATGATCATGATCGATCCGAAGATGCTGGAATTAAGCGTCTATGACGACATCCCCCATCTGCTCACCCCCGTGGTCACCGATCCAGGCAAGGCGATCATGGCCCTGAAATGGGCCGTCCGCGAGATGGAGAACCGTTACCGCGCCATGGCTAGCCTCGGCGTGCGTAATATCGATGGCTATAACCAGCGTATAGCCGAGGCGGCGAAGCGCGGCGAGGAACTAAAGCGCACGGTACAGACTGGCTTTGACGCCGACACAGGCCAGCCGGTATTCGAGGATCAATTGCTTGATACCAAACCGATGCCCTTTATCGTCGTTATCGTCGACGAAATGGCTGACCTGATGATGGTCGCGGGCAAGGAAATTGATGCCGCCGTACAACGCCTAGCCCAAATGGCTCGGGCCGCGGGCATTCATGTCATGATGGCGACGCAGCGGCCCTCGGTAGATGTCATTACCGGCACCATCAAGGCGAATTTCCCGACCCGGGTCAGCTTTCAGGTCACAGCCAAGGTTGATAGCCGGACTATTCTGGGCGAGCAGGGCGCAGAACAATTGTTGGGCATGGGTGATATGCTGTACATGGCCGGCGGTGGTCGCATCAGCCGGGTGCATGGCCCGTTTGTCGGTGACGACGAAGTAGAGGCCGTGGTCAAGCATTTGAAAAGCCAGGGCCGTCCGGAATATCTCAACGCGGTAACCGAGGATGCGGAAGGCAGCGGCGAAACAGGCTTCGCCCAGCCCGACGATGGCGCCAACAGCGGATCTGGCGGCATCAGCGGCAATGCCCTGTTCGATGCGGCGGTGGATGTGGTCGCGCGGAACCAGAAGGCCTCAACTTCGTTTTTGCAGCGGCAGTTGAAAATCGGCTATAACCGCGCCGCCGACCTGATCGACCGGATGGAACAGGAAGGCGTGATCGGCCGCGCCAACCATGTGGGCAAGCGCGAGATCCTGGTGCGAAACCCCGATGAGGATAACTGACTTGGCCAAGACGCCCGGGATGAATAAAACCTTAGACCGGCGCCAGCTTTTGACCAGCACCCTAACCATGGCAACAATGCCCATGGTGCTGCGCTCGCCTCTGGCCGCCGAAGGCACCGAAACCAGTACGACCCATGCCGCGGTCGTCGCCCGGGTGGAAGCGTACCTGAATGGGGTCAAGAGCTTCTCGGCACGGTTCCTGCAGGTCGATAGCGCGGGTAATGTGGTGCAGGGCCAACTTTACATGCGGCGGCCTGGGCGCCTGCGTTTCGAGTATGATGCCCCCTCGCCCCTACTCCTGGTCGCCGATGGTGTCTGGCTGGTGCTCCACGACCGGGAGTTAGAGCAGATCAACCGCTTTCCGCTATATGAAAACCCCCTGAGCGTACTGGTTGACGACCCGGTAAACCTGCGTGAACGGGTCGAGGTGGTGGAAGTGGAAGAAGGCCTTGGCGTCCTACGCCTGAAGATCATTGACCGGGAATTGCCTGACGAGGGCTGGATGGGCGTCACCTTTACCGAACCGCCTTTGTTATTGCGGCAATGGAAAATTAAGGATGCCCAGGGCGGTATCACAGCGCTGTCCTTGACCGATATCCGTGTCAACCAAAAGCTGGATCCGAAACTGTTCGTTCTAACCGATCCTGGATGGCCCAAGGAGTAGGTTGGCGTTGCCTATCTTTTACCTTCATGATCCACCGCTTCTTCGGCACGTGCACTTGACCGCAGCATGATGCAAAACCCTTTTACATGATCAAATCGAAACGTCAGAGAAGTGTCCGGCGCGGCTATCACCATGGGAACCTAAGTGAAGCGCTGGTGCGGGCCGCGTTCGAACTAATCGAAAAATTCGATCCTGCCGGCTTAACCTCCGCCGAAGTGACCCGCGCGGTTGGTGTCTCACCGGCGGCGCCGTATCGGCATTTGACGCCTACCACGAGAAAACCTTGAAGCGCCTGGAAGACGAACGGAACGAATTCGGGAATTTCCTGGAACAGCTGCGCCACGCCAAAGACAAGGCCGAATTCGACCAGTTCATGGACGAACGTCATAGCCGGCCTTCCGAACCACCCCAGGAACCATTTGGGAACGGTCAAGACCAACCCGGCACCTAAGTTATTGCCTCAGGCGATGGCCCCGGCGGCACGGAAGTCAGCTTCCGCCGCCGCAAGGGTCGTTGCCAATTTCTCGACCAATTCGTCGCATTCCGCCTCGGTAATGATCAACGGCGGCGTCGCCATGATCCAGTCACCATAGCGGCTGCCGGCGGTGCGCCGGGCATAGATCAACAGCCCCTGCTCCAAACCCCGCCGCCGGATCGTGTCCGTCGGGCCAGGCGTGCAGGAAATGGTGGCCTTTGTCGTTTTATCCGCCACCAGCTCGATACCGAATAACAACCCCTTGCCGCGTACATCGCCGATTATGGCGGAACGCTGCGCCAGGGTTTCGAGCTTTTGCCGCAAATAGGCCCCAACCCGTTCCGCGCGCCCAGCCAGATCCTCACGCTCGAACCGATCCAGCACCGCCAGGGCGGCAGCGGCGGAGACCGGATGGGCGCTGTAGGTATGGGTGTAGCCAAAACCAAGCCGTTCAGAGAGCCTGTCAACCATATCCGCCGGTGCCAGGACGGCGCCCAACGGCGCATAGCCGGCGGATAGGCCCTTGGCCAACACTGTCAGGTCGGGTCTAATGCCATCATAATGATGGCTGGCCAGAAATCGCCCTGTACGCCCGGCGCCGCAAAGGACTTCGTCAAACACCAGGGCGACGCCATGGCGGTCGCAGATTTCGCGCACCGACCGCAGATAACTCTCGGGCGGCTCCACTGCGCCCGAGGCCAAGCCGCCCACCGGCTCGACCAGAAACGCCAGCACTGTTTCGGGGCCAAGGCTCTGAATTTTCTCGTCCAGCGCCTGCGCGCAGGCCAGTGCGTGAGTCTCCACCGTATGATTGTCCGGCAAACGATAGCTGAGCGGGGCCGGAACCTTCGGGTGGTCATGGCCGAAACCGTTCAAAAATAGCTGGTTCGCCGGGTCGCCTGACAAACCCAAGGCGCCGATGGTGCTGCCGTGATAGGACGGCATGCAGGTGATGACGTGGTACCTCTCCGGCTGTTCGTTGGCCAACGCCCTCTGGCGCAGCAGCTTGATAGCGAATTCCACCGCTTCCGAGCCACCGGAAGCGAACAACACCCGCTCAAATCCAGGACCGGCCAGCTCCGCGACCCGTTTGGAAAGATCCATATTGGCCTGATGGCGGCCCTGACGCGCGCTGACAAAGGCCAAGCGCCCCGCCTGCTCCGCCATCGCGGCGGCAATATCCTTATCGCCATGACCAATATTCGCCGTCACCGGCCCCGACGACATATCCATGAAACCGCGCCCGGCATCGTCATACAGCCAAACCCCCTCGCCGCGAATGAAAGTTGGGCGCGGCACCGTATCGGATTGGGCAAAGAAAAGATCCTGCGGTCCACCGGGCTGGCCCTGAAACACCGCGCGCTGGTCTGGAATATCGTTCATGGAAGCTACCTCTTTAAGCTGACGTGGGGACCAGTCTATGCCATAACAGGGACAAATCGGAAAAACGGTAGAAAACCGTCGCAACAAACGAGGAAATATCATGTCAGCGAACGTCGAAATTTTGTTCGAGCCCTTTACCGTAAAAGGCGTAACCCTGCCAAACCGTATCGTCATGGCGCCCATGACCCGGCGCAAAAGCCCCGGCAACGTACCCGGTGCGGATGTCGCGGCCTACTACCGCCGCCGCGCCGAAGGTGGCGTCGGGCTGATCATCACCGAAGGAACCTTCATCAATCACAAGGCCGCCAACGGCTATGACAGCGTACCCGACATCTACAATCCAGCCGCCCTGGACGGCTGGAAGCATGTCATCGAAGAGGCCCATGCCGGTGGCGCCAAGATCATTCCGCAACTTTGGCATGTGGGCGCGCAGCGGGTCAAAGGCACCGAGCCTGATCGAGAGGTACCTGGCTATGCCCCATCCGCCGTCGCCACCGGCGAGCGGGATGTTCCGATCGCCATGAGCAAGGATGACATCAAGGATTGTATTACCGCCTTCACCGAAGCCGCGGTCAATGCCAGGGAGGTCGGCTTTGACGGTATCGAGGTACACGGCGCCCACGGCTATTTGATTGATCAGTTTTATTGGGAACGCTCAAACCAGCGGACCGATGAATACGGCGGCAGTTTCGAAAACCGCAACCGTTTTGGCAAGGAAATAGTCGAGTCGATCCGTGCGGCGGTGGGCCCGGATTTCCTGATCGTCTACCGTTTCTCGCAATGGAAAAGCGATGACTACGAGGCCAAGATCGCCAAGACTCCGGAGGAACTGGAACGCTTCCTGAAAACCTTGACCGATGCCGGAGTCGATGTCTTTCACGCCAGCACAAGGCGATTCTGGGAGCCCGAATTCGAGGGCTCGGACCTGAACCTCGCTGGTTGGTGCAAGAAACTCACGGGCAAGCCAGCCATCACCGTGGGCAGTATCGGCCTAGATGATCCTTCCTGGGCCGGCGCCAATTCCACCGACGTGGATGTATTGGTCAAACGCATGGAGAAGGGCGAATTCGATCTAGCCGCGGTGGGCCGGCAGTTACTGTCGGAAGCCGAATGGGCCAACAAAATCCGCGAAGGCCGTTATCAGGAAATTGAACCCTATACCAAGAAGTCGCTAAGCGGCCTAAACTAGGGTGCACCGAGGGGAACAGGAGACGGAAATTTGGCTGATACTTTTGACTATGTGATCGTTGGCGCGGGCTCAGCCGGGTGCATCCTGGCCAACCGCCTAACCGCCGACGGCAAACATAGCGTCTGCCTGCTAGAGGCCGGGCCGCCGGATTGGCATCCTTTCATTCATATCCCGGCAGGCTTCATCAAGACCCTGAATAACCCAAACCTGAACTGGATGTATCAGGCCGAACCAAGCCATTGGACGGGCGGCCGTTCCATCGATGTGCCACGCGGCAAGACCCTGGGTGGCTCCTCCTCCATCAACGGCCATATCTATAATCGTGGCCAGCGCATGGATTTTGATGGCTGGTCCCAACGCGGCAACCGCAATTGGGGCTATGCCGACGTGTTGCCGTATTTCAAACGCTGTGAGCAACGCATAGGCAGCGGCGATGATACGTTTCGGGGCCGGGAGGGCAACCTTCAGGTCACCGACCTGAATTACCAGCATCCCTTTTGCGATATCTTCATGGCCGGCGCCCATAGCATCGGCATTCCGCACAACAAAGATTATAACGGCGCTGTGCAGGAGGGCATCTCTTACGTCCAGCGCACGGCCCATAAACGGCGCCGGGTCAGCACAGCACGGGCATTCCTGAACCCAGCGAAATCGCGCACCAATCTGACCGTGCGGACAAATGCCTTTGCCACGCAAATTCTGCTTGAGGGCAAGAAGGCGGTCGGCGTGGCATATTCCAAGGGCGGACGCGGCGGCAAAATGGTCGAGGTCCGCGCCAACCGGGAAGTGATCCTTAGTGGCGGCGTGGTCAATTCACCGCAATTGCTACAACTCTCGGGCATTGGGCCCGGGAGCTTGCTGCAATCGCTCGGTATCCAGGTGGAGCACGAAATCGCCGGCGTAGGCGAGAATCTGCGCGACCATTACGCCCCCCGTCTCAGCGCCCGGGTTAAGAATATAGAAACCCTCAACGAACGGGCCCGTGGCCTGAGCCTGGTGGGCGAGGTGATCAAGTATTTCGCCGGCGGCAAAAGCGTCGTCAATCTCAGCCCCTCCATGGTCTACGGTTTCTGGCATTCCGACGAAGCGGCGCGGAGCAATGATCTGCAATTTATCTTCACGCCCGCTAGTTACAAGTTAGGGGTGCATGGGCTGCTCGACGACGTTCCGGGTTTCACCATCGCGGCCTGGCAGCACCGCCCGGAGAGCAAGGGCTGGCTGCGTGCCCGCTCGTCCGATCCATTCGAGAAACCACTGATCCAGCCGAATTATCTCGACGACGAAGAGGACCGCAGGATCGTGGTCTGCGCCATGAAACTGGCGCGTCGTCTGATGTATACTGAGCCGATGATGCCTTATATCGAGTCAGAGGCTTATCCGGGCGAGGATGTGCAAAGCGATGATGAGTATCTGGAGGCCGCACGCCATTGGGGCGGCACCACCTTCCATCTGATGGGCACCTGCCGCATGGGACCAGAGACAGACCCCACGTCGGTGGTCGATGATCAGCTTCGCGTCCGCGGCATGGAATGTTTGCGCGTGATCGACGCTTCCGTCATGCCCACCATGGTCTCGGCCAACCTCAACGCCGCAACCATGATGATCGGCGAAAAGGGTTCCGACATGTTACTGGGCAAGGCGGCGATAGAGCCAATCATCGTTCCGGAATAGACCGCGTTTGCAGTCCAAAACAGGCGCCTTGATCACATCGACGGCGGGTCAGCCTCTATTGCTTCACGTGCCAGACTAGTGTCGACGCACGTATCGTAGGGTGAGCCGGATTCGTAGAGTCCGCCGGACAGGCCGCTGGCTTGCAAACGGTCAAAGCCATCCCTGGGCAGAATTGGGTTCACGCCCCACAGGCCGAGCTCCTTATAGCGCTTGATGCAGGCGGCCAAGGTTCCCCGGCGCAAGTCAGGAAAGAATTCCGCGACGGCGACGGCAATAGCCGGGGCATCCGCACCCTGCAGCCATTTCTGGGTACGGTACAATGCCCGTGTCATCCGGCCCAATTGATCGCGCTTGGCTTGCAAGGTTTCGCTTAGTGCGCTCAACGTAGTGTAGCTGGTTGGCCCCCTGGACGCGGCGGCGTACCAGATATGACCCGCGCCATCGGCTACTAGTTGTTCCACGAAGGGCTGGAAAATCTGGATGGCTTCCAGATCGCCCACCCGCAAGGCGGCGTCGTTTTCCGCCATTGCATTGCCCTCCACCCGATGGACCTGGGCCGGGTCCAATCCGGCGCGGCGCAAATCCTCCTGCAGGCATAGCCACGGCGTATTGACCTCGGACACCGCACCAAGTCTGACATTCATCAGATCCGGCATCAGAAAATCGGGCCGGTTACCGTGGCCTCGGCGCCGGAAGTCACCAGCCGAACGTCGATGCCTTCCGCCCCATAAGCGTCAAGCGTATGGGCAGCGTAAAACGGCGTATAGAACAAGGCACGGAAAGGTTCGAATAGGGTAATCACCATGTGAACCAAGGCAATTTTAGCCGTCCCAAACTTCCTTTGGCAGGGGCAGTCCGGCCAGTTCCCGTTCGCCGATAGCGCCGCCGTCGGGCACTATATCAAGTCCGTCGAGGATCATCAGCATTTGCCGCACATGCTGTGCCGTATGCCAGGTCGTGCGCTCCAACGTTTCGTGCAGGGACTGCGGCCCGTAATAGGTCGCGACGGTGGCATCGAAGTCTCTATCGGCGCCCTGTTCCGCCCACCAGGCCAGGATATCCCGGCGCGTGGCGTCGCCATCGTCGGCAATATCGGCAAAAGTAACCAGATCATCGCCCGGTTGCTCACCAAGTTTCTGATAAGTCAGTTCCTCACCCGAGGCGACGCCCAGAAAGGCGCGGGCGATCTGAAAGATGTGATAGGTCAAATCACGGTAACTGCGGGCCCGGCCCGGTAGTTCCGCCGTCATCAGATCGTCAGGCAATTGCCGCAGGTAGCGTTGCGCGGCATTTAGGACCCGGTCCAGGCGCTGCACCAATTGCGCCGGCGGCAGCATGCCGGGGCCCTGATCATCCAGGCCCAGAAATTCGCCCACGTCGCGCAGGGACAGCCCCATGACATAACGTTCGCCCCTGGCCACCACGGGCACGGTACGGACGCCAAGTTTCTGCAATTGTGCCAAACCGTCAGGATCGGCAGCGACATTGATCGATTGGAAGTCAACCGCACGGGCCGACAAATGCTCCTTCAGGCGGAGACAGCTGCTTCATCCAGGTTGCCAGAAAACCCTGACCACTTCGCTTGCCGTTGCGTCCTTCATATCTACCTCTTGTGTCCCATGCGCTGGAATGTACGTTCCCGTTTATCCAGCCACCAGCCATATTGGGCCGGCCACATCTCGAAATTGGCATCAATGCCCAGATCCTGGGCGGCCTGTACGGCCCAGAACGGATTATACATGATTTCTCGGCCCACGGCGATCAGATCCGCATCGCCCGCCTGCAGGATCGCCTCCGACTGCTCGCCATCCAGAATTAGACCCACTGCCATAGTCATGATATCCGCCCCGGCCCGAATGGCGGAAGAAAACGGCACCTGAAAGCCTAGGCCACGGGGCACCAGGGTCAGCGTGGCGGAGGCCGCATTGCCGCCTGAAGAGCAATCAATGCAATCGACGCCCAGGGCCTTCAGTTCCTTGGCCAAGGCAATGGAATCTTCGATCTGCCAGCCACCGTCCGAACCATCGACCGAGGAAACGCGGAAAAACAGCGGCTTGTCATCGGGCCACTGGCCGCGCACTTCGTTGGTTACTTCCAGGGCCAGGCGCATACGGCCGGCCAAATCGCCGCCATAGCCATCGTTGCGTTTATTGGACAATGGCGAGAGGAACGATTGGATCAGATAACCGTGCGCGCCATGGATCTCCAAGGCCTCGAAGCCAGCCTCATGTGAGCGCCGGGCGGCCTGGCCAAAAGCTTTGACGATCTCGCCAATCTCCGCCTCATCCAATTGCTTGGGCACCAGCCAGCCATCATCGGCAGGAATAGGCGATGGCCCAACCACCTCCCAAGGCACATCGCCACGGGCGATATCGTCATCGTTCAGGGCGCCTAGGCCATTCCAGGGGCGCTGGGTTGAAGCCTTGCGCCCGGCGTGTGCAATCTGGATACCCGGCACGGCGCCATGGCGCTTCATGATATTGACTAAGGGCTGCAACGCCGCGCCATGTTCATCATCCCAAATACCCAGACAGCCATGGCTGATGCGCCCTCGTGGCTCAACCCCCGTGGCCTCGATAAATATGGTGCCGACACCACCACGGGCGTAACTGCCGTAATGTACCAGATGCCAGTCATTGGGAATGCCATCAACGGCGGAATACTGGCACAGCGGCGGCACCACGATGCCGTTGCGCGCGGTAACGGATTTTATGGTGATGGGCTGAAACAGCAAGGGAAGGTCCGCCTGCCGCGCCGTGCCTTCGGCGGTATCGCTCATGGTCTCGCTCCTAAAGTACGTCGACGATCAGGTCGCCATTATTATGCCACCTGGCTAAATAATTGCTAATGGGCGCCAAAGGCAATAGCGGCTGGATGCATTGCCCGGAACGGTCATAGCCTTCATACTAGCCTTCAAATTTTACGCGGAATGCCAGTAGGGGATTTCACATGCCGTTGGAATATATCGATCACTACAATGTCGTCACCACGGACGCGGCGGCCTCGGCCAAGTTCTATGTTGATGTACTAGGCATGCGCATCGGCGATCGGCCACCCTTTGCATTTCCCGGCGCCTGGGTCTATGCCGCCGACAAACCAGTGTTGCATTTGATCGAGCGCGACGAGATACCCGAGGGCACGGGCCGGGTCGATCACGTGGCTTTTCGCTGCACCGGCTATGGTGAGATCAAGAACAGGCTGGAAGCCGCCGGCGTGGAATACGACGAAAGGGTGGTGCCAAAATTCAATCTGACCCAATTGTTTATCCAGAGCCCCGATGGCCTGAAGCTGGAACTAACATTCAGCGAGGAAGAAGCCGCCACCGGCTGAGCCCGGGCCGTCTGATGGAGTAGAGTATGCATGGCGCCCTCAAAGGCATAACGATCCTGGAAGTCGGCGTCATGACGCCGGGCCAGTATTGCGGCTTTTTGATGACGGGATGGGGTGCGGCCTCTATCCGTATCGAACGGGAGCATGCAGCCAGCGGGATCACCAATGAAGACCTGTTGTTAAACCGAGGCAAGCGGTCCATTGTCCTGAACCTGCGCGCACCGGATGATCACGCAACATTTCTGGAACTGACACGGACGGCGGACGTCCTAATCGAGAGCTACCGCCCCGGCGTCACCACCCGCCTGGGCATCGATTATGACGCCATTCGCGCCATCAACCCTGGGATCATCTATTGCTCCCAATCCGGCTTTGGGCAAACCGGGCCCGAAGCCGGGCGCGCCGCCTATGACATGCTGTTCCAGGCAGAAACAGGCCTGCTGCACGCTCTGAATGCCAACGCAGCGGAAATGACCGCGCCGCAGACATATATGGCCGATGCTGCCAATGGTTTGATGGCCGCCTTCGCCATTTGCGCCGCCCTGCAGGGGCGCAATCAAACCGGGGAAGGCCGTCATATCGATCTGTCCATGCAGGAGACGGCATTCTCCCTGCTTTCGGTCTCGCACGGCACCATGCGGGATGGCGAAGCCGTCAGCGGCAAGGATGCCGCCGACCGCTCTCTGCGGCCGGCCAACAACATCTACCGCACGCGGGACGGCCGCCACATTGTCATCACCGCCATGAGTGAAAAATCCAGCCGGGCGCTATTTGGCTATTTCGGCGACGAGGAGCTATGGCAACAAGGCCTGGAAACCGGCAACCCGAAAAATCAGGCCAAGGATTTTCTGCAAGCGCAATTCGCCGGCAACGACGCGCAACATTGGGTCGATACCCTGACGCCGTTGGAGATCGAAATCGGCATGGTGAAAACCCCCGAGGAGGCCTTCGATAATCGCCAGCTCATGGCCCGTAACATGGTTCTAGATACCCAGGACCAGGCTGGAAATGTCCTACGCCAAATCGGCTTTCCAGCAACCCCACGGGCGACACCTAATCTTGAACCCGCGCCCGAACCCGGCGCCAATCAACAAGAACTCACAACAAGGACGGCCAAATGAGCAAGATCCCAAATGATCCCACGGTCGGCAAGAATTCCGAGCGCCTGAACGAGTTGGCATTCTCATTCAAGAAAAGCCAGGCTCTGGCCGCTGCCCTGGAGTGCGACCTATTCACCTCATTGTCAAAGGGCGCCAGCACGCCAATTGAGATCGCCAGCCATTGCGGCATAGATGCTGAAACCGCTGACCGCCTACTGATCATCTGCAAGGCTATGGATCTGGTGGCCGAGGTGGATGGCCGCAATGTCAATCACGAAGATGTGGAGCGTTTCCTGGTGCGCGAGGCGCCGACGTTCTTCGGCGATTATCTGCGCTTTACCATTGGCGTGGAATATGACGAATGGTCTGGTTTCGCCAAAACCCTGGCCGGCGTCAGTGCCGACAAACCCTATTCCAAACTCTACGAAGGCGACCTGGACGACCCGGAGCGGGCCCGCAAGTTCACCACCGCGGGCTATAACTCCGCCATCGCCCTGGCGCATCGTCTGGCCAAGCGTTTTGACTTTTCCCGCTTCAACCACTGGCTAGACTTTGCCGGCGGCTCTGGTTGCTATGCCATCGCGGCCTGTGAACGCCAGGACGGTTTCAAGGTAACGGTCAAGGATCACCCCAATGTGATCCCGGTAACCAAGGAGTTCATCGTCAAGCATGGCTTGGAGGACCGCATCACCGCCCAGCCCGGCGATTTTCTGAAGGCAGCCGATTTTCCCGATGACTGTGATCTGATTTCCTTCATCACACCTCTGCATTGGTATCTGCGCGACGATGTTCTGGCTACCCTGCGCCGGGCCCACACCGCCCTGCCCGCCGGCGGCGGCATTCTGATCGTCGGTTATATGCTGAATGATGAGCGGTCGGGCCCGGTCGATCCTGCTTTCTATCATCTGCAAGCGATCAGCGAAGGCCACTATACGGGACATGTGCCATCCGGCCCGGAGTACGTCTCATACCTGGAAGAGGTCGGCTTTACGGATGCTAAATATGATTGGCTACTCGACAACCGCCTGGGCCTAATTGAGGCGTGGAAACCGGCATGACTTTACCCGTCGGCGAAACGTTACCCACCCTGCCCGACGGCAGAAAACCCGCACGGCAAAAATTCGCCGGCCGTTCAGTAATCGTAGAACCCGTTGATCCGCCCCGTCATGGCGACGATCTCTATTCAGCCGCCTGCGGGCCCGGCGGCGACCCCAGCAACGATATGTGGACCTACATGAGCTTTGGGCCATTTGCGGACAAGGACGATTTTGACGAATGGTTAGCGCCCCAAGGGGCAAGCACGGATCCATTGGTCTTTGCCTTGATCGACGTCGCCTCCGGCAGGGCCTGTGGCATGGCCAGCTATATGCGTATCACGCCGCAATGGGCAACATGCGAGATCGGCTCTATCTGGTACGCGCCTTCATTAAAGCGCAGCCGGGCGGCGACCGAAGCGATGTATCTGATGGCCCGGCATGTATTCGAAGATCTGGGCTATCGCCGTTATGAATGGAAATGCGACAGCCATAACGCCGCCTCCCGCCGCGCCGCCGCGCGTCTGGGCTTCAGCTACGAAGGCCTGTTCCGCCAGCACATGATTTACAAGGGCCGCAACCGGGATACCGCCTGGTTCGCCATTACCGATCAGGATTGGCCCGCCGTCAAATCAGCGTTCGAAGCCTGGTTGGCGGATGAAAACTTTCGCAGCGACGGCAGCCAGATACTCGGGTTGGCGGAACTTCGATAACAGCAGGATGTATCGATAATCACCTTTCTGGCCGGACTAGGCTCAGGTTGACTCTGTTATTAAACATCATCATCACATTCCCCGTCAGTAATATTGACCATAATTAAGACTTGGGGGATAGGCGTGATACGGCTTATTCACGAGCCAGTGGTCGTGGCCGCAGTTGCGGCCATCCGCCAGCCCGCCGTCTCCAGTTGGAGTACAGAACATTCAGACGGCGCCGGGGGCCAGAGCCGGGCGAGGCGACAGGCCAACAGGCTAGGCGTGAGCATGCCGCGACTTCCGACAGCGATTCCGTCAGCACGGCCGATGCTTCGAGCAGCACGGCGACAGCAACCGCGAATTAGGCAGAATCTTGGTATCACGGCCACCAGGCCGATGGCCGTGATCAACCAACATTCTAGGCTATACGATCGCCTTTTTTGATCGGTGCCGTGCGGTTATCAACACCGGGGAGCATCTTGGTCGGATCACGGGTGACAACCACATCTACCACCGTGGGGCGGTCCCGCTCCGCCATACCGGTTTGGATAGCACCGGCAAGATCGTTGGGGTCTTCCACCCGGATACCCTGACAGCCAAAATTTTCCGCCAAATTAGCATAGTTCATTTCGTTTAGATCGGATGACTGGAAGCGTCCACCGAACTGCGCCTGCTGCAGGGCCTTGACGTAGCCCGATGCCGCGTTGTTGACGATCAGGATGGTTAGGCCAAGCTGCAACCGCCCCGCCGTCTCCAACTCACCAATCACCATGTTGAAACCGCCATCGCCGGTCACGCCGACCACGGGCCGCTCGCCTGCCGCCAATTGCGCGCCCATGCTGCCCGGCAGGCCATAGCCAATGGAGGCAAAACCACGGTTTGCAATATAGGTACGGCCAGCGGTCTTGGTCTCGCACAACAGCCCCGTCCAATGAGCCGCAAAGCCGCCATCTGCGACCAGGATACCATCCTCGGGCAGGGTATTATTCAGCTCCTGGCACATCCGCGCCATGTTCACCGGCTGCTCGTTAGATGTCAGGCGTTCCTGTACTTCCATGCGCCACGTGGTCATGCGTTGGGCAACTTCCGCAGCGTATTCACCCCGAGCGGCATGCTGACTGGCGGCACTGTCGGAGAGCTCCGCCACAAAATCCTCGATACCTGCCAGGGCATCACCCCACAAGGGGATATCGGCGGGTACGCAGCGGCCAATTTCCTCCGCCAGGACCTCCAGATGGATCAGCGGAATATGCCGAGGCGGCAGGGTATAGCGCTTGGTCGCAACCTCGCCCATCTTGCAGCCGATCACCAATATGCAATCGGAACTCTCGATGATGTCATTGGCGATCCGGCTATAGCGGCCAAACAGCCCCAGGGCCAAGGCATGGGTGCAAGGAATGGAACCCTTGCCGCTCAATGTGTGGGCAACGGGAATGTTCAGGCTTTCGGCGAATGCGGTCAGGGCCTGCTGCGCACCGGACAGATGCACGCCGCCGCCCGCCAAAATCACCGGACGCTTGGCCTTGGCCAGCAGAGCAGCGGCACGCGCCAGATAGTCGCGGGCAGGCCGGCTGCGATAGGCCGGCGAACTGATGGCCGAGGTATCGGCATAAAAATCGTTTTCGTCGAAATCATATTCGCCGTGCGCGATATCCTCGGGCACATCCAGCAACACGGGGCCAGCCCGCCCGGAGGTCGCGACGCCATAGGCCCGGCGCACCAGTTCGGGCACCCGCTGGATGGCTTCGACACGGATCACTTCCTTGACCGCCGGAGCCAAAATTTCTAGTTGTTTCGATTCTTGGGTCATGTTCTTCCAGGAATAATCCCGGTTGCTGTCGCCGGTAATGGCAACCAAGGGAACACCTGCATTCAGGCTTTCCACCAGGCCCGTGGTCAGGTTGGTCGCCCCCGGCCCCAAGGTGGCATCGCAGACGCCTGGCCGGCCAGAAACCCTGGCGAAGGCGTCAGCGGCGAAGGTGCCGCAACGTTCATCATTAATCAGGGTATGGGTCAGACCCACATCGCGTACCGCATCGTAGAACGGCAGCAACTGGAAGCCGCCCATGCCGAACATGGGCGCGGCGTCGTGCAGCTTTAACATCTCAGCCAGGGCGCGGCCACCAGTCATGGTGCGGGGGGGTTGGTTACTCAGTTTTTCTTCGGACATGCTCTTTAACTCTCTCCCGATTGGGCTTTCTTTGCGAATTCTTGCAGGCTTCCACCGACGGCCACGCCAAGGGCGGCAGCGGTTTCGTTTACATGAGATACCATGCCGGTCAGCCACATGGAGCGGGCATCACCGATGCGCGCGGTTTGGCAATCAACCGTTACAGCGGCGATCTTGCGTTGATCCAGGGCCGGCAGACGGGAAACGCCAATATTTTCGATCCCGACACCGGCATCATTAAAGGCGCAGGCCAGAACATCATATTTGATGGCGGATGCCGCCTCACCCCCCAGCAGGGCACCGTGCGAGGCCGTCAAAACGATCTGACCCACATCATCGGTATTTAGCAACGAAGCGGAATCGATGCCCCAGATGGCCGGGCTCTCACCCTGGTTGGAAAACAGAAAACGCGCCTCTTCGTAGGCCGGCGCCTCGCCGGAGGGGCTGGGCGCCCCACGCATGGCCTCGGCGCAGGCCATGGCCGTCTGACCCACGGCGCAACCCAGAGCGGCGGCCGTCTCGTTGACATGGCTGATAATGCCACGGACCGCCATATCGTCGCCGTCACCGATGCGGGCGCTGTCATGGGCCACTGTGGCTCCGGGCCGGCGCAAATCGTCCAGGTACGACAGCGAGGCAAAACCGGCACCGTCCAGACCGCCGCCGGCATCGTTCAATATAATCGCCCTGGCGCCTGCCTTGGCGGCAAGATAGCCCGCATAGACGCCGCCGTGACTACCCGCGATCAGAACCTGGTCCACATGTTCCTGGCCCAATTTGGTGACCGTCGGCGCGGTAACAATTTGAATATCCATCAGCCGCCCTTCTATAGAAGCAAAAAACCCGATACAAGTGCGCCGTGAGTTCGCTTAGTGGAGAAAGATAGTGCCCAACGACGCCGTTTATTCCAGCCATAATATCGACCGGGACCGCCTGGTCGACCTCTATCGTACCATGCGCCGTATCCGCGCCTTTGAAGAGGCCGCCGAAAAGGCCTCCCTCAACGGACAGGTCGGTGGCGCGGTGCATCTGTCTATCGGTCAGGAAGCGGTCGCCGCTGGCGTCTGTGCTAATCTGCGCCGGACGGATCAGATCACCACGACCCATCGCGGACACGGTCACTGCATCGCCAAGGGCACGGACCCGGGCGCCATGATGCTGGAACTGTTCGGCAAGGAGGGCGGCACCTGCGGCGGCAAGGGCGGCTCCATGCACATCGCGGATTTCGAGGTCGGCATGCTGGGCGCCAACGGCGTGGTCGCCGCCGGCATCCCTATCGCGGTTGGCGCGGCCCATGGCGCCAAGTTAATGGGCGAGGACAAGGTCGTGGTCTGTTTTTTTGGCGACGGAGCGATCAACCGCGGCCCCTTCATGGAGGGGCTAAATTGGGCCACGGTGTTCAAATTGCCGGTCTTGTTCGTCTGCGAACACAATGGTTTTGCATCCACCACCCATTCCGACGCGGTCACGGGCGGTGGCGGTGCCAATGCGCGGGCCGAGAGCCTGGGTCTGGAAGCCTTCGATGTCGATGGCAACGACGTTGCCGCCGTGGACGGTCTGGTCGGCGACCTGATCCCGCGCATCCGGGGCGGGGCTGGACCGATGTTCCTCAGCGCCCGTACTTATCGGTTGAAGGGTCACACCTCGGTCGATCCGGCTTTGTACCGGGATCAGGACTATGCGGCGGCGCAATGGAACGTCGACCCCCTGGTGCGCGCCGCGAACGAACTGCATCGACTGGGCCTCGGCGATAGCGACCTGAGCGACATCGACAGCGCGGCGGTGGGTGAAATGGGCCGGGTCGCCGAGACGGCGGAGGCCGCCGATACCCCGGCATTGGAACATGCCTTCGCGGATATTCAGGATGTCGGTGCGCCGGTTTGGGGGTCGCGGTCATGAGCGTCATCAGTTATCAGGAAGCCGGTCTGCAGGCCGTTGCGGAGGAAATGCGCCGCGATGAACGCGTCTGGGCTCTGGGCGAAGATCTGGGCCGGGGCGGCGTGTTCGGCCAGTATCGCGGTTTGGTGGACGAGTTCGGGCCTGAGCGCATCGCCGACACTCCGATCTCGGAAGCCACCATCATGGGTGCATCGGTCGGCGCGGCACTAGTGGGCACCCGCCCGATTGTGGAGATGCGTTTTGCCGATTTCGCCTTGTGTGCCGTAGATGAGATGGTCAATCAGGCGGCCAAGGCGCGCTTCATGTTCGGCGGCCAGGCCCGCGTGCCCATGGTGATCCGCCAGCCCAGCGGCATGTGGCGCAGCTCCGCCGCACAGCATTCTCAATCGCTGGAGGCCTGGTACACCCATATTCCAGGTCTTGTCGTGGCCGCGCCCTATACGCCGGCAGACAACAAGGGCCTGTTGAAATCCGCCATCCGTTGTGATGACCCAGTAATCTATATTGAACACAAAGATAACTGGACCCTGGAAGGCGAAGTGCCCGATGACGATGACTACCTGATGCCCCTGGGGCCGGCCCGCTTGGCACGGGAGGGCGCGGATCTGACCGTGGTGACCTGGTCGAAAATGGTCGGTGTAGCGGAACAGGCCGCCGAGCAGGCCGCAGCAAAAGGCATCGAGATAGAGATTGTCGATCTGCGTACGTTGTGGCCATGGGATCAGGAAATGGTCTTTGCCTCGGTGGCGAGGACCAAGCGGCTGATGGTTGTTCACGAAGCCGTGCAGGTCGGCGGTTTCGGAGCCGAGATCGCCGCCACCGTGGCCGAACACATGGCACATGTACTGGTGGCGCCCATCCGCCGTCTGGGCGCGCCCCGCGCACCGATTTCCTACGCCAAGCCCCTGGAAGACCTTTTGCGGATCACACCAGACAAAATTCTCGGCATGGCGCAAGAGCAGATGTGGGGATAATTGGCTGTAATCGGCTGAATTATACCAATGCCCGTATTTAGGGTATTAAACCCGTGCCGGTCTGCGTTGCGCTGGAAAAGGAAAGCGTGCGTCAGCTGGAAGAAAACATCGACGCTAAATTCGAGACTCTGCAACTAGGCAAGAATGTGGGGCCGATGCAGGACCGCGTGCGGGAGGCGGAGGAAAAGGCGGAACTAGCTAATCTTGCGATGGCGCCTTTGGAACGCAAGGTTATGCGCCTTTCGCAACAGCTGGAACAACGCCATGAGCAGGATTTAAGCGCGTCGCAATCGTCACGGCCGTCGCGGCCACCCCGGCGCAGCCTGCTGTCACGTTTGTTCGGCGACTAGACTCTCTTGAGGGGTAATCGCGCCGTCGGGCGGGTTGAGGGGAAGGCATGCACCTTGTTCTGCCCTAACAGATAGACTCGAAAGGGGCCTGGAAAGATCGTGCTGAATGCGGGATCGCCGACATCGAGCCCGCCTGCGTAGGCACCGAACGCCGGCAGCACCAAACGAAGATCATCCGTGACGAAACAGCGCCGGGTCAGACGTCGCCCAGCCAGGCGGACGCTAGCCTTAGGATGCAGATGACCGGCGATCTCCCCCGCTTCCCGGCCCACGGCTTGATGTTTCAGGATCAACGGACCGCGCACCAGCGACGCGATGCCAACGCCACCCAAATGGGCTGGCGGACAAGGGTCATGGTTACCATCGATCCAGAACCATTCCCGGCCTTGGGTCAAAGCCCGGATCGCTTCCGCGTCAGCCGTATTCAGGCGCCCTTCGGCACGCGCATCATGAAAACTATCGCCCAAACATGCGACCGCCGCCGGTGTGAATTTCGCGACAACAGAAGCTAACTGACGAAGGGTTGCCGCCGTATCGTAGGGGGGCAGGAAATGCCCCTTATCCGCCCGCGCCGAGCCCTTTTCCAGATGCAGATCAGCGACGATCAACAATGACTGCTCCGGCCAAAACAAGGCGCCGGAGTGGTGCGCGATCAATGCTGCCCCATTCACCAACATGATATTCCTGACCCATTCCAAAAATAGCTTGAAGCAAGAACCATGCTTCAAGCAGCCCTGGGTGCGGAGTTTAGCATGCACACAAAAGGTTTTGTGAGCACCAACAGATTCTTCGAGAAGGTATGTTAGGTGAAGGTCCCGGCAACGGTGAAATGAACAACCCTGGCCTCGCCACCGTGTACCGCCGATGGAAAACGGTTGTTGGCTTCAGCGGCCCGATACAGTCAATAGACCAGTATGCCGCTTTAGGGTCCGCAGGATCAGAAAAACGGCAGTACCGCCGGCAAATATCCAGACCCAATAGAAATCATCGGCAAGCCATTCGGCTATGCTCATGCCTTCACCCAAGAGATCCGTCGCCAGTTCAACCAGGGTGAAGCAAACCACCAGGGCATAGAAACCATTGTATTCCCGTCGAAGAACGGTGCGCGGGGAAAACGAAAGCTCAGTGTTTTTCCACTGCCTAAAGCGGGGTATGATTAGCGGTGTGCGAGCCGCCCAGTCACTGTACCGCGAGCGAAATTTCGCCGCCAGGAACGCTTCCTCGGCAAAGATGATCCGTTCATAGTAAAGAATGAATGTCAGCGTCACGATTACCGGCAGCCACCAGACCATGGTGGCCAGGGAGACCCCAAGCAACATGAAATAGTTACCCAGATACAGCGGGTTCCGCACAATACTGTAAATACCAACAGTGTTCAGCACTTCGGCCCGTTGTTCTCGCGCGTTGCGCCCTGACGTCCCCGCTGGCGTATACCCGATGGTCACCACCCTGACCACCAGTCCTAGAATTGATACCAGGCCTGACAGCAGCATCAAGCCCTCTTCCGCCGCGTCGCCGAATTGTGCTTCGAAATAGCCCGATTGGGTCATGGCGTAAATCGTCAATGGAAGCAGAAAAAGGGGTAAATACCCTCGCCAACGGAAGAGAACACTACCCTGCTGGGCCATTTCGCGAAACAACATGTGATGGACCCTAACGTCGAGATTCTGAGAATTTGCACTTACAAATAACACAAAGACCGGCGCAAGCAAATTGCACGCTGATTGAAAGCTTTGATGGGGTCGCACCATTGCTATACCCTAGTCTATAGCGGACGCACGCATAGTCAGGAGACAGTACGAATGAGTTGGCGGGTAGGCGTGGATATTGGCGGCACTTTTACAGATGTCGCCCTGGTGGACGAGGAAACGGGACAAATCGGCATCGCCAAGGTTCCCACGACGCCGCACGATTTCGGTCAGGGCGTGGTTCATGGACTTTCCATCGCACTTGAGGAACATGGCATCGCCGGCGGCAATGTGTCCCTGCTCTCCCACGCCACCACGGTGGTGACCAACGCCATACTGGAGGGCAAGGGCGCCCATGCCATGCTGGTTTCCACCAAGGGCTTCCGCGATGTGCTGGAACTGCGGCGTTCGTCCCGCTCCAGCCTGTACGATATGTTCCAGGATGCGCCGGGACTGCTGATCCCCCGCTACTGCCGGGTCGAGGTTAGCGAACGCCTGGATGCCGCCGGCCAGATCGTCACGCCGCTGGATGAAGACGACATTGACGCGGTCATTTCGTTTGCCAAGGAAAACAAGATCGAAGCCATCGCCGTCTCGCTGATGTTTTCCTTCCTGAACGATGTGCATGAACGCCGCATCGGCGAAAAACTGCGCGCCGCGCTACCCGATATTCCAGTCTTTCTCTCGTCTGAGGTATTGCCGGAGATCCGCGAGTTCGAGCGCGCCTCCACCACTGCCGTCTGCGCCTACGTGGGCCCGATCCTGGAAAGTTATCTACAGCGCCTCGCCGGTGCGACGGGAGAGATGGGCTTGCCCGATCTTTATGTCATGGGTTCATCGGGCGGCGTTTTCGACGTGGCGGAAGGCTTAAAAATGCCCGCGATGGCGATTGAATCCGGCCCCGCCGCCGGTGTTATCGCTGCCGCTCTGATCGGTCAGCAATTGGACAAACCGAACCTGCTGTCATTCGATATGGGCGGGACCACGGCGAAAGCCAGCCTGATCAAGGACGGCATCGTCGAAACTACCTCCGAGTACGAGGTCGGCGGCGACGGCAACGTCAACCGCTGGATGAACGGCACAGGTCATCCCATCCGGGTGCCGGTGATCGATATGGCGGAGGTCAGCGCGGGCGGCGGCTCCATTGCCTGGATCGATCCGGGCGGATCGCTCAAGGTCGGCCCGAAAAGCGCCGGCGCCGAACCAGGTCCAGTTTGCTATGACGCGGGTGGTACGGAACCTACCGTGACCGATTGTAATCTGACCCTCGGCTATCTGGATTCTAGCGCTCTGCTAGCGGGCAGGCTGGCCATCCGCTCCGACAAGGCCAAAGCGGCCATTGACAAGAACCTGGCCAACCCGCTGGGTATCGGCAGCGATGACGCCGCCGCGGGCGTCCTAAACGTAGTCAACGCATCCATGGCAGAAGCTTTGCGCATCGTCTCCGTCGAACGGGGACATGACGCCCGCGAATTCAGCCTGGTGGCGTTTGGCGGTGCCGGGCCCATGCACGCCGCCGAACTCGCCACCGAACTGGGTATCATCGAGGTTATAATTCCGCCCATTCCAGGCGGCTTTTCTGCCCTTGGTCTGATCGCTACGGATCTAAAGCGGGACTATGTGAAAACCCACTTCATTCCTCTTGATCAGGCAGACCCTGCAGCCGTCAATGCGGCCTATGAAGAGATGGAAGCATCCGCCAAGGAGATGCTGCGGGCAGCCAAGATACCCAAGAAAGACTGGGTTATGGAACGTTCAGCCGATCTACGATATGGCCGGCAGGCCTATGAGCTGACCGTGCCGGCCCGGGCCGGCGATGTTAACGTGGATACCTTGGCCGAGTTGGCCCAATTGTTTCACGAGAAACACCGCTTGACCTACGGCCATGACAATCCGGACGAAATGATCCAGATGGTCAATCTGCGCCTGACCGCGATTGGCCGTTTCGACGATATTGAACTCAGCTACGGCGCGAGCGCGGCGGCGGATGCGCAAAAGGGTAACCGCTCGGTATGGTTCCACCAGGGCGGGCGTCAGGACTGCGCCATCTATGACTGCGCCAAATTAGCGGTCGGATCCGAGATTTCCGGACCGGCGGTGATCGAAGCTGTGGACACCACCATCGTTATCCCGCCCGGCTGGCAGGCACGTATGAATGGCACAGGCCATATACTCATGGAGAACAACAATGGATAATAGAGCCTCCCAGGATCCCTCCATGAGAACCCCAATTAGGACTGACGCCGCCACCTTCGAAGTGGTCAAAAACAGCCTGTACGCGGCGGCCGAGGAAATGAAGATCGTCCTGGCCAAGACCGCTTATTCGCCTCTGTTGAAAGTCGCCGGCGATTATTCCTGCGGCCTGTTCGATGCGGACGGCGAGATGATCGCGCAAGGTCCCGATCTGCCGATCCATCTGGGCTCCATGCCCGATGCGGTGAAGGCGGTAATCCAGGCCTTTGGCGCGTTCGAGGACGGCGATGTCTTCATCCATAACGACCCCTATTTCGGTGGTTCGCACCTGCCGGATGTGAATATCGTCTCGCCGTCCTTTCACAAGGGCGAGCTGCTTGGTTTCGCTTGCGTGCGGGCCCATTGGCCGGATGTTGGCAGCGCCACGCCGGGCAGCTACGGCGCGGTCACGGATGTCTTTGGCGAGGGTTTGCGCCTGCCGCCAGTGCGCCTGTATGCCGCCGGTGTGCTGAACCGGGATGTGGATGCGATCATTTTCACCAATGTACGTACGCCTGATGAACGCCGAGGCGACATGAATGCGCAAATCGCGGCCAACCGCCGTGGCAGTGCCCGATTATCGGAACTGGCGGAGAAATATGGCGTGGAGACCCTGCGCCGGATCATGGCTGAGGTGATGGATTATTCCGAGACCATGATGCGCAAGTTCCTCTCCGAACTGCCCGATGGCGAAGGCCGTTTTGAGGATTTCTGCGATGGCGATGGGGTTCTGGAACCGGGCGAGACCGAGGACGAAACCTTCACCATTCGCATGCACGCGGTTAAATCAGGCGATCGTCTAACGGTGGATTTCGCCGGCTCCGACCCTCAGGTCGCCGGGCCCATGAATGCGCCGCTGTCAGTCTCCACCTCGGGGATCTACACGGCGGTCAAGATGGTGGTCGACCCCAACGGCATGATACCGCCCAACTCCGGCTGTTGGCGCGCCATAAACGTGACCGCGCCAGAAGCCTCTGTTGTAAATGCATCGTTCCCGGCACCGGTGGTCTATGCCAATCATGAAATGTCACACCGGGTCTCGGACATGTTGTTCGGCGCCTTGTACGCCTTTCTGCCAGAGCGGGTCATGGCCTGTTCACAGGGCACCTCCAGCGTATTGACCCTGGGCGGGGTGGATTACCGTACCGGCGAGTCATATGTCAGCTACGAGAGTATCAAAGGTGGTTTCGGCGCCCGGCCCACGAAGGACGGCATCAATTGCGTCGCCGCCGGCATCTCGAACATGATGAACACGCCCATAGAGGTGCTGGAAATGAGCTTCCCCGTGCGGGTAGAAGAATATTCCGTCCTGGCTGACAGCGGTGGCGCGGGGCAATACCGGGGCGGTTGCGGCGCCCGGCGGATCTGGCGCGTATTGGGCAATCAGACCCGGGGCGCGGTCTGTTGCGAACGCAGCAAATCAGCGCCGTTCGGTTTGGCCGGCGGGCAGTCAGGTTCCCCCATGCGCATCACCCTGGAAGATCCCGACGGCGGCATCCGCCATCCGCTCAGCAAAGGCGCCTTCACGGTCGCGGCGGAGGGCCGGATTATCTTTGAGGTTCCCGGCTCGGGCGGTTTCGGCCCGGCCTCGGCCCGCGACCCTGCCGCCCTGGCCGACGATTTGAAGAACGGCTATGTCAGCGCGGATGCGGCCAAACGGATTTATGGCGTTGATAGCTAAGCCGCATAGCTTGAGCGTGCCATAACGCCCCATTTACCGTCCTGATTGGTGACGATCCAGAGGGATTTGAACTGGCCCAGGACGCTGTCATCGGCACGGTAGCGGGTGAACTGAACGTCGAAGTGCACCTTGGTCTCGTCGCCGTGCACCAGGTGGCGATAATCCCATTTGGTATAGGCCCAGCCACCCGTATCGGTGCGGCCATGGAAATCCTTCATGCTGTAGTCCGCGGCGGTCTCGAACACCTGCATGCGACCGCCCGCGATGCGGTAGTGGGGAAAATGAAAACTATCCCGCATGCCCGCGCTATCCGGGCGTTCAGAGCCGCGAAATAGTCATCCAGTACCGCCAGGGCCGCTTTTTCAAAATCCGCCATTTTTCCACACCGCTCCGGTCATAATGTGATCATCAGTCCGTCTTCCGCGCATTGTTCCGTCACCGCCATATTCTATACGGTCGCCGTAACCAGAAACTGCGGGTTCAGGGCGAAAAAGGTGCCGTCCTCCACCGCCTTGGACGCCACCTCGACAACACGGCTGACCACCTCCTCGTCATGCCTGCCGCCCTCGCGTGCGTAGCCGGCGGTATTGATGATGAAGCTGAGCATGCGGCCGGTGGAGTCCGGCACGGAAACCACCTCCACGGCAACCTCCGTAAAACCAGCGCCCAAAGCCATGCCATACATCTTGCGGCCAATCGCCGGGGTGCGGAATGCATGGATGCCTGCATCGAGAACATGGCGCCAATCGTCCACGTCGATGGGATCAAACGCCGCCATGTAAAAATCACTGTCGATTGCATGCACCTTTCCGCCCGGCATGACCACGCGGCGAAATTCGCGCAGGCTGGACAGAGGATCATCCACATAGACCAGCACATTCTTGATCACTAAACGGTTCAGGCTGTCGTCGTCGAGTGGCACCATATCGGTGGTCAAATGGGTCACCGTCACCCGGTCGACCAGGCCTTCATCGGCCACGCGTTTCCTGGTGCGTTCGACGAAGTCAGCGTTGATATCAAAGGCGTGCACATGGCCCTCCGGGCCCACCCGGTTCGCCAGTTCCACCGATAGATAGCCGGGCCCGCAGCCGTAATCGGCCACGATCTGCCCCACGGCAATTTCCGCCGTCGCCAACAGTTTATCACCACGTTTGCCAAGGATGAATTGCGCCTCGTAACGCTCCAATCGCTCAGGCTCGATATCAACCCAATGGTCCTTGTAATAGGTGTCTTTGGACATCTTTCGTTCCTTACAGCGGATAAACCAAAAGAATATCCACGCGGCGGGATTCCAACACGACCTTGCGATCCTTGAACAGCGGCCTGCCGTTCTGAATTTCGATCACGTCAAGATACTTACCCACCGCGAACATCTCAGAGGCACCATCCTGCATGGTGCGGGTGATATTGAAATTGGTTCGTGCGGAATAGCGGCCGTCGGACCCGGCGCTGATTTGACTGCGGCCCAACAGATGGCAATAGGTATGGGCCTCGAAAATATTAGCAGTCTGCATGGCCTTGATACGGTCGGCCATCATGCCACGGCCCTGGCAATACATGATGCCCATGGGCAGGCCTTGGGCCAGATTTTCCCGGGTCAGAACCGTATAGGTACCGTCCTCGGTGAAATATTCCGGCCAGCCGACCAGCTTGCTATCATCGATATCATGAGCGTAGGCGATGATCAGTTCCTCTATTTCCTCCATATCAATTGAACTCCATGATCTTGCGGTAGCCGGTCCAGAAACCACGGATCGCCGTCTCGGTGGCGCGGGAGGCATCGGAGGATTCAACCTCCCACCCTCCCATTTCGGCCAGGCCCATTTCCATCTCGCTGCCATGGGTGCCGCGCTGGACGAACTCGTTGATGCAACCGTCTTCCAACGACACCAAACCGGCGGCGCCGGTCAGATTGCCCTGCATCACCCGCATCGCCGTCTGTGCTTCGTCGTCGTCTTCATAACCGACGTAGAACCAGAACAGCTCCGTCTTGTCCACGCCACGGGGCACAAAAAAGCGCACCGCCAAGGAATTCAAGGTGAACTGGATCGCCAGGTTCGGGAAGATTGCCTGAATGGAATGGGTGATGCCATCGTCGAATTCATTCCAGGCATTCAACAGATGCGGTCCTTCAAGATGAGAATCGTATTGCGCTGCATGGATTTTATCGCGCTGATACTCCTCGGCCTCTTCGAACGTCTCGCGCTTGGCATAGCTGATATGATGCCACTTGTCCTCGGCCAGAACAATGCCGCCATCCATATCCAAGCGGTTGATTTTGAAGGTGGTATAGAAGGTATGCAGCAAGGTGGCGTGGTAGGAATCCCGAACATTCTCGGCATACAGCTTCCAGTTATTGTGGATGATCTGGCTGTGCATGCCCAGGGGCTTCAATGGCTTGCCCAGATTGCGGCGGATGAACTTGGACATGGGCTGGCCCAGGAAACTCTCAACCGACGGCGTCGCCTCCGAAAAGGTACCGAAGACCAGGCCGCAGAATACTTCGACCCGCAATAGTTCCAGAGCATGCTTATCGGGATCGAAATCCTTGGGCAAACCGCCCTTACCCTGCAAACCATTACGAAAGGCGATGCCCTTTAGTTTGCCGGCCATATCAAAGGACCAGGAATGATAGATGCAGGTCAGCATCTTGGCGTTGCCCTTTTCCTTCAGACAAACCAAGGCGCCCTTGTGGGTGCAGCGGTTGACCATGGCGTGGATGTCGCCGTCTTCGTCCCGGGTCACGATGACCGGAATCTCGCCGACCGTGGATGTCTTGTAATCACCGGGGTTGGGAATATCAATTTCGAGACAGAGGAAATTCCAGACCGGGCCGCGAAAGATCCGCCGTTGCTCCAGAGCATAGATTTCCGGGTCTGAATAGACCCGATACGGTATCCGCGTCACCCCAGGTTCAGGCCATTGCAAAGGCTCGGTCATTTCTTTCACACTCGACAAAGTCATGCTTGTTCCCCCGCTTTGATTGCATCGATACTATACCAAGCTTGGCGTAAGGCCACAGGACATTGCCCCAAACATTGATATGATATTATGCCTATGGCATGGTTTCTTCCTTCGCACGCAACAACAAACAACCCTGGGGAAATGGCATGAGCTCAAACGGCATACCTGGACCGGATTCAGAAGTCGCCTTGCGGGTCAAGGCCATGGAATCCCTGCTTTTGGAAAAAGGCTTAGTCGAAAGCAACGCCATTGATGCGCTGATCGATATGTTCGAAAACCGCCTCGGCCCCTGGAACGGCGCGCAGGTGGTAGCGCGGGCTTGGAGCGATCCCAAATACAAGGCTTGGCTGTTGAAGGACGGCACCGACGCAATTGCCGACATGGGCTTTGAGGCGGTCCAGGGCGAGGATATGGTGGTGGTCGAAAATACCCCCCAGGTCCACAACATGGTAGTCTGTACACTATGTTCCTGTTTCCCCTGGGCGACCTTGGGATTGCCCCCCGTCTGGTATAAATCAGCGCCCTTCCGTTCCCGCGCCGCATCCGACCCACGCGGTGTGTTGGCGGAATTCGGAACAGAGATCGCTGCCGATACGGAAGTCCGAGTCTGGGACAGCAATGCCGAGCTGCGGTACATGGTCCTGCCCGAACGGCCCGCCGGCACGGACGGCCTGGACACGGAGGCCCTGGCCAAGCTGGTGACCCGTGATTCCATGATCGGCGTCACGAATGTAGCGCCGCCTGGATAGAAAGACTTCAGCATGAATGGCATACATGACATGGGCGGCATGCATGGCTTCGGCTCGATCATGAAAACCGTGGATGCGCCGCAGTTTCATGAAGCGTGGGAGCGGCGCACCATGGGCATGGTCAATGCGGCGATGGCCGGCTTTCAGTTTAGCGTCGATGAATTCCGCTACGCCATCGAACGCATGGCACCGGCCCATTATCTGGATTCAAGCTACTACGAACACTGGCTGGAAGGCACCCTGACATTATTGATTGAAAAAGGCGTGTTCAGCCAGGCTGAATTCGACGCCCAGATTGCTGATCTACGCACGAAACACGAAGGAGGCCAAGCATGAACGGCGTACACGACATGGGCGGCATGCATGGCCTGGGCCCGATCAAGACGGAATCAGACGATGTCGTCTTTCACGAAGAATGGGAAGGACGTACCCTGGCACTTGCTCGTGTTTTGCTGGCCGGCATGCATTTCAACCTTGACGAATTCCGTCATGCAATGGAACGGATCGAGCCATCCTACTATCTAACCTCGAGCTATTACGAACGCTGGCTGGAGGGCAGCATCACCCTGATGGTGGAAAAAGGCGTGGTCACACAGGAAGAATTTAATGCCCGGCTGGCTGATCTGCGTGGAGAGACATAATGGCACGAAAAGTTGATCTCGAGGTTGTGAGCCGCCTGTACCAGAAGGCCGGCGCGGTGCGCTTGAAAATGGACATAGAGCCTAGCTTCAAGCCCGGCGATCGGGTCAGGGCGCGCAACATCAATCCCGCCGGCCATACCCGCCTGCCCCGTTATGTGCGGGGAAAGGAAGGTGTCGTTGAACGCGATAACGGTGTTTTTCATCTGCCCGATGCCAGGGTCGCCGGCGACGGTGATCAGCCGCAACATAATTACTCGGTGCGTTTCAATGCCCAGGAACTTTGGGGCACGGGGGCGCCGACGACAGACAGCCTGAATATCGATCTTTGGGAAGATTATCTAGGGCCCATCGACGATGCGTAAGATGCTGGCGGTGCCGAAACTGACCGTGCCCGCGCAACAAGCCGGCGCCGCCTTGCCGCGTGATCGTGGCGATCCCGTCTTCGAGGAACCTTGGCAGGCCCATACCTTCGCCATGGTGATGTCCCTTTACAATGACGGCCACTATAGCTGGGCCGAATGGGACGATTATCTGGGTTATCACATCCAGGCGCCGGGACATTTCGGCGAAAAGGAGACGTCGGCAAACGATCCAGCGGAAACGGATACCCCAGGCGCCAACTACAGCCGCTTTCTGGCCGAATGCGAAAGCGACGGCGCCAGCTATTATCATCTCTGGCAGGCTGCCGCCGAACAGTTGCTGGACGCCATGGACCTGGTAACCAAGGACGAACTTGAGGCACGGGTTGCCGATTTCGCTAAGGCAGAATGCGAAGGGTCGCGTTTCGAGCCTGGGCAGCGCGTGACGGTGCGCGACATCAAACGGGAAGGCCATACTCATCTGCCCCTCTACCTGAAAGGCGTAACGGGCGAGGTGGACAGTGACAAGGGTCTGTTCATGTTCCCTGAAATGATCAGCCACGGGCATTCTCATGGTCACGTTCATGATCACGCGGACATCGATACCCTACAGCACGTCTACTGCATACGTTTCGCGGCTTCCGATATTTGGGGAGAGGGAAGCCACAACGTTCACTTCAATCTTTGGGATTACCAGTTGCAATCGGCCTAGGAGACAAGTGATGAGTGAAGCACGGGACGAGGTGGATCTGGCGCAATTGATCCGGGACGATGATGGCGAGAAGTACGCTCATCAGGCAGCCGCCCGCAGCATCGCCATAGTGATGAAACTACACGAACAAGGACATTATGACTGGCCCGAATGGGTCGACAAGTTCAGTGTGCAAATCGCGCCGCCGGGACATTACACGCAAACAGCAGCGGAGGCGGACGCGGCAGAGGCCGTGCTGAGTGGTGACGGCAAAGGCATCAACAGGAACTACGCCGTGCTGTGGCAAACAGCCTGTGAAAACCTTCTGGTGGAAAAGGGCCTGTTAAGCCGTGACGAGCTAGATGCCAAGCTGGCTGAGATGCAGGTAAGCGAAACTGCTGACGAAGATATCACGGTCGGCGATCAGGTGCTGGTGCGTGACGTCGAACCCGTCGGCCATGCCCATCTGCCTTTGTTTCTGCGCGGTAAACAAGGCGTTGTCATCCGCCGTATGGGAGATTTCACTTTTCCCGAGGTCGCTGGCGCGGATGGAGAAGCCAAGGCACGCGGCCCGCAAGCGGTCTATAGCGTCCGCTTCGCGGCACGGGAGGTCTGGGGCCCGGACGCGCCGGCGGGCGACAGCCTGAACTTCAACATCTGGCGCGACTATCTGGCACGCGGGTAACTAATCTGAAACAGGGTCAGGATTTCTTGGTCTTAAAATAGGGCACGGTGCCGGCACCATGGTCGGTCTCATCCACCACCGCAGTGATCTCCGGGATTTGTTTTGTCAGGATCGGCTCTATCCCCTGGCGCAGGGTCAATTCGACCATGGCGCAGCCCTGACAGCCGCCTTCGAAACGTAGAAACAATGTGCCGCCTGCCAACTTGTCGATAATCGCCTTGCCGCCATGGGCCGCAATGGCGGGGTTGATAACATCATCCAGCACGCCTTGCGCATCAGCCGACACCGCCTTGTCCGGCCCGGCGGCAATGCGAACCTCGCGAACCTCGGGCAGGTAGTGGCGGACGGTATTGCCAATCGTGGTGCCCAACGGCACCGAGGCACCGGGGGATCCCAACATGGCCAGGGTCAAGACACCATCGGTGAAATCACGCACTTCCAAATCACCGCCGCGCTCGCGCACCATCGCGGCGACATGATTTTCCAGAACCGCCTCAATAGGTGAGCCTGCGGAGGCTTCAGCGGCCTCCGGGGCCTCTTCTGGTGGATCGTTGGTAATATCACCTGGTACCGCGTCGAGTGCCTGTTCCAAATCCGCGATCAGGTCAGCCACATGTTCCAAGCCAATGGACAGCCGCAACAGGTCACTGGGTACCGGCGTGGTTGGCCCTTCAATACTGGCGCGATGTTCAATCAGGCTTTCCACGCCACCCAGTGAGGTGGCGCGCTTGAAGATACCGACCGCCGCCGCCACGGCCATGGCCGCCGCCTCCCCACCCCTAATGCGCAGAGACATCATACCGCTGTAGCCCCCCTGCATCTGACGTGCGGCAATATCATGGCCGGGATGGGCCGGCAGACCGGGATAGAGCACGTGCGAGATACGCGGATGCCCCTCGAAATGCCTGGCGATGGTCATCGCGCTTTCCGAGGCGCGGCCAACACGGACAAACAAGGTCCGCATGCCCCGTTGCAGCAACCACGCCTCCAACGTACCCAGGATCGCGCCGCCATCCCGGCGCCAGGCCCGGATGCGCTGCCAGAAACCATCATCCCTGGCGCCCACAATGGCGCCGGCCAGAACATCGCTGTGACCGTTCAGATATTTCGAGGCGGAATGCACCACCAGATCAGCGCCGTGCTCGATAGGCCGGGTCAGTACCGGCGAGGCAATGGTACTGTCCACTACCAGACGGGCGCCCGCCGCGTGCGCTATCTCCGCCGCCGCCTTGATATCGGTGATCGTCCACATGGGGTTCGCCGGCGTTTCCAGCCAGACTAATTGGGTCTTGCCCGGCCGCATGGCGGCGCGCAGGGCATCCATATCCTGGGTCTCGACGAATTCAACTTCCAAGCCCCAAGAGACGGCGAAATCCACCAGCCATTTGCGCAGGGCCCAATACATAACCTTGGGCGCGACCACATGATCACCGGGCAGCAGGGATTGGAAAACCGCGTTGGCCGCCGCCATGCCGGAGGCAAACAACAGACAATCGTTCCCGCCCTCAAGGGCCTGCAGCAAATCCTCGGCCTCGTCATAGGTGGGATTGTGCGGCCGGGCATAGCCGCGACCGGAGCTGTAGCCGCCATCTGTATCCCGCTCAAACGTGGTTGACGGATGCAGAGATGGGGTCAAGGCCTTGGAGACGGGATCGACCCGGCCCAGGGCTTGGGCGCTTAATGTTTCGGGCGACAGTTTTTTCCCACCGCCGCCAGCCCTATCGCCACTCATGCTTCGCTCCTGTTAGTCCTGCATGCGAAGCTTATAGCAAAAATCCCTTATCTTGCAGAGAGTAGCCTGGACACTATGCGCTCCAATGTTTGAGAGCGATCTGAATTTTCTAACTACTGCTTTCGGTATTCCCGTGGGCTAGCTGCCATGTGCCGCCCGCTAAATCGTGATCCATGGTTGATGGATTAGAAAGTGAAAATAGGCCATTATCCCGAATCCAAGATACCAATCGGCGTAAAAATGAGCTCAACCATGTCACGAACCTTAAATCAGATGTCCGCACCACCATTGTCGCAGATGATATTTGCTGACAAGACGCCGAAGAAGGCATTCCTCACGGCACTAGTCGTCGGGACTATTCTGACAATGATTAATCATGGAGATGTATTTCTCGCCGGCGGGGCACCGCCACTATTGAAAGTGGTGCTGACCTATTGCGTACCGTATTGTGTTACCACGTGGGGTGCAATCATGGGGAAACGAGCACAGTGGCTGCGGGATCAAAACAACTAAGAAACCCAAACCGGAACAACGTCGCATGAAGATCGAAGATTTCTTCAATCGGCCCAATATTGTTGATCTGAGCTTCTTTAATTTCAGGAATGCCATCACAGCGGCCTATTTCGCCAATGAGGCGTTGGAAGTGCAAAAGGTCAACGGGAATTTCGAGAGCTTTTTTCCTATCCTGGGCAATGTCACGAATATCTATTTCCCCCATATTCTGGAACAACTCGGCCTCCCCGGTGCGCAAATCGAGGAGTTCGTGGAGAATATTTCCCGCAAGGGCTTCGTTCTGATCCCCGAGGTCCACATCACCATAGATGGAGAGAATCGGGTCTTTTCCCTGCTCTCCACCCGCACCCATGACGACGCGTTTTCCTATCTCAATGGCGTACAGGGCCAGTTCGTGGACCGTACCGAGGAGTGGAACCTGAAAAAGGAACGCGAGCAGCTATTGGAGCAAAAACTGCACGACCGGGAAATCATCGAGGAAAAAAGTCGCCAATTGGAAGATCTAGCGACCAAGCTGGCAAAGTATCTTTCACCACAAATTTATCAGAGCATTTTCTCGGAATCGCCGGGACAGGTCACCACCCATGCGCGGAAAAACCTGACCGTCTTTTTTTCCGACATCGTTCAGTTCACCGATCTGAGCGACACCCTGGAGCCCGAACGCCTGGCCCTGGTGATCAATTCCTATCTCTCGGAAATGGCCTCCATCGCCCTTGAATGCGGTGGAACCATCGACAAATTCATCGGTGACGCCATTCTCGTCTTCTTTGGGGATCCAGAAAGCGAAGGCGATACAGAAGACGCCCTAAAGTGCCTGGAAATGGCGATCCGCATGCAAATACGGGTCAAGGAATTACAGAATTATTGGCAAAAGCAAGGTGTCTCCCGTGGCCTGCATGTGCGCATGGGGGTGACCAACGGTTACTGCACAGTAGGGAATTTCGGTTCGGAGCAGCGCCTGGATTACACCGTCCTTGGCAGTCCGGTTAACTTGGCCGCCCGCCTGCAAGCAATGGCCAAACCTGATCATATCCTGATCGATGAAACCACCCACAGCCTGGTCAGCGAATATATCGATTGCCACGAGATCGACCAGATCAAGCCCAAGGGCTTTGCCCGCGCGGTAAAGGTCTATCAGGTTGAGGATTTTCGTTCCGACGAACATATCTCCCAGCGCAAGCGTCTATATCTGGCCAGCGACCACGTGGAAGTGAATATTATCGACAGCTCCGACATCCGCGCCGCGATCGAGGAACTACGCCTGATACAGCTGGATTTCGAACAGCGCCTCAATCAGGACTAGGCCCAACATGGTGCATGTGCACATCCCGTTGCGGATAGGGAATGGAAATGCCGGCTCTATCCAGGGCTTCCTTGGCGGCTTTGTGCAGATCGAATTGCAGAGCCCAAAAATCGCTGGAGTCACTCCAGCAACGCATATTGAGATCAACCGATGACGCGCCCAAGGCCTTGACCATGGTTTGCGGGGCGGGGTCATCCAGGGCACGCGGATCCTCCGTCATCAAGGTCAGCAAAACGGCCAAGCCCTGGTCAATATCGTCGCCATAGCCGATGCCAATAACAATATCCATGCGCCGCGTCGCATTGCGGGAAAAATTGGTGATCGCCGTATTCCACAGCTGTCCATTCGGCACGTAAAGATAGACCCCGTCGTAGGTCGTCATCTCGGAGGTAAACAGGCCAATGCTGTTGACAGTACCCGAAATGCCGCCGGCATCGATATAATCACCCACCTTGAAGGGCCGCAGAAACAATAGCATTACGCCAGCCGCGATATTCTGCAGGGTGCCTTGCAAGGCAAGGCCGATGGCCAGGCCGGCGGCACCCAACACCGCAATGATCGATGTGGTTTCAACGCCAAATTGGGACAGCACCGCGACAAGTGTCACCGCGAGAATGGCGTAGCGAGCAAGAGAGCTCAAAAACGGCCGCAGGGTCTCGTCCATACGCGGCACCCGCCCCAGGGCTCGACCCACGGCGCGCTCCACCCTTCCAGCAATCCACCAGCCGGCAAAAAGAATGACAATGGCGCCCAGAATATCCAAGCCATAGGCCAGGATCAGGCCATAGATCTCCTCGACCAACGCGGATACATCAACATCAAGACTTTGCATCGAAAATATTTCTCTATTCGGTGATCAGCGGCACAAACAGTGCGATAGCTAAGATATCTGATACTTAGTCGTAAACGGCGACAATACTCGATTAATGTCTTCGGCCAAAGCTTCACGATCGCGCGCACTGTTCACGCTGACGGTGACCAAAGTGCCGTGCGCATCGCTAACACCGGCGGAAACGTTAATTTCGGCACCGGCGGCCTCGGCCACCGGGGCAAGCAGTTCCGAGAAAACGCGTTCGGTGGCATCCCAGCGCAGGGCCGGCTTGAAGATTTTGCCAACAGCCGTTTGCGGCATGACGTCAATCAGGAACAGGTTCACAGGGTTAGCCGCCCGCTCCGGAATATGCTCACGCGCGAAGGCCTGCAGTTCCTCGGCGCTGGCTTCGGCGCCGGGCTTCAGTTGCACATAGGCGATGGGCAGTTCGCCAGCATAAGAATCTGGCTTGCCAATGGCCGCTGCCAATTCTACCGCCGGGTGCTGGTGCAGGGTTTCCTCGATCACCGCCGGATCAATGTTATGACCGCCGCGAATGATCAGGTCCTTGGCCCGCCCGGTGAGCCACAACAGACCATCGCCATCGAAGCGGCCAAGATCACCGGAATTCAACCAGCCATCCGCCAACAGGGCGCCGGCATTATATTGTTCCTGCACATAGCCCGGCGTCACGCCGGGACCACCCATGAGGACAACGCCGATCTCGTCCACGGCACAATCGCGCAGGATATTGCCATCATCATCAAGCACGGCAGTTTTGGCCTTGCAATGAGGTATCACCATGCCGGCACTACCCACGGCGGCCGGACCGTTTCGGGGCAACATTGTGACAAACGATGTGGTCTCGGTCATGCCGTAGCCTTCCAGCAGCGGCTTGCCCATGGTCTTGATCAGGGCGCGGCCCACTTCGGTGGGTAAAGGCGCACCACCCGTAAAGCCGTGTCGGAGGGAAGAAATATCCGTCTCGCCCACGGGACTGTTCAACAATGCGCCAAAGACCGTCGGCACCGTGCCAAGAATGGTGATCCGGTGCCGCTCCACCAGTCGCCACATATCGCGTACGGTGGAGGGATCGCGAAAGCCGGCTGGGCTGACCACTACCAAGGTCGTGCCATGGGCCAAGGGCACCAGACCGCAAACGATGGAGCCGCCAATGTGGAACAATGGCAGACCCGTGGTCAGACTGTCGCCGGGGCCGTAATCTATGGCCTCGCCGGTGCTCCAAATCTGCGTCGCCTGCATATAGTGGGTGTGCTGGGCCAGCTTTGGCGTACCCGTGGTGCCACCGGTATGGAAATAGGATGCGGTCTCTCCAGGCTGAATTTGCCTACCGCTGACCAGATGGTCGTCCGGATAGCCTGCGCGGGTTTCCGTGAAAGGCTTGACGCCGTAGACAACCGGGCCGTCGCCAACCCGGAAGGTGACCGCCAGTTCCGGTAATTCCGCCCGCAAGGCCGCGACCTTGTCCCAGATTTCAGCACTCAACTCCGGCCCGGCGGCAATCAGAATCTTGGTATTGGCCGCCTTCAAGATCTTTACTATCTGCCAATCTTCCAACATTGGATTGACTGCATTGACGATACCCGCCGCCTCACCACCAACGATGGTGCAATATGCCTCCTCGCACAGAGGTAACAGGAACGACACGACCTCACCGGGCCGCAGACCATGATCGTGCAACATGTTTGCCGTTTGATAGCAGCCGGCTATGAAATGACCGTATCTGATATCCCATGGCGGCGCCTCTACATCGCCCGGCACCAGAAACTTCAAGGCAATATTATCCGGATCTTGTTCCGCCCGCTGGCGGATTGCATCAAAGGCGTTGGTCGCGGTTAGCAAATCCTCGATCGGCGTCTGTTCCAGCGCCCTGGCATCACCGCTGTTTCGAAGAAGTTCGCGCATGGCGCCGTTGCTCCTAGTTAACATTGTCCTGCAGGATCATATCCGAGGCTTTCTCACCAATCATAATCGCAGGCGCGTTGGTGTTTCCAGAAATCAGGGTAGGCATGATGGCGCAATCTGCCACCCGCAAGCCCCGCAAGCCCTTAACGCGCAGACGCTCATCCACCACCGCATATTCGTCCACGCCCATGCGGCAGGTACCAGCGGGATGGAAAATAGTGGTGCCCGTGGCCTTGGCGAAGCTCACTATTTCATCATCGCTTTGCACCTCCGGGCCAGGAATATGCTCCTCGACCACATGCTGGGCGAAAGCGGGTGTATTGGCGATGCCTCGGGAGACGCGGAAACCAGCGATCAGGGTCTGGCGGTCGAGCTCCTCGCCCAGGTAGTTTGGCTGGATCAGTGGATGATCTTTGGGATCGGCGGATTGGATCATCACGCTGCCCCGACTTTCGGGACGTAACTGACAGACCGAAAAGGTCACGCCGGGAAATTCGTGCAGGTTGCGGCCATGGCCATCGGCAGAGAAGGGAATAAAGTGAAACTGGATATCCGGGCTGGCTAACTCCGGCCGAGTGCGGGCAAAGGCCGCCACTTGGCCGGCGCTGATGGTTAGGGGGCCCGTGCGGGTTAGCAGATATTGCAGGCCTACCTTCAACTTGCGCAGGGGGTTGTCGACATCGCTGTTCAAGGACATCGGCGCATTCAGTTTTTGCACCGTGCGGACCTGAAAATGATCCTGTAAATTGGCACCCACGCCGCGCGATTCGACGGCTACCTCAATACCCAGTTTGCGCAAATGTTCGCCCGGCCCTATACCGGAAAGTTGCAACAGTTGCGGTGAGTTGACGGCACCGCCCGCCAGCACGATCTCTCCACCCACAATAACCTCTTTCTCCTCGCCACCCTGTCGATAGAGCACGCCGCTGGCACGGCCGTCCTGCAAGATAATCCGTGTACTCAGGGCATGGGTTTCCACACGCAAATTGGCCCTGTTCCGGATCGGCTTTAAATAGCCCACGGCGGCTGAACAACGGCGCCCTTTGTATGTCGTAGTCTGAAAATAGCCGACACCTTCCTGTTCGGCGCCATTGTAGTCGTCGTTGTGGGACAGGCCGTATTGTACCGCGCCCTCAATGAAGGCCTCGCAGATCGCCCGTCTGTCGGGGATGTCGGAGACTTTCAGCGGGCCATCGGCGCCATGAAAATGGCTAGCGCCACGCTCGTTGCTTTCCGAGCGTTTGAAATAGGGCAGCACATCCTCATAGGACCAACCCGTATTGCCCAATTGGCGCCATTGTTCATAGTCCTCCTTCTGGCCACGTACATAAGCCAGGCCGTTGATGGAGCTGCAACCACCCAACACTTTGCCGCGGGGATAAACGATGCTGCGGCCATCAAAGCCCGGGCTGCCCTGGGTCTTATAACCCCAACCCAGTTTCGGATTATAAATCGTGCGGTAGTAGCCCACGGGGATGTGTATCCAGGGATTGCGGTCCGGGCCGCCCGCCTCCAGCAAAAGTACCTTGTTAGCGGGATCGGCGGATAGGCGATTGGCCAGAGCGCAGCCGGCGGAACCGGCCCCGATCACGATATAGTCGTAGCAATCATTCACTGGCGCTCTCCCACACAGCCTCTATTTGTTGGCGACAACACCGTCGGTCAGCAGCCGGGCGATATGGGCTTCATCATAGCCCAGATCGGAAAGAACTGCCTCGGTGTCCTGGCCTAGCCGCGGCGGTGGTGCGGTTGCCGCCATACTATCACCGGCCAGCTTGAAACCAACGCCTGGCACCTTATAATCTCGCCCGGTGATGCCATCAGCTATGGTCTGCACCATGCCGCGCGTCGCCAGTTGGACACTGTCGGCAATGTCGCCGAGGCTTCGCACCTTGCCCGCCGGTACACCCAGATTGCTTAGACGCGTTTCCCATTCAATTGCCGATGCGGTCTTAAAGGCCGCCGCCAAGGCATCCTGAACCAAATCGACATAATCTGCGTTGTTGCCCCAGTCCTTGAGCCGTGGATCCTCCAACAACTCCGGTCGGCCGATTTGCCGCGCCAGGGCGGCGGCCTGATGCGGTGCGTTGGCGGCCAGGGCTAGCAAACCATCCGTGGTTTCGAACATGCCCGAATAAGGACTGCCGCTGGCGGCCCGGTCGCCCTTGCGCGCTGGCGGCGTTATCCCTTGCAGCTGCGGCGCCAACGCCGGAGCCATGATAGCCACAGCGGCGTCCAGCATGGCAACATCAACGACTTGCCCGACACCGGTGCGCTCCCGCTGAAACAAGGCGGTGGAAATTGCAAATGCCGCCGACTGACCCGCTACATAATCGATCACGGGAAAGCCCACCCGCCACGGCCTGCCGCTGTCATCACTGTTGCTCATCATCATGCCTGATACGGCCTGCACCACGTGATCGTATGCGGGACGTTCGGACATGGGACCGTCCTGGCCATAGCCCGAAATGGCACAATAAATCAGCGCCGGATTGGCCCTTTTCAATTGCTCGGCGCCCAACTCCAGCCGGTCCATAACGCCCGGGCGGAAGTTCTCCGTCAAGACATCCGCCTGCACTGCCAGGCGGCGGACAATTTCCTTACCCTCCGGCGTCTTCAGATCGACGGCAATGGAGCGTTTGTTGGCATTCTGGGCGAGAAACCCCGGTCCCAGGCCCGCCGCCGCCAACTCGGGGTCGGGGCCGCCGAAACGAACGAAATCGGACCGTCCAGGCTGTTCCACTCGGGTCACCTCAGCCCCCAACAGGCCAAGTTGGTAAGTACAGTAAGGGCCCGCCAGAACACGGGTCAGATCGAGAATACGGATACCGGAAAATGGCAATTTCATGGGGATGCAACTCTCACAAATAGGGGCATAGCAGATTACCGTCTATCAAACCAGATCAGGCAATATGCCCTTTCGCACACTATCCGGTACGACCTGTTACGAAAGCAGGGGTTCCAACCGGCCCACCGAGGCTCGGGGACGCCGGCACGGTATAAGGGTTATTCTCCGGAATGGCGATCTTCATGGTCTGGCCTCCTATCGGCAAATTCACCTAATCATGAAGGTGGCAGGCGACGAAATGGTCATTTCCTTGTTGCTCCAGATCCGGCTCCCGGGCGGTACAGTCATCATGGGCCATCGGACAGCGTGGATTGAAATGGCAGCCCGACGGCGGATTCAGCGCGCTCGGCACCTCACCCTCCAACAGGTTGAGTTGCCGTTCCGCCTCAGCGTCGGGACTGGCCACGGGGATCGCCGACAACAGCGCCTGGGTATAGGGATGCTTTGGATCGCTGTAAAGATCATCACGGGAGGCAATTTCGACGATTTTACCCAGGTACATAACGATGATACGGTCGGAAATATGGCGCACCACCGCCAGGTCATGGGCGATAAACAGGTAGGTCAGGCCCAGTTCTTTCTGCAAATCTTCCATCAAGTTGATGATCTGGGCTTGGATCGAGACATCAAGCGCGGAAACCGGCTCATCGCAGACCACTAAGTTTGGATTGACTGCCAAGGCCCGGGCGATGCCGATGCGTTGGCGTTGACCGCCGGAAAATTCATGCGCATAGCGTTCTATCATGTTGCCGGCGAGGCCGACCAACTCCAACAGTTCGGCGACCCGTAGGCGCAATTGTGGTCGGGATGGGGCCATGCCGTGCGCAACTAGAGGCTCGCCAACGATGTCGAGGACCCGCAAGCGTGGATTAAGCGCGCCATAAGGATCCTGGAACACCATCTGCATCTGGCGCCGCATTGGGCGCAGCTCCGCGCTGCTCAGGTTCGTGATGTCCTGGCCATCGAGAATAATGCTGCCGCCGGTGATATCGACCATGCGCAGAATGGCCAGACCCGTAGTCGATTTGCCGCAGCCCGATTCTCCAACCATGCCCAACGTCTCGCCCCTGCGCACAGTGAAGCTCACACTATCGACGGCCTTGATTGAGCCCAGGTCCCTCTGACCCATAATGCCACCACGGACGGGGAAGTGAACCTTGAGGTCCCTGACCTCCAGTAGATTTTCAGTTCGCGGAATCAACATCAACCCAACATGCCTTCCAATGTTCGCCACCGCTATGTTCCAGCGGTGGACTTTCCCGACTACAGCGGTCGGTGGCGAAACCGCAGCGGGGATGGAACGAACAACCAGGCGGCGGATCGCCCAGGTCCGGTGGTTGCCCCTCAATCGGTCGTAGTTTTTCCTTAGTATCCTGGTCGAGGCGGGGCACCGATTGCATCAAGCCGATGGAGTAGGGATGTTTCGGGGTGTTGTAGATGTTACGGGCGGTGCCCTGTTCAACGATGCGGCCAGCGTACATCACGTTGATGCGGTCGGCATATCTGGCAACTACGCCCAAGTCATGGGTGATCAGGATCATCGATGAACGACCCGATTTGATTAAATCCTGCAACAATTCGAGAATTTGCGCCTGCACCGTGACATCGAGCGCCGTGGTCGGCTCGTCGGCGATGATCAACTTGGGCTCGCAGGCCAGGCTCATAGCGATCATGGCGCGTTGACGCATGCCGCCGGAAAACTGATGGGGATAAGCTTCGGTCCGGTTTTCGGGATCTGGAATTTGCACCTTGCGCAGGAGTTCGACGCAGCGTGCAATGATGCTTTTCCTATCAACATTCTGGTGAATTTCGATCGGCTCAGCGATCTGCCGGCCAATCGTCAGTACTGGGTTCAGCGAGGTCATCGGCTCCTGGAAGATCATCGCGATCTTGTTCCCGCGAATGTCGCGGACTCGGTCCTCGTCCATCGCTAATATGTTTTCGCCCTCGAGGAAGATTTCACCGCCTACAATTTCACCCGGCGGGCTGGGGATCAGGCGCAGGATTGACATCGCAGTGACACTTTTGCCTGAGCCGCTTTCACCAACGATCGCCAGAGTTTCGCCGTGGCGGACATCGAAACTGACGTCATTGACCGCCTTGACGATGGAGTTGTCACCATAAAAGAAGGTTTTTAGGTTATTGACTTGCAACAAGGGAGCCAAGGCCGGTCTCCAAAAAGCGTGACCACCGGTGCTAGCGGCCAACAAAAATAGGAAGGAAACGGAACGGGGGAAATATGGGACCGCCCAAGGCGGGCGGTCCCACGTTTCCCAGTTTCGTCGCAGGTGTGTACTAGTGGCCCATTTTCTTCTTCAGGTCCTTGTCGATCCACATCCGGGCATAGATCGGGGCCGGGCGGATGGCGCCGACCGACATTTCACCATGGTAGTTCTTCACCCACGGCCACCATGCGCGGTAACTGAACGGGGTCGGCAGCCAGACATAGGGCGCTGCCTCCTCGATGATGTAGCGGCCCATGGCCTTGACCATCTTGTCCTGCTTGGCCTGATCAGTTTCCGCCAAGGCAGTGTCCCAGGCCTTGTTGTGTTTGGGATCGTCCATCATGGAGGCGTTCCAGGTCTGGCCGCCCTTATGGTAGGCGCGTAGGGAAGTGAACGGATTGTTATCCGCTACCTGGTACAGATAGCCGGCAGCTTGCGTGTCTTTACGCATTTGTGAACGGAAAGCCGCATACTCCAGTGGTTTCGGAATAAGCGTGACGCCAACCACCTGGAAATATGCCTGCAGCATCGGCACTATATCGACATGGTATGGCGAACAGGTACAATACATCATTTCGAACTTGAAACCGTTCGGATAGCCGGCTTCCTTCAACAGCTTCTTCGCCTTATCAGGATGGTAGCCGAACATTTCCTGTGCTTGCGGTGACAGTTCCTGCAGAGGCGTGTAGACGCTGGTCCAGCCCATTGACAACGGGGAATTCAGGACTTCACCTTTACCGTTAATCAATGCCTGCTTGATCTCCAACTGGTTGACCGCCATATTCATCGCTCGGCGCACGCGTACATCGCTGAATGGCTTCTTGTCGTTGCGCAAGGCCAAAAGCTGGAAGTTGGCCTCCATGTCGCCCTTGATGATGAGATCAGGCGCGCTCTTTTTTAGCTCATCAACAAACTGCCAGCGAATATTCTCCATGAGATCGGCTTTGGCCGTGCGTATTGCCGCGATCGCCGTCGCTTCGTCCTTGATAAACATGTAGTTAAGGCCGGCGTTCAACGGCAGTTGATATTTCTTGCCGTTAATGACTTGGCTATCCCAGTAGTTGTCGTTGCGCTTATAGGTGACCTTGCTGCTCTTTTTGACATCGGTGACCATGTATGGACCGGCGCCAACGGCGTTCTTCCAGTCGGCCCTTTTCTCATCGCTCAACGCATGCCACTCGGGCGGCAACAACGGCGAGAAATAGCCCCATCCAAAACGATAAGGCCAATTTCCGTTATAGGAATTGAGGTAGGCAGTAGCCTTGTATTTGCCTTCCGCTTTCCATTCCTTGACAAAATCCCAGTAGGTCGGGATGTAGCGTTTCTGGCTTCTCATCAAGTTGAAATGATGGGCGACATCCTTGGCAACGACTTCGCGCGACTTCATGATGCCTTCCTTGGCCATCCACATCACGCCCTTACGGATCGTGAACTCGATCCGAAGCGGATCTTGTTTCGTTTCCCAGCTTTCGGCAATTTCGCCTTTGGTATCCTCTGGTGGGATCCAGCCCGGCGCGATGAACTTATTGGCGCCGTTGTTGACTGGGCCCCTGTCAAGATCACCGGCCATTAACTGCGTGGTGTGCAGCCCGTCGAAACTAGTTTTCCAAACCCAACGGTGAAAATCCCAACTGAGTGGGTTAAGGGTACGATAGCGGGTGATCATCTTGACCACGCTGTCGGTTTGGGGTTCTTCGGCCCAAGCCGAGGGGCTGTTGATCCCCAATGTCATGGACGTAAGGCCCAATGACAGGGCAAAGGCACCCAATGCGCCTACCTTCAGAAATCTATCTAACATTTGACATTCTCCTGTTTTGGTTCTCACGGCCACGACCGCAAATTTGCAACACGTAGGTAAGTTAATGACGTACAGCGCCGCCGCTATACGACGTCCCGCCACCGCGCATGCGCGGATCCAACAGATCGCGTAGGGCGTCTCCGAATACATTGATGCCATAAACCACGACGGTAATCGCCACGCCCGGCGCGATCGCCAGCCACGGCGCCTGGAACATATAGGTGCGACCGTCGAGGCTCAGCATGCCGCCCCAGCTCGGCGCCGGCGGCGGAATGCCGAGGCCGAGAAAACTCAGGCCTGATTCTGCCAAGATTACGGCAGCCAGGCGTGTTGTAAACAAGACGATAATCGGCGCCATTACGTTGGGCAAGATATGTTTGAACACCACCATGTGCGGTGGCGTGCCGATCGACTGGCCGGCCTGGACATAGACATTTTCCTTCACTGACAGCACCGCGCCCCGGATTATTCGGCTGCCTGCAATACCGAAAAGCAAGCCCAGTACCAGGACCACCTGCCAAACGCCGGGACCTAGCACCGAGACTGCGACAATGAGGATAATCAAGTCAGGAAAGCTCATCCAGGCATCGACGAACCGCTGCACCACTAAATCGAACTTACCGCCAATATAACCCGTCGACAGACCGATCACGATGGAGACGATGATCGACAGGGTCGTCGCCGAAAAGGCAACGATGACGGAAAGTTGGGCACCAAAAACCATGCGGGAAAACAGGTCCCTGCCTATCTGGTCAGTGCCGAACCAGTATTTCGCGCTGGCAGCCTGTAGCCTGTCGATTGGGTGAATAACATTCTCGCCCTCATAGGCGATAAAATCGGCGAAAACGCCGACGAATAGTAAGATCAAAAAAATTAGGCCACCCAATGCGCCTAGCGGCTTTTCACGCACCAGGCGGATCAGCAAATCGAGCCAAAAGCCGCGCGACTTCCTTGCGTTAACGGGTTTAGCGCCACCGATTGCTGTATCAGCCATATCGTTTTGCGCGACCGCTATTGATCATATCGCACCTTTGGGTCGAGGAAACCGTAACAAATATCGATCGCCAGGTTGATGAAAACCACAGCGATACCAATGATCAGGAAGACGCCGGTAATGATCGGGTAATCACGCGACGAGACCGCATCCAGTAGTAGTTGTCCCATTCCGGGCAGGATAAAGATTTGTTCGATAATCACGGTGCCGCCGATCAAGATTGGCACTAGGAGGCCGATCAGAGTAACCACCGGGATCAGTGCGTTCTTCAGGGCATGCCGCATGACCACGACACGTTCTTTCAGGCCCTTGGCCCAGGCAGTCCGGACATAGTCCTGACGCAGTACCTCCAGCATCATCGTTCGGGTCATGCGCATAGTTACTGCCGAGAGGGAGAAGCCCAGGATCATGCTGGGAATAATGAAGACCTGAAGATTGCCGACCGGATCCTCGAAGAAGGGCACCATTTCGACCGGTGGTGACCAGCCCCACCAGATTGCCGGTAGGAGCACGACCATGGTGCCAAGCCAGAAGCTAGGTACTGCCAAGCCGAGGATAGAAACAGTGCGGCCCACGTAATCCCACAATGTCTCCTGACGGACGGCGGAATAGATACCGATGGGGATAGCAACGATCAGGGCAATGATCAACGACAGCAGCCCAAGTTCAAAAGTCGTCGGCAGACGTTCGACAATGTCATCGATGACGGGTGTGTTCTGCCACAGCGAGTTGCCGAAATCGAAGCGGGTGACAATGCCGGTGATCCAGACGCCGTACTGTACGTAAATCGGTTTGTCGATGCCAAGAGCGACCTGCAAGTCGGCCCTCGTTTTCGGATCTCCGGAGCCGAAATCGTTCTCTGTCAGCATCAGATCAAGAATGTCGCCTGGCACCATACGGACGACCGAAAAACATATAATACTGGCAAAAAACAGCGTCGGTACCATGGCCAGCAGGCGGCGGATCAGATAATTGTACACGATGGACCTTGTTCGGGGATTACGAAACACGACAAAGAGACACTGGTATTCTTCTCTAATCGCCTCATCCGAACCACCTCCCTTAACGACCTCCCGGAGCCCGGATTTTCGACTGCATTATCCTTGCAGTGCATGAATACCGGTTATCCAACGCTAAATTCAGGCTAAACCTAATCAGACCATTTCATCAAACATGACTATGGCGACTAGTGTCAAGCAACGACTTTGTATACGCCGTCACGGAAATCTTCGACTCGACGCTCCGATTGCAGGGCCCAGCAGACCTAAGCCAGCCCTAGTCTGGTTCCCAGAAATCAAGACAATTACACCCCGGCTCACTTCGAATAATGCACAGCAACCACCACGTTGCTGGCAGGCGACATTTTTCGATGGTGTTGATCGGATTCCTCCCTATCGTAATGCGTGCCACATTGATCCTGCCTGGGAGGCCCACGACCATGACCAACAATACCGCACTTCGTAATTTGCTACGGCGCCCTGAAATCCTGATCGCGCCGGGTATCTATGATGCTTTCGGTGCCCTGATGGTGGAGCGGGCGGGCTTTCCAGCCGCCTATATCTCCGGCGCCTCCATCGCCTATACCAGGTTTGGCCGGCCGGACCTGGGCTTGGTCGGAATGGATGAAGTCGCCAATGTACTCTCGGCCATCGGTGAGCGGGTCGATGTGCCCCTGATCGTCGATGCGGATACGGGCTATGGCAATGCCCTCAATGTGATCCGTACAGTAAAACTGTTCGAACGTAATGGCGCCAATGTGATCCAGTTGGAGGACCAAAGCCTACCCAAACGCTGCGGCCATCTGGCCGGCAAAACCCTGGTCTCGGCGGCTGAGATGATGGGCAAGATCAAGGCCGCCCGTGATGCCAGGACCAGTGTCGACACCCTGATCATGGCACGCACGGACGCCATTGCCGTTGAAGGTCTGGATGCCGCCCTGGCACGGGCGGAGCGCTACCGCGAGGCCGGCGCCGATATTCTGTTCGTAGAAGCGCCCCGCGACGTGGAGGAGATGCGCGCCGTCACCGCCCGCCTGGGCGATCAAACACCATTGCTGGCCAATATGGTGGAGGGGGGCAAGACACCGATCCTGCCAGCGGCGGAGTTACAGGAATTCGGCTATTCCCTGGTGATTTTCCCCGGCGGCCTGGCCCGCGCGGTGGGCCATATGATGGACCGCTATTTAGCCTCCCTGCGCGCCCACGGAGATACCGCACCGTTTCGCGGTCAGATGATCGACTTTGACGAGATGAACACTCTGATCGGCACGTCGGATATGCTGGCCAATGGCGCGCGTTACGATGCCTCGAATTTTAAAACCGATAAGCAGGATTAAAAAGGGAAGACAACAAAGGATAGGATGCGGTCGTCAGCCTCGCCCCTGAGAACTTTGGTCAGCCGTACCGCGCTTGATTGAATGGAATTCTCGTCGAAACCCGCATAACCTAAGCCCAAATCGACAGCCTGAAACAGGGGAGCACGGCATGAGCCAGGAACAGTTGGACAAGGCGAAAACATTTGCCTCGCTACATGCCGGGCCGGAGACCTTCGTTATTCCCAATCCATGGGACATAGGGACGACGCAAATATTGACCGGCATGGGTTTCAAGGCACTTGCCACGACCTCTGCCGGTTATGCCTTTAGCCGGGGCTGCACGGACGGCATCATCGGCCGGGACGAGATGCTAGCCCATGCCGCCGAGATCGTGGCCGCGACCCACTTGCCCATTTCCGCTGATCTGGAGGATTGTTACGGGAATATACCGGAAGAGGCGGCGGAGACCATCCGGCTAGCTGCCGGCACGGGTCTGGTGGGCGCATCCATCGAAGATTGTACGGACGGCGCCATCATCGACTTCAATTTGGCGGTGGAGAAGGTCGAGGCGGCGGCGGCGGCGGCGCAGGCCCAGGATTTTCCATTCGCCCTGACGGCTAGGTCGGAAAACTTCATTCGCGGCAATCCCGATCTGGACGATACCATCCGGCGGCTGCAGGCGTTCGAGGCGGCGGGCGCCGACGTGCTCTACGCCCCCGGTCTGCCCAGCCTGGAGGCAATCCGTACGATCTGTCAATCAGTTGGCAGGCCGGTCAACGTCGTCATGGGCCTGACTGGCGGCACGATGAGCACGGCGCAACTGGCCGATGCCGGTGTCCGCCGTATTTCCCTGGGCGGCGTCCTGGCACGGGCCGCGTTGGGTGCCTTCATAGCGGCGGCGGAGGAAATCCAGGCCGGCAGCTACACCTTCGTTGATAACGCCGCTTCGTTCGGCAAGATTTCCCAGCATATGAAGCGTCCGGAGCAGACATGAACAGCCAAGCAACAGCTGAAACCAGCGATGCACCCGCCGATGTATTGATCATCGGCGCCGGCGCCTCCGGTGCCGCGATGGCCTGGAGCCTGGCCGATACGCGCATGAGGATCGTCTGTCTGGAACAGGGCGCGATGCCTAACCCACTGAGTTACCCCGCCACCGGACGGGATTGGGAGGCGCGACGGCAAGGCGATTTCTCCGCCAGCCCGAATCAACGACAACGGCCCTCTGACTATCCGATCGTCGAGTCGGACTCCCCCATCAAAGTTGTCAATTTTAACGGCGTCGGCGGCGGCACAGTCCTCTATGCCGCACATTTCCCTCGGTTTCACCCATCCGACTTCTGCGTTAGAAGCCTCGACGGCGTGGCCGATGACTGGCCCATCGACTACAACACCCTGGCGCCCTACTACGCCGAAAATGACCGCATGATGGGCACTTCCGGCCTGGTCGGCGATCCCGCCTATCCCAGTGACAATGCCGAACGCATGCCGCCNCTGCCCCTAGGCAAATCCGGTGAGACCCTGGCCAAGGGCTTCAATAAANTGAACTGGCATTGGTGGCCNTCNGACGTGGCGATTGCCACCCAACCCCATGATGGCCGGGACAAATGCNTCAACCTGGGCGCCTGCGCCGCCGGCTGNGCGCAAGGCGCCAAGGCCAGCACCGACATTACCTATTGGCCGCATGCGATCCGGGCGGGGGTTGAACTGCGGACACGCTGCCGGGTGCGCGAGATCACCGTCGGTGACGACGGCATGGCCACGGGCGTCATCTATTACGACGGCGATGGGACCGAGCATGAACTACGGGCCCACGTCGTGGTGCTGGCTTGCAACGGCGTCGGCACACCGCGCATTCTGTTGAACTCAAAGTCCGCCGCCCATCCCGATGGCCTGGCCAACAGCAGCGGCCTAGTCGGCAAGAACCTGATGTTCCATCCCTACGCTTCCATCATGGGCGTCTTCGAAGAGGAACTGGACGGCTACAAGGGCCCGACCAAGATCTTTCGCAGCCAGGAATTTTACGAAACTGATCCAGGGCGGGACTTCATACGCGGCTATACCTTTGAAATCTTTCGCGGCCAGGCGCCCGTGGCGTCGGCGTTGGTGGGCCTGCAGCGCGGCAGAATCCCCTGGGGCGCCGGCCACCACAAAGCTTTCCGCGAACTGTTCAAACACACCGCCGGCATGGTTGCGGCCTGCGAAGACCTGCCCGAAGAGCATAATCGCGTCACCCTTCATCCCAACCTAAAGGATGGCGACGGCATACCAGCCCCCAAGATCGATTACACCTTGAGCGAAAACAGCCTGAAAATGATGGACCATGCCATCGCCAAGGGCACAGAGGTACTACAAGCGGCGGGCGCCACCGAGATCTACACCGAAGCCCCCATAAGCAACGGCGGCTGGCACCTGCTGGGCACCGCTCGCATGGGAACGGACCCTCGGACCTCGGTGGTCAATGAATGGGGCCGCAGCCACGACGTCAAAAATCTGTTCGTTGTGGACGGCAGTATCTTCGTGACCTCCGCCGGGGTCAACCCCACCCGCACCATTCAGGCCCTGGCGCTCTATGTGGCCGAACAAATGAAGCAGCGCCTTGCTAATCTCTTCGATTGAGGACTTGTAAGGAAATGACAGAGACATTGTTTAGCGATAACGAAGTGCGGGCCCTGGAAATCATCGTGGACATGATCATCCCGGCCAGCGCGGAGCATGAGCTACCAAGCGCCAGCGACCCAGTTATTTTCGCGGATATATTGAGCGCCGCTAATGCACACCATGATTTGGTGACCGCAGCCCTATCGACCCTCGATCGCGTGGCGTATGACAGCCAGGGCAGGGGTTTCCTGGCGGTCGACCAAGGATTGAGAGACGCCATCGTGGCCGCCTTCCGCCAGGCGCATCCGAACGAAGCCGATCTTTTGGCTACGATCACGGTGACATGTTACTACCGCGACGACCGTGTCATGCGCTCTCATGGCATGGAGGCGCGGGCACCGCATCCGGCCGGCTTTACCGTCGAGGAGGGCGATTGGTCACTGTTGGACCCCGTCCGCAACCGCCCGGAATTCTACCGCAAGGCAACGTAGCCGCCGCAAGCTCATCGACCAGACCAAACAAGGTGTAGTGGTAATCCTTGGCTACTCTTCCTCGCTCCACTCATCGGGCGGTTCGACGGCAGGAATGGCATAGCTTTCATTGAACCAGCGGCCCAGATCCATATCGGCACAGCGGCGGGAGCAAAACGGCTGGTATTCCGCCACTGCTTCCTTACCGCAGTTGGCACAGGGTCGGTTTTTCTTGCGGGCCGTTCCCTGACTGTTTTTGGGCGTAGGCATCTTGATAATCATCGGATAGTCGTAACCTCGAATTTCTCCAAAGCCAAGGCCGGATCCGCCGTTAACCGCACCCGGCAACCGCGCGCCTTCTCCAGATCGGTCAAAATGCTGCCATCCGGGCCGCCCAGATCCACCACGACCGCCGCCGCCGCGCGCACATCCAGGGCCCGGCCCTTGGCCGCATGGCTTTCGCGCAGGATGCGTTGCAACAGATTGTCGGCCACATAGCGGGCCGTTGGCCGCAGGCCGCTACCCGTGCAGGGAATGCAAACTTCTCCCAGACGTTGCGCCAGGGCCGGTTGCCGGCGGCGCCGTGTCAGTTCCACCAAGCCCAGCTCTGACATCCGGCCCAGATGCACGCCACCGGGATCATCAGCCAGGAAGCCCTGTAGTTTTTTCAACAATGCCGCGACCTCTCCCTTGCCCCGCATGGGGATGAAGTCGATCACCATCCGCCCACCGATTTCGCGCAGGCGCAATTGCCGGGCGATCTCTCGCGCGGCCTCGGTATTGGTCTCCCGCGCCAAACGGGCCGGATCGCCATTGCTGCCAGGATTGGCGGCTTGACCGGAATCCACATCCACCGCCGTCAACGCCTGGGTGTGCTCCATGATGATACGGCCCCCAGAAGGCAAGGTGACATCGGTGGCCAGCGCACTCTCGATCTGCGCTTCTAGGCCGCGTTCATCAAACAACGCTCCAGCCCCGTCATGGACCTCGATAGCCGGCCCCTGATCACCCCAGGCCGCCTGCAGTTCCGCAGCCAGAGCGCTGTCATCAACCCGGATACGGCGCAGCGAAACGCCGGCATGTTCACGCAGGACGACAGTCATGGGGTCNTCACCCGGGTCCAGCAACAGCAGCGCCTTGGCCGATGCAGCGGCGCTCTGAATATCCCGCCAGCGCCGGCAAAGATCATCGGCCTCCTGCTCCAGGGCGGCATCGTCATATTTTGCCGTGCGGCTTCGCAGGCGCAGACCGCCGCCGTGGCGCTCCCGTAGCATTCGCCCCAGCGCCTGCAGGCGCTGGCGTTGATCCGGCTTCTTGATGCGGCTTGATAGCTCAACGTCGTGGCCCAGGGGCAGAAAAACCAAGGCCCTGCCGCTAAGCCGGGGCCGGGCGCTGATCCTGGCGCCCTTTTCGCCCTCGGCCTCGCGCTTGACTTGGACCAGCAGGCTTTCGCCCTCACGCACTGCGCGGGAAATCGGCGTGCCGCGTTTGGCCGCCGTGTCGCGGGCCGGCAACAAAGCCTGGCGCTCTTCGCCAATATCGACAAAGGCCGCGTCCAAATCGGCCTGAAGCGTTCTTACCCTGCCCATGATAATGCGTTCGGGATGCCGGTCGCCAGGTAGGCTCAGGTACAGTTCCAGCAGCCGGCCCCGTGCTAGCAGGGCAATACGGCGGCGGCGCGGACCCGCATCAATGAGAATTTCATCAATCATGATCCTGGATCGATGTCCTGAGCCAGATACCCCCCAACCGGATAACCCAGTCCTTCCAGCAGATTCGCAGTCTCGAACAAGGGCAGCCCCACGACATTGGAGTAGGAGCCACGAAGAAACCGCACGAACCGCCCCGCCTTGCCCTGAATGGCATAACCGCCGGCCTTGCCGTGCCATTCCCCGCTCTCCAGGTACCAGGCGATCTCGCCCGGGCTCAGACGCTTGAAGGTGACGACACTATCGACCAGGCGCTGGCGCACTTGGTCATTCGAAATGCCCGGTGGGGCGGCGGCAACGGCGGTCAGAACGTGATGCCGGCGGCCGGACAATAGTTCAAGGCAACGCCGCGCCTCCCCCTCATCGTCAGGTTTGGGCAGTATACGGCGGCCCACGGCAACCACCGTATCGGCGCCAAGGACAAAGCAGCCGGGCTGCTCCGTCCGCACCCGGGCCATTTTTCTCAATGCCAAACGACGGGCCAGCTTGGCCGGCGTCTCATCCTTCAGGGGGGTTTCATCTATATCGGCCGCGGCTACGGTATCGGGCCGCAGGCCGATCTGGGTCAACAATTCCAAACGGCGCGGCGAAGCCGACGCCAGAACCAGGCGAGGCACCAAATTAGGCCCTGGGCCGGGCGGCGCGGTCATGAAAACCGCTCTAAGTCAGGCACGCTACGACGGCCCAGCTATTTATAACGGTAGGTGATCCGGCCCTTGGAAAGGTCATAGGGCGTCATTTCGACCAGCACTTTGTCACCGGCCAGGACCCTGATCCGATGCTTGCGCATCTTGCCAGCGGTATGGGCTAAAACTTCATGCTCGTTTTCGAGCACGACGCGAAACATCGCGTTGGGCAACAGTTCCATGACCGTTCCCGGAAATTCCAGTAATTCCTCTTTCGCCATCAGTTATCCCTTGGTTGCGCCGGATAATGCGGAAAGTTAATGCAGAACCTGTCGGCACCAAAAAAAATCAATCGGCGCTAAAATGGGAATGAAAAGGTCAAAAAGCAAGCTATTTCAGGCTTGCTGGGTCGAAACCACCGACAGCCGACTAATTTCGCCAGTTTTTCAGGTAACACATTGCGCCCCTGCACTGGTCTTTTTGGCGCTACCGCAGTCCTTAGACATTGCACCGAAACATAGACCTTGGCGCCAATTTGCTAGCGCGATTGAGTTCTCTATTCGTCAAGCGGCGGCTCCATCAGAGCTCAGCCGCCGGATAGCCCGAAGCTGGATTCTTAATCCGTCGCTTCAAGCTGGTGTATGAGATCCTTGATCTTTAGTTTTTCTTTCTTGAGAGCACTGATTTTAAGTTCGTCCGGGGAAATCTGGGTAGTCTCCACCTCAATTTCGCCCTCCAGTGCATGGTGACGATGTCGAAGATCATCGATCTCAGCGTGCATGCTCATTCCTTGCCTCCTAGGCAAATTGGGACACTACATTTAAGCACCAGAATGGCTTTCCGGCAAGGAATTCAGAGCAGGAAATCGGAGCAAGACCATTCAATTAGTGATCACCGCCCTGGCATGGGCATCTTGCAGGTTCCAGCGCCGGCTGCATGGTTGGCCCAACACAATAACTCGTTAAGATTTAGTCGCTCCGAGAGACTGAAAAGGCGAATCGGGGCTCATTGGAGCGGTCAGTGTGGCAGCCCAGTCAGCAGCCCTCCCCTCAAATCGCGCCACAATCCTTGAGGGCCACGATATCGCTGGCGCTATAGCCAAACTCGGCCAGGATCTCTTCCGTGTGCTGGCCCAGGGTTGGCGGAGGGACATCCATCCCTGGCGTCCCTTCGGAGGCCATGAAGCCCATTCCGGGCACGGTGATTTCGCCAGCCATGTCATCAGGCGCGGGCAGGGTCATTAGGACATCGCGGTGGCCGACCTGTTCCTCCCCAATAGCCTGGGGCACGGTCAAAATGGGGGCCACGGGCACGCCCTCGGCGCGCAGGCTCTCCAGCCAATGGGCGGTGGGCTTGGTCCTGAACAAGGCTTTCAATTCCTCGTAAATTTCCTGGCGGTTTTCGACCCGGGCCTGCTCGGTCTTGTAGCGGGTTTCCTCGGCCCATTCCGGGCGGCCCAGGCCACGGCAAAGCGGTGGGATCATATGATTCATGAAGACCGAGATATTCAGAAAGCCGTCCGCCGTTTCATAGGTGTCAGTGGTCGTCTGCATGATGGCCGAGTGGTTGCCCATCAGCTTCGGCTCAGTCCCATTGATGAGATAGCGGCTGATGGCAAAACTGATCAGGGCCATCACGGAATCCGTCATAGAAACATCGAGATACTGGCCCTTACCCGTCGCCAGACGGCGGTACAGCGCCGAGGCGATGGCGAACGAAGCCGTCATGCCCGTCGACATATCGGCCACGGGAAAACCAACCCTAATGGGACCTTCCTCGGGCGTGCCGGTCAGGGACATCAGGCCCGAGACCGCCTGAATGGCGCCGTCATAAGCGCCCGCGCCCGAGGCCGGACCGTTCTGGCCAAAGCCGGAGATCGAGCAATAAACAATATCGGGCTTGATGGCCTTGACGTCTTCATAGCTTAAGCCAAGGCGGGCCATGACGCCGGGCTTGAAGTTCTCAGCCACCACATCCGCCGTTTCGATCATGCGGCGGACGACCTTTTTTGCCTCGTCATTCTTCAGATCCAGCGCGATGCTGCGTTTGCCGCAATTAAAGCCGACAAACAGCGGTCCCAGGCCGCGCAGAGCCCATTCGCCTTCCGCCATCAGCTGCCGCGTTTGATCGCCAACGCCTTGTAGTTCTATCTTCATGACATCCGCCCCCAACAGCGCCAAATTGGCGGTCGCGACCGGCCCGGACAATACTTGTGTGAAATCAACAACGCGAACGCCATCAAAAGCCTTGCTCATTACAGGTGCTCTCCTTTTGCCTTTGATTGTCGTCTATTGGCGCTTGCGGGGCAATCTCCTGCTACATTGGTGCGATGAACTGGTCGGACGAAGGTTATGTATTGTCGGTGCGGCGCCACGGGGAAGCGGCAGCGATCGTCAATCTGTTGACTCGCGAACATGGCCGTCACGCCGGCCTAGTAAGGGGCGGTGCAGGCCGGCGCCTGCGGGGGGTGCTGCAGCCGGGCAACCTAGTGGCGGCCGAGTGGCGCGGCCGCCTGGCCGAACATCTCGGCAGCTATACGGTGGAGGGCATGCGCGATCATGCCGCTGGCCTGTTATCGGACGGCAACCGCCTGGCTGGTCTGACCGCCGCCGCGGCGGTAACGGAGGCGGCCTTGCCGGAGCGCGAGCCCCATTTGGCGGCCCATGATGGCTTCGCCGCCTTGCTGTCCGCACTGGCGGAAACACCCAATTGGGCCGCCATCTATGTGCGATTCGAACTGGGATTGCTGGCCGAGCTCGGCTTTGGTCTGGATCTGAGCCATTGCGCCGCAACGGGCAGCACGGAGGATCTGGCCTATGTCTCGCCCCGTTCCGCCCGCGCCGTCAGCCGCAAGGCCGCCGCGCCGTACAAGGAAAAATTACTACCACTACCCGGCTTTTTACTACCTAAAGCCGGCGAAAAGCTGGCACGCCAGGACATTCTCGACGGCCTTAAATTGACTGGCTACTTCCTGCAAACCGCTGTTTTCGCACCGCACAACCAACCGCTGCCAATGGCACGGGAACGCCTGGTCGAACGCATTTCCCGCCAAGCAGAATGAACGGCAAAGTGATCAATGCTACAATAGGCCATGACAGAGATTCTCGAAGGCGGTGACATCCGCGATACACCCCTGGGCGAGGCACTTGGCGAACGCTACCTCTCCTACGCCCTTTCCACCATCATGTCGCGCTCCCTGCCCGATGTGCGCGATGGTATGAAGCCGGTACACCGGCGCATCCTGTATGCCATGCGGCAGCTGAAGCTGAACCCGGACACCGGCTTCAAGAAATGCGCCCGCATTGTCGGCGATGTCATGGGCAAGTTTCACCCGCACGGCGACCAGGCGATTTACGACGCCCTGGTCCGCCTGGCGCAGGAGTTCGCCCAGCGCTATCCATTGGTCGATGGCCAGGGCAATTTTGGCAACGTAGACGGCGATAACGCGGCCGCCATGCGCTATACCGAGGCGCGCATGACCGCCGTGGCCCATGCCCTGTTGCAGGGCATCGACCTGGACACGGTAGATTTTCGCGGCACCTATGATGGCGAGGATGAAGAGCCGATTGTCCTGCCCGCCGCCTTCCCCAATTTATTGGCCAACGGCGCCACCGGCATCGCGGTCGGCATGGCGACCTCGATCCCGCCCCANAATATCCACGAGCTGTGTGCCGCCCTGCTGCATCTGATCAAATTCCCTAACGCTGGCCTGGACAAGCTAGTGCAGCTGATCCCCGGCCCCGATTTTCCCACGGGCGGCGTCATCGTCGAGGACCGCGCCTCGATTTTGGAGGCTTATAAAACGGGCCGTGGCGGCTTCCGTCTACGCGCCAAGTGGGAGGTCGAAAAGGGCAAGCGCGGCACCTTCAACGTCGTCGTCACGGAAATTCCCTATCAGGTGCCAAAAGGCCGGGTAATAGAAAAGATCGCCGAGTTGCTGCATCAGCGAAAGCTGCCTTTATTGGCAGATATCCGTGATGAATCAGCGGAAGACATCCGCCTGGTACTGGAGCCGAAGTCAGGCCGGGTGGAGCCCGAGATGTTGATGGAGCATCTATTTCGCCTCAGCGATCTGGAGGTGCGTGTCGGCCTCAACCTGAACGTTCTCGATGCCGATCAGACACCGAAGGTGATGAACCTACGCGAAGCCCTGCAGGCTTTCCTAGATCACCGTCACTCTGTCCTGATCCGCCGTTCGAACCATCGTCTGGGCGAGATCGAACGGCGCCTGGAGGTTCTGGCCGCCTATCTGATCTGTTATCTAAACTTAGACGAGGTGATCCGCATCATCCGCGAGGAGGACGAAGCTAAGCCGGCCTTAATGAAGGCCTTTGATCTTACAGAGAACCAGGCCGACGCAATCCTGAACATGCGGCTGCGCGCTCTGCGCCGCCTGGAAGAAATGGAAATCCGGGCCGAGGACAAGGCCCTGAAAGGCGAACGCCAGGAGTTGCAGGCCCTGTTGACATCGGAGGACAAACGCTGGGCCGCGATCACCGGGGAAATTCGCGAAATGCGGGAAACCTTTGGTGACGACCCGGCCCTAGGCCCGCGCCGCAGTACCTTCGGGGACGCCCCCACAGGCGAGTTGATGCCGATAGAGGCCATGGTAGAGAAGGAACCGATCACCGTGGTCTGCTCCGACAAGGGTTGGCTCAGGGCTCTGCGCGGACATGTGGAGGAAGGCCATGACGTACGCTACAAGGACGGCGACAAGGGCCGCTTCTGGCTACACGCCCAAACCACGGACAAACTGGTGCTGTTCGCAACCAATGGCCGTTTCTACACCCTATCTTGCGACAAACTGCCCGGCGGACGGGGCAATGGAGAGCCGGTACGCCTGCTGTTAGACTTGGCCAATGACCAGGAAATCGTCGCCATGATGGTGCATGATCCCGAACGCAGGCTGGTGGTTGCCTCCTCCGATGGCCGGGGCTTTGTGGTTGAGGAAAAATCTACCGTGGCGCAGACCCGTGGCGGCCGCCAGGCTCTCAACGTCTCTGGCGACGTGGAGGCCGCTGTCTGCGCGCCTGTGTTAGGCGACCATCTGGCCGTGGTTGGTGACAACCATAAATTGCTGCTGTTCCCTCTTTCCGAGCTACCCGAGATGAACAGGGGTCGCGGCGTCGTCCTGCAGCGCTACCGCGACGGCGGTCTGTCGGATGCCAAGACCATGACCCTGGCCGACGGTCTGACTTGGCGCCAGGCCGGCGGGCGCACCCGCACGGAAAGCAAGTTAGAAATGTGGCTGGGCAAGCGTGCTCAGGCAGGCCGGTTGGCGCCGAAAGGTTTTCCGAAAAATCATAAATTTGGCTAGTTGGGAGATTTGGTGAGAGAGTAGTGGCAGTATCTGAGTTCGACACGGTTCACGCGGTCTTCAGCCACGCGGCACGGCAATGGCCCGATCGAGGCGCATTTTGCGCCACCCCCATGGCGGGGCGGGATTACTACCCGGAAGGAAAGGAATTTTCCTACGCCGAAGCCTGGGTCCAGATCGAGGCGTTGCGCCGGCAATACGCCGATGCGGGTTTCGGCCATGGCCATCGAGTCGGTCTGCTATTGGCACAACGGCCGGAGTTCTTCTTTCATTATCTGGCCCTTAATGGCCTGGGCTGCAGCATCGTGCCCATCAATCCGGATTACCGGCGCGACGAAATGCTCTACCAGATGGCGCATTCCGAAGCCGACATCGCGATCACCCTAGAAAGTCGGGCCGAGGATCTGGGAAGAGTGGCGGCGAAACGGGACAAGCCCCTCCCCGTTGTACGCTTCGAGAATTTCACGGATGATCTAGCCCGCCTTGGCCCCGCGCCCATTGATGGCCCGCCCCGCCCCTCCAGCGAGATTAGCCTGCTCTATACCTCCGGCACAACTGGGCGGCCAAAGGGCTGCATCCTGAGCAACAAATTTTATATTCAAGGCGGGCGCTGGTATCTCTCCATGGGCGGCAAGCTGAGTTTTGATGCACCTGAACGGGTTATTAATCCGCTACCGTTTTTCCACGTCAACGCCCAGGCAATCTGCGCTACGGCGGTGTTTCTTTCCGGTAGCTGTTTGATCGCACCGGACCGTTTTCATCCCTCCACCTGGTGGAAAGACGTTGTCGCCACGGGTGCCACCGCCATGCACTATCTGGGCGTGGTGCCGCCACTGTTGATGAACCAACCCGTCTCGCCGGAGGAAAAACAACACAAACTACGCTTTGGCACCGGCGCGGGGTTGGAGCCGGAACTGCATGCCCCGTTCGAGGACCGCTTTGGCTTTCCCCTGGTTGAAGTCTGGGGCATGACCGAGACAGGCCGCATCTTCGCCGACTGTCACGAGCCAAGACGCATTGATACACGGGCTTTTGGCAAGCCGCTGGCCGGACTGGAGGCCCGTGTTGTCGATGACGATGACAATGACGTGGGCCCCGACAGGGATGGCGAGTTGCTGGTCCGCTACAACGCCGAGACGCCGCGCAAGCATTTCTTCTCCGGCTATCTAAAGAACGAGGAAGAGACCGAAAAGTCATGGCGCGGCGGCTGGTTCCATACCGGTGATACGGTACGCCAAGGCGAAGACGGCATGCTGTATTTCGTCGACCGCAAGAAGAACATCATCCGCCGCTCCGGCGAGAATATCGCCGCCGCCGAGATCGAGGCCTGCCTGCAGTCCCATGAGCAGGTCGCACAGGTAGCGGTGCTGCCGGTTGAGGACGATATCCGCGATGAAGAGGTCCTGGCCTGCATCGTCGCCATGCCTGGCGAAGCAACAGATGCGGCCCAGGCCCGCGCCCTGTTCGATTGGTGTTTCCTCCGGCAAGCCTATTACAAGGCGCCGGGCTGGCTGCTGTTCGTGGACAGCCTGCCGACCACCGGTACGCAAAAAATCCAAAAGGCGCAAATATTCGGCCCGGACGAAGACCCCCGTCAAAACCCGGCGATCAACGATTTCCGAGAGCTAAAAAAGCGCCACCGCTGATCGATCTACCGTCTTTTCGCCCTATGTCGTATCTCTGGACCGCCCGCTCCCCCTCTTGTCCACCCACGGGACCATACTCATTGGGTGGTTGGGAAGGGGAGCGGGCCGGCTTGGCGTTTCCGTCTCGAACGAAAAGCCCTTAAACCGGCTTGTCACCCTGAATGGTGACGCGGTAGCCGTGGCGAACATTGGGGTAATAATCCCAGGCGGCATGATGCTGGGTGCAGCGGTTATCCCAGAACGCCACAGAATTATTTTCCCAGCGATAGCGGCACTGGAAATGTACGCCGCGGGCTATGTGGTTGCACAGCATCGCCAGAACATCATTACTTTCGTGGTGGCTCAGTTCCATGATCCGGGTGGTGAACGAGGCGTTGATGAACAATCCCTTGCGCCCGGTCACAGGATGTGTGCGGACGACGGGATGAACCGCCTCAGGATAGTCGTCATCGCGCAGTTTTTCCTTCAGGCCATAGCGGCCCTTGTGCACATGCTCGGAGCGGTGCATGGCGGTCAAGCCGTCCAGAAATTGCTGAATGCGATCCGATAGAGACTCATAGGCGCCGTACATATTAGCGAACAAGGTGTCGCCGCCGACCTCGGGAGCGTCATGGATATGCAGGATCGAGCCCATGGGTGGCTCAACATCACAGCTAACATCCGTATGCCAACCGCCGCCCGCCACGTGCTTGGACTTCTCGTCCGCGTGAATTACTAGGATTTCAGGGTGATCCTTCGGTCCAGGTGCCGCCGGATGCACGTGTAATTCACCAAAGCGGCGGCCAAGGTCCTTGTGCTGCTCCAGCGTCATTTCCTGATCGCGGAAAAAGATCGCCTGATGCTTCATCAAGGCGTCGTGCAAGGCGTCGAACGTGGCATCACTCAATGGTTCGGCCAAATTCACGCCCTCGATTTCCGCACCGATGGATGCCGTCACGGGCTTCACCCGGATATTGCTCAATGTCATGTAACTTCCCCATATACCGCTAAATCAGAAATTCCCCTATTGGACTTATGGTAAACTGGATCGCACCGCCGATACAAGACGCGGCAGGAGGGACGTCATGGCGAAGCCTGGGACATATTCGGAACGCTACGACTTGGCGGTTGTCGGCGGTGGCCATAATGGACTGGTTTGCGCCGCCTATCTGGAGCGGGGTGGCCTGTCGGTCAAGATCCTCGAGCGTCACGGGCATTCCCGGCCACAACGTGGCGCGGGACATTATTCGTGATATCAGTTAAAGCAGCTATTCCTCTTTCAGGCCCGCGGCGGCGGCAACCTCAGCCTCGGTCAGGCCCAGGCTGTTGAGTATTTCCGCCGTATCCTCGCCGATCCCGGGCAGGTCGGGTATGTTGCCGCAAACAGGCAGGCCATCGACCTCCATGGGTAGGCCGGGGGCGCGGAAGCTGCCGCCTTCGGGCAGGTTCGATACGAACAAACCGCCCTCGCGGTTGACATGGGGGTCGTCATACATTTCCACGGGCCGGGAGATCGGCGAAAACGGAATGCCGTCGGCTTCAAAGCGCGGCAGCAATTCATCAAATGAACGCTGGGCGATGGCCTTTTCAAAAATCGGGATCGTCCGTGACCGGGCCGCGATCTGGTCCTGCCGAGATCTCAACCCCGGATCATTCAGAAGCTTGTCCAACTGGAGAATAGTGCACAGCTTGTCCCATTGCCCCTCCGTTACCGAGCCGACGAATATCTGGCGTTCTTCGCGGGTCTTAAAAATATCATAGACCGGCCAGGAGAAAACTCGCTCAGGCATAGGCGGCGCCTCTGTGCCTTCGATGTCGAACTGCACCATGTGCTGGGCCACCAACAGAAGACAGTTTTCGAACAACCCGATCCGAATACTATGGCCAGCGTCCGTCTTATCCCGTTCAAGCAAGGCGCCGAGGACAGAGAGCGCCCCGAACAGGCCTCCCATGATATCATTGGCCGAGGAGCCAATGCGCAAGGGCCGCCCAGACGGCCCAGTCATATGGGCCATACCCGTCATCATTTGCACCACTTCATCCATCGCGGTGCGGTTTTCATACGGTCCATGCAGGAAGCCCTTGCACGAGGCGACGATCAGGCGAGGATATTTTTCTCTTAGCGAGCCCGGGTCCAGGCCCATGTTCGCCAACGATGTATCCCGGAAATTTTCTACGAAGACATCCGCCGTGGCGAGCAGCCTGTTCAACGCCTCGATGCCTGCCGTTGTTTTCAGATCCAGTTGAACGGATTTCTTGCCGCGATTGAAGGTTGGAAAAAAGCCCCGCCCCATGCCGCTTAACTGGCGGGTCTTGTCCCCCTCGGGTGGTTCGACCTTGATAACCTCGGCACCGAGGAATGACAGGAACATACCGCATGAAGGCCCCATGATCATGTGGCTCATCTCAACAACACGAACATCCTTCAATGGCGCAAAATCAGAATTCATTCCAAAACCTCGTTCCCTGTATCACGCATGGCTTTGCCATGTACCTGCCGCTAAACTCGCTGCAAATCGAAACCATCATAATCAACGCGTACGGAGGCGGATACAATGACCAAAAAAGTTGCCATGGTGGTCGGTGCCACCACCAAATGGCAGTCCGACGGCCGCATGACCAAGCTGGCCCATGGCGGGACAGTCGATGACAGCGAGCTGCCTCTGGGCGTACGATGGGGCGTTGGCGGTGCCATCGCACAGAAGTTCGCACAGGAAGGCTTTTCCGTCGTACTGACAACCCGCACCGCCGCCAACGCCGCCGCCCTGCAGGCAGCCATTATGGAACAGGATGGCGAGTGCATGACGGTCGAGTTGGACCTGGTCTCGCCCGAGTCCATTTCTGCGGCCTTCGCCAAGATCCGGAATGAAGCCGGCGAGCCGGATGTTCTGGTCTATAACGCCGGCTATCTGGAGGGCCGTGATCTGCCCCCAGAAAAGGAGCTGCTTGAACATATTCCATTGGAAATGTTCGATACCACACAGCATATCTCCGCCCGGGGGCCATTTCTGGTGGCCAAGGAAGTCCTGCCAGCCATGCGAGAGAAGGGCGAAGGCTCGTTTCTGATTTCCAACAACGCCTCATCCTTGCGCGGGCGCAAACGCATAACCGGACAGTCGCTGTACTATCCACGAGTCATGATGCGGACCCTGGCCCAGGTGTTGACGGAGGAATATTCGGAGCACGGCGTGCACGTGGCCAACGTGGTGATCGACGGCCTTATCGATTCACCAGGAACACGAGCCCTGGAAAAGGCACAGCGCGAGCCCGATACAGTAATGAACCCGGTCAAGATCGCCGAGGCATTCTACTATTTGCACACCCAGGATCGATCATGTTGGACACATGAGCTGCAGCTGACGCCGTTTCCCACCAAGCCGAGTCACTAACAGTAAAGAAAGCAACCGCCATGCAGATCATCGATGCGCAAATCCACCTTTGGGGCACCGGCCTGCCAAGCAATCAGGCGCACTGGCAAGTGACAGCGTTCACGCCCGCCCAGGCCATAGCCTTGATGGACGAAGGCGGCGTCCATGGCGCGGTCATTCATCCACCCGGCTGGGATCCCGGCTCAACCGAAATGGCCCTGAAAGCAGTCGCTGATTATCCCGGACGTTTCGCGGTCATGGGTTCGCTGCCCCTGGATCAACCGAGCTCCCGCGACCTGCTCGCAGGCTGGCGCAAGCAATCGGGCATGCTGGGCCTGCGCTATCCATTTATCGATGATCCCGTGCGACAATGGCTACTCGATGGCACCCTTGATTGGCTTTGGGCGGGTGCGGAGGAGGCCGGTATACCAATCGCCACCCTGGCGACAGGATCATTCCCTGCCCTTGGCCGCATCGCCGAGCGTTTTCCCGGACTGCGCCTGACCATCGACCATATGGGCGGGCGGGGTGGCACCAGCCCACTCAAGGACGACGCCGCCATGACCCATATGCCCGATCTGCTTGAGTTGGCAAAATTCCCCAACGTGGCGATCAAGGCCACGGGCGCGCCGGGCTATTCTACCGAAGCCTTCCCCTTTTCCAACATGCACCGATATCTGCGGCAGATCTATGATGCCTTTGGCCCCAACCGCATGTTCTGGGGCACTGATATTTCCAAGATGCCCTGTTCCTGGCAACAATGCGTGAAGATGTTCACTGAAGCGCTACCCTGGCTAGACGAGCAGGATAAGCGGCTTATCATGGGCCAGGCGCTATGCAAGTGGTGGGGTTGGGACAGAGCGGTCTAAAGAACACTGGTTTCTTGCCTAAAAGTGTGTTGCGTCCAGGGCTCGGCGGGCCTATCTAACCGGCCATGAGCGAACAAAAAACTATCCACGTAATAGGCGGCGGCCTGGCCGGCTCGGAAGCGGCTTGGCAGATCGCCCGTGCAGGCGTGCCAGTGATCTTGCATGAAATGCGCCCCGAACGCATGACAGAGGCGCACGAGACCGAAGGCCTGGCTGAATTGGTCTGCTCGAACTCCTTTCGCTCCGACGATGTCCAGGCCTCTGCCGTGGGCCTGTTGCACGAGGAAATGCGCTGTTGCGACAGCCTGATCCTGGCCGCCGCCGACGCCAACAAAGTACCAGCGGGAGGCGCCCTGGCCATGGACCGGGAAGCCTTCTCGGCCCATGTCACCGCCGCCCTTGCCGCCGAGCCGTTGGTGACCCTGGTCCGTGGCGAGATCGCCGGCCTGCCGCCAGAGGAATGGAACAACGTCATCGTCGCGACGGGACCGCTGACTTCGCCCACGCTGACAGCCGCGATCGGCAAACTGACGGGGGCGGAGCACCTAGCGTTCTTTGATGCTATCGCGCCCATTGTCTATGCGGACTCGGTGGATATGGAGAAAGCCTGGTTTCAATCCCGCTATGACAAACCAGGACCGGGCGGCACCGGCAAGGATTATCTGAATTGCCCCATGGATCAGGACCAGTACGAGGCCTTCATTGCCGATTTATGCACGGGCGAGGTGACAGAATTTCATGAGTGGGAGAGAAATACACCCTATTTCGAAGGCTGCCTGCCCATCGAAGTAATGGCCGAGCGCGGGCTCGAGACCTTGCGCTATGGCCCCATGAAGCCGGTCGGCCTGACCAATGCCCATCAGCCGGACATCAAGGCCCATGCGGTGGTGCAACTACGCCAGGATAACGCTCAGGGCACCTTGTATAATTTAGTCGGCTTTCAGACCAAACTGAAACATGGGGCGCAAACGCAAGTCCTGCGCACCATTCCAGGCCTGGAGAACGCGCGCTTCGCCCGCCTGGGCGGCATCCACCGCAATACTTTCCTGAACAGTCCCGAACTACTTGACGGCAGCTGCCGCCTCAAGGCGCAACCCCGCCTACGTTTCGCCGGCCAGATCACCGGCGTCGAAGGCTATGTGGAAAGTGCTGCCATGGGACTATTGTCCGGACGCTTCGCCGCCGCGGAACGCCTGGGCCAGGCGCCCAAGTTGCCGCCGCCCACAACGTCCATGGGAACCTTGTTGGGCCACATCACGGGCACGGCCCGGCATCGGGATCTAAAGGAGGGCAAAGTGGTGGATTTTCAGCCCATGAATGCCAATTTTGGCCTGTTCCCCATCCTGACCCCACGGGTAAAGAAGAAACTGCGCAAGGCGGCCTACGCCGAACGCGCCCTGGCCGATCTGGACGCCTGGCTGGCGGTCTGAAATTTTCTATGGCCGGCGCAAAAGCGCCCGCCAGCACAACATCAGGGGCCGGGCCAGTGGGTCGAGGCGAAGGTTGGGCGCGAACGGGTTGTTTTCGGCCTTCGCCAGGCGGCGCAAATAGGCCCGCGCCAGACTGCCATGCAACAACGGCGAGAGGTTGCCGCCCGCACAGCCAAGGTTGGCTGCTTTATCCACCTCCCGCGCGGCCACCAGTGCGATTTGCCCGACGCACTCACTTACCCCGGCGCACTGTTGCCCGGACCTAATATCGTCTGCCGTCAGGCCATATTGAGCCAGCATATCGCCGGGCAGGCAGAGGCGACCCTGAAAACCAGAGCCCGGCGACTGATGCGCATGGTAAGGTATGGCACGCAGCATACCGGCAAGGGAATAGGCCGTGCCCGCCGCCCGTGCCGCATCAAGATTGCTATCACGCAAGGTCAAGTCATTCTGAACCTGGCCAGCTAAGCCAGCCAGGGCACCGCGCGTGGCCTGTGCATGTACTACCACCTCGGCCAGATCTGCGAAAGGTGGATCGGTCAAATCCCGCTCCCGCGCCGCCAACATATCCAATAGGCCCGGCAGCAAATCCCGCCGTTTAGCCAACAGGGACAGCACCGGGTATGTGCCATCCCGGCCTTCCGCTTCCAGACCATCGCGCCACCATTGCAGGCGCATTTGCCCCAATATCGGCAGCTCCCCCCCGCCATGACCCCACGGGCGCATTCCAGGTTGAAGGCATACAGCGCCGCCAGCACGGCGCGGTCCTGGCGCGGCGCGAACAACAGGATCAAATAACGGTCGCGATCCTCACGCCGAAGCGCATCAAGGCAATAGGCAATGTTGGAATCCCGTGCATTGGCCCCATCATTATTTTCCCCTTGCAGGGAAGAACCGTCCGTCATTGTTGCTCCTTCTTCCCCGTTCACGTATCAATGAACGACCCGCATTACCTAAATAGCCGTTTTCTTATGAGCACCCCAGGCAAGATTTCATCAGGCAACCAGAAGCCAGTCAAAACACCATGATGGACCCCGCCGAAAACCCGCCGGCGGCGCCGTTTCTTGGTCTGCATTATGGCTGGTGGATCGTGCTGGCGGCCGTGCTCAGCGTATTCGTCTCCATGGGCGTGGGACGGTTTGCCCTGGGGATGCTGTTGCCGGCCATGGGCGATGCCTTGAACCTCAACTATGTGCAGATGGGCTGGATCAGCACCGGCAATTTCATCGGTTATCTGCTCGGCGCCCTGTTGGTACGGCGTTTGCTGCCCCTCATTGGCGAACGGCGCCTGATNGCCGTGACTCTGATGACCATCGTCGCCACCATGGCCGGGGTCTCCCTCGCGGATGGTTTTCTGCCCCTGGTAATCCTGTATTCGGGCACGGGCATGTCCACCGCGATGGCCTTTGTTTCGGTCGTGGCCCTGTTGCCCCATTGGTTCACCACGAAATGGCGCGGCCTGGCGGCGGGATTACTGTCCGCCGGCGCTGGTTTGGCGATAATGCTGTCAGGCTGGTGCATCCCCCTTATCAACAACACGCAAGGCGAGATCGGCTGGCGCCTGGGCTGGGGCGGTCTGGCACTGGTCTGCCTGCCCATAGCGATTTTCTGTTATGCCGTCATGCGCAACCGGCCCGGCGAGCTTGGCCTGAAGCCCTTTGGTGAAGCGGCTGAACCGCAGGATGGCAATAGCGATACATTGGTGGCACGAATAGCCGCGAAGCAGGCGGCCGCCCTGTCCGGCGCGGCGGCGCGTATTCTGGTCATCCGCCTGGCGGCGATCTATTTTCTATTTGGCGCCTCTTACGTCATCTATGGCACCTTTATCATCACGACCCTGGTGCACGAACACGGCATGGTGGAGGCCAAGGCCGGACAGTTCTGGATCTGGCTTGGCTTTTTCTCGCTGTTCTGCGGCCCCGTACTGGGCGCCCTATCGGACCGCCTGGGTCGGCGTCTGGGAATCACGACGGCGTTTTTCCTGCAAGGCTGCGCCTACATCTTGATCACCCAAGGCAGCGATGGCGGTGTTTGGCCGGTCTATCTTTCGGTCATCCTGTACGGCCTGTCAATGTTCGGCGTCCCTTTGATTATCACGGCCGCCGCCGCCGATTACCTAAGCCCGGACCGCGCAGTGGGCGTGATCGGCACCATCTCGATCCTACAAGGCATGGGGCAGATGCTTGGGCCCATCGCCGCAGGCTCCATGGCGGAATACAGCGGCAGCTTCACCCCCGCCTATCTGGTGGCGGCTGCGCTGGTGGCGCTCGCCATCGCGATCACCCTAACCCTGCCCGATCCGCCGGAGTGAGGGCGGAGTGACCTGCCGGAGTGCGACAGCCAGCCCCTACCCTGCTTGCATTTCCTCGATGAAGGCCAGTTTCTCTTCCTGGTCCATGGAGGTATATGACGCCGCCGTACGATCGGCGATGTGGCCGTAGCGGGACTTAATCTGCCGCGCTACTTCACGGGCATCGCCTTCGACCGAGATGGCGTGCAACACCTTGTCGTCGATCAATTCGCCCATGGCCTCCCAGCGGCCCTGCTTGGACATGGCGTTCAATTCGGGCTGTAGTTCGCCCATATCGATGGAATCCAGCACCGGCTTGTAGGCGGGCGTTGAGCCATAAAAGGCGATCTGCTGGCGCATCTTGACGGTTTCCGCCGCGATCTCCACCTCGTCCCGGCCCGTCACCGCGAACACCGGATAGGCGATCTCATAATCCGCCCGGGTCTTGCCGGCCTTGGCGAAGCCGCGCTCCAGCGCCGGCATGGTGACGGTCTCCAGATAGGTCTGGGTGGTAAAGCCATGCACCAGCAGGCCATCGGCGACCTCGCCCGCGACCTCGGCCATCATGGGGCCGACGGCAGCAAGGTAGACCTTGGGCGGGCCGTATTCCGTGTTTGTGGGGGTGAAAAACGGTGTCATCAGGGTGTGGGTGTAGAACTTGCCCAGGAACGCCAGCGGCTCGCCCTCGTGCCAACAGGCCCAGATTGCCCGCATGGCCAGGATCAGCTCGCGCATGCGCGCCGCCGGCGAGGACCAAGGCATGGAATAGCGCTTGGTGATATGGGGGCGGATCTGCGAACCCAGGCCGAGGGAGAAGCGGCCCTTGGCCGCCGCGTTCAGATCATGGCCCNCGTTCGCGAGCGTCATGGGCGAGCGGGCAAAGGCCACGGCGATGCCAGTGGTCAGATCAATATTCTTGGTGGACTGCGCCGCCAGCAACAGAGGCAGGAAGGGATCATGGGCGGTCTCGATAGATTTCAGGCCATCATAGCCCATTTCCTCCAATTCCGCCGCGTCAGCACTCGCCTTGTCCAGATTCGAAGTCAGTACCGCATCTACTTTCATGGTCTCGCTCCTCCACTCAACGATTTTGCAATGCTTGTTGCTATCTCAATAGCATTGATCAGGCGCCGGCGTCATTCCCCCGGCACGACAATCTTGTCGAATGCCAGGCGGCCTCACACTTCCGCCGGTTCGAGCACGACGCAGGTGACGGGGATGATGTTGCGCAGTCGCGCGGCGATGTTGGCGGCCTGATGGGGCGGAATATCGTCAATGGTGATGTGGATATGCAGACCGTCCTCAGCGCCGCGAACATGCTTACAGATAGCCTCCCCGTAGATCATGTCGCACAGGGCGAAAAGCTCCAGCACGCGGGACAGAACCGAGGCTTCCGGGTACGCTTGGATTTGAAAATAGTGGGCATCCGCCGCCGCGTGCGGCGCGGGCTGGAACGATTGCTCGTTAGATTCTTGGTCTAATTGACCGTGATCGAATTGAATGGGTATGGCTAGCGAACTCCTGATAGGGCTTCATCATTGAAAGGCGACTTGCGTCCCGGCCATGCGTGATGGCCGGGCGGCTAAGTCGCCCGATAATGAGCTGCCCCAAGAGCAGGTGTTTTCTGTTCGCGTCCATGGCCAGACTATATAGGGAGCTTTCCGCGTTTGTCGAGTGCCTAATCAATACCGGTTGGAGCAACTTATTGGATTAGATCAAAAGGGGCCGCGCGAATAGCGGTCAGGGCGTCGGGGGTATCCACGTCGAGGAAGATGGCGTCATCCTCCATCACGACTTCCACCAGATCATCCTCGTGCTGGCCAATCAGATGCTTGCCGCCGCTGTCGCCGCCGACCGTGGTCATTTCCAAGAAAAACCGCGCGGCGAAAAGAACCGGATTGCCGCGCTTGCCCTGAAAGGTGGGGACACAGATGGCGCGGCCCTCCACCGGGCTGAAGGCGGCGATCAGGCGGTCAATGTGGCCGGGTGAGATCCGCGGCATATCGCCCAGCAGGATGATGACGCCATCGATAGCACCGTCGATAGCGCCGCCCAGGGCGCCAATCCCCGCCTGGAGCGAGGTGCTGAGACCGTCGGCAAAATCGGGGTTATGTACACAGCCGACACCGTAAGCCGATAGCGCCTCAGCGACGGTTTCGGATTGATGCCCTGTGACGGCGACTATTTCGCTGATTTGCGAGGCCTGGGCCGCCTCCACCACACGGGCCAGCATGGCCTTGCCGTCGATCTCGGCCAGCAGCTTGTTGGCCGCGCCCATGCGCCGGGATTGGCCCGCCGCCAGGATCAGGGCGGCAATGCGTGGGGCTTTCGGCGCACCCTCGATTATATCACCAGCGCGCAACTGTGGCCTGGAGGGGATTTCCTTCAACAGACCGCCCGCCCCCATGGCGGTGATCTCGCCGCGGCCAACAGGCCTATCCGCCAACAGCCGTTGCAACACCCAATCGAAACCATTCAGCTTTGGTGAACGGGCACAACCCGGCAGACCGATCACCGCCGTTTCATCCTTGCCAGCCAGCAGCAACAGATTGCCCGGATCCACCGGCATGCCGAAATGTTCGATCACGCCACCGGCAGCGACGATGCCGGCGGGCACTTCGTCCCGGCGGTCGGTAATGGCGGAAGCACCGAAAATCAGAATCGGGTCCAAACCCCGGGCCAACTGTGCCGTAACCGCGGCCGCCACATCGGTGGCGGCATGGGGGCAGCACTGTTGATGCGCCAAGGTGCTGCCCAGACGCTGCAAACGGTCGCGCAGCACGGCGGCGGTCTTATCCAGCACCTTGGTCTTGGTACCGGCCAATGTGGTCATGATCAGGCCGGCGCGCCGCGCCCGGTAGGGGGCGATATCCAACAACGGCGCGCCGTCTTTGGCAGCTATGGCGATGGCTTCATCCACCGCTTCACGCGGCGCGGCAAACGGTATGATCTTGACGGTGGCCAGCATCTGCCCAGCCTCCACCGCCTCGTCTGGAGCCAGGGTCGCAATGGTAATGGCTTCGTGAATACGGTTCATCCGATCGACGCGGACGGGATCCAGCACCATGACGCCGGGCCCGTCGGCATAAAGATTGCAGCGCCCGGTGAAGGCCGCCTGCAAACGCGCACCCGTGCCCCCGCAGGCCTTGGCGATAGCATTGGCCGCCGTGTCCTCGTCCACGTCATCGGCTTCCAGACGGGCCGCGATGACCTCTCCGACACCCACCTTGGCCAGGGCCGCGACATCATCCGCCGTCAACTTGCGGCCCTTTTTCATGCGCACGCCGCCGCTGTTGACCGAATGGGCCAGAATGGCGCCGACCGCCTGACCCAATGGCGTGGAGCCAAAAATCATTGCGCCGCCGCCGAAGCCGCGCGGGCGGGACGGCGCAAAGCCTCCGTCACCTCGCCGATTATCGAGACCGCGATTTCCGCCGGTGACTTGGCGCCGATATCCAGGCCCACCGGGCCATAGATGCGGGCGAAGTCCGCCTCGTTAAAGCCCTCGGCGGCCAGACGTTCCAGGCGCTTGCCATGGGTTCGGTTGGAGCCGAGACAGCCGATATAAAAGACGTCAGAGCGCAGCACCTTGATCAAGGCGGGATCGTCCAGCTTGGGATCATGAGTCAGGGTGACGATCGCCGTGCGCCGATCGGGGGCGAACTGATCCACGCCGTCATCGGGCCAGGCATCGATCAAGGTAATGCCTGGAAAACGGTCGGGGGAGGCAAATTCGCGGCGGGGATCGACGATGGCCACGTCATAGCCGGCCAGCGCCGCCATCTGCGACAACGGCTGTGCAATATGCACCGCGCCGACGATCAGCATGCGCAGGGGCGGGTTGTAGACATGCAGGAAGACCTTGCCGCCATCCGCCAGCTCGACGATGCCGCTTTTATCCGCAACCATGACCCGGTGAGCGGCAGCCAGCAGTTCATCGCCACTGCTTTCAGCCTCCACTGGATAGAGCAATCGCCCCTCACCGGATGCCAGATCAGTGGCCAGAACAACCTGGCGCTTGGCTTCGCGGTCGGCCAACAGCTGATTTAAGAGATCGATTTTCATTCCTGATCTACTCCACCGGCTCAATAAAGACTTCGCATTTGCCGCCGCAGGCGAGGCCGGCCTGCCATGCGGTTTCATCCGAGATGCCATAATCGATCAAACGGGTCAGGCCGTCCTGAATGGTCTGGCGTGCTTCCGTTACCACCGCGCCCTCGATACAGCCACCCGAGACCGAGCCGACGAAATCGCCGCCCTCCTCGACCACCAGCTGGCTACCCACCGGGCGCGGCGACGAGCCCCAGGTAGCAACCACGGTGGCAAGTGCGACGCCCTTACCGGCGGTTTTCCATTCCGCCGCTTTTTCCAGCACGCGTTCATGTTCCACTACGTCGTTCGGCATCAAGCCGCCTCCGTCAAATATTTCGTACGCCGCCCCGGCTCGGGCCGGCTCAAAGTTTCGGCTAAATCACCCAGACTGGCAAGATTATGGACGGTGCGAAAATCGTCCACATGGGGCAATAAGGCGCGAATACCCTTCGATTTGGGCTCAAAACCCGCATAACGCAAGAGCGGATTAAGCCAGATCAATCGCCTACAAGACTTATGCAGGCGCTCAATCTTGTCCCCGATGCCCTCACCCGCATCTCGGTCGAGGCCATCGGAGATCATCAGCACCACCGCCCCCTGGCCCAATACCCGGCGCGACCAGTCGGTGTTGAACTCATGCAGGCAATGGCCGATGCGCGTGCCGCCTGACCAATCCTCCACACCCTCGGCAACTTTTTGCAGGGCCACATCCACATCCCGGTGGCGCAGATGCCGGGTGATATTGGTCAACCGTGTACCAAAAACGAATGTATGCACCCGGTCCCGGTCGCTGGTGATGGCATGCATAAAATGCAGGAACATGCGGCTGTATCGGCTCATGGAACCGGAAATATCGCACAGCACCACCAGGGGCGGATGCCGACGCTTTGGCGAACGGTGCCGCAGGGGCACGCCGCCGCTGCTACGAAGCGCCGCCCGCAGGCTGGCCCGCATATCGACCCGGCGGCCATGGGGGTCCGGCGATAGGCGTCGCGTCGGCACCGCCATGATGGGCAGGCGCATGCGCGCGATGATGGCCTTGGCCTGAGCGACCTCATCGGCGCTCATGGACTCGAAATCCATGCCTTGCAATACCTCTCGGGCGGAATAAGTCAGAGCGGAGTCGAACTCAATCTCTTCTTCCGCCTCCTCTTGTGGGATTTCGGCCCCCTCCCCCTTGGCCAAGGCCTCGGCCACCCTGCGCAAGACTGCCTCGTTCTGGCTCTGGTCCATCTCCACCTCGACCTGGGGCATCAGAGCATGCAGCATGCGTTCCAGAATGCGGGGATTGCGCCAGAAGATATGAAAGGCCTGATCAAACATCTCGCGGTGGTCCTGGCGGTCGACAAAAACCGCAAACAGGGTCCAGTAAAAATCCTCCCGGTTGCCGACGCCAGCAGCAATCACTGCGTGTACACCATCCAGCACCTTACCCGGCCCCACGGGCAGGCCGGCGGCGCGCAGGACACGTGCAAAGTGCATGATGTTTTCAGCCAGACGGTTACCGTTGTCATCACTGGGAATGTTTTCGGCCGGGCTGGTCATGGCGCGCGCTTAGGAACCACTCACCGCCATATCGTGCTTCACTTCCTCGAGGATCCTAGCGGCCTCGCTGCCCTGGATTTTCTGTATATCATCCTGGTACTTCAATATGGCGCCCAGGGTACTGTCCACGGTCTCTGGCTCCAACACGATCTTGTTCAATTCGGTCAGCGCCGTGGCCCAATCGATGGTCTCGGCTATGCCCGGCAGCTTGAACAGGTCGCGTTCCCGCAGGCGCTGAATAAAGGCCACCACCTGGCGGCTGAGGATTTCCTCACAGCCGGGCACCTTGGTACGCAGGATTGCCAGTTCGCGTTCGGCATCGGGATAGTCGACCCAGTAGTACAGGCAACGGCGCTTCAGGGCGTCATGGATCTCCCGCGTTCGGTTCGAGGTAATGATGACGACGGGCGGTTGGCTGGCGGCGACGGTGCCGATCTCAGGAATGGTGATCTGAAAATCGGATAGAACTTCCAGCAAATAGGCCTCGAACGCCTCGTCCGTTCGGTCCAACTCGTCAATCAACAGCACCGGCGCGGTGCCATCGGCAGTCACCTCCAGAGCCTGCAACAAGGGCCGCTTGATCAGGAATTCGTTGCGAAAGATATCCTGGCCCAGCCATTCACGGTCAATATTGCCGCTGGCCTCGGCCAGGCGGATCTCGATCATCTGGCGGGCGTAGTTCCATTCATAAACAGCGGAAGCGACATCCAACCCTTCATAGCATTGCAGGCGCACCAGAGGCCGGGACAAAGTTTCCGAGAGCACCTTGGCGATCTCCGTCTTACCGACACCGGCCTCCCCTTCCAGGAACAGCGGCCGGCCCATTTTCAGGGCCAGGAACAGCGTTGTCGCCAAGCTGCGGTCGGCAATGTAGTTGCCCTGGGTCAGCGTATCCAGGGTGGCGTCGATGTCTTTCGGTAAGGCTGTGCTCACGGCTGTGCTCATGTTTGTCAAACTAGGTCTTTTCCCAGACAAAGAAAAGGCGGAGAGGCCAAGGCCCCTCCGCCAACTCAAATGCTTCGTCTTGTTACCCTAGCCAGCTGCAGCCACGGCACGCTTGGCCATAACGACAACCAGATGGGCACGGTATTCTGCGCCGGCATGGATGTCGCTATTCATTCGGTCGACCGGAATGGTGACCCCATCAACGGCATCTGGCGACCAGTTCGCCGACAAGGCCGCTTCCAGGTTCGGTCCCCGATGGGCGCATTCCGTGGCGCCCGTTACGGCGACGCGGACGCCATCGGCGGCCTGGGCCACGAAGACACCAACCATGGCGTAACGGGACGCCGGGCTGGGGAATTTGGCATAGGCCGCCTTGGTGGCGTTCGGGAAGGTCACGCTCTTGATGATCTCACCATCATTCAATGCGGTCTCGAACAGCCCGGTAAAGAAATCATCGGCCGCAATTTCGCGCTGATTAGTGGTGATGGTGGCGCCCAGGCCCAACAGGGCGGCGGGATAGTCAGCCGCCGGATCGTTGTTGGCGATGGAGCCACCCAACGTGCCCCGGTTACGCACTTGAGGATCACCGATGCCTTCCGCCAGCGCACGCAGGGCGGCGGGAACATCGGACGATCCGGCCACTTCCGCATGGGTAACCATGGCGCCGATGGTGACGCCGTCAGCGCCGGCCGAAATGCCTTTCAGTTCGGCAATGCCCGAAAGATCAACCACGTCCGACGGGTTCGCCAGGCGTTGTTTCAGCACCGGTAGCAATGTCTGACCACCGGCGATGACGGTTCCATCCTCGGCCGCACCAAGCTTGGCGGCGGCATCATCAAGGCTGGAGGCGGATTGGAAGTTGAAGTTATACATTTATCTATCCTCCCTGGCTTAACCGGCCGCCTGCGTGGCACGCCAAACCTTTTCAGGTGTGGCCGGCATATCCAGATGTTTGATACCCAGGGCATTGACGATGGCGTTGATCACCGCCGCCGGAGCCGCGATGGCGCCCGCCTCTCCGCACCCCTTGACGCCCAATGGATTGTGCAAGGGCACGGTCGGGGCATAATCAACGTCGAACGACGGCAGATTATCAGCCCGCGGCATGCAATAGTCCTGGAACGAACCGGTAATCAACTGACCGTCGTCGCCATAGATGCAGTTTTCCAGCAAGGCCTGGCCGATGCCATGGGCCAGACCGCCATGGACCTGGCCTTCCACGATCATCGGATTGACCAGAACACCGAAGTCATCGACCGCCGTGTATTTGACGATCTCCAAGGTACCGGTATCGGGGTCGACTTCCACCTCGCAGACATGGGAGCCGGCGGGGAATGAGAAGTTCAAGGGATCGAAGAACGCGATCTCGTCCAAACCGGGCTCCACCCCTTCCGGGTAGTTGTGAGGCACGTAAGCGGTGAAGGCGACCTCGGCGATATTCATCACCTTGTCGGTGCCAGCAACGGTGAAGTTGCCGTCGCCGAATTCGATATCGTCCTCGGATGCTTCCAGCGTATGGGCCGCGATCTTTTTGCCCTTGGCGATGATCTTGTCGCACGCATTGGCGATGGCGACCCCGCCCACGGGCAGCGAGCGTGAGCCGTATGTGCCCATGCCGAACTGGCCCTTGTCGGTATCGCCGTGCACGACCTCAACCTGTTCCACCGGCACACCAAGGCGTTCGGTGACCAGCTGGGCAAAGGCCGTTTCGTGGCCTTGGCCGTGCGAGTGCGTGCCCGTGAAGACCGTGACGCCACCGGTTGGATTAAAGCGCACCTGGGCCGATTCCCACAGGCCGACGCCAACACCCAGCGAACCCACGGCCGCCGAAGGGGCGACACCGCAAGCCTCAATATAGGACGAAAGCCCGATACCGCGCAGCTTGCCCCGGCCCTTGGCCTCAGCCTTCCGGGCGGCAAAACCGTCGTAATCGGCATTCGCCAGGGCCTTGTCCAGGGAGGCGTGATAGTCACCAGAATCGTAACATTGCACGACCGGCGTCTGGTACGGCATTTGGTCGGCCTTAATGAAGTTGCGCCGGCGGATTTCCGCCGGATCCAATCCCATTTCAGCCGCCGAGACATCAACCAGGCGTTCCAGAAGATAGGTCGCCTCAGGCCGGCCCGCGCCGCGCGCGGCATCGACCGGCGCGGTGTTGGTCATGACACAGCGCATATCCAGGTAAATCGCCGGTGTGGTGTACTGTCCCGCCAGCAGGAAGCCATGGAACAACGTTGGGATGGAGACAGAAAAAAGCTGTAAATACGCCCCCATGTTGCCCTTGGAGGTCACCCGCATGGCGGTGAACTTGCCATCCGCGTCCATGGCCATTTCCGCCTTGGTCACGTGATCGCGGCCATGGGCATCGGACATGAAGCCTTCCGAACGGTCCGATGTCCACTTGACCGGACGATTAATCCGCTTGGCGGCCCAGGCACAGATCGCCTCTTCATTGTAGGTGAAGATTTTCGAGCCGAAACCACCGCCCACATCGGGCGCGACTACCCGGAACTTATGCTCTGGCGCGATATTCATGAAAGCGGACATGACCAGGCGGTGGACGTGCGGATTTTGCGACGTCACATACAACGTGGTTTCGTCCGTTCCCGAATTATATTCGCCCACCGCCGCGCGCGGCTCCATGGCGTTGGTAACCATGCGGTTGTTGACCAGTTCAACTTCCGCCGTCTTGTGCGCCGCCGCAAAGGCCGCATCGACCACGTCCTTATCGCCCAACTCCCAATCGAGGGCTATATTGTTGGGGCATTCCTCGTGCAGTTGCGGGGCGCCGTCGGCGTCCGAGGTCGCGGTCGAAACCGTTGAGGGTAATTCGCTATAATCGATCGCCACCAATTCGGCGCCATCCTTAGCCTGGGCCGGGGTCTCCGCGATCACGACGGCGATTGGATCGCCGACGAAACGCGCCTTGTCCATGGTCAGGACATTGCGCGGTGGGGCCTTGTTCACCTCACCGCCCTTTCCCGTCACGGAGGCGCCGCAAACCAAACCGCCAACGGCGTCGTCCAGCAGGTCCTGGCCGACGAAAGCGCCGACCACGCCGGGTGCCGATTGCGCCGCCGAAATATCAACGGAATTGATCGTGGCGTGGGCGTGGGGCGAACGCACGATATAGGCGTGGGTCTGTCCCGGCCTATTGATGTCGCCAGTAAAGTTCCCCTTCCCAGTCAGAAACCGGTTGTCTTCCTTGCGCTTTAGGCTAGCGCCAATGCCATTTTCAGCCATGCTATCCCCCCATGGTCTTGGCGGCCTGTTGCACCGCCTTGACGATATTGTGGTAGCCCGTGCAGCGGCAGATATTGCCTTCCAGCTGCTCACGGATCGTCGTCTCGTCCGGGTTCGGATTTTTCTCCACCAGATCGACGGCGCTCATCACCATGCCCGGCGTACAGAAGCCGCATTGCAGACCATGATTATCCTGGAAGGCCTGTTGCATGGGATGCATTTCGCCGCCCTGGGCCAGACCTTCGATCGTCGTGACCTCGGCCCCGTTGGCCTGCATCGCCAGCATGGTGCATGACTTTAGGGAATCCCCGTTCACATGAACCACGCAAGAGCCGCACTGGCTGGTGTCACAGCCCACATGGGTGCCCGTCAGATTTAGATTTTCACGAATGAACTCAACCAGCAGCGTGCGGTCTTCGATCTCGCCACTCACAGCCTGTCCGTTCACGGTCATTGATACCGTTGGCATGCAGAACCTCCCTGTCGTTCGTTGCCGACTATATTTCAGGGTAAAGAAACCGGCCGCACACGGCTAGCCCTCCCTCAGTGCTTCAAGTGTTTCGCCTCCGCGCGCCTAGGTCAAGCCCGGATTACACCCAAAGGCGGAAAAGTCGTAAAGTTGTGACATTAGTCGCCGCCCAGAATGCCGACAATAATGGCCATGATGACGATCAGCCCGCCCAGCCAGACCCATCTGGGAAAACCGCCGTTGGCCTCCGGCCCAGGCGCGGCCTCATCACTGGCGGCGGCGACATTGACCACGGCAGGCGGAATATCTGTCGCCGCCCCCGGAATGCCCGGCTCCGGCTCCGCTTCCGCCCGAGGCGCCGCCGCCAATTCGGCGAAAGCGGTGAAGAATTCGCCCGCCAGCTTTTTCGCCGTGCCGTCGATCAGACGGGAGCCGATCTGGGCCAGCTTGCCGCCCACATTGGCATTGATTTCGTATTGCAACAAAGTGCCGTCGCCATCTTCCACCAAGGTCACCTTGGCTCCGCCCTTGGCAAAACCGGCGGCGCCGCCCTTGCCCTCGCCCTGAATGGTATAACCGTTGGGCGGATCCATATCCGACAACGTGACCTGACCCTGAAATTTCGCTTTTACCGGCCCCACCTTGGCCGTAACCGTAGCCGCGAAACTGTCGCCCCCCACCGCTTCCAGGGCACTGCAGCCGGGGATGGAAGCCTTCAGAATTTTGGGATCGTTCAATGCCGCCCAGACCTGCTCTCGCGATGCGGCAATGCGATATTCACCTGTTAGATCCACCGTTTAGACCCCTCTGTTTTCTCTGCTCCCATAACATAGCACCATTGCGCGAAATTTTGGCGCTGAAAGGTGGGAAAAAATGACGGCACTTCGTCTGATGTTCGCGTTGTCGGTGCTGATCATGGCCTTTTCGGGCCCGGCCTAGCGCAGGAGAGCGTGCGCTTCCACGCCACCGGTAGCCCAGCGACGTCATTGCAAAAGCGCATGGCCAGAATGCAGGGTAAAGAAGCCAAGGCCATGCCCAGTCTATCACTGCATGGTCAATTGCGCCATCCCACATCGGCCAGTCCGTCATGGCCTTAATGGCAGCCTGAACTACTTCCTGGAAACCGTCTTCAATTATCCGACCCTGGCCGAGTGCTACAAGGTTGCCGCCCTTGACGCCTACAACAAGCTATCCCTTTGATTTGAGCATGAAGACGCCCGGCTCCGACAGAGCCTCAAACCCGTATTGCCGGTAAAGGCTATGGGCAACCGCCATGGCGAAGAGGAAGCAGGCGTGATCTGTCACCACCCTAGCTAAACCGCCCTCTGCCCGTCTTCCTCATAGATGCCAAAGATAATGGCGTTCTCAATGGAATGGCAGATTTTTTCCTTGGCCATGCCCTCGCCCTGATAAGTCTGAGCGATAAAGTTCAAGGTAAAATCCCAATCCAGGCGGCCGGGATCGGTCGAGATCGTCTAGCCGTCCCGCTGCCATTCCATACGAAGACGCGCGCCCTAGATTTTTTGCTTGGTCTTGGCCGCCGCGACATCTGCAGTCATATCCCGGGGATCAGTGGCGGCGATGGCGATTTCCGATACCCAGGCCCGGCGCGGCAGGGCCACGGACATCAGAACGGCCGTAGAGATGTCCTCCGGCAGCATCATCTTGGCGCGGGTTTCCTCGTCGGGCGGTAGGGCCCGGTTGTCCAGGATGGGCGTGTCCACCTCGCCGGGGAAACAGGTAATGCAGCGGATGCCGTGAGGGCGCATCTCCTGAGCCAACACATGCATGTAGGACCGCGCCGCCGCCTTGGCCGCGCTGTACACGGCACCGGCCATGATGGAGGGATTGATCGCCGCCATGGAAGAAATCATCACCACATCGCCCCAGCCCTGGTCGATCATCGGTTGCAACAAAGCCTTGGTCAGAATAGCAGGGCCCATGGTGTTGACGTCCATGACATCGCGCCATTCCTCCGCCCCAATGTAGCGCGTGCTTCTGATTTTAGAGCTGAAGCCCGCGTTGTTGATCAGGATATCGATGGTGCCATGTTCGGCCAGTAGCGCCTTGGCAAAGGTCTCGACGGCGTCCGGGTCCGTCATATCGCAAGTGACCGCGCTGGCCGTACCGCCCGCATCGGTGATCAGCTTGACCGTTTTCTCCAACGGCCCGGCTCGGCGGCCACTGACGATGACCTCGACCCCGGCACCTGCGAAATCCCGTGCGATGGCCCGGCCAATGCCGGTGCCGCCGCCGGTTACCAACGCGGTTTGACCTTTTAATGAACTCATGACGCACGTCCTCCCAATATCCTGCGCTATCAAATCCACACTTGCGCCATACTTTACACCAATCGTGCGGATTACAAAGACCGCTCGCATGGTCAGGGAGAGGGATTGATCGAAAGCACCATGGTGCATTGTCCCTTGGCCTGACATAGTTGCCGTAATCAAGATTAGAAGCGAAGGAAGCAATAGAGATGCCTTACAAGAAGCCGAATATACTATTCATCATGGTTGACGAATTGGCGCCGCAGGCATTGCCATGCCACGGGCATCCCGTGGTCCAGACCCCCAATATCGACCGCCTGGCCTGCGAAGGCGTGGTGTTCGAGAATGCCTATACCAATTCCCCGATTTGCGCCCCGGCCCGGGCCGCGATGATGACGGGCCGCCATACACCGACGATCGGTGCCTTCGACAATGGTACGGAAATCCCAACTTCGACGCCGACCATGGCACACTACCTGCGCGCTGCCGGCTACGAGGCAACACTTTCGGGCAAAATGCATTTCATCGGACCGGATCAGTTGCACGGGTTTCAACGCCGGCTGACCACCGATATTTACCCCGCAAATTTCGCCTGGACCGCCAATTGGCAGCGCCCGCCGACCGCGCCGAACCCAGCCGGTGTGACGGTCAGCCCGGTTCTCGAAGCGGGCCCCTGCATCCGTAGCATGCAGATCGACTACGATGACGAGGTCGAGCATGTAGCACTGCAGGAACTCCATGATCTAGCGCGCCGGCCCAGCGACGCACCGCCATTCTTTCTGACGGTGTCATTCACCCATCCGCACCCGCCCTTCACCTGCGGCCAGGAACATTGGGACCTATACGACCATGACGCCATCGACATGCCCAAGGTCGGCCCCATCGCCGAAGGAGATATGGATGAAGCCAGCCGCTATCTCTATTTCGGTCACCGCCGAGACCGTTTCACGGTCACGGACGCGGCGGTGCGCAATGCCCGCCATGCTTACTACGGCATGATCAGCTACATCGATGATAAAGTCGGGCGCCTAATGGATGCCCTGGAGCAACTGGGGATGTCGGAAGATACCATTGTTGTCTTCACCTCCGACCACGGCGAAATGCTGGGCGAGCGCAGCATGTGGTTCAAGATGAACATGTTCGAATGGTCCGTGCGGGTGCCGATGATTTTCTGGGCCCCGGGCAAATTTTCGCCCAAACGGGTCAAGGAAAACGTCTCCCTGGTCGATCTTCTGCCCACCTTCACCGAGCTAGGCCATGGGCCGGCGCCAGAGGATTTCCCCGATGAGGTAGACGGAAACTCCATGGTCAAGCTGCTGACTACCGGGACGGACGAGGCCTGGCCGGACGTGGCTATCTCGGACTACACCGCCAACGCCACGCCGGGCCCGGTACGGATGATCCGCCGTGGTCCGTTCAAGTTGATCCACATACCAGACAACCTGTCGCTGCTGTTCAATCTGGATGATGACCCGGACGAACTGAACAACCTGGCCAACCAAGCAGCGCATCAGCCGTTGCTCGAAGAGCTCAAGGCAATCGCTTTCCGTGGCTACGATCCAGAACAGGTCAGCCGCGAAGTCCGGACATCACAACGCCGGCGCCTGTTCATTCGCGATTCCGCCGACCCCAACAGCACGGATTCGAACTGGGCCTATGTGGCCCGCCCCGGCGACGAAGACCGCTTTGTGCGCAGTGGCGGCATCGCCAAAGGCGAAAACGCCACGAAGGCCCTGGCCCGTTTTCCTTACGTGGAACCACCCCTAGAACGCTAGGGACGCGGCTTACAAAGGCAGCTCGCCGAGATCCTGGTTGAGCATCAGCAAGCAGCCGTCGGGGTCCTGCACGAAAATCTCCAGCTGACCGTCCTGGCGGTCACCTGTCCGGCGCTAGACTTCACGCAAGGGTGGATGGGTCGGCCATTCCTGTTGCTCCAGCGTTTTCACCAGTGCAGACAGGTCACTCACCTCCAACTGAAACATTACCCCTGCCCCAAGGGACGCTCCATGGGCCGGTTTCCCAGCGGCCATTGCGTTGGCACAGTATGATCTGGGCGCCGCAGCCATCCATCAGCCGCCGTTCCGGATACCTACAGCGCTCCCCTGGGCGCTCATAGGCAACCTTGAAACCGATGAGACCGCACCAAAAGGCCTGGCTCACCGCGATGTCCACCACATGCAGTTTGCTGACCATCACCTGCCATCCCGTCGATGGCGGCGCACCGCTGCCGGCATTGTCATCCTTTATCATTTGGCCTGGCTGCTGAAATCCATTGCCGGGAATGCTATCATCGGGACAGGGTGATGTAGGGTGATGTAAGGGGAAAAACTTGGCATTGGGCAACGCCATATCTACGGTGCCGAAAACAGTATCGAAAACGGCGGCATACTTGGCCGTTGGTGTATTGCCGCTATTATTCTGCTTGATGCCGTCATATAGCGCGTGGCCCGCCTCGCCATGCGGGCGGCTCGGCAGCTCCATTGCAAGCGGCAATGGCCCGCGCTTCATGTTGGACGCTATGCGCAAGGGCGAACCGGACGGATCGGCCTGGGTCGAATACCAATGGTATAATCCTTGCAGCGGCAAACCGATACCGAAATCCTTGTATATCGTCAAGGCCGGCGAATTCTTCATCGACGTCAGCGCATACGGCAGATTGAGCGTATAAGAACAAAGCGAATTTAGGGAGGACAGCAGAACATGAACGACATTAGGCATCAGGACAGATTGGGCTGGCGGGCCAAGATCGGCGTTGTCACGCCGGCCACGAACACCATCGTGGAACCGGAATTCCACGCCATGGCACCCCTGGGGGTCACCAATCATACGGCGCGTTTCCTGATCCCCAACATGGCCCTGAACAGTAACGCAGATTTCGAGCAACTGGTGGTTGAAATCAAGGCCACCCTGGATGATGCCATTGACGGTCTGACGCCGGCGGCGGTGGATCACGTCATCATCGGCATCTCCGCTGAGTCCTTTTGGGACGGCGCCGACGGCGCGGACAAGCTGCAAAAGCGCCTTGAGGCGAAAGCCGGCTGCACCATGACCTTGGGCTCCGCCGCCGCGCGCTCGGCATTGCTGGCGGTGGGCGCCAAACGCCTGGGCGTGGTGACGCCCTATTGGCCCGTTGCCGACGACCGGGTGCGGCATTATTTCGGTGAATGCGGCTTCGAGGTCGTGGCGCTGAAGGGGCTGAAAGCCAGCAGTCCGGTCAATATAGCGGAACAAAGCGAGGAAACCCTGCGCCAAGCCATGATCGAAGTGAATACGGATGAAGTTGATGCCATCATCCAAGTCGGTACCAATCTAGGGATGGCTCAATTAGCGGGCGAGGCCGAACGTTGGCTGGGCAAGCCGGTGATCGCCATCAACACCGCCCTCTATTGGCACGCCCTGCGTCAGAACAGCATTGACGACAAAATTTCTGGCTGGGGCCGCTTGTTGATGGACTATTAGCGCCTACCATTGCTCCCAATGGGTAATTTCGGAGATGGGGGGGCGCTTGACGCTCTTGAAATCCGTGCCGACGGTGTAGGCCACGGGTAGCAGCGCGACTTGTTGTACGCCGTTAGGGATGCCCAACAATTCGACGGCGTCTTCCTCGGCCCGCAGATGCAGGGTGGTCAGTACCGTGCCCAGGCCGCGGGCCCGCAGGGCAAGCTGAAAACTCCAGACGGCGGGAAAGATCGAGCCCATGACCCCGGCCCAGGCCACGGGCGGCGGGTTTTCCACCATGTGTTCCACGTTGATGCAGGGGATCACATGCACGGGCACATCCTGCAGGCATTCAGCCAAATATTGAGCGGAGGACATAACCCGTTTGGTCTGGCCACCGTCACTCATGGCTGCAGCGTCCTGTTCCGCTTCCTGCAGGTAGGTGCCGGCACCCTTGCGGTAGATATCCGCCAGGGCGGCCCGTTTGGCCGGGTCGGTCACGACGATCCAGGACCAGCCCTGCTTGTTGGAGCCCGTTGGCGCCTGTTGCGAAAGCTCCAGGCATTCGTTGATCACCTCACGCGGCACCTCGCGTGTCAGATCCAAACGCTTACGCACGGCGCGGGTAGTCGAGAGCAGGGCATCGGTCACGGAGAGATCATATACGGTCATGGTTTCCATCACTGTCGGGGTTGCTTCAAGGATTGCGTGATCTAGAAATTGCTGGCGTAGAGGCCGCCGTCCAGCAATAAGCTTTGGCCGGTGATATAGCCGGCCTGGCCACTGCAAAGGAAGGCGCAGGCTTCGCCGAACTCCTCCGGATTGCCAAACCGCTTCGCGGGTACTTCCGCCGCCTGCCTAGCCGCCGCCTCGTCCACGGAAATATTGTTCTGTTGGGAATTGTAGGCAAGGCCGCCGCGCAAACGATCGGTGTCGATATAGCCGGGTAGGATATGGTTGATGGTCACATTGTGCTGAGCTACCGAGCGCGCCACCCCGGCCAAGAACGCGGTCAGCCCGGCGCGGGCGCCCGACGATAGATCAAGGCCGAAAACAGGGCGCATCACGGAAACAGACGTAATATTAACAATGCGGCCGAATCCTTGCGCCACCATTGGATCAATCACCGCCTGCACCAATTCTATGGGCGTGGCGAAATTCATGGTCACGCCTTGCAGCATGTCCTCACGGCTAAGATCGCGAAAATCGCGAAACGGCGGACCGCCGTTATTATTGACCAGAATATCGGGTTCGGGACAGGCCGCCAGCAAGGCCGCCTGGCCCTCCTTGGTGGAGACATCGGCGATAACCGGCGTCACGGAGACATCGGTCACGGCGCTGATTTCGGCCGCCGTGGCCAGGGTCACCGCCTCGTCTCGGCCATTGACAACCACATTGGCGCCGTTCATGGCCAAGGACATGGCGCAGCCCTTGCCTAGTCCCCGGCTGGAAGCGCAGACAAGCGCGTTGCGCCCTGAGATGCCCAAATCCATGACCTAAATCTCCCTGCTCTATCCAGCTAGCCGTATTAGTTCTTCATACTGACCGTAGCACGATCCTTTTGATGGAAATAGTTGGCGCTGTGGAATTCCTTCATCCCCCGCTTTTCCCTCGACCGTGCCCAAGCGCCCGCCGTTTGGCACAAGCATGGCCTAGCCTCTCATATTCCCTGAAACCCTCTGACGCCACATGCGCTTCACATAACTTACCAAAACACTCATATTACTATTTTTATCTAAACACTTTTATTCCAATAAATTCTGAAAACTTAGTGAACGTCCTCACATTTCCAAGGCCTCAAAGCTATTATTTATGACAATTACACAAATTTTTAGACTAAATCTAATGGCATATTAGCACTCTAACTCGACTATTTTTGTTAGATTTCTCGATTGTTGATTAGTATTTTCCGCTTACATTGCAAATCCTTCGGATTTTAGTTTTCTTAGTGAGGATTGCGTGTTTTACCATTTTTGCGCGCATTCACGACCTGCAAGGCAGTCACCTGACCTAATCCGCCAAACCATCCGAGGCCTCGCTCAACAATTCCTCCATGCTTTCGCCATGCACGGCTTCGCGGCCAATCTCCAGCATCAAGGGTACGGCAAGGGGCGACACCCGGTCCAGTTGGCGGAGTTGAATCCGGCCCTGCACCCGCGCCAGCATCTCGCCCAGCCGGCCAATGTCCAGAAAACCCGTGACTGCGTCCGCTTGCGTTGCGCGCAGCAGAATGTGACCAGGTTCGTATTTGCGCAGCACGTCATAGATCAGATCGGAGGAAAAAGTCATCTGCCGGCCGGTNTTTTCCTGGCCCGGATGGCGNCTGTCGATCAGCCCGGCGATCAACGCCACATTACGAAACGTTCGTTTCATCAGGTTCGATTCAGCCAGCCATTCCTCCAAATCATCACCCAGCATATCCTCGCCAAAAAGCAGATCTACATCATCCACCTGGTTCAGACTCCACACCGCCAGGGCGTATTCCGAGGCGACAAAGCCAAAGGGCCGATGCCCGGCCCGTTCCATGCGTCGGGTAAGCAACATTCCCAGAGTCTGGTGTGCCAAGCGCCCCTCGAACGGATAACAGACCAGGTAGTGCTTGCCACCACGGGGAAAGCCTTCCACCAACAAGCCATCGGGGCCTGGCAGGATAGACCGTCGGCATTGCATAGCAAGCCAATCTCGCACCGGCCCAGGCAGATGTTTTCGCGCTTTGTCGTCAGCAAGCAATGCCCGGACGCGGGCAGCGAGATAGGTCGACAACGGAAACTTGCCACCATAATACGATGGTACCCTGGCTTCCACCCCGGCGGTACGGCTGACCGTGGCGGTGGTCTCGCGCATACCTTCGAAGCGCAGGATTTCACCGGCAAAGGCAAAGGTGTCGCCGACCACCAGCTGATCGATGAACCATTCCTCGATCTGGCCCAGGTTGCGGCCACGTTTCAAGCGCACCTTGATCATGGGTTCCTGCACGATGGTGCCCACGTTCAGGCGGTATTGCCGCGCCACCCGCGGTCCGGCGACATCATAACGCCCCTGTTCATCCAAACTCAGGCGGGCATAGCGCTCATATTGGCGCAAGGCATAGCCCCCAGTGGCGACATAATCGAGCACGGCGTTGAAACTATCCCGGCTCAGGCCCGCATAAGGTGCGACCTGGCGGACTTCGCCATACAGCTCGTCGGCGTGAAACGGCCCGCCGCAGGCAGTACCCAGAATATGCTGGGCCAGCACCTCCAGGCCGCCCCTGCGGGGCGGATCGCCATCCAGCTCGCCATCCATCACCGCTTGCGCCGCTGCCTGGCATTCTAGCACTTCAAAGCGGTTAGAGGGCACCAGCAGGGCGCGGCTGGGCTCGTCCAGACGGTGGTTGGCCCGCCCGATCCGCTGCACCAGTCGGCTCAACCCCTTGGGTGCGCCAACCTGGATAACCAGATCCACCGCCCCCCAATCAATACCCAGATCCAGGGTCGAGGTACAGACTACCGCCCGCAGATCGCCGCGCACCATGGCCGCTTCCACCTTACGGCGCTGGCCCACGTCCAACGAGCCATGATGCAGAGCGATCGCCAGAGTATCCTCGTTCAGACGCCAGAGATGGTTAAAGACCACTTCCGCCTGNGCTCTGGTGTTGACGAATACCAAGGTCGTTTGCTGCCCACGGATGGCATCGTAAATATCCGCCATNGCATGCAGTGTCATGTGACCCGACCATGGCACCCGGGCGGAAGCGGCCATGACCTTGATCTCGGGCCTGGGACCGGGACCGCCATCGACCACCGCCACCGGCCCGGCGCAGTCAAGGAACCGCGCCATCCGTGCAGGCGCCGCCACCGTCGCCGACAGGCCTACCTGCCGGGCGGCGGGCGCCATGCTAGCCAGCCGCGCCAAACCCAAGGCCAGCAGATCACCGCGTTTATTGGCGACAAGGGCATGCAGTTCGTCGATCACCACATAGCGCAGCCGGGAAAAATACTTCGCCGCGTCCCGATACGATAGCAACAAGGCAAGTTGCTCCGGCGTGGTTAGAAGCATGTGCGGTGGGTTGCGCCGTTGTCTTTGCCGCCTGGATTGTGGTGTATCGCCGGTCCGGCTTTCGACCCTAATCGGCACCGCCATCTCGGCTATGGGTGCTTCCAGATTACGGCGCACATCCACTGCCAACGCCTTCAGGGGTGAAAGATACAAAGTATGCAAACGGNCATTGGCTTGAGCCGTGCCATCANCCCGCATCAGCTCNCATAGGCTGGGCANAAANCCCGCCAAGGTCTTGCCGCCGCCCGTTGGCGCGGTCAACANCACNGATTGTCCAGCCTGGGTCCACTGCAATACCGCCAATTGATAGGGCCGGGGCCGCCAACCGCGAGCGGTGAACCAGTCCGCCAAGGGGAGCGGCAAATCATCCTTTCGCGGGGTTTCATCCATGATGGGAAATATAGCCTCCCTCGGCGCAAAAATATGCTTTCGATGATCGAATTCGGTCATCGGCAAATTGTTGTGTGAGCTGCTCTCTTCCATGGATGACATCAGCGATAGCGGCGCACGTACCATCGAAACGTATCTAAAGGCGATGCAAACCGTCATCGTCCAAAAGGTCAAAGGTGCCGGACCCGAGGTCGCGAAGCAGATCGTCAAAGGATTGAACAAGGTCGTCAAAAAGTCACGGGACTAGCTCGTGGGCAAATTCGCTTTACGACCCAGTCTCGCCAAGCACCCACGCCTCGGCCATGCGGCGTAATTCCGCACGCTGGATCTTGGTGCCGTTGGCGCTTTGCGTGGTGGGGAATTCNTCCAGGGCAAAAATCCGCACCGGCGCCTTAAAGCGCGCCAGAGTATCCAGGCAGTGTTGACGCAGGACATCCTCGTCGAACGCCACGCCCTCGTTCATGATCACGAAACCAACGGCCCTGACTGTACCCTCGGCGGTGGTAATCCCAACCACCTGGCAATCGCCAACGTTGTCATGGCCGATGATATGTGCCTCGATCTCCACCGGAGAGGTCAGGAAACCGCCCAGACGCAGGACATCCCCCATGCGCTGGAGATAGAGGAAGCGGCCGTCTTCCGTAAGCTCTCCCAGATCACCGGAACGAAGAAAGCCGTCGTCGGTAAATTCCTCCGCCGTTGCCTCAGGGTTTAGATAATATTCCTTCATCAACGAGGGGCCTTTCAGCTCCAGCTCGCCGGCCCGGCCGGGGCCCAGCAATTTGCCGCTTTCGGGATCGCGCACGCGGACCTCCGCCTGGGCGCTGATCGGCCTGCCACCGCCGGCAATGCGTTCCAGTAAGGGCAGTTCTACCGGCTGTAGGGCGTAGAGAGCCTGCACCTCGCTCATCCCGTACAAACCAACCATTATGATGCCCCGCGCCTCGGCCCGCGCCGCCAGCTCCGCATAATTGGTGGCGAAGGCGGCNCTGCCGACGAAACGCACATTGGGCAAGGGTTTATCCAAGGGCGAATTGTCCAAGATCGATTGGATCATATCGTCCGTGGCGTTGAANTTGACGACGTTGTGCCGGGCCACAATCTCCACCGTTTCCAGCGGGTCGAACGAGGCGGTCAAAACCGTTGGTTGGGCCGAGGCTATGCCGGCCATGATCTGGGTATAGCCGAACACACCGCACAGCGGCATCATCTGCAACAGTGCGCCAGCGGAGGTGTTATAGCCGAAACCTTCCGCCACCTCCCTGGCATGGCGGGACAGGCTGCCCTGGGTATGCAGGACAAATTTCGGTGCATTCGTGGTGCCTGACGTGGTGAAGATATTGCAGCCCGCCGCCTCGCTGGCATGGTCGTCGGCGTAGGGCACACATTCGATCAGATCATTGTAATCCAGGCGCTGGCAATGGGACACGGCATCGGGGATGACATCAATCTTTTGGCCTTCATCATAAAGGATCAGCGTTTTCAAGGCGCCCAGGGCTGCCCCATCCGCATCCGCCAGCAGGCCGAGAAAATCAATCTCGCGGAAACCGGGCCATATGACCAGAACCTCCGCGCCGGAGCGGGAGATAATGTCCGAGACCTCCGATGAACGAAAGCGCGTATTGACCGCCACCGCGATGGCGCCCAGGCGGCAACAGCCCAGGCACAAAGCAAAGTAGGCCGGACAATTGGGAAGCCACAGGGCGACCCTGTCACCCCCGCCAATGCCCAGATCCGTCAGCAACGTAGCGGCACGGCGGCCCCTGTCATTGAGTTCAGCGAAGCTGATGGCTTGGTCATGATAGATGATCGCGGTGTCCGCCCCATGCTCGGCGGCCAGCTCTTCCAGCAAGGCTGTAACGGTATCCATACGCGGCAACAACTCCTAACCAGTCTAGATTTCGCCCTTTACCTTGCGCATCAAGGTTTTTAGATCCATGGGCACGATTGTGGTTTCACCAATTCGCTGATCAATGTCCTCCGACGTCAGGCGCCAGCTATCCCCTTCGATTTCAGCAATGAAAATCTGCACGAATTTACGGTAACTACCCAGGGCAGCGGCAGCGCCTGCATGATCGGCCAGAATAGCCAGACCCAGCTGGCTGGGGCCGCTGCCCTCGTAGCCCCATTCGAAACCGGAAGCATGGAAATCACGCAGGTCCAAACGCGGGTCAAGGGTCTGGCGATCAACGCTGACCGTGACCCGTTCCCCTTCGCGAATGCCGGTATACGTTTTCATGGCGGCGATCATAGTACATTTGCCATACCGCACGCGAGCCGTCTGAATACAAGCCGCCAAAGTGGTCGACGACAGCGGCGAGCCATGGATAAGATGACAACAGATGCGTCTATAAGCACCAGTATCTTGAGGAGCCGGCAATGAGTATGGAGACGGGAAGCATTGCGGAACCAATCTGTGATGCGGTGACCTTGGATGTGGTGCTGGGCGCCCTGCGCGCCACGCAGGGTGAGATGGAGGCCTTGATCGAGCGCACGGCGATGTCGCCCTTCATCCGCGAGAAGAAGGACTTCTTCGTCGCGCTGTTTGATGCCGACGGCGACCTAATTGTTGGGGCCTATCGGCCCAGCGCTGGCGATCCGGTCCGTCCCATATTCGAGCATTACCCGGTTGAGAACATGCGGACAGGCGATCTGTACTGGTACAACGATTGTTACGGCTCCCACGGATCGGTCTCCCATTCACCTGATCAAGTGTTCCTGGCGCCGGTTTTCATCGACGGCCAATTACTTGGCTTCGTGCAAAGTTGGGCCCATTTCGCGGATATCGGCGGTATGTGGCCGGGCTCGATCTCGCCGGACTGCGTCGATATCTTTCAGGAAGGCATTATCGTTCCGCCCGTGCGTCTGGCCCGCGAGGGCGAGGTTAATGAGGATCTGCTGCGGCTCTTTTTTCGCAACTCCCGCTTTCCCGATCTGATCAAGGGCGATACCCGCGCCTGCCTCGCCGCCCTGCGCCTAGGCGAGCGCCGGCTTGTGGAACTTGCCGGGCGCTTCGGAATGGAGGTAGTCGCCGATGCCTTCCGCCAGCTTGGCGCCCGTTCCGAACGGGCGGCCAAGGCGCGGCTGCGGGCAATTATCCCGCACGGGCAGTACCGATTTTCCGACGAAATTGAAACCGACGGCCAGGGCAATGGACCTTTTCGCATAGCGATGGAACTGCGCGTCGGCGACAACGGCGTGGTTCTGGATTTCTCCGGCAGCGACGATCAAGCCCCCGGCCCGATTAATTATCTGCTCAATCCAGCCGTGCCGCGCGCCATGTTGGGCATGTATCTGTTAGCGGGCGACCGGACATTGCCCTTGAACAGTGGCGCCGGCAGGGCCGTCGACGAGGTCATCCTGCGCCAAGGCAGCCTGTTGCAACCGGACTGGCCCGCGCCCCTGGGGCAACGGGGCCTGACCATGATGCGGCTGCTTAGCGCCACCATGGGCTTGATCAATGCCGCCGGTGGATCATCCACGGCGGCCAATTGCCCCTACGTGATCTATTTCGCGCGCGGTCTGGATGCCGCCGGCGAGCCATTCCTGCTGACCGATGGTGTCGGTGTCGGCTATGGCGCGCGACCGTTCGCCGACGGCATCGACGCCGTCTATTACATCGCCCAGGAAAACTATCCCGTCGAACTGATGGAGCATACCTTTCCCGTGCGCATCCGCAGCTATGGCATTCATCGGGATTCAGGCGGTGCGGGGCGCTGGCGCGGCGGCTGCGGGGTGATACGCGAGATCGAGGTATTGGCCGAAAAGGCAACCATCGCGATCCGGGTCGATGGCGCCGAAAGCCCGGCCTGGGGGGTAGGTGGCGGCATCAACGGTGGAGCCGGCCGGGCCATCGTCAATCCGGGCCACAACAACGAAAGGCAGCTCGACCCCCTGAGTGACGGCAACGAGCTTTTCCGCGGCGATATCATGCGACTGGAAACCGGCGGCGGCGGCGGTTGGGGCCACCCCTTTGATAGAGAACCAGAACAGGTCCTGGCCGATGTGCGCGGCGGCTTTGTCAGCCAGGCCATGGCGGAACAGCAATATGGCGTCGTTTTGAGCGTCGATGGGCTGGCGGTGGAAGCCTCGGCAACCGAGACCCGGCGTCAGGACCGCCCAGACGTGGACGGCCTGTTCCATCGCGGCGGCTATCGGGACGAGCTGACGTGAGCACACCAATGGAAGCAAACACGTTGCGTTATGCCATCGCCGTCGATACGGGCGGCACCTTCACTGACGTGACACTGTTCGACCGCCAAACGGGCCGCAACTGGACCGCCAAGGCGCCATCGACACCGAGCGACCCGTCCATCGGCTTTATGGATGGTATCGCCTCGGCCCTGGAGCAGGCCGGGCTGGCGGCAGACGAATTGGCCCAGGTCTTTCACGGCACCACCGTGGCCACTAATCTGATCCTGGAGGGCAAGGGCGCCAAGGTCGCCTTGTTGATCACCGCCGGCTTCAAGCATGTGCTGGAAATTGGCCGTCAGGACATTCCTCGCAACGCAAATATGTTTGACTGGGTCAAACCAAAACGACCTGTCCCCCCTGAACAGGTTTTCGAGATACCCGAGCGTCTCGATCTTGATGGCAACGTTCTGGAGCCGCTGGACCAGGAAGCAGTGCGCCGCATTGTCCAAGATCTTCGCGCCCAAGGCATCGACGCGATAGCGGTCTGTTTTTTGCACAGTTTCACCGAACCTAAACACGAACAACAGGCGCGCGCAATTATCCTGGAAGAGCATCCGGACGCGCTGGTCTCCCTATCATCCGAGGTGCTGCGGGTGTTCCGGGAATATGAACGCAGCATGGCCACGGCGTTAAATGTTTATGTCATGCAGGCGGTGACGCAATATGTCGCCAACCTGCGGGAACGGCTGGAAGGTGTGGGCGCGGCGGCTCCGCTGTTGATCATGAAATCCAATGGTGGCGTAGTCAGCGCCGCTGAAGTCCAGCGCGTACCGGTGCATACCGCATTATCAGGTCCTGCCGCCGGTGTTGTCGGCGCAAGGTTCGTGGGCGCCACCGCCGGCTTTGACGACGTCATCGGCATCGACATCGGCGGTACTTCAGCGGATATCTGCCTGGTCAAGGATGGCCAGCATACAGTCAGCGGCAATGGCAGGGTCGGCGGCTGGCCGCTGCCTTTTCCCATGCTGGACATCCACACAGTCGGCACGGGCGGCGGCTCCATCGCCAGCGTCAGCAGTGATGGCGCCCTAACCGTGGGTCCCGCCAGCGCGGGCGCGGTGCCTGGCCCGGCATGCTACGGACGCGGCGGCGGCGCGGCCACGGTCACGGATGCGCATCTGGTGCTGGGTCATGTGCCGCCCTATCTGCTGGGCGGCGGCATGCGGTTGGATCTGGACGCGGCACGGCAGGCCATCGACAAGCATGTGGCGCAACCATTGGGCTTGGAAATCGAGGCGGCAGCAAGAGGCATTATCGCGATTAGCAACAATGACATGGTCGGCGCGATCCGGGTGATATCCATCGAGCGTGGGCATGATCCGCGTGATTTTGCCCTGGTGGCATTCGGCGGCGCCGGTCCCCTGCATGGCGTCGCCCTGGCGGAGCTGCTGGGCACGCGCACGGTGATCGTACCGCCACATCCCGGGGTGCTGTCGGCCCTGGGCCTGCTGGTATCGCAACTGCGCACGGACTATGCCCGCACCTGCCTGCAAACCCCGCCCGATTATGACGTGGCGCAAATCGCCGCCACCTATGGTGAGCTCAAAGCCGAGGCGGAAGCCTGGTTCGAACGCGAAAACGTACCCCCTTCAGCACGCAAGGTGAGCCACCATGCCAGCCTGCGTTACCGCCATCAAGGCTTTGAGTTGCGATTGCCCTGGGCGAGTGACGATTTTAGCCCCGATGCCACGTTGGAAGCTTTCCATCGGCTGCATGAACAGCTCTATACCTTTGCCCAGCGCGACACGGCGGTGGAGATCGTCACCCTACACGTGGTCGCGGAAGGCCACTTCGATCGGATCGAGCCTTCCGTTTGGCCATCGGGCAGATCGGTGGCGGACACCGTGATTGATCATCTGCCAGTCAGCTTCGATGCTGGACGCCGGACCGTCCCGGTCTACGACCGCATGAAATTAGGCGCGGGAACAGATTTTGCCGGACCCGCACTAATCGTCCAGCTGGATACGACAACCCTGATACCCGAGGGCCACCGTGTCAGCTGTGACCATTTTGGCAATCTCATCATTGCCGCTCGTTAGTTGGATTAGCTTCCCTCACCACGCCGCTTCAAGCAGGTGTAGGGCGCCAGCGATCTGGGCCTCGGCCGAACGCGCGCCAGCGTTGGCGTTGAAATTCTTGACTGTTTCCCCGGCGATAGCCGCCAACCCGTCCCTTGGAATATCTAATTGGCGTAACTGTATGGGCATGCCGGCACGGCTATAGACCGCCTCCAGCGCATCGGCTACGGCCAACGCGGCCTCCTTACCGTCCATATCATCGCGCCAGACACCAAGGGCTTCGGCTACCCGCCGCGCCGCCGCCAAGTCAACCGTTTCCGCCAGGCGCATAGCGGGGGCATGCACGACGGAGGTCGCCTCACCCTGCCCGACATGGGGATAGATGATGTGCAGAGCGGTCGAGACCGCATAGTTGCCCGAGAATGAACCGCCGCGAAACCTTGGCGCCCCATCGTCCTCGGCTCGGTTTTGCAGAAACGCCGCGACCGCCAGGTCAATGCGCGGGGCGGGGTTGTCGAGCTCGTCCATCAGGCGAACATAGGCATTGTGGGCCAGGTGAAAAGCGTGCCCTTGATCGCCATCCGACAAAGGGTTGGTGCCAAGCTGCGACAGCGCACCGATAAGCCCGGCGAATACCGTAGTCGCGGTGGAGCGGATCAACTCCGGTGGCGCGCTTAGTAACGCGGCATCATCAAGAAAAATGGCCTGGGGCCGCGTCTTGGGGTCGAAATATTCCATCCGGTGGTCCAAGTCGGAATTTTTCAGGCCCGTTCCGGCACGGTTCATGGCAGAGGTTGGCGTGGTTGGGATATTAATGATCGGTGGCTTCGGCGCCATCAGCCGTGGACTATATGCCGGCTTGCCCTCAGGATATTGCGTCATGAGCTCGAACGGATCACCGTTCTCGGCCATGAAAATCGCCATCGCCCTGACGGCGACAATAACGCTGCCGCCGCCCACCGCGATGAGTAGATCCGCCTCAGCACCAGTCGCGGCATCGGTCGCAGCGTGCACCGAGCTATATGTGGAATCTTTCTCGATACCGTCGAATACGCCGGCATATTGATCCCCCAACGCGGCTTCGATGCGCCGCACGGTATCGGTCCGCTGACTAACGGATGGCGAGCAGACAACAAAGGCCCGCTTTGCACCCGCGCGGGCAACAGCTGCCTTCAGATTGCTCTCGATGGCATACGCGCCGCAGAACAAGCGCCACGAATAGCCGGCCGCCTTGAACGCCCCCGATGCCATGCTAGGCATATTCCTTCAGGGTACGCCGGGCGACGACCATGCGGTGCACCTCCGTCGGGCCCTCGTAGACCCGCGTAAGGCGCAAACGCTGGGACATGATGGCAAACGGCAACTCGCGGGACATGCCCATGGCGCCAAAGCTTTGCATGGCGTTATCCAGAACCTCGGTGGCCATCTCCGTGGCGAAGACTTTGATCATCGAGGCGGCAGTACGGATATCCTCGCCGCGCTCCTGCTGGACGGCGGCGTCCATGACCATCAGGCGGGTGGCGTGGATCTTGGTGGCGGCATCGGCGATCCACCACTGAATGGCCTGGCGATCGGAAAGTTTTACACCGAAAGTTTCGCGCTGCTGGGTATGTTCGCACATCATTTTCAATGCCCGGCCGGCCATACCCACGCACATGGCGCCCATTTCCAAGCGGCGTACTGTCAGGCGTTTTTGCATGGGCGCGAAACCCTGGCCGACCTCGCCCAATACCTGGCTGTCCTTCAGGCGCAGGTCTTCCATGATCAATTCATAGGTGCGCGCACCACCCAGCATGGGGATTTCCCGCTCGATGATAAAGCCGGGCGTGCCCTTATCGACGATAAAAGCGGTGATGCCGCCGCGCGCGCCTTTACCAGGATCAGTCACCGCCATCAATATAATAAAATCCGATTTCGGTACGTTCGAGACCCAGATTTTGCGCCCATTGATAACCCATTCGTCACCCTCGCGGACGGCGGCGGTCTTCATGTCCGCCGGATCACCGCCCGCGCCCGGTTCGGAAATGGCGATGCAGGACTTCATCTCGCCCTGAGCATAGGGTTGCATGTACTTAATCTTCTGTTCCTGCGAGGCCACGGCCTGGAGCATATGCAGGTTGGGGGAGTCGGGGGGAAAGATGAACGGCGTCACCGTTCTTTTCAACTTTTCCTGGATCGCCAGCATCACCGGCGTCGGCAGATTGGCACCACCAAATTCCTCCGGCGCATCAAGGGCCCACAGGCCCAGCTCCTTGCACTGGGCCAGCAGCGGCGCTTCCTCTTCTTCGGTCAGCGAATGGGGCTGCCCCGCCGCTTCCCGTTCCATGACCGCCTTTTCCAGGGGCATCAATTCATTTTTGACGAATTTCTCGACTAGCTTGATGATCATCCGCTCTTCATCGGCGAATTGAAATGTCATAGCGATGTATCCTTTTAGCTTTGACAGGGCCTCCCTTTATACGGGCACCTCGATCCGTCCTTCCATATAAAAAGCACAGCACCCAGTCAGGATGACCCGATCACCTTCCAACCGGCAGCCAACATCGCCACCACGGGCCGAGATCTGCCGCGCCACCAATTCGCTTTTTTCCAGACATCCGGCCCAGTAAGGCGCCAGGGTGCAATGAGCCGATCCGGTAACCGGGTCTTCGTCGATACCCGACATCGGTGCGAAGAAACGTGAGACGAAATCGACCTTGTCCCCGGGTGCCGTGGCAATCACGTTGGCGCCCAGGGCCGAGATGGCTGGCGTCAGGGCGGCAACCTGCGCCTCACTCTCGAACACCAGCAAAACATAGGGCGCACCATGCATTTCACTGATCGGCAGGCAATCTTGCGGCGTGGCACCCATGGCGGAAAGCAATGCCGGATCGGGCGCCATCGGTGCGCCGGGCGCCAGAACGGGAAAATCCATGGCTAGACGGTCACCGGCCCGCCACACCTGAAGGGTGCCGGAACGGGTTTCAAAACCAACCCTGTCCCGCTCGGGTGACAGCCGGTTCAGGATCAAATGACCCGTGGCCAGAGTGGCATGGCCACATAAATCTACCTCGATCGCCGGAGTAAACCAACGCAGATGAAAGTCATCGCCTTTTGCCACAATGAAGGCTGTCTCGGAGAGATTGTTCTCCATGGCGATAGCCTGCAAAATATCGTCCGCCAGCCAGGCATCCAGCGGGCAGACCGCCGCCGGATTGCCGTAAAACGGGACGTCTGTGAAAGCATCAATCTGATAAATAGGTATCTGCACGATATTACCTTTCTTTCAAGCATTTCAGGCTAGCGCCACCAGAACGGTTTGCCGCATTCCCATGTCACCTGCTCGCGGAGCCGGCCAAGATCATTGAGCATACGGTTGTCCAGGGTGGCCAAGTGACGGCGCTGCCGATACCTATCAGACCACGAATTCAAGACGGACATACAGCCGGCGAAACTAATCGGGACGGTAAAGCCATGCCTTATTGAACCCCATGATTTTGATATTGACACCATGACAATTTATCAGCCAGATATTTCCGGACGCACCGGACCCAAGTACCGCGCCATCGCCCAGGCCATTGGCGACGACGTCGCCCTGGGGCATCTGTCGCCGGGCATACGCTTTATCTAACGTCCGCCTCGAAATGCCTGGCACCAGGCCTGCGGGTGTCCTGGGTCAGTGGGCCGCGAAGACATCTGTCGCGCCTTGCTGAGGCCGCCCGCATTGTTACGGTCACCCAGCCGGCCCTGACCGGCGCCCTGGTCACGCAATGGATCAACGATAGCCGGGCGGAAGAATTGTTGCACTGGCGGCGCCGGGAAACCGCAGCACGGTACGAAATCGCGGCGAAACATTTGGCTGGCTTAAATTCGCGTGGACACAAGGCGCCCTTCACATCTGGCTGACCCTGGCGGCGCCCTGGCGGGCCGATAATTTCACCGCCGCCGCGCGTCAGTCCGGCATCGCTATTTCACCCTTGGCCCCCTTTGCCGTGACCGCCGACGACGCGGAACAGACCGTCCGCATTACCCTCAGCCAGCCGCTTCGCCGCGCCACCCTGACCAGGGCTCTGTCGCGCCTGCGCTATATTCTGGAATGCTACCCCAACCGGCCCCGGGCGATTATTTAGAGCATGCCGCGGCATGCTCTAGAATCTATTCCACGATGATCCGGGCGTTGATGCCGTTGGACAGGATTTGTTGCAGAACGTTGTCCGCCGCCTCAACGGAAGAGATCGGGCCCATGCGGACGCGGAACATCTCCTGTCCCTTGATGAAGACGTTGATAATGGAGGAAGGGCCAATATAGGCTAGGCGGGCCCGCAGCTTGTTGGCATTCTCCGCCTGAGAAAAGGCGCCGGCCTGGATAAAGATAGACGATGGCCCAACCGGTTGCTGCGTCACCTGGACAGCGCCCTGCCCAGCCGCACCAATGGGGCCGGCATTGGCGATGCGTACGGGCGCGGCGTTACCCGGTTTCGTTGCCTGGACCGACTTCGTACCGGGCGGTGGCGCCAATGTTTGCGTGGTGACATCGCCCCTGGGCAGGGCCGGCAGGGCATTCTTCTGTTCCACCGGGGTGGCGACACGTTTCGCTATTCTTTGCGCCCCACCTTGATCAAGCACGGTCACGCGCACCTTAGCAGTGCCCCGCTTTTGAAAGCCCAACAGTTGCGCGGCGCGGCGGGAAACATCAATGATCCGGCCATTGATGAAGGGGCCCCGGTCATTGACACGCAGCACCATCGAACGGCCATTACCCAAATTTGTCACCCGCACCCGTACCGGCATGGGCAGCGTCTTGTGCGCCGCCGTCAGGGCGTTCATGTCGTAGATTTCACCATTCGCCGTGCGACGGCCATGGAATTTCTGCCCATACCACGAGGCAATGCCCGTTCTGTCATACTGAGCGTCCTCCCTGGGATAGTACCAGACCCCCTTGATCTCGTAAGGCTTGCCGACTTTGTAGACGCCTGCATTCGCGCTTGGCTGCTCGGCCGTGGCGCGCTTTATCTGCTTCGCCATATGCAGGGCCAATTGGCTCTCGGCACAGGCCGCCAGGGAGAGCCCGGTGAGGGCACAGAGCAAGTACCGGTGCAAAAATCTGGCCCGCAAGGTCATTGTCCAGCGCCAATGCCGTCAGAGAGTAGACCCACGGCTAGAGCAAAGTAGGTGGAGCGGTTCCACTTCAATGTCGTACGGTAGTTATTGTAGATCATATAGGCTGGCGACCTCTTGCCCTTTTCAGGCAGCACGATAGAGGCCGAAAGCTGCCGCGTCGGCAGGTCCGTACCATCGGCCCGGCGCACGCCGAGGGCCTGCCAGCCGGCGATTGGCTTCCTGACCTTCAGATCCGCCATGGCCCGGTCGAAATTGTCAGGCAGGCGCACTTCCCGGCCCCAGGTCTGATCCGCCCGCCAGCCGGACTTGGCCAGATAGTTGGCGGCGGAGGCAAAGACATCCTCCCGCGTAGTCCAGATATCGCGCCGGCCGTCGCCGTTGTAATCGATGGCATGGGCCAGGAACGAAGACGGCATGAACTGGCACTGCCCCATGGCGCCCGCCCAGGAACCGACCATGGCGCCCGGCGAGATATGGCCCTCGTGCAGAATGCGCAAGGCGTTGTGCAACTCCTTGCGGAAATAGGCGCTGCGCCGACCATCAAAGGCCAGGGTGGCGAGCGCCGGCACAACCTTGAAGCCGCCCGTGACCCGGCCAAAATCGGTCTCAATGCCCCACAGGGCGACGATGAAACGGGGCTGCACGCCGATTTTTGCGCCGACCTCTTGCAGCAGGGCTCGGTTCTCAGCCAGCTTGCGCCGGCCTTTCTTGATGCGCGACATGGGAACGACGCGGTCCCGGTATTGCATAAAGGTCAGGGTAAATTCTGGCTGCTTGCGGTCCAGTTCAACCACCCTGGGGATCAGAGAAATCCCGTTCAGGGCGCCATCCAAGGTCGCTGCAGAAATGCCTCGTCCCTCCGCCTCGGCACGGAATTCCTGCAACCAGGTCTGAAACTCATCCGCCGCCGCCGCTCCCGTCCAAAGAAACAGAGCAGAGACGAGCACCACGAAACGAGCCAACATCGGCACAAATACCCCCGACTTCAAAGCAATCGCATGCAAATTCGCCAACAAATTCTCTGGCCCGCTTGTGCCATGACGGCGGCGGCGCGGCAAGCGGCCACGCGGCGCCAAGTCAGCTACGGCTGCCCTTCTCAGCAGCGGCGGCAAAATCATCGATACCGATGGCGGCGCGAAAGTCGGCTGTGTCCGCCGCCTTCTCCTCTTCCAGGGGGATACCGGTCGAATCGGCGACCCTGTCAATAGCATTGAACAACGCCGCCACGGCCGCCGTATCGGTCAGCGCCGCGCCGCCCATGGCCTCGGCAATGGCCTCGCGTGCCGCCGCCAGCTCCGCCACGTCATCGCCCAGCACAGCCGTCGCGAAACGGAGCAGCATGGCGCCATTGTCGACGCCGCCGTCATCATCCGCACCCGCGCCCGTGACAACCGAGAGATCGTAATCGCTACCGTCATTTTCGCCGCTCTCACGGAGCAGAACCGTATGTGACGTCGTTCAATAAACGCACTGATTAAGAGCCGAGACCCGGCCCGCCACCAGCTCGATTTGAGCATGGTTGATGGCGCGGTATTCATTGTCCCAATCCATCATCGCCCACGGCGGCAAATACTGGTTCATCACCAAATCGAAGAAGCCTTTTACGGCGGAAGGCACCAGGCTCATGGCCTGATAAATATGCGCCGCCGTCGGCCGGCCAGCATACAGATCCTCATCCAACGTGCCGATGGCATCCCGCGGCGCCAGGGTATGCACCCAGGCCAGGTTCCGCGTCGCCGCTGGACGGTGCCGCGTGGGCTCTCCCGGTTGCGCCTCTGGCAGGGGCCAAGGATCCAGGCCAAGACCTTTGGTGAAGGTATCGATGGCGACAACATTGGCAATGACACCCACGGTCTCCACATAGCGTTCCTCTACCATGCCTGCCTCCAACAGACCTAGGAACCAGGCGCGGCTAAGACGGCCCGGATCGGTGCGGATACGGTGGATCTGCTCCACTTCCAGCGCAGACAGCTGGCTCAAAGTATCGTGGCTACCCCGCACCGCCTCGGGCGAGAGGGCATCCTTGCGCTCCCAGCATAATTGGCAATCCTGGGCATGCCGAGCCTCCGCCGCGATGGCGAGACGCTCCGCCCCGCTCAGCCAGGTGCCTGGCTGGGCCAATTTTTCCCAGGTTCGGGCCTGGGCGGCGGTGATATCCTCACGCACCGGCCAGGGTAGATCCTGATAGACGATTTCGGTCATCTGTTCCCCATTTCCTGACAGTCACCAGAGCACACTTGCATTCCAGGGCGGATGGGTCAAATCTATGGTAGGTCGAAATTTCGGCCAAGAATCATGGAGGAGAGAACAATGACACTTGTCTTGAGCAGCAAAAGCTTCAACGACGGCGACTATCTCGGCAACGACCATATTCTGTCCGAGGCCTTCGGCTTCGGCTGCGCCGGCGGCAATCAATCGCCACAACTATCCTGGTCTGGCGCGCCCGAGGGCACCAAAAGTTTCGCCCTGACCTGCTTTGACCCCGACGCGCCGACAGGCAGCGGTTTTTGGCATTGGGTTGCGGTCAATATCCCCGCCAATGTCACGGAACTGGCGCTGGGCGCGGGCAGCGGCGGCGGCATGCCCGATGGCAGCCTACAGACGCGGACCGATTTCGGCGCACCGGGCTATGGCGGCCCCTGCCCGCCCGAAGACGATCACCCGCACCGCTATCTGTTCAGCCTGCATGCTGTCGGCCTGGACGCCCTGCCAGTGGAAGCGGACACTTCCGCCGCCGTGGTTGGTTTCATGCTGCACTTCAACACCATCGAAAAGGCGGCGTTGATGGGTCTATACAAACGCTAGAAGATCCGCTCCAGGCGGCGTGGATTTGGCCTGAAGTGAAATCGAGAATGGCGCGGCCATCACTATCGTAAATGTAAGAGCCCTTGGCCCGGCTGATGCACGGTTCGGCGAAATTCCCACCATAGCGGAAGATTCTGCTAGCCGAGGATTTACTCATGTCGCATCCTCCGTGACAGATCGCTCGACGGCATAAAGTGATAATTCGAAGGTCTCGCGCCGGGCTATCGACCAGCGCTGGATCGTCTCCACGTAAGTCATACCGCAATATTCCATGACCCGCCAGGATGGCTCGTTGTCGGGCCTGCAGGCCGCGACCACGCGGCGCATCTCAAGGGCATCGAAGGCCAGTGCGATCATCACAGCGGCGGCCTCACGGGCATAGCCCTGGCCCTGATAAGGCCGGCCCACCCAATAGCCGATTTCGCCTTCGTCGGACCCATTGCAGGTCAAGGAAATGATGCCGGCCAGGTCTCCGCTGGTCCGTGCCACCAGGGCAAAGAAAAAGCGCCGCTGCGATGACATTTCGCCCTGGGCCCAAGCGATGAAATCGCGAGCCATGGTGCGGTCATAGGGGTGCGGGATATCCAGGGTCCAGCGCGCCACTTCCCAATCACCGGCGAGCTCCGCCACCTTTGGCGCATCGGTCAGTTCAAGCGGACGCAGGACCAGCTGCTCGCTCCGTAACGGTGGGCGAAATAGCAATTGTTGAGAGCGCGGCAGCGACATCGCCTATCTCTACAATAAATCGCGCAACATGGCGACCAGAGGCCGGTCGGCGGGGGGCATGGGCAGATCCCCCATACGCATGGGATGCAGCCACTTCACCGCTTGTCCTTCGGTTGGCCGCACGGTGCCCTGCCAGACTCGGCAGACGAACAATGGCATCAGCAATTGAAAATCCTCGTAGGCGTGAGAGGCAAAAGTAAAGGGTGCGAGGCAAGACTGGGTAACGTCGATATCGAGCTCTTCCTTCAACTCCCGGATCAGGCATTGCTCCAGGGTTTCATCCCCTTCCACCTTGCCGCCGGGAAATTCCCACAGGCCCGCCATGGATTTGCCCTCGGGCCGTTTCTGGACCAGTACCCGACCCTCAATATCCACCAACGCCGCTGCAGAAACCAGCAGCATTAGGAACGATAGTCAGCGTTGATAGCGATATAACCATGTGTCAGATCGCAGGTCCAGACGGCGGCCTTGCCCCGCCCAACGCCCACGTCCACGGCGATATCAATCATCCGCCCCCTCATGTGTGGCACCACCTGTTCCTCCTGGTAGTCAGGGTGCGGATGGCCGGCCTCGGCAATCACCACGCCGCCGATGGTGATTGAAAGACGGTCACGGTCGGCCTTTTCCCCGGCCCGGCCCACGGCCATGATAATGCGTCCCCAATTGGCATCCTCGCCGGCAATGGCGGTCTTGACCAGGGGTGAATTGGCAATGGTCATGGCGATCCCGCGTGCCGCCTTGGCCGATGCCGCGCCGGAGACCGAAATGGTAATGAATTTCGAAGCCCCCTCGCCATCGCCAACGATCTGTTTCGCCAAATCTTGCATGACCGACAGCAGCGCCGCCTTGAACGATGCCAAGCGCTTGTCTCCGACTTCGGTAATCCTGGCGTGTTTCGGCCCCTGTCCCGTCGCCGCCAGCAAGACAGAGTCCGAGGTCGAAGTATCGCCGTCCACGGTAATGCAATTGAACGACCGGCTGTTGGCCCAGCGCAGCAGGCTGCCCAATACCTTGGCGGGCAATTTCGCGTCAGTAAAAATAAAACCCAGCATGGTCGCCATATCGGGGGCGATCATACCGCTACCCTTGGCGATGCCGGCGATTTGCACCACCCGGCCGTCAATCTCCGCCGTGGCGGAAGCACCCTTAGGATAGGTATCCGTGGTGCAAATCGCGGAGGCGGCCGAACGCCAACCATTCGCCTGTATCTTACCGTGCAGACGCGGCACCGCCTTGACCAGCCTATCCACCGATAACGTTTGGCCAATCACGCCAGTGGAGGCGACCATCACCTCCGTCGGTTTGCAGCCCACCGCTTTGGCCACCGCGCGGGCGGTGGCGGCCACATCATACAGGCCCTGACGGCCGGTAAACACGTTGGCATTGCCCGCGTTGATCACCACGGCCCGCGCCTTACCCTTGCCGATATGCTCGCGGCACCACAGCACCGGAGCGCCGGGCATGGTTGAGCGGGTGAAAACGCCGGCAACAGTACTGCCCGGCGCCAGCTCCATCAAGGTCAAGTCAGCGCGGCGGCGATAGCGCTCACCCGCCGCCAAAGAGCCAAGGCGCAGCCCGGCAATACTGGGCAGTTTCGGGAAACGGGCCGGGGCGAAAGGCGAAACATCCATGGCGGATAGTGTCCTAACTAAGGAATACGGCCTCTATTTATCCTGTGGGCCGATGGCGGGCGGCGTACCGGGGCTGCCGTCTAGTTTATAAAATTTGATCTTGGCAGCCTTGGCCAAATCGCCTAACAGCTCCTCGGCGACTTCCTGGGCCATGGCCTGGCGTAGCTCCGGCGCGCGTCTGGCGAAAGACGGCCCCTTGCCCTGCCGCCGATCGACCAGCTTTATGACATGCCAGCCAAAGCTGGTCTTCACCGGGGCCGAGATTTCGCCCGCCTTCAGGGCAAGAGCAGCATTGGCGAACTCCGGAACCATTTTATCCTTGGTGAAATAGCCCAGGTCACCGCCTTTGGCGCCGCTCGGACCTTTTGATTTTTCCTTGGCGAGGGCGGCGAAATCACCCCCTTTGTTCAGCGCGGCGACGATGGCGTCAGCTTCTTCCTGGGTTTCCACCAGAATGTGGCTGGCGCGCACTTCATCAGCACCCTTCACATGCACCTTTTCAGCCTCATAGCGGGCCCGCAGGTTTGCTTCCGTGGCCGTGGCATTGATCCGCCTGGTCAGGTATGTCTGCTCCAGAATGCGACTGCGTGCCTGGGCGATCTGGCTGATCACTGAGGGGTCATCACCCAGCTTTTCCGCTTCTGCCGCCAGTAACACCAGGCGCCGTTCCACTAATTGTTGCACCAGTGGCTTGTAAACCTTTTCAAGGGCTAGGCCGCGATATTGCTGGGGCAGGTTCTGATGCGCGATCCGCACGTCCCGGAATAGGATCTTGCTGCCCTTGACCACGGCCACAACCCGGCCATCGGCGATGGTGTTCTTTTGGGACTCTGCCGAGTTCTTACTCTGGGCCTGGACTGGCGAATATTGCAGCATGGCCGTCACAGCCAAGCAGGCGCCCAACAGCACAATGGAGTTTTTGCTCATGATAGGGAGGCTTTCTTTTGCGGTTTATTCTCAACGTGAACGCTCATCTAAACGCACTGGACGCTTAATGCGTGGCCAATATCGATTATTGGGCCCTTACACACAAGACGTTAAGACGATTTCTCACAAACTGTTGTTATAACCGCCACGCTGCCAGTCGCAGCAGGGTCGGTTCAGCGCCTGTGTTTAGCCTCCACATTCGTTGACAGGGCGCCAAGTGGCCCTTATGTCTCACTGGTTGCGCCCCGGCGTGCCCCATCAGGCGGCGGAGGGCGATGCCCACGACTATTGTTATTGAAGTTAATGGTGTTTTTAGGGATTTTTGATGGCTATTCTCGCCAGTATTGCCAAGCGCCTATTCGGCTCGTCCAATGACCGCGTCCTGAAACAGTTCCAGCAACCGGTCCGCACGATCAATGAGCTAGAGGCCAGTTTTGACGCCCTGTCGGACGACGAATTGCGCGGCAAGACCGATGAATTCCGCCAACGCGTCGCAGCTGGCGAAAGCTTAGACAAACTATTGCCGGAGGCCTTCGCCGCCGTGCGCGAGGCAGCCAAGCGCGCCTTGGGCCAGCGTCACTTCGATGTGCAACTGATGGGCGGCATGGTGTTGCATCAAGGCATGATCGCAGAAATGCGCACCGGCGAAGGCAAGACGCTGGTCGCGACCCTGCCGGTCTATCTCAACGCCTTGGAGGGCAAGGGCGCCCATGTCGTCACCGTCAATGATTATCTGGCGCAGCGGGACGCCAACTGGATGGGCGTAGTCTATGCCCAGCTGGGGCTGACGACGGGCTGCATCGTCCATGGCCTGGATGATGACGAGCGCCGCGCCGCCTATGCCTGCGATGTCACCTATGGCACAAACAATGAATTCGGCTTTGACTATCTGCGCGACAATATGAAGTTCGAGCGCCCTACCATGGTGCAGCGGCCGTTCAATTTTGCCATAGTCGATGAAGTGGACTCGATCCTGGTTGACGAGGCCCGGACGCCGTTGATTATCTCCGGGCAGGCCGAAGACTCGTCCGGGCTGTATCAAACCATCGACACGCTGATGCCGCGGCTGGAGGAAGGCGACTACGAAAAGGACGAAAAGGCCCGTACGGTCAACTTCACCGAGGACGGCGCCGAAACAATCGAAGGCCTGTTGCGCGAGGTCAATCTGTTGAGGGGGGAAACCCTTTACGACATGGAAAACGTCACCGTCGTGCATCACATCAACCAAGCTCTGCGGGCCCACCAGATGTTCCAGCGCGACGTGGACTACATGGTCAAGGACGGCAAGATCGTCATCATTGACGAATTCACCGGCCGGGCCATGGAAGGCCGGCGCTATTCCGAAGGCTTGCATCAGGCCCTAGAAGCTAAGGAAGCGGTCGAGGTGCAACCCGAGAACCAGACCCTGGCATCAATCACCTTCCAGAACTATTTCCGCCTCTATCCCACCCTGGCCGGCATGACCGGCACGGCGATGACGGAAGCGGGCGAATTTCTCGAGATCTACAAGCTGGCCGTTGTCGATGTTCCCACTCACCTGGACATGGTCCGCGATGACATGGATGACGAGGTCTACCGTACAGAAGAGGAGAAATTCGCCGCCATTATCGAGTTGATAGGTGAATGCCAGAAAACCGGCCAGCCGGCCCTGATCGGCACCGTGTCGATTGAGAAATCGGAACTGCTATCGGATCTGCTGAGTAAGAAAAAGATCAAGCACAATGTCTTGAACGCCCGCCATCACGAGCAGGAGGCCCATATTATCGGTCAGGCGGGCCGCATGGGCGCGATCACCATCGCCACCAACATGGCGGGCCGGGGCACCGATATTCAGCTCGGCGGCAATCTGGAAATGCGCCTGGCACAAGAAACTACCGACGCGCAGGGTAATGTGGACGCTGGCAAGGCCGAAAAGATCGAGGCCGAGATCGAGGCGGAAAAAGCCAAGGTGCTGGCCGCCGGCGGCCTGTTTATTATGGGCACGGAACGGCACGAAAGCCGGCGGATCGACAATCAATTGCGTGGCCGTTCGGGCCGGCAGGGTGATCCCGGCGCCTCGAAATTCTTCCTCTCTTTGGAAGACGATCTGATGCGTATTTTTGGCTCAGAGCGGATGGACGGAATGCTGCGCAAACTGGGCCTGGAGGAAGGTGAGGCGATCATCCACCCTTGGGTCAACAAGGCTCTGGAGAAAGCCCAGGAAAAGGTCGAGGCGCGAAATTTCGATCTGCGTAAAAACCTGCTGAAATACGACGACGTCATGAACGACCAGCGCAAGGTGATCTACGAACAGCGCTTGGAATTGATGGATGCCGAGGACGTGGCGGAAACCGTGGCGGACATGCGCCGGGAAGTGGTCGACGATCTGGTGGCTCACCATATTCCGGAAAAAGCATATGCCGAGCAATGGAACGCCGAAGGCCTTGCGGCAGAGACCAAGGAGGTCTTTGGTCTGGATCTACCAATCGCGGAATGGTGCGCCGAGGAAGGCATCGCGGACGAGGAAATTCGCAAACGCATCGCTGGTGCGGCGGACCGACGGATGGCCGAAAAAGTCGCAAACTATGGCCCAGATGTGATGCGCATGGTGGAAAAGGGTTTGTTGCTGCAATTATTGGATCAAACCTGGAAAGAGCATCTGCTGACCCTGGATCATCTACGCGGCGGTATCGGGCTGCGCGCCTACGGCCAGCGTGATCCGCTGAATGAATACAAGACGGAAGCCTTCACCCTGTTCCAAACCATGTTGGACGAGTTGCGCCAGACCACGACCAAGGTGCTGGCCCATATTGAGCTGCAAACAGATCAGGGCAATACCTATATTACAGCCCAGCACCCCGACCCCATGATGATGGAGGAAGAACATCTTGATCCCGTGAGCGGCATCAACGAGATGGCGGAGGAAGAGATGGTCAGAGCCGGCGGCGGTGGCCTAAACGGCGCCAGTGCCCAGCAGCCGGCCCGCAGCCGGCAGGCCGCGCAAACACCGGACCCCGACGATCCCAACACCTGGGGCAAGATTCCCCGCAACGCCCCCTGCCCCTGCGGCACCGGAAAGAAATACAAGCACTGCCACGGAAATTAAGGCGCCAGCGGGCGCGGCATCTTGAGTGGTTTAGGCAGGGTCGAACCCACTTACCTCGTGATGTTTGTTAGCTGTGCAGATAGGCTTCCATCACCGGCCAGCCATCGCGAACGGCACCACACGTGTACAGATCATCGAATTCGGCGGCAGTATAACCGGCTTCTGCCAGCACTTCCCGGTTATGGGCGCCGGGCCATGGCGCCGGCCACAACTAGCGCATCAGCGTGACGATACGCTTGCCCCGATCGAGCAACGGATCAACGGCATGGAGACTACGGTCAGGCCGCCGCTCATCAATTGCGTCCGCGCCTTAATCCGCCAGCAGCATTGCCGCCTGCCACCCGGCTAAGGCACCGCCAATGGTGATAACGCAGACGCCGCCGAGCGGCTTCTTATCCGTCATACGAACAGACTCCCTTACCCCGTCTTCATGTCCACAATCTGTTGATATAGGGCCGCCGGGCAATCGATGCCCTCCTCATGCGAGCGGGCACGGGCAACATAGCGTCTGTCGCCAGGAATGCGTGTGCCTTCCTGGGCCAGGATGCTGTCGAACAGGCCCTCGATGCGTCCAAGAAAGGCATCGTGATAGCCAGCCGGATCAATCAAGATTATAACCTCGCCGGCATGGGCGGGCCCGCTGTCAGCGGCGCCATGGTCCACGGCCCGCTTTTCGGCCTCAAAACAGAAAGCGCCCCCCGTCAGGCCAGCCGCCATCAACTCCACCATGATGATGAGGGCATTGCCCTTATGGCCGCCAAACGGCAATTGCACGCCTTCCAGGGCCGCCTTGGGATTGGTGGTTGCCTTGCCGTCCTTGTCCAACGCCCAGCCTTCGGGAATGGCGTGGCCTCTGCGGGCTGCGACCTGGATCTCGCCGCGCGCCGACGCACTGGTCGCGAAATCAAAACCCATAGGCGACTTGCCTTGACGCGGGCAGGCAAAGGCGAACGGATCGGTACCGAATAGTGCCTTGTTCCCACCCCAGGGCGCCACGTACGAACGCGTCGTGGACATCGCTATGGCGATCAAGCCGGCGGCGGCGAATTGCTCCACATCCCACCAGAGCGCATTCAGGTTGCCGCTGTTGCGCAAGCCCAAGGCCGCGATGCCTTGTGCTTTGGCTTTTTCGACCGCCAACGCCCTGCCCGCGACAATAGCGGGAGGCGAAAACCCGTTTTTGGCATCGACGGCGGCTAGGCCGGGCGCGGCGTCGGACACCTCCGGTTCCGCCTTGCCATCGACTCGGCCGTTAGTGACGCAGGAAACATATCCGGGCACCCGAAACAGCCCGTGCGAGTGCGTACCATCAGCCTCTGCCGCGGTCACCACGCCGGCGACAATCTCGGCATTCGCTGGCGATAGGCCATTGGCGGTAAAAACCTCCGTCGCCAGTGATCGAACTTCATCCAGGGTCATCCGCACTGTATCAGCCATTCCGTAATCCTTTCCATGAGCGCCGCATCCAATTATTATTATCCAGACTATCAGGATTGCCAGCATTACGCGCGCTATCGGTAGCCTCGATAGCATGACCCTCTGCTAAGCACCGAGACTCCGAATTAGCAGAATCAGAAGCATCAACGGTCGCTCCAAAGACATCTTCTAAGCCGGTTTGCCAGCCATACTATGCGAGGCTTTCCATCACTACTCTCTCTTCTTCGGTGGCTTTGGGGCTATGGGTGGCGGGATGGGGTCATTAGCTTGTGGGGGGGGCTGCGATAAAAAAGACCAGCTAGGCCAGAACGGGGGGTCCTTCACGCTAACTGGTTAGTCTGATCAGTCTGCCATAGGGAGGTCAATCGCCTACGTCCGCCAGTCTAGGCAAGACAATACCGCTAAGGATATGATATTTCGTCTCACCACAATGGCTAGATCAGGCAACCGGCCACAGCAGCCGCGAGACGCCAACAGGCTCAACTGTCGCAAATGTCTTGACGACTGATGGGTTTAATCGTCGGTCTGCCAAACAGCGTAATCTTTACCAGAATTATTAAACTCATATGCGATGAATTCCTCATCCCCAACAACCCAAGCATCATGACCTGGGGCGAAAGAGTATGCGTCTCCTGCTGTAACAGTAATTTCCGATCCGTCATCTGAGACGACATGAAGGGTCCCTTGCGCGACCATCCCTACATGGCCAGCTTGGCAGCTCTCTGTACCGACGACTGGCTTAATGCACTCTGACCATTTCCAGCCCGGCTGCGCTATGAGCTTAGTTGCCGCGACCGAACCAAAGTTTATCGTTGTGGCATAGGTTTTCTCAGGTGTTATTACTTCACCATCGTTATCAAAAGATTTCTTAGCTAGCGTAGCCATTTCTTCCTCCAGAAAATTTGAAGTTTTAACAATGCCTGAAGGAAAATCAGGCCACAAGGGCTTAAATTTTTTGGCATCGACGCTCCGGTGATCATGTTGACAAAGAAGGCCTAGTCTTCGCCCCCGCCCGCGCCGGCGTGTTGTGCGCATCCGGCTACACCCATAATACCCTGGATAACCGCGGCCAGCCCGACGCGGGCATGGCGATGATCAACAAACGGTTTCAGCCCTAGGGCCGGCCCAGCGCGTGCGCGAGGTTCTGGATCAGGCTCACGATACATAGACAACCGCTTAGCTGTTTGCTTCCAAGATCACCTGGTTGGCGGCAAAATCCGAGATATCTTCTTCCAGAAATCCTAATTCCGCCAGAATCTCCCGCCCGTTTTCGCCGATATCCGGTGCGGTCTTAGGCGCGGCACCGGCACCAATCGGCATGCGGGTTTGCAAAATAGGCTGTCCGCTGGCGTCCTCCGACGGCATTAAAACACCACGGTCGGCCACGTGCGGATCCGCGACAACGCCATCAACCGCCAGCACCGGGGCGCAGGGAACTTGGGCAGCGCGAATACGGCGAAGCGCCTCCTCGACACTCATTTCGGCCAAGCGGGTTTCTAGCAGGGCGGTCAAGGCATCACGGTTGGCTACCCGGCTTGGGACATCGATGAAACGCGGGTCTTTCTGCAACTCTTCCAGCGCTAGGGCCCGGCACAGACGTTGCCAAAATTTCTGCGTTGAAGCGCCGATAAATATCTGTCCGTCTCGGCCCTGAAACACCTGATAGGGCGAAAAGGTGGCGAGCGCGGAACCCGTGCGCGGCGGCACAACCCCTGTTTGCGAATAGCGGGCAATCGATTGTGACATCCAGGAAAGCGCAGATTCGAATAGATTGAATTCCAGGCGGGCCCCCTCTCCCGTCAGATCACGCCGCCGCAACGCATCAAGAATACCAATCACTGCGTACATGCCAGTGCCCATATCGATCATCGAAGGGCCGACCCGGACCGGCGCCCGGTCGGCCTCTCCGGTTGAGGCCATGATGCCGGACATGGCCTGGGCGACGGCATCATAGCCGCGCAGTTCACGGTACGGGCCGCTCTGACCGAAGCCCGAGATGGAGCAGTAGATGATTTTCGGCATCAACGCCACAACGGCGTCATAACCATAACCCAAACGTTCCAGCGCACCAGGAGTGAAGGCCTCAAGGAAGACATCCGCCTGAGCGATCAGACGCTCCATGATCTGGCGGCTGGCCGGATTTTTCAGATCGATGCACAGGCTGCGCTTGTTCCGGTTGACCACGGACGAGGTCGCGCCGCCGTTTGCGGCGCGGAAGTGATCGCCCCCCGGCGGTTCGATCTTGATGACATCGGCGCCCAGTTCGGCCAGCAGCATTGTGGAAAATGGCCCCGAGAGGGCATGAGTCATGTCGAGAATCTTGATATCCGTTAGTGAACCCTGCATGGCTGTATTCTATCCTGATCCTACAAACTGACTTTCACCGGGATTTGAGCCGAAGTCGGGCATCAGGACAGATAGTCCGCCAGGGCGACGCGTGTTCTCTCTCGGGATTTTTCGTCGTGCGCGGAAACCTCTATGCGCAAATCCGTCGCGCCCGCCTCGGCGTATTCCGCCAACCCATCCAACACTTGTCCCCAGCTACCGATCAAGTGCAGGTCGGAGGCATCATCAAGGCCTTCATGCTTGGTAGCATTGGCATACGATGGGTTTGACTGATATTGCGCCGAGATTTCCCGCGCCAATGTCTTGGCGCCGGCAAAATCGTCGGTGACGCAGATTCGCACCAGGGCCATGATACGCGGGCTGCCGTCGCGGCCCACGGCCTTGGCGCCGGCCTGGAGGTGCGGCAGAATATGGGATGATATGGTCCGCGGCCCGCATTGCCCCAGCGTCGTGCCTGCCAGCCTGCCGCCGGCAAACCGCAACATCCTTGGGCCAAGTGCCGCCAGCAGAATGGGCGTTGCTTGCGCCTTGATCGCCAGTTTGGCATGGGCGGAAACCTGCTCACCATCCGTGGCCGCCTGCTCGTCCGCCAGCAACGGCAGCAATGCCGCCATGAACTCCCGCGTGTAGGAGAACGGCTTATCCCACGAAAGGCCTAGCGCGTCCTCGACATGGCGCTTGGAGGCAGTGCCCACGCCAAGGGTGAAGCGCCAGCCAACGGCATTCTGTGCCGTCCGCGCCAGCTGGGCGAGGCCAACCGGGTGGCGGCCATACAACGGCACCACGGACGTGCCAACTTCGCCGATGCCGGGAAAATCATTGCCAAGGCAGGCCAGCGCCACAATGGGATCAACGCCCGTGGCATGCGAAATCCAGAAGCTGTCGAAGCCCGCTTGCTCGGCAAACCGGGCCGCGGCGCGGGCTTCATCAATGGACGTCAGCGACGTACCACCAGCTGATCCCCAACGCATACCAAAACGGTCATTCGTCATGTTTCAAAGCCTTTTACAAAACCACTAATTCAGATCTGCTCTATACGGTAATCGCGTATGCCGGCTGCCGCGGATCGGCGCCAGAGCGGAAAAATCCCGTATTCGGCTGATAAAGCACGGCCTCGACCGATGCAAGACGACGTGAATATGCGGGAAATTGTTCGATTTCATGACCGAGCGTCATCAGGTCATCGAGGGTACGCGATGGAAAACGGCCCTCCAATCCCATAAGACCCGGGTAATGATTGTAGGGCGCGAATGAATTCGGAAAACTCATCGTCATGAAACGCGGCGCATCAATGGCCTCTTGTATATCCATGCCGAAGTGAAATGCATTCAGGACGACCTGCAACATCGCCTGGACCTGGGCATCGCCGCCCGGCGCTCCGAACGGCATGACCGATCCATCATCGCGCAGCAGGATTGCCGGGTTTGGCGTTAGACGCGGCCGCTTGCCCGGCGCCACGCCTGATGGATGGTTTGGATCAGGCCGTGATTGCGTGCCACGCCCGGACGGCACGATACCCAGTCCCGGCACCACCGGCGCCCGCCACGACGCATCGGACGGCGTGGCAGAAAACGCATTTCCCCAACGATCAACAACACACAGATAGGAGGTATCGGGGTCGCGCTCCCACGGCGCCTCCGATGGCGTTATGGCATCCCGTGGCATCTTGCTGTTGTGATACAGGTCGGGTGGCATATCGGACATCGCAGCCTTGGGATCGATGGCCCCAACCCGTTTCTTGATATGCTCCGCCGAAAACAGGGTGTCGAGACCGACATCGACAAAAAGCGGGTCGCCATAATGATATTCACGATCGGCGAAGGCGCCTTTCAGGATTTCCGTGATCAGATGAATATAGGCAGGTTCGTTATGTTTCAAGCCGTCCAGACCGGCCTGCTCCACCATCAGCAATGCCTGCGCCAGCATTGGGCCCTGACACCAAGGCCCGCATGTAAGGACCTGAAAATCGCGCCAACGGGTGATGACCGGATCTTCGTAGCGTGAATGAAAATTCGCCAGATCGTCGAAGGTAAGATAGCCGCCTTCCTCCCGCTGATGTTCCGCGATCCTAACGGCGATATCACCGGCGTAAAATGCCGTACGGGCCGCCGCAAGGCCGGCATCGCGGCCTTTCGTAGCGGCAGCGTGTTCCTCGTCGACCATATATTGCATCGTCGCGGCAAGGTCTGTCTGGACGAAACGCTCGTTCAGCTTCACCGCGCGGCCCTCGGGTTGAAACAATTTCACATTCGAAGGCCACTGGCGGTAATCTTCCTCGTGCTTGGCAAACTCATTGGCGAGAAATTCGCCGACGCCAAAGCCTTCTTTGGCGAAACGGATCGCAGCGGCGGCCACGTCGCCAAATGACATGGTGCCAAAATCTCGCAAGGCGGTAATCCAGGCATCGGGCGCGGCAGGCACCACTGTTCGCAGCACACCCAACGGCTGGGTGCCGTTGTATTCACGCATAAACAGGTCCTTGGGAAAACTCTTCGGCCAATGTCCAAGCCCGGCGATGGTAACGACCTTGCCCGCACCGGTTCTAATCATTATAGGCGCGACGCCGGCGAAGTTCACTTCGTCAGGGTGCAGCACAGCAAGCGCCATGCCGGCGCAACAGCCCGCATCAACCGCATTGCCGCCCGATTCCAGAATTGAGAATGCGGCGGCTGACGCCAGGTAGTGCCCCGCGGAAACAGCGTGTCTGCTGCCGTATAATGTTGGACGCATTCAATTTACTCCGGTTCTTGCCGACGCATAATCTACAATGAATATTCGAACTGGACAAAATCGGCTATAGCCAAAGGGCGCTGCGCCTTCCAACAGTGGCGAATCTGGCCTACGATTGGCTCCGGTCCATAGATTATCCGGGAAACGCCGGTTTAGATATTCATGTCAGGATTTAGTGGAAATTGTATTTCATGTCCGAACAAACCCAATCCCCGAATTCGAACCAACTGCAAATCGATCAACAGGAATTGGTTGACGGCGTGATCGAATGGATCAGCCATGAAACACCAACCTATGAAGCCGAGGCGATCAATCGTCTGGCCGACCTGATCCAGGTTCAGTTTGAAACCATCAATGCTGAAATCGAACGCCATCCTGGAGAACAGGGCTTTGGTGACACCCTATATGCCCATGTTGCCGGTCAGGATCAGGGGCCAGGAATACTGGTCCTAAGCCATATCGATACGGTCCATCCGATTGGCACCGCCATGGGTGACAACAAAATTCGGATCGAAGGCGATCTGCTTTATGGTCCCGGCGTCTACGACATGAAAGCGGGTGCCTTCATTGCACATTATGCCGCCCGTCACCTGCATCGAAGCGGGCTGAAGCCGAAACTGCCCGTCACTTTCATGTATGTGCCGGAAGAAGAAATCGGCAGCCCCTATAGCCGGCGCTTGATAGAGGCGGCGGCAGCGAAGGCAAAGTATGTTCTGGTGACGGAGCCGGCCCGCGACGGGGGCAAGCTGGTGGTCAGCCGCAAGGGCGTTGGCCGCTTCGATCTAAAAACCATTGGCCGCCCATCCCATTCCGGTTCCAAACATGAAGACGGTCGTTCTTCTGTCAAGGAAATGGCCCGCCTGATCTTGGAGATAGAGGCCATGACCGACTATGACAAGGGCGTCACCTTCAATGTTGGACAGATCAAGGGCGGCACCGCCGTCAATGTGGTGCCGCGCGAATGCAGTATCGAATTAGACATGCGTGTGGTCACGGAGGAACAAGGCGAAGACTATCTCGCCCGCGTTTTCGCGCTGCAATCTTCCGACCCGAACGTGAAACTGATCGTCGAAGGCGAGATCAACCGCCCGCCTTATGAAGCGACCGAGGCAACCATGGACCTTTTCCAGGTGGCACGGGAATGCGCCGGCGAAGGGGGCCTGGATCTACACACCACGGTCACAACGGGGGGCGGCAGCGATGGCAATTTCACCGCCGCCATGGGTATCCCGACCTTGGACGGCATGGGCGCAGATGGCGCTGGCGCGCACACGCTCGACGAATATGTTCTGATTTCATCGCTCGTCCCTCGCGCCGAAATGTGGTGGCGGCTGCTAGCGCAGCTAACTTAACGCGCTTTCGGGATACCGTGGATCATCTAGCTCCAGTGGAAACTTTCGTGGTAGCAAGCCGGACTGGAACCAATTGATGAGGCTGCGGATGGAATAGATCGGCAAGCCGGTGGCCTTGCGTATATCGGCGGCAAAGGGAACCATGTTGATGCACTCAAGGACAATCGCCCCCGTATCAGGATAGCTTTCCCGAACTTCATGGCCTGCCGCGATCAGGTCCTGTTGGCAAGCCTCGAAATCTATATCCGCTGCGTCGTTCAGGATGCTTTCACTGAAAGTCCGCCCGCCATCGGTTCCGACAATCGGAGTGTCCAGCCGCACCCCGGCCGCGGCCAGATGCGTCTCGGTCATGGCGGCCTTGGATATTGTGATGACCGTAACGTGCCGTTCCGCCGGCAGCAGGCGCTCGATCATTGGCGCCTGGATCAGCGAAGAGGCCGCGACGTCACGGGGAGTTGATGGCCCGTCAGTTTGGTTCCGAGGAGATCGGGGTGCTGGTGCCCTGGGCTCCCGACACGACCGTGGGAATGGCGACCCAGGCGGATAAGAAGAGCCTCCTGAACTTTATTAACACCCGCTTTGAAAAGGGTGAGCCCGTCACCACCAAGGGTAAACGTGACGTCAAAAAGATGGCGGTGAAGGGCATAAAGGGGATGAAGGCAAAAATGGTTCGGGATTTGGTGCGCAGTTACCGCAAGGACGGCGTCCTCGACCTAATGCGGTCGTTTTATAAGGGAGAACGGAAAAGTGGGCTGGGATTGACCGAAAAGGGCCAAAAACTGCTGAAATCTCTGGATTCTGAGGACTCCACGAAATGACCCCAAAACGCCACAAAATAGGCCGTTTACGCCACTTAGGGATTTTTACGCCAGATAGGTGCCACGAAATGACCCTGAAACGCCACGAAACAGGGCCCAAACGCCACGAAACGGGCCTAAAACGCCACGAAATGGCACGAAACAGTGCCACCAGTTCCCCCCCATACCCCCCCAGCAAATGCCTCGCTGGGGCGAGGCTCGGCATTTGCTCAAGAATCTAACTCTGGCTTGAGGACAAATATTGATGACTGACAACTACGATCCTATTGATCGACCGAGGCACTACTGCCATCGGGGCGGCATCGAGCCGTTTGAATTTATCCAGTCCAACGGCCTCGGCTTCGCGGCGGGCAATGTCATCAAGTACATCATCCGCTACGAGGAGAAGGGCGGGGTGGTCGATCTGGAGAAGGCACGCTGGTATCTGGACCGGCTGATCGACGAAGAAATATCCGGCTGATGGATGGACATGGCCGAGGTGATCACAAGGCTGAATGAGGC
>PCBT01000001.1:22730-52750 GCA_002731375.1 Rhodospirillaceae bacterium | reverse complement strand
GTCATGTAGAGCACCGATCCCGCCGACATCAAAAGAAGCGCCTTGTAGATGATGTGGGTGAAGGCATGGGAGGCGGCGCCGTTGAGCACCATCTCCGTGCCGATGCCGATGCCGGTCACCATGAACCCCACCTGATTGACGATGCTGTAGGCGAGGATGCGCCGCATGTTGTTCTCCAGCAGGGCATAGATGATGCCGTAGAAAATCATGTAGCTGCCGATGGGGATCAGGATCTCAGTTCCGGGAAAGCCGCGCAACAGAACGTAAACAGCGGTTTTGGTTGTGAAAGCAGAAAGAAAGACCGTGCCCGACCAGGAAGCCTCCGGATAGGCATCGGGCAGCCAGGACGAGAACGGTGGTGCGCCCGCGTTGACCAGGAAACCGATCAGGATCAACCAGGTCGCGATATTATCAGTCTTCATCGGGCCAAATTCGATGGAGCCGGTCTGCGCCACCAAACCGACGATGCCTGCCATTAACACCACGCCGCCGAACAGATGCATGGTAATATAGCGCAGCGAGGCCTTGTAGGCGCCATCTGTGCCGACCGACCAGATCACGGCGGTGGAGGCCACGGCCATGATCTCCCAGAATATGAACATGGTGATCATATCGCCGGCGAAGGCCACACCCACCGCGCCGCCAGCGTAGACAAAGGCGCTGGGCAGCTCCAGCTTGCTGCCCTGGCCAAGGCTGAACAAGGCGCCCGTGAAGGCCATGATGGTGAAGATGGTCGCGAACAGGCGGCTCAGGCGGTCGCCCTCCACCGGCGTCAGGGTGTATTCCATGAACGGCAAGGTTATGACATTGCCGTCGGGTACCAGCCAGACCGCCCAGAGGGTCAACAGGGGGGTGGCCAGGGCTACGGCCTGGCGGGCGATGCCGCCCAGGAACGGCAGCAGAAAGGCACCCGCGAACAGGATGAGTGCTGGGGGAAAGGCGACGGCATCAATCACGGTTGTAATAATCCTCCCCGCGCTTCAGATAGACGCCCAGGAATTTGGCGAACAACACCATGGCGACGCACGAGAGGAAGCCGTACAAGGCGTTAAAGGCGAACCAGCCGTCGATGACGAAATAGGCGTGCGGGTGATAGGAGAACTCAGCCAGGACCAGCAGGGCCAGCAAAACCCAACCGCCGCGCCACAGCTTGATGATATTTTCAGGGCGTTCCAGCCAGTGTTTATCGTCCATAGCCATAACCTCCCTTACTGATTGACCAAAAGTCTGGCCAGCTCCAGCGCCGGGCCGGGGAACAGGAACAACAGGATGGTTCCCGCCCCGGTGGTGACCAGGGCCAGGACAATGGGCAGCGGCGCCTCGCCGTGTTTATGGCCATGACCATCGGACACTTGGGGCTTCAGGAAGGCGGCGTAAATTATCGGCAGAAAATAAGCCGCGTTCAACAGCGTCGAACCGACGATCACAGCGACCGCGAACCATTGTTCCACATCCAAGGCGCCCAACAGCATGTACCATTTCGACAGGAAGCCTGCTGCCGGCGGCAGCCCGATCATGGACAGCGAGCCAATGGCGAAGGCGCTCATGGTCCAGGGCATGCGTTTGCCGATGCCGTCCAGTTCTGAGACCTTGGTCTTGTGCGCGGCGGTATAGATGGCACCCGCCGCCATGAACAGGGTGATCTTGCCAAAGGCATGCACCGCCACGTGCAAGGCTGCGCCCATGGTTGATATCGGCGACAGGATCAGGGCTGCCAGAATAACGTAACTAAGCTGGCTGACCGTGGAATAGGCCAGCCGGCGCTTCAGATTGTCCTGGCGCAGGGCGACGACGGAGGCGGTCAGAATGGTGAAGCCGGCCAGATACAGCGCCACGTCCGCCATGGCCAGTTCGCGAAGATAATCCAAGCCAAAGATGTAAACGGAAACCTTGACCACGGTGAAGACGCCGGCCTTGACCACGGCGACCGCATGCAACAGGGCGCTGACGGGTGTCGGCGCGACCATGGCCGCGGGCAGCCAGCGGTGCATGGGCATCAGCGCCGCTTTGCCGATGCCGTACAGGAACAGCAGCAACAGGATGCTGCCGATCACCGGTTCCACCTTGCCCGCCATTACGCCGCCCGGTGTAAAGGTGACGCTGCCCGTCAGCACCCAGGTGGCGATGATCGCGGGCAACAACAGCACCACGGAGCTGCCTAGCAGAATGCCCAGATAGGTGCGGCCCGCCGCCCGTGCCTCGTCGTTTTTGTGATGGGTCACCAATGGATAGGTCGATAGCGTCAAGGCTTCGTAACAGATGAACAGTGTGAACAGGTTCTCGGCAAAAGCCAGCGCCACGGTGGCGGCGATGGCGATGGCGAAACAGACATAAAACCGTGTCTGTCGCGGTTCGTTGTTGCCCCGCATGTAACCAATGGAAAAGACCGAGCTGACAATCCACAGGAAGGACGCGACGCAGGCGAAGATCATGCCCAGGGGTTCAACCGCGAAGGCGATATCCAGGCCCGGAATGGGCGCGGCCAGATCCAGGCGTACAGGTAGGCCGGCCAGCACCAGGGGCAGGGTCGCCAGCACCACCACGAACAAGGCGACGGCCGAGATCAGGGTGACCGTCTCGCGCTGGTTTGGTGATTTGCCCACGAACCAGATCAACAGGGCCGCGAACAGCGGCAGGCCGATGGCCAGTATGATTAAGCTGCCGCCGGTCACCAGATTTGCCCCCGCAACAGCAATTCGGCGGCATTCTCTGCTATGGCTACGGGCACGCGGGTATCAACGCCGAAATAGATGTTTGCCCCCGCCAGCAGCAGGGTCGGCAATAGCATGGACAGGGGCGCCTCGGTCACGGCCTCCGTACCCGGTGCCGGCTCTTTGAAATACAATGCCTCCACCAGTCGCCAGACGTAGACCAGCGCCAGCATGGAGCTGAGGGCGATCAGAATGACCAACCACCATAAATCCGACTGCATGGCCGCCTGCACCAGATACCATTTAGAGATGAAGCCGGCTGTCAGGGGCACGCCCAGTAGACTAAGGCCGCCGGCGACGATGGCGGTCATGGTCCAGGGCATCTGCCGGCCCAGCCCCGTCATGGCATCGATCCGGGTGGAGGAGATGCGGTAGAAGATGCAGCCCATGGCACAGAACAGCGCCGCCTTCATCAGGCCATGATTGAAGATGTGGATCAGGGCGGCGGTTACGCCGGCGGAGGAGGCCAGGGAAATCGCCAGGGGGATGTAACCGATCTGCGCCACCGAGGAATAGGCCAGCATACGTTTGATATCGCGCTGAAAAATCGCGCTGAAGGAGCCGGCGAACATGGCGAGGACCGCGGGCACCAGCAAGATCCAGTGCAGGGGCAGGTTTCCAAAGGCGTATTTGGCGCCAAAAATGGTAAAGGTGAAACGCAGCAGCACATACAGCGATACCTTGGTGGCGGTTGCCGCCATGAAGGCGGAAACTCCTGACGGCGCAAAGGCATAGGCATTGGGCAGCCACAGATGCATGGGGAACAGCGCCGCTTTCAGGGCCAGGCCGACGGTAATGAAGGCGAAGGCGGCGAGTACCGGGCGGCTATCCTGGATACCGGGTATGCGGGTTTGCAAATCCGCCATGTTCAAGGTGCCGGTCATCATGTACAGCAGCCCGACGCCGATCAGGAAAAAGGTCGCACCAATAGTGCCCATGACCAGATATTGAAATGCCGCCGTCAGGGCCTTCCGCTGCCGGCCCATGGCGATCAGGGCGTAGCTGGAGAGCGATGAAATCTCCAGGAAGACAAAGACGTTGAAGGCATCGCCGGTAATCGCGATGCCCAGCAACCCAGTCAAGCACAAAACATACATACAATAGTACAAATGGCCGCGTCCGGGCCGGATTTCCTTAGCCACGCTGGCGGGGCTGTGGATCAGCACAATGGTGGCGATGGAGGATACCAACAGCAGGATAAAGGCATTGGCGGTATCGACCACGTATTCGATGCCCCATGGCGGGGCCCAGCCGCCCATTTGATAGCTAATGACGCCGTTGTGGTAGGTCAAATAGGCCAGGGCCACGGCTGTTACCGTAGTGGCGGACGAGGCGGCCAGGGCAATGATCCAGGCCAGCCCGGTGCGGTCCGCCAACAAACACAATGGTGCCGCGAACAAAGGTATGACGATCTGTAGGGCCGGCAGCTGGGGGATCAAGTTGCTCACATTTCACCGTCCAGAAAATCCAGCTCGTCTTCCTCGATGGTGCCGTAACTTTCCTTGATCCGCACTACCAGGGCCAGGCCCAGGGCGGTGGTGGCGACACCAACCACGATGGCGGTCAGAATCAACACATGCGGAAGTGGGTTCGAGTACAGCGTGAAGCGCTCATCCAGGATCGGCGCCGTGCCGCCCGTAACCTTGCCCATTGTGATGTACAGCAGAAAGACGGAGGTCTGGAAGATGTTTAAACCGACCAGTTTCTTGACCAGATTGCCCCGCGCCACCACAATATACAGGCCGATCATCATCAATAGGATGGCGATCCAGTAATTGTAATGATCCAGAATGACTTGCAGCATTCAGCGATCCCTTCCGGCGAAGAGGAAAAAGATCGTAATCATCGCCGCCGCCACCGTGGTGCCGACACCGAATTCAATCGCCAAAATGCCCAGATGCTGCCCCGCCACCGGATCCTTGCTCAGGGCACCGTAATCAAGGAAGTTGGCACCCTTGAACAAGCCCATGTAACCGGTGCCGGCGTAGATTAGCACGCCGGCGGCGACCAGCTTGGTAACCACGGCGGGTGGGGCTACCCTGCGGGCATTTTCCAAGCCAAAGATCAAGCCGTACAGAATAAACGCCGAAGCCATGATTACGCCGGCCTGAAAGCCGCCGCCTGGCCCGAAATCGCCATGGAACTGTACATACAGGGCGAACAGCATGATGAAGGGGATCAATAGCTTGGAGATGACGCGCAGGACGCGGTGGTGCCTCATGCGGTGCCCCCTTCATCCTTGCTGTTCCCATTGCTGGAGTCCGTATCGTCAACCGCGTCATCGTCCGGTTCGTTCTTGATGCCGGCGTCATCGCCCTTGCGCCCGCCCATCAACAGCATCACCGCCACGGCGGCGGTGAAAATCACTGTCACCTCACCCAAGGTGTCATAGCCGCGATAGCTGGCCAGCACCGAGGTGACCACGTTGGGCAGGCCCACTTCGGCAAAGCTGTCATTCAGATATCTTGGCGCAACGTGCTGGTTAACCGGCGCGTCGGCATCGCCGAACGCCGGCATATCGAAGGTGGCATAGATCAGGGCGGCACCGGTCAAAACCACCACCGCCATGGGCAGCCACCTGGAATGGCTGGGCGCCCGTTCCCGTTCACCGGTCAGGGCCAGGACCGCGATCATCAGTACGGTGGAGATGCCGGCGCCCACGGCGGCCTCGGTAAATGCCACGTCGACCGCATCCAGGGCGACGAACATGGAGGCCGCTAACAGGCTGTATATGCCCGACAGCATGACCACGGCAAACAGGCTGCGTAGGCGCAATATGGCGAACGCCGTGGCGCCCATGAAGGTCAACAGGGCGATATCGATCAGGGTAATGATCATGTGGCCCCGTCCTTCTTGCCACCCTTGATTTCATCAGCCTGCTTCTTGGGCTCTTCCGGCGCCCGCCAGGGCGGCAGGCCCGCCGCCAAGGCCGCGCGCGCTGTGGCGTGGCCCGAGGTTGGCGAGGTGAACAGCAAAAAGATCGCTATGATCACCAGTTTAATGCCAACTATGAAGGCTTCCGATTGCAGCAGTAGTCCGATCAAAATCAGCCCCGCGCCCATAGTGTCGGTCAGGCCGGCGGGATGCAGGCGGCTGTAAAAATCCGGCAAACGCAACATCCCAAAGGCGCCGATGATAACAAAGATCGATCCACCGATGAGAAATAGCCAGCTTAAACCGTCGAGAAAAAACGCCATGATCAACCGTCCCCATCCACACCCGGATGGGCCACGTCGCCATATTTGACGTATTTCAGCACCGCCACCACGCCGATGAAATTGATCAAGGCGTAAACGATGGCGATGTCGAGAAAATCGGGCCTGCCGGTGAGGAAACCCAGCACCGCGATCAACAGGACCGTCTTGGTACCCACCGAATTCACCGCCAGGATGCGGTCGAACACCGTCGGGCCCATGAAGGCACGGGCCAGGGCGATGCCCAGGGCGATCAGCACGGCAAAGGCGGTGACGGCGAACATCAATCCTGCCCCTCCACCTGCGACACGCGCTTGTCCATCTCCCCCTCCAGAACACCATCGGCGGCACCATCGTGCAGGGCATGCACCAGGATCACGCCAGGGTCCAGATTGACCGACACCGTACCCGGCGTCAGGGTGATGGAATTGGCGTAAATTACCTGGCCCAAATCGGTTTTCTGGCTAACGGAGGCGTTGAAAAGGCTGGGCGAGATGGGCAGGGAAGGGGCGATGACCCGCCTAGCCACATCAATATTCGCCTTCACGATCTCCCACAACAACCAGGGCAGATAGCGCAGGCCGGCCCAAGTAATGTGCAGCGGTACGCCTTCATGGTCGATCAAATCCATGCGCACGGCAATCCAAACGCAGAACAGAATGGAGGCGGCGCCCAAGCCCAACAGCAGAATTTGAAAATAGCCCGACAGCAACAGCCAGCACACCGTCAGGGCAAGGCAAAGCCCCACGCCATGGATCACCGGGCGGTAGCCTGATCCAGCCCCACCGTCGTTCTCGCTGCCCACGTTACCTAATTCTGTCACCGTGATCCTATTCCGAAACAGATTCGAAGTATCGAAAGGGTAGTATGCCCCACCCCCAGAAGGCCAGCGGAAAGCGCGTTTTTATGCGTTCAAGGTAATAAATTCGGCCAATTAATTTCTTTTTGCCGACTGTTTCAGAAAAAATATAATGTGTGCAAATGATAAGGACTTGTTTGTTGTGCGGGGCGCAATATGTTAAACTTCTGCTAACTCGTAATTGCAAAGTGAGTAGTCGGCTTGTTTATAGGGCGAATGCTCGCAAGGGGAAGCGAGTAAGATGGCTTTAAACATAAAAAACCTAGATGTTGTAAAAGACGCCAAAAGCGACACGACGAACGTCAAAGAACTGAATATAGATCATCATGGCGTGGATACAGCCGCTGATGGCTCTGTCAATGCGCCGGTTAGCGCTACGGTCAGTGAACCAGTCGATATTGAGAGCGATGTCAAGAATGGCACCGTGAAATGGTTCGACGCCGTCAAGGGATATGGCTTTTTTGTTCCAGGCGACGATTCGGGCGATGTTCTGATCCATAAATCGATACTCCGCGATGCCGGCATAGAGATTGTTTATGAAGGCACCGTGGTGGTTTGCGAGATTGTCCAGGGTGAGCGGGGACAGCAGGCCTCCCGTGTCATATCGGCTGATAACAGTGGTGCGCTGGTGCCGCCGCCCCGGTCCGCCCGCCCGGCGGGCGAGGAGCGTCCGGCCCTGGTCGAAGGCGAGGGCGACTTCGTCGATGCCACGGTGAAGTGGTTCAACCGGGTCAAGGGCTATGGCTTTGTCACCCGTGGTGAAGGCACCGACGATGTCTTCATCCATATCGAGACATTGCGCCGCTTCGGCTCCGACGATCTGCTGCCGGGCCAGGCCCTGCAGATCCGTATCGGCAACGGCCCGAAAGGGCCGCTGGTGGCGGAGATCGTCTTCGTCTGACCTGGAAGCTCCAGCGCCACAATGGCAGCGAACCAGCGATCAATAATTCGTGATGGCCGGCTGTCTGTTCGCAAATCCTCAGGCTGATTTCTTCTACCGCAATTCGACTGCATATTTGTCGATGCTGAGGACGCGTTTAATCAAACCCTGATCTTTCAGGAATTGCGCCATGCGCCGATAGCGCCCCTGATCCAAGGCGGCGGGGCGCAGGGCAAAGCGTGGCAGGGTGTCGCGAAAGGCGCGCTTGTTCAATTCGTTGTTCAGCTCCTTGTTGCCCTTGATGAACAGGGCCCAGCCTTCTTTAGGGTGATTGACCAGGAACTGCGCGGCGGCCTCGAGAGCATTAACGAATCGCTTCAGGCGGGCATCGCCCAGGCGCTCGGCATGGGCCACGACGATCAGTTCGTCATAGGCGGGCACGCCTTCTTCCTCCACGTAAAAGGCGCGTCCGGGATGTTCGACGATATCCATCTGATTTAGTTCGAAATTTCGGTAAGCGCCGATCACCGCGTCCACCTGGCCGGAAATCAGCGAAGGTGAGAGCGAGAAATTAACGTTGATCAGGGTCACGTCGGACAGTTTCAGGCCGGCCTTTTTCAACATCGCCCCCAAAATGGCGTCCTCGAAGCCACCGACCGAGAAACCGACTTTCTTACCCTTCAGATCCGCGATAGATTTTATCGGGCCGTCTTCCAGAACAACCAGACTGCTCAGGGGCGTCGAGACCAAGGTGGCGATGCGGCGCAGTGGCAGGCCCTGGTCGACCTGACGATGTAATTGCGGCTGGTAGGATATGGCCAGATCGGCTTTCCTGGCGGCCACCAGCTTGGGCGGGTCGTTAGGATCGGCGGGCGCGATCATCTCTACATCCAGGCCGGCCTGGGCGAAAAAGCCCTTTTCCTTGGCTATAATCAGGGTGGTGTGATCGGGATTGATGAACCAATCCAGCATCACCGTCAGTTTATCGGCGGCCTGGGCGGACGGGACCATCTGGGCGCCTAGGCAATAGGTCAGCGCCAGCAGGGCTGCAATACGTCGCATGGTCTTTAGTCTCCTAGTCATGAGCGAGGGAATCCGGCTGCCACGGCAACAAGCGCCGCAGCAACCAATCGAGGGTGAAATAAATCGTCACCGCTATGACCGCGAGAACGAACAGGGCGGCGAACAGTAGATCGATCTGCATGCGCCCGTTGGCATGCAGCATCAGGTATCCCAAACCAGCGGAGGAGCCGACCCATTCGCCGACCACGGCGCCGATGGGCGCCACCGAGGCGGCGACCCGCAGGCCCGAGGCCAGCGCCGGCAGGGCGGCGGGAATGCGGATATGGCGCAACATGGCCCAGCGCCCGGATTTCGCGGCTCCGGCCGTTGTTGCGGTCATGGTTTGGGCAAGGTCAAGCCAGCCTGGCTCCGTCTGCCGCAGACCATCCAGGAAGGCGGCGGTGACGGGAAAAAAAATGATCAGGCTGGCCATCATCACTTTCGAGGCCAGACCGTAACCCAGCCACAACACCAGTACTGGCGCCAGGGCAAAAACGGGGATCGCCTGGGTCACCACCAACAGGGGCAGCAGCCAGCGGCGCACATGGGGAAACCAGCTCAGGCTGACGGCGCTAAGGATGCCGAAAACACTGCCGAAAAATAGGCCAAGGACGATTTCCAATAATGTGACTGCCGCATGTTGGCCGATCAGGTCCAGATGCCCGGCCAAACTGACAAGGACAAGCCAGGGGCCGGGCAGGATGAACGGTTCAACATTCGTGATCCAAACCAGCCCCTGCCAACCCGTCAGCAGGATGGCAAGACTAATGATGGAACGGCGGGCAATATCCATGATCAGTTCCCCGCTCTCACGCCGCCAGGTCGCGCAGAATACCGGCGGCCAGGCCATGCAAGTCCGGATCATCCGCAGGCCGCGGCACCGCGCCCGCTGGCTGCAATGGCTCGCTCATGTGCGCTGGATCGCCGCACAGGACCAGAATTCTATGGCCCAGGCGCAGGGCTTCCAACGGATCGTGAGTGACCAGCAACGTGGTTCGCCCAGCCAGCAATTCCGCCGCTAGATCCTGCAGGCGCAGCCGCGTCAGGGCATCCACCGCCGAGAACGGTTCGTCCATAAGGACGACGGCGCGGTCCTCCATCAGGGTGCGGGCTAGGGCAGCGCGCTGGCGCATGCCGCCCGATAGCGCGCTGGGCAGCGCCTGGGCCTCTTCCTCCAGACCGACTCGCGCCAGCAAGGCCATGGCTCGTTGATGATCCGGCGTCTCCCCGCGCAGGCGGGCGCCCAGGGTGACATTGGCCAGCACATTCAGCCAGGGCAGCAGCAGGTCGCGTTGATCCATATAGGAGATGCGCCCGGAGACCGGCCCGCCGTCACTGGCGCCCAGATGCAGCGCCGTTGCCTCGGGTGAAATGCCGGCGATCAACCGCAACAGGGACGATTTGCCCACCCCCGATGCGCCCAGCAGACAGGTGGTCTGCCCTGCCGGAATATCCAGATCCAAATCCTTGAATACCGCCCGTTCGTTAAATGCCAGGGCGCCGCCGCGCAGCTCGACCCCGATAGCTGGCGGGCTGCTATTATTGATTGTCTGGGCTGGCACTGGACGCGTCCCTCCGCCGGTACGATCCGGATCAGGTTCAAGGGGTCGTCCTGGGTTTAGGAACCTCTCAGCTGCCGCGTGCAGCTCCCCCCGCAATGAACGGCGATCATAGCGCCGATTGACTATGACCGCAAATATGTAATGAGTATGGCGAAACTAAAGGGATAAGAAATGACTACGACAGAAACCTTTTCCGAGCAATTGCGTGCGGGCTGTGAAGCGAATTGGCAAGCTGCGACCTCTCATCGTTTCGTGGCCGAGCTGGCCAATGACGAAATTTCCGATGCGGATTACGTACGCTATCTGATCCTCGATTATGCTTTTCTTGATATACTGGTGGCGCACGTGGGCCAGGCGGTCACCACGGCGCCCAGTATGGTGGAAAAGCGCCAATACGCCGGCTTTCTGGGCGTTCTGACCGGTGACGAGGATGACTATTTCCTGCGCTCCTTCGCCGCCATGGGTGTCGCGGAGGCGGATTGGCGCCAGCCTTATGATCATGCGGTGGTACGTGGTTTCCACGAGATTATGCTGGGTGGGGAGAGGGTCACATACGCCAATGTGCTGGCGGCGTTATTGCCGGTGGAGTGGGTTTATCTCAGCTGGGCCAAATCGGTCGCCGATCACGCGCCGGCGCGCTTTTATCTAAAGGAATGGATCGACCTGCACACCGATCTGGGTTTCGAGGCCTTTGTTATGTGGATGGCCTCGGAAATGGACCGCATCGGCTCAGCGCTTTCCGCCAGTGAACGGCGGACCGTGCGGGGCATCTTCAACAAGGCAGTTGAATTGGAGGTCGCATTTTTCAATGCGGCGTATGAAACAAACTCGGGAGATGCAGGAAATGGGTCGTTTGAATGGCAAGATCGCGGTGATCACCGGCGGCACCAGCGACGTTGGCGCACGTACAGTTGAAATCTTTGTTGAGGATGGCGCCGAGGTGGTATTTTGCGGCCGGCGCGAAAATCTGGGCCAGGCGTTGGCGGAAATGGTCGGCGNCAAGGCGGCTTTGATCAAAACTGATGTCTACGTCGAGGCGGAGGTTGCCGATCTGATGGCCCGGACGNTNGANAGGCACGGACGCATCAACATCCTTTTCANCAATNCCAGCGGCCTCGCNCCAGGGCAANGGGTCGATCATCNACAACGGNAGTGTCGCGGCGTATCAAGCCGGTAATGGACCGCCCTGCAAGAAGACCTGTCCNGCCTGAAAAGCGCCTTCGATGCCGCCGGTTAGCCTGATGCATTACTGATCGCTTGCCACAGGCGTTCCTGGGTCGCCGGCATGTCGATGTTCGTGATGCCCAGGGGCTTCAGGGCATCCAGTACCGCCGACATTATTGTTTGTGGCGCCCCGATGCAGCCCGCCTGGCCGGAGCCTTTGACGCCGAGCGGATTGTTCAACGTCGGGGTTTGGCGGAAATGCACCTCGAACGAGGGCAAGTGCGAAGCGCGGGGCACGGTGTAGTCCATCAAGCTGCCGCTCAATAATTGCGCCGTATCCGGGTCGTAGGCGACCTCCTCCCACATGGCCTGGCCGATGCCTTGGGTGACGCCGCCGTGTACCTGGCCCTCGGTCAGGCGCGGATTAATCATTGATCCGTAGTCATCGACCATCAGATAGCGGGCCAGGCGTATCGCACCAGTGTCCCGGTCGATCTCGACCTCGGCCACATGGCTGCCGCTGGGCAGGGTAAACGGCGCATCTTCGCGCCGCTCGTAACTATCCAGGCTACCCTTCGCCTGCCTAGCGACTTCCGAGAGGGAAACCGAGCGGCTGCTGTCAGCCACGCAAAACTCACCGTCGGTGAATTCCAAAACCGCCTCATCCGCCTGTAACATCTGCGCCGCGATGGGCCGGGCCTTGGTCAGGGCCGCTTCCAGTGCAGCAACCAGGGCGCTGCCGCCCATATGCATGGAGCGGGCGCCGCCATGGCCGTTGCCCGCACGGACCAACGTGGTGTCCGCCTGGATGTAACGGAAGCTATCGAGAGGCAGGCCGAAATGGTCGGCGGCGATCTGGCTATATGCCGTTTCGTGCCCCTGACCGTTGGATTCCGTTCCTAAGCGCAGCTCCACCGAGCCATCGTCGAGGAATTTGACCTCCGCGCCTTCCGAGGGCGCACCGCGCGCGGTCTCCAGGAAACAGGCGATACCCAGGCCTAGCAACTTGCCCTGCTCGGCTGCCGCCGCCCGCCGCGCTTCAAAGCTCGTGCGGTCGGCCAGGCGGACCGCTTCTTTCAGGTTGCCCTTGAAATCGCCGGTATCGATCTCGATCCCCAGCGAAGAGGTGTAGGGATAGCTGTCGATGACGTTGAGTAAGCGCAGTCGCACCCCATCGATGCCTGTTTGCACCGCCGCCGCTTCGATCAGGCGCTCGATAATATAATTAGATTCGGGCTTGCCCGCACCGCGATAGGCATCCACCGGCACGGTATTGGTAAATGCGCCATGCACCTCCAGGAAGACATCGGGAATATCATAGACCCCGCCCATCGCTGTGGAGGCGGCATTGGTCGAGACACCTGGCCCGAAGGATGACAGATAGGCGCCCATGTTGGCGGTGGTAGCCGCCGAAAGCGCAAGAAAACGGCCATCCGTATCTAGTGCCAGACGGGCCGAGGCGTGAATGTCCCGGCCTTGGGTGCTGGAGAGAAAATCCTCGCTGCGGTCCGCTACCCATTTGACCGATCGGCCCAGGCGCCGCGCAGCCCAGAGCAGCATGACATATTCAGGATAGACGAAATTTTTCAGACCGAAACCGCCGCCCACGAAGGGTGCGGCGACGTTCAGTTTATCCTCCGCCACCTTGAATACGGCGCTGGCCAGCTGGCCGCGAATGCCGTGTACTCCCTGGCCCGTAAGCAGCAGGTTCAGCGTATCCGTGGCCCCATCGTAGCTGCCGATGGCGGCGCGCGGTTCGGTCGGCGCCGGCGAGACCCGGTTGTTGACGATGTCGAGCTCAACCACATGGGCTGCGCCCGCAAAGGCGGCGTCCACCGCCGTCCGGTCGCCCTTTTCAAAAACATAGGACAGATTGCCAGGTGCCTCGCCCCAGATTTCCGGCGCACCGGGTGCCAGCGCCTTGCGGCTGTCGACTACGGCGGGCAGACCCTCGTAATCAACCTCGATCAATTCCAGGGCGTCGAGGGCGGCTTCATGGCTTTCCGCGACGACGAATGCCACCGGATCGCCCACATGGCGCACGCACCCCACGGCCAGGGCGTGGCGCGGCGGAACGATGATCGGTTCGACCGTGGCCACCACGGCGGGGGCGGCGCAGGGCAGGGGGTCGATATCATCGGTGGCCAGATCGGCAGAGGTATAGACGCCGGCGACGCCGGGCAGGGCGGCCGCTGCGCTGGTATCGATGGCGACAATCAAGGCATGTGCGTACGGCGAGCGCAGAACCGCGGCGTGGAGCTGCCCATCCAGGTTGATATCAGCGGTATATTTCGCCGCGCCGGTCAGGAAGCCGTGATCCTCCCGCCGTTGTATGGATTGACCTAGAAGGGCGTCGTTCATAATCGAACCTCAATCTTGGAATCTTTCAGACAAGCATCAAGCCTAGCCATATCCGGTCATTGTTGGAACCGATTTTACTCATGCTTGCTTGTGTTACCTCGCACAGGGGCCCTATTATCCCTGCAACACCATTCATGAACCGGCATCATGATCCGGAATACCAGGGGTAAGTCAGAAATGAACGATAACAGCCAGCAGTTCAAATGGATCGGTACGAGTCCAATTCGGCCGGACGGACTAGACAAGGTAACAGGCAGGGCGCTGTTCGGCGCCGATCTCAAACTGCCGGGCATGTTGATTGGCAGAATTCTGCGCAGCCCCCACGCCCATGCCCGAATTCGTGGCATCGATACCTCCAAGGCGGAGGCCCTGGCTGGCGTGAAGGCCGTCGTTACTTCGGCCGATTTTCCCGACCAGCCCTCGGTCTATGTGGGTCCGGACCGGGTGCAGTCGAATCTACATCACATCACCCGCAACGTCATGGCGCGGGAAAAGGCGCTTTATGACGGCCATGCGGTGGCGGCGGTGGCGGCGACCTCGGCCTCGATCGCCGATCAGGCCCTAAAGCTGATCGAGGTCGATTATGAAGTGCTGGCCCATGTCACCGACGTGGCCGCGGCCCTGGCCCCCGATGCGTCCCTGTTGCACGAGGATCTGATCACCCGGGGCATGGACCCCGCGCCTGAGAAACCCTCGAACGTTGCCAAATACGGCGAGTTCTCGGTTGGCGATGCGGAGGCTGGTTTTGCCGAGGCCGACGAAGTTGTCGAAATGGACTTCACCACAGAGACCGTGCATCAGGGCTATATCGAACCGCACGCCTGTGTGGCGCATTATAAACAGGACGGCCAGGGGGAGATCTTCTGTTCGACCCAGGGCCATTTCGTGGTCCGCGCCGTGACCGCCAAGCTGCTGGGCATGAAACAGGCTGATCTCAAGGTGACTGCTTCTGAACTGGGCGGCGCCTTCGGCGGCAAGACCGTTGTTTATGTGGAGCCCGTGGCCCTGGCGCTATCGCGCAAATGCTCATTGCCGGTACGGGTGGTGATGTCCCGGGTTGAGGTGTTGAAGGCTTCCGGCCCCACGGCCTGTTCCATCATGAAGGTTAAGATCGGCGCCAAGAAGGACGGTACGATTTCGGGTGCCACGGCAGAGCTGAAATTCGGTGGCGGCGCCTTTCCCGGCGCGCCGGTGATCGGCGCGGCCATGTGCGCCTTCTCCCGCTATGATCTGGCCAACGTAAAGACCACGGCCTACGACGTTGTGATCAACCGGCCCAAGGCAGCGGCCTATCGCGCGCCGGGTTCGCCCATTGCCGCGTTCGGCGTGGAAAGCACCCTGGATGCGGTGGCCCGCAAGATCGGCATGGACCCCCTGGAGATCCGTCTGAAGAATGCCGCCCGCAACGGCTCCACCACGGTGTTCGGCCAGACCTTCACCAATATTGGCTATGCCGAAACCATCGAGGCGTTGATGGATCACCCCAACTACAAGGTGCCCCTGGGGCCGAACCAGGGCCGTGGCGTGGCCTCAGGCTTTTGGTTCAATGGCGGCGGCGAATCCTCGGCCACCATGCACATTAACGACGACGGTACGGCGGTGGTCGCTACGGGCAGCCCGGATGTTGCCGGCTCTCGCGCCTCCATGGCGCTGATGGCGGCGGAGACATTGGGTATCGATTACGATCGGGTCCGCGCCACCGTGGCCGATACCGCCAATGTGGGCTACACCCACGTCTCGGGCGGCAGCCGGGTGACCCTGTCCACGGGCCTGGCAGTGGTCAACTCCGCCAACAAGGTGATCGACGAACTTTGCCTCCGCGCCGCCAAGATCTGGGGCGTGGAGCCCGAGGGCATCACCTGGGAAGACGGCCATGCCAAGCCGGCCTCGTCCAATGTGGGTGAGTTCGAACCGTTGTCCCTGGCCCAGATCGCAGCGCAAAAGGCGGCGACCGGCGGGCCCATCGTGGGCAGCGCGGGCGTTAATGCCACGGGCGTGGGCCCCGGCGTGGCGACGCAGATCTGCGATGTCGAGGTTGATCCAGAAACCGGCAAGCTGACTATCCTGCGCTTTACCACTGCCCAGGACGTGGGCCGTGCCATCCAGCCCGACTCGGTGGTCGGGCAGATCCAGGGTGGCTCCGTCCAGGGTATCGGCTGGGCTTTGAACGAGGAATATGTTTATGGCGAAGATGGCTTGCTGCAAAATCCGGGTTTCCTGGATTACCGTATGCCGTTGGCCTCGGACCTGCCCATGATCGATGCGGTGATGGTGGAAGTGACCAATCCCGAGCATCCCTACGGCGTCAAGGGCGTGGGTGAGGCCAATATTGTTCCGCCCATGGCTGCTGTCGCCAACGCGGTGCGCGATGCCACGGGGGTACGTGTAACCTCGCTGCCGATCTCGCCGCCGCGCCTTTTGGCGGCGTTGGGTGCGGGGGTGATGGAGGAATAATTTCCTCCCGCCATTTCCTTGAATGAGTTGCCTCTGCCGGCGAAAGCGTTATTTTGTGCGCCCTCGCCGGCTCGAGCAATTTTCAATTGCTCTGTATCTTAAGAGTCTGAGCATGTTTTGAAAAAACATGCTCGTGGCGCTGCACATAATCGAAACGACGGAGACGCCTAATGGACGCGGTATTTTTCCACGACGGTAGATGGCACGAACAGCAACCCATGCTGATCGGGCCCATGAACCATGCCTTCTGGATGGCGTCGGTGGTGTTTGACGGCGCCCGCTCCATTGGAGGACTGGTTCCGGATGTGGAGGAACATTGCGCCCGCCTTGTCAGTTCCGCCACCAACATGCTGCTGGCGCCCAAGCTGGAACCGGGCGAGATCGCCAAGCTTTGCCGCGAGGGCGTGCGCAAGCTGCCGCGGGAGATGGAGCTTTATATCAGGCCCATGTTCTTTGCCCGCGAAGGCTTTCTGGTGCCTAATGCCGACAGCACGGAATTCGTCCTGGCCATTTACGACAATCCCCTGCCGCCCGAGGGGCCGTTTAAGGTCTGTCTCTCCTCCCGCCGCCGTCCGGCCCGTGACATGGCGCCGACCACGGCCAAGGCGTCCTGCCTCTATCCCAACACGGCCCTGGCTCTGACGGATGCGGCCAAGCGCGGTTTTGATAACGCGGTGATCCTGGACCCGAACGGCAACGTGGCGGAGTTTCTGTCGTCGAATCTGTGGATCGTCAAGGACGGCGTCGCCATGACCCCGGCCATCAACGGCACCTTCCTGAATGGCGTGACCCGCCAGCGCACCATTCGATTGTTGCGCGCCGATGGCATCGAAGTCATCGAGAGTACCCTGACGCTGGACGACCTTATGGATGCCGACGAGATATTCTCGTCGGGCAACCACGCCAAGATCCGCCCCGTCACCCAGTTCGAGGACCGCGAACTGCAACCCGGCCCCATCGGCCGCCGGGCGAAAGAACTGTATCTGGAATATGCGCAAGGTTTCTCGGTCTTTTAGGACGTCTCCATCTTCCCCAACCGCGATCAATTATTCAGAAAATCACGCGTCGCCTGAATTGCCTCGGCCAGACCAACGCGTTGGATCTCCACGCCTTCGGGAAATGCCGTGGTCAGGCGGGTGGGTAGCATGGCGTCCAGCATGACGAAGACGCCGCGATCGTCGGTTCGTCGCAACAGGCGACCATAGGCCTGTTTCAGGCGCAGGCGGGCGATCATGTCGTCATAGCCCTTGCCGAAGGATTTTTTCCGTGCCCGGTGCATGATGTCGGGGCGCGGCCAGGGCACCCGGTCAAAAACGACCAGGCGCAGCGAACGCCCCGGCACATCGACGCCGTCGCGTACCGCGTCTGTGCCCAATAGGCAGGTGTTTTCCTCGGCCCGGAAGATATCCACCAGGGTGCCTGTGTCCATGGCATCCACATGTTGCGCCAACAGGGGTATGCCGGCTTCATCCAACGGCTTGGCAATACGTTCATGGATGGCGCGCAGGCGGGCAATCGCTGTGAACAGGCCCAGGCCGCCGCCGCCCGCCGCCAGGAACAGCTCCCGATAGGCCGCCGCGACCTGGTAGGGCCGGTTGCGGTTGACGTCGCGGACTACCAGGATCCGCGTCGCGCTGGGATAATCGAACGGCGAGGGCAGGGAGGCGCGGACACTGGGAAGCGGCAGATGCAGCGCGCCGGTGCGGACCTCCGCCGCCGACCAATCGTCCGGGGCATCTGGCGGATTGTCCCTTAAAGTGGCCGAGGTGATCAGCACGCCGTGGGCCTGGCGTAGCACCGCCTCGGCGAACGGCTGGCTGGGATCGACCCAATGGCGGTGCATGCCGATGTCACGGTCTCNTCCGGCNAAGCGTTCGATGGCGAACCAATCGACGAAATGCTCTGGCGTCNCTTGGCCCAGGTCCGACAACATGGCGCGCCAGGCCTGCACCATGTCGGCCCGGCGTTTCAGGCTACGTGCGGCGGCCTCTANGCGCAGGCGCGTGGCGGTNTCCAGATCATCGGCCTCGTCATCNAGGCGCGCCATCAGATGACGNNCCAGCTCCAGCAACGGGCGGCGCAGGGCCTCGAAGGCGGCGGNGGCTTCGGAGGCTGCTTGCAGCAATTCGGCCTCCGGTTCCTCGACCGAGACTTCCAAACCATGGGGGGAGCGGTCATTATCCACCCGCGNCAACACGATATGACGGGCCCGGGCNAGGAAGGCCTCCATTGCTCCCTGTTCGCCACCCTCCGCCACCCGTTGCAGCCAGCCCGGCGCAGCCAATGTGGTGGCGGCACGCAGGATGTTTTGTTGGATTGCCAGGCCGTCGTCATCGCCGATCAGGTCGCCGATGCGTGCCTCCAGCCCCCTTGTTCGGCCACGGCCACCCCCTCGTCTATTGGGCCCGGATTCGTTGCCCAACAGCCAGCGGCGCAGTTCCGTTCCCTCGCTGCCCACCACGTGGGTCGCGAAGGCGCTGTCGGCAGCGTCGAACACATGGTGGCCTTCGTCAAAGACATAGCGCAGGGGCAGTTGCCCGCTGCCCGCCTCCAACACGGCGCGGATCATCACCAGGGCATGGTTGGCGACGACAATCTCGGCCTTTTCCGATTCCCGGCGGCTGCGTTCGATGAAGCATTTGGAATAATGCCGACAGGCGGAATAGACGCATTCGCCGCGCCGGTCGGTCAGGCCCTGTATGGTGCCGCCACCGTACATGGTGGCCAGCCAGCTGGGGAAATCGCCGCCCACCATATCGCCGTCCCGGCTATGTTCGATCCAGCGCGCGATTAGGCCCAGGGCAACGGTGCCCCCCGGTCCCGTGGCGAGCGCCTTGGTGGCGTCCTCGAAATTCAGCAGACAAAGGTAATTTTCCCGGCCCTTGCGCACCACGACGTTGCGGCGCTTTTGCGCGGGGTCGGGATATAGGCGGTCCAGCTCACCATCGATCTGGCGCTGCAGATTACGGGTGTAGGTGGAGAGCCAGACCGTGCCGCCGTTCTTGCGCGCCCACAACGATGCCGTTGCGATATAGCCCAGGGTCTTGCCCACACCCGTACCCGCCTCGGCCAGAACTAGGCGCGGCATATCCGCCTCCTGACGCGGAATAAACGCCTGCGAGGCGGCGGCGGCATAATCGAACTGTTGCGGCCGGCTCTCGGCCGCGGCGCCGATCAATTTGGCCAGTCGATCCCGCGCCACCTCAGGTCCGATGGCATGATCGCTGGGTGGTGGTGGCGGGGCGCTGTCCTCGCGCTCGGGCAGGCGCTGCCAGGCTTCCATGCCGCCGCCCGTACTATCGGTGGGCACGCCCAGGGCGGCGAGGACCGCCGGGCCCCAGCGCCAGCCACCCCGCGCCATGGTCATGGCTAGGGCGCCGATACGGTCGCGGTGTTCCAAGGTGGCGGCTAGCTCCGCCAACAGCGCGCGGGCGCCTTGTTGCAGGGTCAGAGCCGCATCCATCGCGTCACCGGGCGGAGCCAAATTCAGGGCAGCGGCTAGCCCGCCGGGCGTGGGCAGGCAGAATTGGGCCGGGCGGGTAAAGGCATAGAGCTCCAATATGTCGAAGGCGGTGAGCGAACGCGCACCCAACCGGCTGGCCGTGGCTATGGCATGGCAGACGATGGGCGTCTGCTTGCTGGCTCGCGTCAAAGCCTCGGCGCCGCTGAATTCCTCGACCTCGCCGTTGGTGCTTAACCAGGTGCTCAGGCGCGCGCCCGCGACCATGGCGGGGGCGGTGAATTCCGTGCTTTTGGAGGTTGGTGTTGATCTGTTCATGCTGGCTGCACTATAGGCCTGGACGAAATAGGCCGCCACCGGTTGACGTGGCGCGATTTTTGCCTAATGTCCCACCGCCGCAAAGCTCGGTAGGGGCGAGTGGCACGTAAGGAGTTGGTAGCATGGCAAAGAACACTGAAATCGCGATGGAAAGTAAGGCTTGGCCTTTTCAAGAGGCCCGCTCCCTGTTGAAACGTGTAGGCGGCAAGACGCCGGCCAAGGGTCATGTGCTGTTCCAAACCGGCTATGGCCCCTCGGGCCTGCCCCATATCGGCACTTTTGGCGAGGTGGCGCGGACCTCCATGGTGCGCCGGGCCTTCAATGAATTATGCGATATCCCAACCCGCCTGGTGGCTTTTTCCGACGACATGGATGGCCTGCGCAAGGTGCCCGACAACGTGCCCAATCAAGAACTGTTGGCCGGGCATCTGGAAATGCCCCTGACCAAGGTGCCAGATCCGTTCGGTACCCATGACAGCTTTGGCGCCCACAACAACGCGCGCCTGCAGGCATTCCTGGATCAGTTCGGTTTTGACTATGAATTCGTCTCGTCGACGGAGTGTTACCAATCGGGCCTGTTCGACGATGCCCTGCTGGCGGTGTTGGCGAAATATGACGAGGTGATGAACGTTATTCTGCCCACTCTGGGTGCGGAACGTCAGGCTACCTATAGCCCGTTCTTGCCCGTCTGCCCGGACACGGGGCGCGTTTTGCAGGTGCCGATCATCGAGCAGAATTTAGATTCTGGAACGGTGGTCTACGAAAACGAGGTCGGTGCCAGGGTCGAGGTGCCGGTGACGGCGGGCCATTGCAAACTGCAATGGAAGGCGGACTGGGCCATGCGCTGGTTCGCCCTGGATGTCGATTACGAGATGTCGGGTAAGGACTTGATCGAGTCCGTGCACCTGTCCTCCAAGATCTGCCGTATCCTGGGCTCCCGTCCACCCGAGAGTTTTACCTACGAATTGTTCCTGGACGAGAATGGCGAAAAGATTTCCAAGTCCCGTGGCAATGGCCTCTCGATCGAGGAATGGCTGCACTACGCAACGCCAGAAAGCCTTTCGCTCTATATGTTCCAACAGCCGCGCCGGGCCAAGCGCCTGTTTTTTGATGTCATCCCCCGGGCAGCGGATGACTATCTGCGCTTTCTCGATAGCTTTCATGACCAGGAAGCAGTCGAGCAGATGTCCAATCCGGCCTGGCATATTCATGCCGGCCAGCCGCCGCAGGAAGACGTCCCGATCACATTCGCCTTGCTGATGAACCTGGCCGGTGCCTGTCACTCGGAAGATCCGGATGTCCTGTGGGGCTTCATCTCCCGCTATGCGCCGGGTGCCACAGCGGAAAACCATCCCCTGCTGGATACCCTGGTTGGCTATGCCATCAACTACTACCAGGACTTCGTGAAACCCAACAAGGTCTATCGCCAGCCAACCGATCAGGAGCGGGCAGCGATGCAGGATCTGCAGGCGGTGCTGGAGGGCATGGATGCGGGACTGTCGGGCTCGGACATTCAGAACCATGTCTACGAGATTGGCAAGGCGCATGAATTCGAGAACCTGCGCGATTGGTTCAAGGCCCTTTATGAGGTGCTGTTCGGGCAAAGCCAGGGGCCGCGCTTTGGTTCATTCGCCGCTCTCTACGGCGTGGCCGAAACAGCTACTCTTGTACGCCGAGCCCTGGCGGGCGATGATCTAGCCGCGGAGTAAAAAAACAAAGCGGGAGGATGCGGTAAATGGAAAATCTGGCTACGGGATACGGCCTGATCGAGGGACCTGTTTGGGATGAAGACCGGGGTTTGATTTTCTCCGATGTGATCAACGGCGGGGTTTTTTGTCTTGGGCCGGACGACGGTATCAGCCAGATAATCGAACATCGCCGGGGCATTGGCGGAATGGCCCTGCACGAAAACGGTGGCATCGTGGTCTCGGGCCGCAACATCTCGCTAAAGCCCGCTGGCGGCGGCGATACGGTGTTGTTGTTGCCGGATGACCCGGACGGCGGCCGGATCGGCTTCAACGATATCACCACCGATGCCAAGGGCCGTATCTATGCCGGTGCGTTGTCGTTCCGTCCGGTTGGCCATGACGAAACGCCGAAACCGGCAAGCCTTTATTGTATTGATCTGGATGGTAGCGCCAGGGTCGTCGGTGAGGATGTCATGTTGACCAACGGCCTGGGCGTCTCACCCGATGGCAGCAAGCTTTATCATTCGGAATCCCTGCGCAACCGGGTCCGTGTCTACGATGTCGCGGCGAATGGCGATCTTGGGCCCCATCGTACCTTCGCCACCATCGAAGGCGGTATTCCCGATGGCCTGGCGGTCGCCGTAGACGGCAGCCTCTGGGTAGCCATCGCCGATGGTGGCTGTATCGAGGTGTTCGAACCTGATGGCCGCCTGCGCTGTACAATTCCGTGCGAGCAGCCCATGGTCACGTCCGTCTGCTTCGGTGGCGTGGATCTGATGGATTTCTATATCGTTACCGGTTCGCGCGGCGCCGGCCGGGATAATGCCGGTACGGTCTTCCGCATGCGCGCCGACGTGGCGGGTCTGCCCCTGGCACTAGCCAAGGTGGCACTGCCTTAAGGAATAAGACCTAATCCAGTCCCTCGGACGTTTGTGTGACCACGTGGGTAATTTCGCCGCTTACATCCAGTAAGGGCATCCGAAGGTGTGTGTAGGTCACGACCTCGACACCCACGGCGCCGGAAATAATATGGAAGGCGGGTTTCTTCTCCTTGGCCAAGTCCGAGAAAGGATTCAGCGCGATGTCAACCATGGGGGCATAGCCGCGCAGCTCGCCCAATTCCCGAGGCAACCGCCCTAACGCAGGCGAATAATCATATACTTGATAAAGGCCCGATCCACGGTGGCTTGGGCAGCGCCGCGCCAGATATTAAAGGCCTCGTCGTAACTGGGATAGATGCCCTTTATATCCAAGGCCGATAGGTCGGTGAATTCGGCCCCACGTGGGTCATGAACTTCTCCGCCCACGACCATGAACATGGGCTGACCTTCCTGATCGAACTCACGCTCATCTGATTTTGTTACTGCCATCATTATGGCGGGCGTTATAGCAGGAAATAGTTTCTTGTCTATGAAGATCGCCGGCTTAACGTCGGTCTTTCGCGGCGCGGCAAAATCGATAGAGCCGCGAGGAAAATGCAGCCCGCGATGACGTAGTAGGGCAGTACATAACCGTTGCTTAGCGTCACCAGGACGGAAAAAACCGCCGGCCCCACGACCAGCCCAAAATAGGTGAAGAAAATACTGCCGCCCGTTGCCGCGCTGACCTGATCGGCGGGCGCGACGCGGGTAATCTCGGCGATGAAGACGCCATTCCAGCCGGCGGCTGTGGCACCAGCGGTGGCGGAGACGGCGGCGATGCCCCATAACGGCCAGGAGGCATCCATGTGCGCCAGCATGATGACAAAGCTGGCGGATGCCATGCCCAGTAGAGCCAGCACCATGGCGGCGCGGACAAACCGGCCGGCCAGCCAACCCCAGGCAATGCGAGCGCCGACGCCGATGCCGTGCATGCAGGAATAGGCAACCCCGGCGCTGACCAGATCTAGGCCTACATGGTTCACCAGATATGTGACCAGAAACGCGAACATGCAGGACTGTATGCAGGCGAAGATAAAGCCGGCCAAGGTCAAACGGCGCAGCCCGGCATGGCCGGCCAGTAGGCGCAACTGGCACCAAACGCCGCCGGCGGATAGGGGCCGGCCCGGTTCGCGGTCATCGTCCGATTTGGCGCGCAAGGGTTGTACCATGAGAACCGTGACCACGCCCAGGGTGGCGGAGACCATCAGGGCCTCGCGCCAACCAGCGCCGACGACGACCCAGGGGATCAACAAGCCGGCCACGAAGCCCCCCAGGGGGGCGCCACTTTGCTTGATGGAGAAGACCAGCGGGCGATCCTTGGGCTGGGTCACGCGGGCCAGGATATGGGCCGCGCCTGGCGTGTTGGGGCCATAGCCCATGCCCAATACAAAGCCGCAGGCCAAAATGAGTGGCAGCAGGGTGGTAATGGACAGAAACAGGGCGGCGGCGGAGGCCAGGATGCCGATCTGCATCGTCCGCATGGCGCCAAAGCGGGCGGTCAGGGCGCCCATGAACAAGGATACGGGCATGGCGCCCAGAAACACCAGCGAGGTATACAAACCCACATGTGAGGCGGTGAAGCCGACCTCGTCGAGGAGAGCCGGGGCCAGTACGGGCACGGTCAGGAACATCACAGAGGTGATTGTCTGCATCCAGGTGGTGCCGGCGAGGGGCCAGAAAACGTCGCGCATGATGCCGGATACCAATACGAAGAATGGGGATGGGTCGATCGGACGAGCGGACTATAATAGCCTGAAAATCATGAAGGAGAACATCATGAGCGCGGATAATATAGGTGCGGAATACTTCCACCTGAAACCCAGCGGTCTTGGCTATTACGGCGATGGTTTGACCCGGCCCGAATGCGTGCTCTGCCTGGCCGACGGCACGGTCATTGCCTCGCAGGCCGAGGGCGGGGTCAGCGTGATTGCTACGAATGGCACCCGCCGCGATATTCTGGGCCAGCGTGTGGACGGCTTACCCCCGGTGATGACCAATGGCTTTGCCCTGAGCCAATCCGGCGACTTTCTGTTGGCCGATCTGCATGGCGATGGTGGCGGCGCTTGGCGCCTGTCGCGAAATGGCGAAGTGATGCCGTTGTTGGTGGAACTGGATGGCCAGGCCCTGCCGTCGGCGAATTTCGTCGGCGTTGATCATGCCGGACGCATCTGGATTACCATTTCCACCCGGCACGATCCCCGCGCCCTGGCCTATCGCGCGGACATTGCCGATGGTTTCATTATTTTGATCGATCAAAAAGGCGCTCGTATCGTGGCCGACGGTCTTGGCTATACCAACGAGGCCATCGTCGATCCCTCGGGCGATTGGTTGTACGTCAACGAGACCATGGTCCGGCGAACTTCACGTTATTCCATCAACGCCGACAATAGTCTTAGCCCGCGTCAGACCTTCGTGGAATACGGCCATGGCACCTATCCCGACGGCCTGGCCTTTGACGAGGAAGGCGCCTTCTGGATGACCTCAGTGGTTTCAAACCGGGTTGTGCGGGTTACGCCGGACGGGGAACAGCGCGTCGTGATCGAGGAAAATGATCCCGAACAGTTGGAGATTGTCGAGAAAGCCTATCTGGCCGGCGAAATGGGCCGCTCTCATATGGACAATATCCAGACAGATGTTATGCAGTCGATCTCGTCCATCGCCTTCGGCGGCCCGAACCGGCGCACGGCTTATCTGGGCAATCTGCTGGATACGAGGCTGTACACCTTTCAAAGCCCGGTTGCCGGCTTCGCGCCATCGCATTGGGGAGTTCGTTTGTGAGCAACGATAAAGATCTGAAGATAGCTGTATTTCCAGGTGATGGCATTGGCCCCGAGGTCATGGACGCGGCGCAGGCCGTGCTGGCTGCCGCCCAAGACAAGGTCGGCGGTTTCCGCCTGATCAACGACCATCACGACGCCGGCGGCAACGACGGCACGAACAAGTTTGCCAAGACGCTGATCGAATTGTTGCGGGCTGGTTGAGGTATGGCCTTGCGGGTCGCGGTTATTGGCGCAGGCTATTTCGCCCAGTTTCACCATGATGCCTGGGACCGCCTGTCAGGCGCCGAATTAGTAGCCATCGCCGACCAGGATGGCGCCAAGGCCAGTCAGGCGGCGGCGGGATACGGCGTGCCGGCCTTCGCCGATATTGATGAAATGCTGGATGAAACGTCGCCTGATCTGGTTGATATCGCCACTCCGCCGGCCTCGCATCTGGAATTGGTCAGGGTGATATCCGCCNGCGGCCTGCCGGCGATCTGTCAGAAGCCCCTGGCGCCGACCTATGAAGAAGCCGTCGCGGTGGTGGAAACGGCGGAGGTCACCGGCACCTTGTTGGTGGTGCATGAAAACTTCCGCTTTCAACCGTGGTACCGCGAGATGCACCGTCTGATCGGTCTGGGTCATCTGGGCACCTTGCATGGTGTTACCTTTCGCCTGCGCCCCGGCGACGGTCAGGGCGCGCGGGCCTATCTGGACCGCCAACCGTATTTTCAGCAAATGGAACGGTTCTTGGTGCATGAGACGGCGATCCATTTCATCGACACCTTCCGCTATCTCTTGGGCGAGGCAACCGGCGTCATGGCCCGTTTGCGCCGCCTTAATCCGGCCATCAAGGGCGAGGATGCGGGTGTCATCATGCTCGACTTCGATGGCGGCCAGACCGCGCTGTTCGACGGCAACCGCCTGAATGAGCATGTGGCCGACAATACCCGGCTGACTATGGGCGAGATGTGGCTGGAAGGTTCCGCCGGTGTCCTCCGCCTGGACGGTAGGGGAGGGCTATGGTTGAAGCCTCACGGCAGTGCGGAATCCGTTCATGACTATACTTGGGCCGATGTGGGTTTTGCTGGCGACAGTGTGTATGCCTTTCAGGCCCATGTTCTCGAGCACCTGAACGATAGGGGCGTGTTGGAAAATACGGCGCGGGACTATCTGCGCAATCTGGCGATCGAGGAAGCGGTCTACCGCTCTTCCCGGAGCGGGTGCTATGAGGACCTGTGAAGCTTCGGCTCTAGAAAAACCAATAGCAAGGCGCCGCAGACGACGCTAAGCGCCAACAGCTCCCGCCAGCCAAGGGGATCATCCAGCATCAATACGCCGGAGAAGACCCCCAGGATGGGGATCGTCAGGGTGGCCAGGCCCGACAGCATGGCGGGATAGCGCTGTACCGCCTTGAACCAAAGGAAATACGGCACCACCTGGGCCAGTACCAGGCCGTACAGAATACTCAGCCAGGCCTCGGTGCTGATGGTAGACCAGGCCACGTGCGGCAGGGTCACGGTGGCTCCCAGGGTTATTGGGATACCACCCAGGACTAACTGCCAGCCCGCGATCAGGGCGACGGGGAGCCGCCAGTCATGGCGCCGGACCGTCACGGTGCCGCCGGCAAAGGCAATCGCCGAAGTCAAGCACAGCACGACGCCAAGCGGTGCATTGCGCATGGCGGAAAGATCCTGCGACAGCAACACTACCATGCCAGCCAAACCCAGTGCCAGGGCTGCGATGCGCAAGGCCGTAAGACGCTCGCCCAGAAACCAGACCGCCAATAACGCGGCCCAGAGAGGCATGCTATAGACGATGATCACGGCCCGTCCGCTGTTCATCATCTGAATGCCATAGGCCAGGGAAATCTGGAAAATGGTAATGTTCAGGATCGCCGCCAGGCCCAGCGGTAGCAACAAATCCCGGGGCACCGCCAAGGAATGTCCCTGCAACCGCAGCACGGCCAAAAGAACCAAGCCCGCGGGTATCACGGTCAGGGCGCGCAAGGTCCAGGCATCAACCTCCGCCAGGGCGATGGCCAGTATGGGCCAGTTCAGGCCCCATAACAGACAGGGAGTACCTAGCAGGATTAGGCCGGCGCCGCCTGTATCCGCTCCATCCGGAGCTTTCGGTGCGGCCATATGATGCCTAGTCTTCGAGGCCGTCGCTGCCGCGGATCATAGTCAGGAATTCGCGCCGGGTCGCCGCTCTTTCACGAAAGGCGCCCAGCATGCGGGAGGTCGCCAGCGCCGCGCCGGGCTTGTGTACGCCGCGCGTGGTCATGCATTGATGCGTGGCCTCGATGACCACGGCGACGCCCAGGGGTTGCAGCACTTCCTGGATGGTGTTGGCGATCTGTGCCGTCATTTTTTCCTGGATCTGCAGGCGCTTGGCATAGANCTCGACCAGCCGGGCCAGCTTGGAAATTCCAACGACCCGATGGTTGGGTAGATAGGCGATATGGGCCTTGCCGATGATCGGCGCCATGTGATGCTCGCAATGGCTTTCGAAACGGATATCCCGTAGCAGGACCATTTCGTCATAGCCTTCGACCTCCTCGAAAGTACGTTGCAGAATTTCCACTGGGTCGTCGTGGTAACCGGTGAAATATTCTTCATAAGCACGGGCCACGCGCTCCGGCGTACTGCTCAGGCCTTCCCGGTCCGGATCATCGCCGCTCCAGCGGATCAAGGTGCGGATGGCTTCCTCCGCCTCGTCCCGGCTGGGCCGGCGTGCCAGCGNGGCTTGTCGTTCGGCGGCNAAGGTATCTGCTAGTTTCAGTTCTGACTTCAAGGACTTTTGCTCATTCATGTCATCACCCATGTATCNCCTACGGCCAATTTAGGCATCGCGGGCGAAAGGGCAAGGACAATGAAGGAAAGTTACGTCAAGCCTCCCGCTGTGGTGATGAAATCAACAACTTCGTCCAGGCCCTGATGGGTTTTTAGGTTGGTGAAGACAAACGGGCGCCCGCTTCGCATGCGCTCGGTATCGGCACGCATGACATTCAAATTCGCGCCAACCAGGGGGGCCAGATCGATCTTGTTGATCACGAGAAGGTCCGAACGGGTAATGCCGGGGCCGCCTTTGCGAGGGATCTTCTCGCCCGCTGCGACGTCAATGACATAGATCGTGATATCGGCCAGTTCGGGAGAGAAGGTAGCCGCCAGATTGTCGCCACCTGACTCGATCAAGCAGATTTCGGCCTCGGGAAAGGCCGCGCTCATCTGCGCTACGGCGGCTAGATTGATCGAGGCATCCTCGCGGATCGCCGTGTGCGGGCAACCCCCGGTCTCGACACCCATAATGCGCTCGGCGGGCAGGGCGCCGGTCCGGGTCAGGATTTGCTGATCCTCTTTGGTGTAGATATCATTGGTAATCACCACCATGTCCCGCCGGCCGCTCAAGCGCCGGCAAAGCGCTTCGAGAAGGGCGGTCTTGCCCGAACCCACCGGGCCGCCAACGCCAACTCGCAATGGTCCGTGATCAGGCGATAGGGTAGTCAATTGCGTACTCATGATCGAAATAACCTTGTGTATTGGATTTCGTGCAGCATGCTAGCCCACTCCACCATGGTGGCGGCGGAACCGAGATCCTCAATGCCGAGAGTGCTGGCCGCCATGGCCGTAGCGATGACGGCGTCTTCCAATTCGGCCTGGGCCATTTGCCCATCCGTTTGCCCCAGGGGTATCAGACGCACGGCGGCATTGATCAGGTTCGCCAACCAGGCCTGCAAATAGAGATGCAGGGCGGCATTGGTATCAATGCCGTGGGCGGTACAGGTCATGGCCGTGGCGACGGCCAGGGTGGGCGCTATGTCCGTCTTGCGCAGCAGTTCAAGGCGGGCCCGCAGGGCGGCGTTGGGCCAGGCTCGCAAGGCTGTCAACAGGAAAAATTCGCCTTGCGACAGGCTTTCCCGTGCCAGCTCTGACGTGCTGATCGAGGCCGCCGCCAACTCCGCTAGTTCAAGAAAGTTCCCATCGTCCAGCGTTGCTGCCAGGGTGAAGAAAATGGCTTCGCTGCGCCCGGTGCCATGACGTAGGTCGGCCTCGAGCCAGTTGATCAGAGAGCCCCGGTCATGCAACAATTCCGCCTCGACTGCATATTCCAGGCCGTGGGAGTAACTGAACGAGCCTATGGGGAAAGCCGGTGATAGCCAGCTTTGCAGGCGCATTAGTTGTCGTGCCTCAGTGCTCATGGCCATTGCCGTTAGTGTGGTCGCTGGAATGATCATCATAGGCGCCGCCCTCGGGCTGAAATGGTGCGGTGATCTCTTCCACCTCCGCGCCCATGCCGCGTACCATGGCCTCGATCACGTGATCGGGCCGGATGCGCAGACGTTCGTTGGTGAGATCCGTGGGCAGATGACGGTTGCCCAGATGCCAGACTATGCGCAACAGGGCCAGGGGCGTGGCGCAGCGGATTTGCAACAAAGGCTCCGGCGCGGCCCGGACCGCTAGCCAACGGCCATCGCTGATGCGCAGGCCATCGCCATGGGCCATGGCNANNGCNTTNGGCAGNTNCAGNAGNATNTCCTCGCCNNNATCTGTATGCAGGCGAATGCGCCNGCGGTGNCGTTCGTCAAAGGCCAGNGTGACGNCGTCNNNGGCCTGCTCNGANGGCCA
>PCBT01000001.1:0-22723 GCA_002731375.1 Rhodospirillaceae bacterium | reverse complement strand
GCNTTGAANTGGGCGATNGCNCNTTCCATTCTCNCNCNCCTCAATACAGNAAATAGCGTTGCGCCATGGCCAGAACNTCCGCCGGNTCNCANGTCAGNAGGGTNCCNTCGGCGCGGACTTCNTAGGTTTCNGGNTCNACNTCGATNTTNGGCATANGNTCNTTCAGCANCATCGCCGCTCTTGCCGATGCCGCCACGGGTGTTGCCCACNGCCNNNANCGGCTTGGCCAGGCCATANCGTTCGCCAATGNCNNCTTCNNNGCCNGCCTGGNNGNCNAANGTNACNGCGGANGCNGNCTGNGCNNCNCCAAAGGCCGCGAACATGGGCCGNNTNTATTGCGGTTGNGGNGTNGGNATAGAGGCNTTGGGATCGCCCATTTGCGCCGCCGCGATNNNGCCCATNTTCANAACCANNTCNGGCTTGACGCCAAANAAGGCCGGNGACCANANGCACAGATCNGCCAGCTTGCCNACCTCGANNGAACCNACGTGCNNNNCNATNCCNTGGGCGATGGCCGGNTTGATGGTGTANTTNGCNANATAGCGCCGGGCNCGCANATTNTCGTTGTCACCCGTNTCGCNATCCAGGGCGCCGAATTGCTTNTTCATCTTGTCGGCGGTCTGCCAGGTCCGGATGATGACCTCGCCNACCCGGCCCATGGCCTGGCTGTCCGAGGCNATNATGGAAAAGGCGCCNAGATCNTGCAGGATGTCCTCNGCCGCGATGGTCTCCTTGCGGATNCGGCTTTCGGCNAANGCNACNTCNTCGGCNATNTTNGGNTCCAGATGNTGNCAGACCATCAACATNTCCAGATGNTCGTCCACNGTNTTGCGNGTGTANGGNCGGGTNGGNTTGGTNGAGGANGGNATNACGTTNGCCTCGCCACAGACCTTGATNATNTCNGGGGCNTGGCCGCCGCCGGCACCTTCGGTGTGGAAGGCATGAATTGTCCGGCCCTTGAAGGCCTTGTTGGTATTCTCGACAAAGCCGGATTCATTCAGTGTGTCCGTGTGGATCATCACCTGCACATCCATCTCGTCCGCCACGGAAAGGCAGCAGTCAATGGCGGCGGGGGTGGTGCCCCAGTCTTCGTGTAGTTTCAAACCACAGGCGCCGGCCTCTACCTGTTCCACTAGGGCACCGGGCAGGGACGCGTTGCCCTTGCCGAAAAATCCCAAATTCATAGGGAAGCCGTCGGCGGCCTGTAACATGCGCTGAATATGCCAAGGGCCCGGCGTGCAGGTGGTGGCGTTGGTGCCCGTGGCCGGGCCCGTGCCACCGCCCATCATAGTGGTGACGCCGGAGAACAGCGCCTCCTCTATCTGCTGTGGACAGATGAAATGGATATGCACATCCAGGCCACCGGCGGTGATGATCTTCCCTTCGCCCGCGATGGCTTCTGTCGAGACGCCGATGATAATATCCACATCCGGCTGCACATCCGGGTTGCCGGCCTTGCCGATCCCCGTGATGCGCCCGTCCGTAATACCGATGTCGGCCTTGACTACGCCCCAGTGATCCAGGATCAGGGCATTGGTGATGACGGTATCGACGGCGCCCTGCGCCCGGCCCAATTGGGATTGCCCCATGCCGTCGCGGATCACCTTGCCGCCACCGAATTTTACTTCCTCACCATAGGTGGTGTGGTCTTTCTCGACCTCGATGAACAGGTCGGTGTCGGCGAGACGCACCCTGTCTCCCGTGGTGGGACCATACATATGGGCGTAGTCGCCCCGGTTCATTTTTGCCGGCATCGCTTAACCCTCCCCGCCCAGGGCGCCGGCGACGGCGCCATTGAAACCATGCACCTGGCGTGCGCCACGATATGGCACCAACGGCACCTCGCGGCGTTGCCCCGGCTCGAAGCGGATCGCGGTGCCGGCCGGAATGTCCAGGCGCCGGCCACGAGCGGCCTCCCGGTCGAAATCAAGGGCGCTATTGGTTTCGTGAAAATGATAGTGGCTGCCAACTTGAATGGGCCGATCACCCGTATTGGCGATAGTCAGGGTGATGACGTCCTGACCCTCATTCAAGGTGATCAGACCGTCTTCGGGAATTATTTCGCCCGGAATCATGACATCTCTCCATAGCGAATGGGTTGATGCACGGTGACCAGCTTGGTGCCGTCGGGGAAGGTGGCTTCGACTTGTACATCGGGCAGCATCTCCGGAATGCCCTCCATGACCTGGTCGCGGGTGATGACGTTGGCGCCCGCCGCCATTAAGTCGGCGACCGAGCGGCCATCGCGCGCACCCTCGACGACGAAATCGGTGATCAGGGCCACGGCCTCTGGATAGTTCAGCAAGACGCCGCGCTCCAGTCGGTTGCGCGCCACCATTGCCGCGGTGGCTACCATCAGCTTGTCTTTTTCCCGTGGGGTCAGATACATGGGCGGTCTCCTCCAAATGTTCAACAGGCCCAGACGCGGGGTAGGGTGCGGCTTTCGCCATGGATGACGGCGCGAAAGGGAGGCAGGAATGCCTCTACATCGCGGCGCAGGATTAACCCGTCGGGAGCCAAAAAGCGGCAGATCAAAAGGCCGGGCCGTTCGCTGACGCCAGCGCGGCCGTGGCAATTTTTCAGCAGGCTGCGTGCGGTTTCCAAGTGCCCGCCCGCGTCGGGGGCGACGTAAATCAATGTGGCCAGGGCCCTGGCGCCATCCAGCAATGACCGGCGTTGGCGCAAGCTTTCGATATCACCTGCCAGCCGGAAATCATCGGCCCAAATCAGCTGGCCATCCAGGCGCAGACGCCAGCTGTCGTGGACCGCCGCGTCATCAAGCTGCTCGCCACTGGCCAAACGCCCCAGCAGCAGGGAATCCATGGCCAATAAACGGCTGCCGGCATCTATCTCGATATAGGTTTGGCGGGCTAGGGCGGCGCCGTTGAACAAGATCGTCTCCTGGGGTAGCCACTCCAAAAGGGCGCCGTTGCTGATTTTCAGGTGGCTTCGCACCTGGCTGTCTTCGCCGCGCGAGCGGTAGACCTTTTCCGCCGCCTGGGTCGTGGCTGTGATCTGTGCACCATCGCTGGCGGATGTGGCATAATCCAGGCGGTCACCGTCGGTAATGCCGCCTGCGGTGTTCAATAGCACCGCCTCGACCCTGCCGCCTGGTATGCGCGGCAGTAACACCCGGCACGGATTGGCCTGGTAAAGCTCGGATAACCGGGAATCCGGCCCGGTAAATCCGACACGCGCGGCGCCCTTCAGGCGCTGCAATTCTGGCGGTGTTTCAGACCGTGAGGTAGCGGCGTACATCTGTTTCCACCATTTCCGACCGTTGACCCGATAGCACCACTTCGCCCCGTTCCATGACAATATAGCTATCAGCCAGATCGCGGGCGAACTCGAAATACTGCTCCACCAGGACAATGGACATGTCGCTCCGGTCCCGCAGCAGGGCGATGATGCGCTGAATATCCTTGATGATCGAGGGTTGGATGCCTTCCGTGGGTTCGTCCAGTACTAGCAGGCGCGGCTGCATGGCCAGGGCGCGGGCGATGGCCAGTTGCTGTTGCTGGCCGCCGGACAGATCGCCACCCTGGCGCTTTAGCATGTCCTGTAATACCGGGAATAATTTGAAGGTGTCCGGCGGCAGGCGGCGCTCGCTCCTGGGTAATGCGGCGAAGCCAGAGCGTAGATTTTCCTCGACGGTCAGGAAGGGAAAAATCTCCCGGCCCTGGGGCACGTAGGCGATCCCCGCGCGCGCCCTGGCGTGACTGGCGGCTTTCGAGATATCCCGGCCTTCCCATGTAATCTTGCCGCCCTGAATGGCCTGCTGGCCGACGATAGCTCGCAAAAGCGAGGTCTTGCCGACACCGTTGCGCCCCAGCACACAGGTTACCTCGCCCGGCTTTGCGATCAGGGAGACGCCGCGCAGGGCCTGAGAGGCGCCATAGAAAAGATCGATATTTTCCGCTTGCAGCATCAATTAGCGTCCCAAATAGACTTCGATGACTTTTTCGTCGTTCTGCACCACGTCCAGGGGACCCTCGGACAGAACCGAACCTTCGTGCAGGACCGAAACCTTGGTGCCCAGGGCGCGGACGAATTCCATATCGTGTTCCACCACGACGACGGAACGTGACTTGGCGATCTGGCGCAGCAGATCGGCGGTTTGTTCTGTTTCCGCATCCGTCATGCCCGCCACAGGCTCGTCCACCAGCAGCAGTTCGGGTTGTTGCATCAACAGCATGCCGATCTCCAGCCATTGCTTTTGCCCATGCGAGAGCTCGCCGGCCAGGCGGTCTCGATCTTGGGTCAGATTGATGGTTTCCAGGGTTTCATCAATGGCATCTTGTTGCGCACTCGACAGTTTGGCCAGCAAGGTCGCGAAGGGTCCGCGCGGGGCCTTTTGCGCCAGTTGCAGATTGTCCTCAACGCTGTGGCTTTCGAACACGGTTGGTTTTTGAAACTTGCGACCAATGCCCAGGTTGGCGATTTCGGCCTCATCCCGCCGTGTCAGGTCAATATCGCCCTGGAATAAGGCGATACCTTTATCGGGGCGGGTCTTGCCCGTGATGATATCCATCATGGTGGTCTTGCCGGCGCCGTTGGGGCCGATGATGGCCCGCATCTCGCCGCTTTCCACTACTAGACTAAGGTCGTTCAGGGCCTTGAAGCCGCCAAAGCTGACCGAGATGCCGTCGAGATATAAAACGTCCTGGCTCATCACCGGCTCCTCGCCGCCAGTAGATTGAAGCTACCGGCTATACCTTTCGGTAGGAACAGTGTCACGGCGATGAACAGGCCGCCCAGGGCGAATAGCCAAACTTCGGGAAACGCGGCGGTCAGATAGCTTTTCGCCATGTTGACCAAAACCGCGCCCATGATCGCGCCGATCAAGGTACCGCGCCCGCCCAGCGCCACCCAGACCACAATCTCAATGGAATTGGCCGGGGCGAACTCGCCGGGATTGATAATGCCTACCTGAGGCACATACAAGGCGCCGGCGATGCCGGCCATGATGGCGGAAACGATGAAAACAAATAGTTTGTAATGCTCGACCCGATAGCCGAGAAACCGCGTGCGGCTTTCCGCGTCCCGAATACCTACCAGGATCTTGCCCAGTTTCGAGGTCACGATGCTGCGGCATATGAGTAATCCCAGCAACAGCGCGCTTCCCGAGGCAATAAACAACCCCGCCCGCATGCCCTGGCTGCGTAGATCAAAGCCCAGCAGCTCCTTGAAGTCGGTCAGGCCATTGTTGCCGCCAAAGCCCATGTCGTTGCGAAAAAACGCTAGCATCAAGGCAAAGGTCATGGCCTGGGTGATGATGGAGAGATAGACGCCGCTAACCCGGCTGCGAAAGGCGAACCAGCCAAATATGAAAGCCAATGCGCCCGGCACCAGCATGGCCATGGCGATGGCGAAGAAGAAATTGTCAAAGCCATACCAGTACCAGGGCAGCTCCGACCAGTTCAGAAAGACCATGAAGTCGGGCAACTCGGCATTGCCATACACGCCTCTATCGCCGATCTGGCGCATCAGGTGCATGCCCATGGCATAGCCGCCCAGGGAGAAGAAGGCGCCATGGCCCAGGCTGAGAATGCCGCAATAGCCCCAGATCAGATCCACCGACAGCGCCAGCAGGGCAAATGAAAGATATTTGCCGAACAAGCTGACCGCATAGGTAGGGATATGCAGAGCTGAGGATTCGGGAACCGCCAGGTTTAGGACGGGCACAATGACTGTGACGGCGGCCAGAAGGGCGGCGAAGATCCAATATGATGTCACGTACCGCATCCCCTAGACTTCCACCGCGCGGCCCTTCAGGGCGAACAGGCCCCGTGGACGTTTCTGGATAAACAGAATGACTAGCACCAGAATAATGATCTTTCCCAGTACCGCGCCCGCATAAGGTTCGAGGAATTTGTTCGCCATGCCCAACGAAAGCGCGCCCACCAGGGTGCCCCACAAATTACCAACGCCGCCGAACACCACGACGAGGAAACTGTCGATGATGTAGCCCTGGCCCAGGTTGGGGCTGACGTTGTCGATCTGGCTCAAGGCCACGCCAGCCAGGCCCGCTACGCCCGAGCCCAGGCCGAATGTCATGGCATCAATCCAGGAGGAGCGGATGCCCACCGCGTTGGCCATGGGGCGGTTTTGCGTTACCGCCCGCATGCGCAGGCCGAAATCGGTGTAGCGGATGATCAATGTTAGAACCAGAAACACCAGTGCAGCGAATATGATGATGCAAATGCGGTTGTTGGTCAGGATCAGGCCGCCAGTGATCTCGATGGAGCCGCTCATCCACGATGGCGCGATGACCTCTCGGTTGGTCGGGCCAAAGATCGAGCGCACGAACTGTTGCAGCATCAGGCTCAAGCCCCAGGTCGCCAGCAAGGTTTCTAACGGCCGGCCATAGAGGAAGCGGATGACGCTGCGTTCCAGCAGTACCCCGAACAGGCCGGCGAACAGAAATGCGGCGGGAATGGAGATCAGCAGAGATTGCGTGATCGAGTCGGGGAAATATGCCTGCATGACGACCTGAACCACATGCGTGGTGTAGGCGCCCAGCATGACCATTTCGCCGTGTGCCATGTTGATCACGCCCATGACGCCAAAGGTGATCGCCAGGCCGATGGCGGCCAGCAGCAGGACCGAGCCCAGGCTGAGGCCCTGGAATAGATTTTGCAGAATGTCGAAAAAGGCCAGGCGTTGTTCGATGCTCGCATCAGCTTGCCGAACCGCCGCCAGAAAATCGCCCTTTGCCGTTTGCGCTGTCTTCGCTAGCAGATCGCGGACGCCGCGGTCGGGATATCCGGTCAGGTTCTCGGCGGCGGCCAGTTTCTCCTCCGCTGTGCCGTGGCGCAGATGGGCGGCGGCCAGTGTGCGGGCCAGGGCTTCGCGGGTCTCGTCATCGGTCTCGTTCAGGTAGGCCCTGGCCAGCGCAGCCAAACTATCGGCGTCGGCGGTTTTGAACATCGATTTTGCTGCCTTGAGACGTAGCGCGGGGTCGCTGCTGAACAGGGTCAGGGAGCCCAGTGCACCGCGCAGAACGCCGCGCAGGCGGTTGTTGATACGGATTTTTTTGGAGGAGCGGGATTTCGCCTCACCCAAGGGTTCGCCGCTTAGGGCATCAAGGAAAATTTTCTTGCGGCCATCTTTTTTAAGAATGACGATGGCGCCATCAGATTTGCGGATGTGCAGGCGGCCTCGCAGCAGGGCAGTCAAGGGAGCGACAACGCTGGGGTCGCCGCTGGCCGCCAGTTTGTCGACAACGGCGATCTTGGCCGCGTAACTTTTGGCCTTCAGGCCATCCAGCAGATCCGCTGTCTCTTCAGCATGGGCGGGCAATGTAATAGCCGCCAAGGCAAGGAGCAGTAGCAGGGGGAGAAAAATTCTTCGCAACATTTAACTCTCTGCCTATCTTTTTTCTTTGTCATTGCCGGGCCTGGCTCGGCAATCCAGGGCAACAAGCTTGTATGCCTGACGCTGTGGATCCTCGGGTCTCCACTTCGCTGCGTCCAAAGACGACAGTGTGTTGTGTGGTGGAGAGGCGGCGCGTCACGCCGCCTCTCTCGGTAACGTCTTAGTTGGTGTAGGCCGGCTTCTTGCAGTTGCCGCAGACCCAGGGGTAGGTCCAATCGGCGGTCAGGGCTGCGCTTTCGGGGATGAAGTCACTCCAGGCATCGCCGATGACTTCGCCGTCTGTCTGCCAAACCACGTCGAACTGGCCATCTTCCTGGATTTCACCGATCAGTACCGGCTTGGAGAGGTGGTGGTTGGTGTTCATCAGGGCCATGCCGCCGGTCAGGTTCTTGACCTTTTGGCCATACATGGCCTGGCGCACCGCATCCACGTTCGTGGTGCCGGCCTGCTTGACGGCCTGGGTCCACATCTTGAAGCCGATGTAGGTCGCTTCCATCGGGTCGTTGGTGACCCGCTTTTTGTCCTTGATGAAGGCATGCCAGGCTTTGATGAAGTCATCGTTCTCGGGTGCATCCACGGACATGAAGTAGTTCCATGCGCCTAGGTGACCGACCAAGGGCTTGGTGTCCAGACCGGCAAGCTCCTCTTCACCGACTGAAAATGCGACCACGGGAATATCCTCAGCCTTGATGCCCTGGTTGCCGAGTTCCTTGTAGAACGGTATGTTGGCATCGCCATTGATAGTCGAGACCACGGCGGTCTTAACGCCCTGAGAGGCGAATTTCTTCACCGACGCCACGATGGTCTGCCAATCGGAGTGACCAAAGGGCGTGTACTCTTCCATGATGTCGGCATCGGTAATGCCCTTGGAATGCAGGAAGGCGCGCAGGATCTTGTTGGTCGTGCGGGGGTAGACATAGTCCGTGCCCAGCAGCACGAAGCGCTTGGCACCACCGCCATCCTCGCTCATCAGATACTCAACTGCCGGGATCGCCTGCTGGTTAGGCGCCGCGCCGGTGTAGAAGACGTTACGGGAAGATTCCTCGCCCTCGTACTGCACCGGGTAAAACAGCATGCTATTTAGTTCCTCGAACACCGGCAGCACGGATTTGCGCGATACGGAGGTCCAGCAACCGAAGACCACGTCAACCTTGTTGACCTGGATGAGTTCGCGGGCCTTCTCGGCGAACAGGGGCCAGTTTGAGGCCGGATCGACGACGACTGCTTCGACCTTCTTGCCCAACAGGCCACCGTCCTTGTTCAGTTTGTCGATCATCATCAGGACCGAGTCTTTCAACGTGGTCTCGGAGATCGCCATGGTTCCCGATAGGGAATGCAGCACGCCGACCTTGATGGTGTCCTGCGCCGCCTTGGCCGGAATGGCCGCGGCGCCGATACCTGCCGCAAGGGCGGCGGCGGCGAGCGTGTTAAGGGCTGTGCGTCTGGTAATCATCTGTTCGTCTCCATAAGGGGTTGTCTTGCACCACTCTACGACAAGCAAATAGCGTGCCAGTTTGAAATTTTTTTTTTCTATTTTTAACTAATTGAAAACATAAAGAAAAATATCATTTTGCCGAAATGTTAGCCGGTAATTTAGATTGTTTAAAAAATAGGCGATGGAGATTTAGTGCTGAAAAAATAGGCAAAAAAACATGGCTGCGACCCCTTGTCTCCGCCGCCAGAGAAGGCAGAATACCCCACCGGTTGGCGCAAGCCCGCCGTACGAGGTTGTCTTGCGCCAACGGACGATCTCGGGGCACCGTGGCATTCACTGCCACGGTGTCGGCGGGTTTTTCGGCCGGCTCTAACCTACCGCGCGCTGGCCTTCGCCCTGGCCGCCGGAGCCGACGGTAATGGTATGGCGAACGTGCTCTTGGGGAAAGTGCAGATGCACGACGGTGCCGATGCCGTGGCTTGATCGTCGCCGCTGGAAATTCCCAGTTTAATTAGCCGTGCAATTTCCAAATCGCCGTTGCTTAGCCAACGTCCCGCACGGGCTTCGCACTAATCAATTTTTGGATGCCACGGCGCATGCTGGCGGCATAATCTTCCTATCCAGGCCGCGCCGCCACCACAAGGACGTCGGCGCCTTTTCCTCCCGCATCAAGAACGATGCCGGCGGCGCGGATATTTGCGTAATCTTGAATGATATTACGCAACAGCTGCCGTAACTAATTCTCTCCATGAGGTGTCAGCAGAACATAATTAACCGTCGTCGCTAGAATTTGGCCGCGGGCCGCTGGCTGCGCCTAGAACAGGGTTGTGATGGAATGCTGAATTACCAATAGGCCAACGATGACCACGACCAAGCCGATGGCCAGCATGGGTATCAGGAATTTGCGCCGCAGTGTTGGTTCACGCACAGTATGTCCAATCAGAGATGGCTGACCGGCGCATGATCACACCACCCGGCACTTAACCAATCCAGTTGGCCATATTACAGTCCTGATGCTTAAAGTGGTGTTAACCGAAACTTTTGACCGACCTGCGCGTTTATCCGCCCTTGCCCGCGTAGCCAATGGTCTGCAGGGCCTCGGTAATCTCGTCCAGGATCACCGGATCTTCAATCGTAGCGGGCATCTTCCATTCCTTGCCATCGGCGATTGCACCAATGGTACCGCGCAGGATCTTGCCAGACCGGGTCTTCGGCAGGCGGGCTACAACGGCGCAGGCCTTAAATGCCGCCACGGGGCCTATTTCTGCCCGTACCTTAGCTACCAGTTCCTGGCAGATGGTACCTTCATCCCGGTCCACGCCGGCCTTGAGCACGACAAAACCAACTGGGGCCTGGCCTTTCAGATTGTCGGCGACGCCAACAACGGCGCATTCGGCGACATCGGNNTGNNNNGCCAGNACNTCNTCCATGCCNCCGGTNGAGAGNCGNTGNCCNGCGACNTTGATGATGTCGTCGGTGCGGNNCATNANGNAGANNTAGCCGTCNTCGTCCTNGTAACCGGCNTCGGNGGTTTTGTAGTAACCGGGAAATTCCGCCATGTAGCTTTCCACGTAACGGTCGTCGGCCTGCCACAGGGTTGGCAGGCATCCAGGCGGCAGGGGCATCTTGACCACGATGGCGCCGGTCTCGCCGCGCGGGATCTCGTTACAGCTTTCATCCACGACGCGGACGTCGTAGCCGGGCACCGCCTTGGTGGGCGAGCCGTATTTCACCGGCAATGGACCCAGGCCCATGCAGTTGGAGGCAATAGGCCAGCCCGTCTCGGTTTGCCACCAATGGTCGATCACCGGTTTCTTCAGCTGTTGTTCGGCCCACTGAATAGTGTCGGGATCGGCCCGCTCGCCCGCCAGAAACAGGGTGCGGAATTTCGATAGATCGTATTTTGACAATAGCGCCCCGTCCGGATCATCGCGTCTGATCGCGCGGAAGGCGGTCGGCGCGGTGAACAGCGCCACACAGTTATGTTGTTGGATCACCCGCCAGAAGACACCCGCATCCGGCGTGCCCACGGGCTTGCCCTCGAACAAAATGGTGGTGGCGCCATGGAACAGCGGCGCATAGACGATGTAGGAGTGGCCGACCACCCAGCCCACATCCGAGGCAGACCACCAGACCTCGCCCGGATNCACGTCGTAAATGTTTTTCATGGACCATTTNAGGGCCACCAGATGCCCGCCATTGTCGCGTACCACGCCCTTGGGAATGCCGGTGGTGCCAGAGGTATAGAGGATATACAGCGGATCCGTGGCCAGCACGGGAACACAATCGGCTGGCTGCGCCCCAGCCATGACATCGTTCCAATCATGATCCCGACCTGGGACCAGTGTCGCGGTTTCCTGTTCCCGTTGCAGGATTACGCAGGCATCCGGGTCGTGGCTGGATATCTCGATGGCGCCGTCGAGCAACGGCTTGTAGGGAACTATGCGGCCCGGCTCGATCCCGCAGGAGGCCGAGAGGATCACCTTCGGCCGGCAATCATCAATACGGGTCGCTAGTTCGTTCGGGGCAAAGCCGCCAAAGACCACGGAATGCACGGCGCCGATGCGGGCGCAGGCTAGCATGGCGACCGTGGTTTCGGGTACCATAGGCATGTAGATAATGACCCTGTCACCCTTGTCGACGCCCAGGCCACGCAGCATGCCGGCGCATCGGGCAACCTGGNTTTTCAGCTCGTTGTAGCTAATGGTGCGGCCGCTTTCCGTGATCGGCGAATCGTAAATGATCGCGGCCTGTTCGCCGCGCCCGGCCTCAACATGGCGGTCGACTGCGTTATAGCAGGTGTTGGTCTGGGCCCCGGGGAACCAGCGGTAAAAGGGCGGCTTGTCATCATCCAGCACTCTGTCCCAGGTCTTAATCCAATGAATATCCTGGGCCGCCTCGGCCCAAAACGCCTCTGGCTCGCGCAGCCAGGCGCCATATGTTTCGTCATATCCATTGGCCATGGTCATATCCTTTGCATGCTTTGTTATGCTTTGTAGCCCTACCTATTATGAAGGTTCACCTTGGGCAAGTCATGATCCGCAATAGTAACATTGGCGAAAATTAGATGCCCGAGATCAAGGTGGGATTGCGGGCCGAGGAACTTGCCGGCCTGCGCCTGGCCATCAAAGTCGGGCCGCCGTCACTGATTTCGTGGCCTTTCAACCGGCACCGGCCCAAACTTTGCGAACCCGGGCCCAGCCGCTGGATTTGTTGTGCCGGCCTCGCTCAACTGTCGGGAACATACAGCGGCGGTAGGCTTTCCGTCAGATCGAAGTCATCCAGGTTCCTTGGAACTTTCAGGACGGCGTTGGCGCGTAGCACGATCTCGCCATCGGCCAACAGGCGGCCTTCGGCGAAAACCAGGCTGCGGGTCTGCTTGACCACGCTGCCATGGGCCTCGACCCATTGCCCGTCCATCACCGATGCCACGAAGTCCGACGTCATGGAAACCGTGACCAAAAAGCCGGGGATGCCGGTTTCAACATTGGCGTTGAAACCCAACTCGATATCCATCAGGGTAAACAGCATGCCGCCATGGCAGATCCTGGCTGCATTGATATGCTTCTCGCTGCAGCGGAAGCCAAATACCGCCTTGTCGCCAAGGTTCTTGAGAAACAGCGGCCCCACCGTGCCATAGTAGTATTGTTCCGGCTCCCAAGGATGGAAACCGGGCGGGGGATTGTACGCTTCGAATGACATGAGCAAACCTTACGAGATGATAAAACAAGACGCGAGCCTAACCGCTCGATTTATCGAGGCAAAGAGAGAAAATGACCCAGGGCCGGAAGGCGTATCTTGAGCGATAATGTCACATTGGGCAGTGCCTACCGCTTCTTCGTGCCGCTGATCCTGATGACCGAGCTCAACATGATCTCCAAATCGGTGATCAATGCGGCCTTGGCGCGCGCACCGGACCAGAACGTTATCCTGGCGGCGTTTCATGTCGCCTTCACGCTCTATTTCGCGCTTTCCTCCTCCACCGAGGTCTGCTCCCTGGTCACCCTGGCTTATCTGAAAACCAAACGCGCCATGGGTCCGTTGCTGCGCTTCATGACGGTAATCGTGGCGGTACCCTGGGCGGTGGCCCAACTACTGGCCTTCACACGATTGGGCGATTGGGCCTTTGGCGGCCTCTTCGGCGGCTCCGACGCGGTGGTGGTGCAGGCCAAGGCAGCGATTTTTCTGCTCTCGTTCTCGGCTCCGGTGCTCCTGGTGCGCTCTATCTGTTTTGGCCTGATCTTGATGCACCAGAAGACCATATTTATTACCTATGCTACCATGGTCCGTCTGATCTCCCTGGCCGGATCGCTGTTCGTGCTGCCGAGATTTCTCGATGGCGCCGCCATTGGTGCCGCCGCGCTGTTACTCTGCATGACCATCGAGACCGTGGTCGCCATTATCTTTGCACAAAAACTGTACCGTAATTTGCCCAGCGGTGACGAGGCGGCTGGGGAGGCACCGCTAGGTTTCAGAGGGCAGTGGCGGTTTTCCTGGCCGTTAATGTTGAACACATCGTCGGAAATGGGCGTGATCACGGCGATCAGCATTTTTCTCGGCATGTTGGCGAACCCGGATCTGGCGCTGGCCGCCTTCAATATCGTCTATGGCCTCGTCAGCCTGTTGATGAGCCCCATGCGCAACCTGCTGCAAACAGCGCAGACCCTGGTCAAAAAGCTGTTCGACCGCCGGCCATTGTTCATCTTTGCCCTGCATCTGATTGGCTTTTTCGGCCTGATCGGCTTCGTGCTGTTTCATACCTCGCTTGAAAAACTCATTCTGGTCGACGCCATGGGCCTCCAAACGGAGCTACGGGCCTACTGTGCGCCCGCGTTGAAGCTGGCCTTTCTAATGTCGGCGGTCTGGGCCTATTCCGCCCTCTATCGCGGATTGTTGGCCGGCGCGCGGGATACCACCATGCTGGCGGTCAGCGGATTGTCCAGGATAGCCGTCGCGGTGGTGGTCTGTGCCGCCGGCCTGGCCTTCGCTGCCACCAACGGCGCCGTGATCGGCCTGATCGGCTGGATGGCCGGTTATGGCGTGGAAATNGCCTTGCTGGCCCTGCAACTGCGCCGCCTGGATTTACGCCGAATTAACCCCTAGACCTTAACACTGGACGCAGGCCCTGGGTCGGTGTATGTCTGCGCCGCACCAGAAGCTTTGAGCCTGGCCCACCCCTATATTCGACATTTTTTGAAGATTGTGACTAAGCCATGCCGCTTCGCAATATTGCTATCATTGCCCACGTTGACCACGGTAAGACTACCCTGGTTGATGCCCTGTTCCGGCAATTGGGAACGTTCAGGGCCAATCAACAGATTGCCGAGCGGGCCATGGACTCCAATGATCTGGAACGCGAGCGCGGCATTACCATTTTGTCCAAGTGCACCTCCATCGAATGGCAGGACACCCGGATCAATATCGTTGATACGCCGGGCCATGCAGATTTCGGCGGCGAGGTCGAACGCATCCTGAAAATGGTCGATGGCGTCGTCCTGTTGGTCGACGCCGCCGAGGGNCCCATGCCACAAACGAAGTTCGTTACCGGCAAGGCGCTGGCCCTGGGTCTGCGGCCCATCGTGGTGATCAACAAGATCGACCGTGGTGATGCCCGCCCTGACGAAGTGCTGGACGAGGTCTTTGATTTGTTCACTGCGCTCGAGGCCAACGAAGATCAGCTGGACTTTCCCTATCTCTACGCGGTTGGCCGGGATGGCTGGGCCAGCGACGATGCGGCGGCGGGCGGCGGNGATCTTACACCGTTGTTCGAGCTGCTGCTGCGCCATGTGCCGACCCCTACCGTGGACAAGGATGCGCCGTTCTCGATGATAGCAACCTTGCTGGATGCCGATCCGTATTTGGGTCGGGTCCTGACGGGCCGGGTTGAATCCGGCCGTCTGGCCCATAACGACACTATCCGTGCCCTGCGCGACGACGGCAGTGTGGTGGAAACCACGCGGGTGACCAAGTTGCTGGCCTTTCGCGGCCTGGACCGGGTGTCGGTGGATGAGGTCGTGGCGGGTGATATTATCGCCATCGCCGGCTTGCAGCAGGCAACGGTCGCCGACACCATTGCCGATCCAGAGGTAATCGAGCCGATCATCGCCCCGCCCATCGATCCGCCGACCCTGGCCANGCGCTTTTCCATTAATGACTCGCCCTTGGCGGGACAAGATGGTTCAAAGGTGCAAAGCCGGGTGATCCGTGACCGCCTACTTTCGGAAGCGGAAGGCAACGTGGCCATCAAGATCTCCGAGACCAGCGAGAAAGACGCCTTCGAAGTCGCGGGCCGGGGTGAATTACAGCTGGGCGTATTAATCGAGACCATGCGCCGGGAAGGTTTCGAGCTGACAATAGGGCGCCCACGGGTGCTCTACCGCTCCGATCCCCAGACGGGCCAGCGCATGGAGCCCATCGAAGAAGTCTCTATCGACGTAGATGACGAATTTACCGGCGTCGTGGTCGAAAAGATGGCCGAGCGCAAAGGCGAGATGACCGACATGCGCCCCTTTGGCATTGGCCGAACGCGGATTACCTTCCTCGCTCCCTCACGCGGCTTGATCGGCTATCACGGTGAATTCCTCACCGATACCCGTGGAACCGGCATCATGAATCGGCTCTATCACAGTTATGCGCCCTTCAAGGGACAGATCAGCGGCCGCCATTGCGGCGCCATCGTCTCTGCTCAGACCGGGGAGGCGGTACCCTTCGCCCTGTGGCATCTTGAGGAACGCGGCGTGCTGTTTATCGGCGGCGGCGAACAGGTGTACGCGGGCATGGTGATCGGTGAGAATGCCAAGCCGTCGGACCTGGAAGTGAACCCGCTGAAGGCCAAGCAGCTGACCAATATCCGCGCCTCGGGCAAGGATGATGCGGTGCGCCTGACCACGCCGCGTCGAATGAGCCTGGAACAGGCCATTGCCTATATTGGTGATGATGAGGTGGTCGAGGTGACCCCCAACCATATCCGCCTGCGCAAGGCCACACTGGATCCCCATCAACGCAAACGGGAACGCCGCGCCGCCATGGCGGGGTAGGGCGTTGTCCACTTATCTTTTGTAACCCTTGCGACGGCTGCTAATCTATTGGACTCGCAATGACGGTGTTCAGATATCAAATGAAGCGCTCGATGATGCCAGAAGGTCAAACTAGGTTTAAGTTTAGGCGTAGACGTGGAGATAAATGCCAAGTGTACTTGAACTGGGTCGCGAAGCCAGGGCTATCCCAACAGGATTTCGTGGAAAAGGTCGAGAAGTTGCTGCAGGAATGACAAAATCTACAGTCAGTAATGATTGAAACTTTGCCTTAGTGCATGTGGCAGCTTCTTGTATCGTCATTGCCGGGCTTGACCCGGCAATCCAGGGCGGAGTGATGCAATAGAAATCGAATTCGGCTCAGATCAGATGGCGTGCGCCAATGGGATAGCCGCGGGTCTTCTTGTTTTTGGCATAGGTGGCGTGCAGCATCGTGCGGTTGTCGATCACGGCGATTTCAGTGGTGCCTGCGGGTCCAAGCCGGGCGGGCATGGGCGGGCTAACGCGTTTACCCAGCAGTGATGGCGGTCTAAACTCGCCGCATCCGAAGTTGCGTCGAGGACCGGTACCGTATGAACACCGCTTTCCAGGAATTGATGACCATCCGCGACCGCCCCGACGGCGCCGAGGTGGACATTACGGGCANCGACCCGGTTTTTTCGACCCGTTTCAAGGTGGCGGAAACCGGCGCTGGAATCTTGGCGGCGGTGGGCGTCGCGGTCGCCGATATCTGGGAGATGAAGACGGGCCGACGGCAGAGCGTTGCCGTCGATGTGCGCCATGCTGGCGCCGCCCTGAACAGTTTTAGTTTCCTGCAGGCGCGCCAGGAAGACGGCAGCTATCAAGTCATGGGCAATTCCCCCGCCGCCACGGCCAACTATCAGATCACCCAGCCGTTTGCGACCAGGGATGGCCGCTGGTTCCTGCCGCATTTCGGTATCGCGCATCTGAAAGAGCGCGTGCTGGGCGTGCTGAAGTGCGAGGGCACGCCGGACGCGGTGGCGCGGGCTGTCGCGCAGTGGGATGCCCAGGAACTGGAGGATGCCATCGCCGGGGCCCNGGCTTGCGGCGGCATGATACGGACCAGAGAGGAATGGCTGGATCATCCCCAGGGCCGGGCCCTGGCGGCCCAGGCGGTGGTGGAGATCGAGAAAATCGGCGACAGCGCGTCCGAGCCGTTTTCGCCTGGCGGGGCGGCCCTGGACGGCATCCGGGTGCTGGATCTGACCCGTATCCTGGCTGGCCCAGTGGCGGCGCGGACCTGCGCCGAACATGGCGCCGATGTTCTGATGGTGGGGGCCAGAGGCCTGCCGCAAATCAAGAATTTCGTGNTCGATCTCTCCCATGGCAAACGCAGCTGCAACCTAAACCTCAATGACGGAGGGGAGGCGGAACAGTTGCTGGCCCTGGTGCGCGGCGCGGATGTCTTCTCCCAAGGGTTCCGTCCCGGTACCTTGGCGCGGCGCGGCTTCGGCGCGGAAGAACTGGCAGCACTGCGGCCCGGCCTGGTCTATACTTCCATCAATTGCTATGGCCAAGATGGCCCGTTCAAGGATCGGGCCGGTTGGGAGCAGGTGGCGCAATCCATCACCGGCATCTGTGACGAGCATGGAGAGGACCGGCCCACCCTGTTGCCGATCCCAGCCTGCGACTACACCACCGGTTATCTAGGCGCCTTCGGTACCCTTCTGGCCCTGGCCCGCCGCGCGGTAGAGGGCGGCAGCTATCACGTCAAGGTTTCGCTCTGCCAGTCGGGCATGTTCCTGCAACGCCAGGGCAGGGTGGATTATCCACGGGTCGAAATGGGGCATACGGGCGCGGAATATGCCGCGCTGCAGATGGCTTCGGACACCGCCTATGGACCGATCCGCCATCTGGCGCCAGTTATCAAATTCTCGGAATCAAAACCCGGCTGGTCGCGGCCATCGCCAGCCTTGGGAGCGGATGCGCCAGAGTGGCTGAACTAGAGGATTAACCATGTCAGAGACAAACAGCCTGGCGCAATGCGAAGTAGATTTTGACCAAGACGGCGCCCAGCACGGCTTCCTGCGCCTGCCCTATTCCGTTCACCGCTCCGCATATGGCTGGATCCCCGTGCCCATCGTGATGTTCAAGAACGGCGCCGGACCCACGGCCCTGGTTATCGCCGGCAATCATGGCGATGAATACGAAGGCCAGGTCACTCTGAGCAAATTGTGCCGGGAGTTGGTGGCGGAGGATATCCAGGGCCGTCTGATTATTCTGCCCATGGCCAATTATCCAGCCGCGCATGCCGGCATGCGGACCTCGCCCTTTGACGAAGGTAACCTGAACCGTAGCTTTCCCGGTGATCCCGGCGGTACGCCGACGGAAATGATCGCGCATTATATCGAAGAAGTCCTGATGCCCCTATGCGATTACTTCTTTGATCTGCATTCGGGCGGTTCATCGTTGCGTTATCCGGCCACGGTGTTGCGCAAGCGCGGCGAAACGGCGGAAAAGGAAGCCGCGTTGCAGGCCCTGCAATTGGCCTTTGATGGCACCTACGGCTTTATCTTTGGCCGCCCCGGCGACCCTCGTGTTTCCTCCGCTGCCGCGCGCCGAAAAGGCGTCCTGGGCCTGACCACGGAACTGGGTGGCGCGGGCACGGTGACGCCGGATATCCTGGCCCTGGCCGAACGCGGCGTGCGGCGGTTGTTGCATCACATCGGCCTGCTACCCGGCTATCAGCCCGATGCCGTACGCGGCACCCGCCTGATGGAACTGACCAGCACTGATCTGTTCGTATACGCCCGCGACGAGGGCCTGTTCGAGCCTTATGTGGATCTATTGGCCGAGGTCAAAAAGGGCCAGCCAGCGGGCGCGATCCACCAGCCCGAAACGCCCTGGCTACCGCCTACCGAATGTTTTTTCGACCACGACGGCCTGGTAATCTGCGAACGCATCCCAGCCCGTGTCCAGCGTGGCGATTGCCTGTTTCATCTGGCGACGGACATTTGACGCTGTCAGGTTATTGTACCGCTGTCTTGAAACCGGAGTATTTCGGCTGATCGATGGCGATTTGATTGACCACCGTTTGGCGCAGGTGTTTGGCAAGGCCGGGATGGTCTAAGGCGATCTCGGCGTTGCGAAGACCTTCGACCAGGCGCCAGCGCAATTCATCAAGGCCACCTTTGGTGACGAACAAGGCCTCCAGGCGCTGGTGTTCCCTTCGGCGCTGTTCCGGGCCCAGAGCATGATCACGCAATACAATGTCTAGGGAATTGCCCGCCACCCGCGCCATGAAGTTCGTGCGGCCCCGAGTCTCGGCCATGACGTCGCCGTGCAGGAAATCGCGCACGCTGGCCAACAGCTCGCCGATCCTGGGCATCTCCTGGCTACTCTCGCCGGTGGCCTGGACCGGCTCGACGTCGCCGGGGATCAGCAGGTTGACGCAATCCACCTGACATTCCGAACTGCGCCTCCCGATGGCCGGGCGCTCCACCGTCGCGTCGGGACCGTTGCGGTAGTGTTCCGCCATGCCCAGACAGCCGATGGCCCACCAGAACGAACCGAAGACTTCCCAGAACTTCACATGGTCGGGATCGACGGTTTGCCCCGAGACCGCTTCGTAGCCGGCGAACAGGTCTTCGTAGGTGCCGAAACCACCCACCGGCAGTTCGCTACCAAACCGCCATGAATTGGTGCAGATCCAGCCTAGATCGCGCATGGGATCGCCGATATGGGCGACCTCCCAATCCAGCACCGCCACCACGCCGTCCGGCGAAATCATCAGATTGCCATTACGGAAATCGTTATGCACCAGGGCTGTTTCCACGCCTTGTGGCAGATGATCCAGCAACCAGCGCCCAGCATAGTCAATCATCGGCTGCGGCGTTCTGAAAGCCTTGTAGCGGTCCCAGGTGGTGTGCACATAGTCTGCCGGTGTCATGGTTTTCAGCCATTGATCCAGGCTGGTGGCTTGTAGATCGATGGCATGGATACGGGCCAGGATCTGGCCGCATTCATAGGCCAGCTTGGGCCGAATCGCCGCCAACTCCGGCGAACGGACAATGCGTGCGCCCAGGGCCTCGCCCTCCAGCCAGGACATGATGAAACCTTCGCCCAGGCCGTCATCTCCGGCCAGAATATAATAGACCTCCGGCTCCGGCACGCCGACCGCCCTGGCCGACTGCATCAACAGGGCCTCCGCCGCCAGGCCGGGATTGTAGGAGATACGGCTCTCTTCGTGGCCGCCGCCGTCTGCACTGGCTCCGCCGCCAGGCGCCCGGCGCAGGGCCAACAGGCGCTCAACTCCATCTGCACCTGCGATGGTCAGACGATAAGTTTCCTGGCTGGCCCCTCCAGACAGGCGTTCAGCCGAAAGCAGTTTCCGGCAATCAGCCAGCTGCCGTATTAGCACTGTTTCCAGTTTTGCCTCAAAGCTCTCTGTCACCTGAACCCTGCCTTACTCGTACCGCGCGGCGATCAATCGTCCAAAATATCCATGCCGTCGAACAGGATTGAGGACATATAACGCTCTGCGAAATCAGGCACGATGGCGACCACGGTCTTGCCCTTCATGCCGTCGCGGNCGGCAACGCGCAGGGCGGCGGCCACCGCCGCGCCGGAGGAAATACCGCAGGGGATGCCTTCCGAGGTCGCCATCGATTTCGCCGCATCGATGGCGTCATCATTGCTGATCTGCTCGATGCCGTCGATTAGATCCGTATCCAGCACCGGGGGTATGAAGCCGGCGCCGATGCCCTGGATCATATGGGGGCTGTGGCTGCCGCCCGATATCACGGGGCTGTCTTCCGGTTCCACGGCGACAATCTGGACGTCCGCCTTTTTGGCCTTCAAGCTGCACGCGACCCCGGTCAGGGTGCCGCCCGTGCCAACGCCCATGACTACCGTATCCACGTTACTGGCGGTATCGACCCAGATTTCCTCGGCCGTGGTGCGGCGGTGGATTTCCGGATTAGCGGGATGACCGAATTGATAGGGCATCACTGCCTTGTCGATGCCTTTGACCAGTCCCTCGGCCTTTTTAGTGGCGCCGTTGATACCTTCGGCCCGTGGCGTCAGTTCCAGCTCCGCCCCTAGGGCGATGAACATTTTACGCCGTTCGACGGAAAAACTGTCAGGCATTGTCAGGATACAACGGTAGCCCTTGGCGGCGCAGACAAAGGCCAGGCCGACGCCGGTATTTCCCGAAGTGGGTTCGATGATGGTGGAGCCAGGGCCGATACTGCCGTCCGCCTCCATAGCCGCGATCATGGCAACGGCCAGGCGGTCCTTGACCGATGACATGGGATTGAAGAATTCCAGTTTGACCAAAACCTCCGCCTTGGCGCTGGCCTTCTCGGCGATATCGTTCAGCCGCACCAAGGGCGTGTTGCCGATGGTCTCGGTAATATCGCCATAAATGCGGCCACGGCCAGGNGGGTCCAGGTTCAGATCGGTGTTATCCAGCGGATTGNTCATGATTGTTTTNTCCCCANTAGTAATGCTGTTTCCTGCAACCCATCCTGACAAAGTTGCAAATTTTCAGCAATCATTCTGTCCTTCAACACAGCCATTTAGGCTTCTGCTTTCGCATCTGGGCTTTTTNGGATTACGAACAGAAATGCCACGGGCGCGGCCAGGGCTGAGGCCAGGGTGAGCAGGTGGAAGGCATTGATATAGCCAATCATCGAGGCCTGATGGCGTACCTCCTCGAGCAGACGCGCGTGTAGGGGCGGCGTGCCCGGTTCGCCCAGGATGGTGATCCAGAGGCTCAGGTTGCGCAGATCAAAGGCATCGATCATGGCGTTCAAATTGACAGTGGCTTCGGCGGATGTGCGGAAAAATACCACCAGGGTCAGGGCGATGAATATAGAGCTGCCCAACAGACGGCACAGCGAGAAGATGGCATTGCCCTGGGTCAATAGGTGTTTGGGTAGGGTGGAAAAGGTCAATACCGCCATGGGGGTATAGGCGGTGCCGAAACCGATGCCGTGGAGGATATTGGTCCAGAATACATCCGCCGTGGTGATATTGATATCCAGCGAGGACATCCAAAGTCCCGCCACTGATTGCAAGGTCAGTCCGGTGAACAGGCAAAGCCGGGCGTTGAAGCGGGTAAACTGAACAACGATGAAGAAACTGAGGAAGTTGCCCATGCCGCGGGCTGAAATCAGATAGCCTACGATAGAATCGGGATAGCCGCGCAAATCTTGCAGCAAGGGCGGAAACAACACCATGGGTGTAAATTGCAGCATGCCCATGATCAGGGCCAAGGTAATGCCGATAGTGAAGTTACGGTCCCTGAAAGTCACCGGGTCGAACAAGGCATGACGTGAAGTCAGAATATGAACGATGAACAGATAAAAGAACACGATGGCGAGAAGCAATTCCAGCTGGATTTCATAACTCTCCAGCCAGTCCAGCTGCTGTCCCCTATCGAACATCAATTGCGTGGCGCCGATGGCGATGGCGATCAGCACGAAACCCAGATAGTCGAACCGCCGCGCCCTGCCTTTTTCTTGATTGGAGAGCGCGGCGAAGGCTAGCAGGCCGGCGACCAGGCCTGCGGGCAGGATCATGAAAAAGGCCCAGCGCCAGTTGACCAACTCGGCCATCAGGCCGCCGAACAACGGCCCCAGGATCGGCCCCATGACGCCGCCCACGCCCCAGGCCATCAAAATGAACGGATGTTGCGCCTTGGAAAAACTGGCAAGCAGAATGGCCTGGCCCAAGGGAAAGATCGGCGCTCCGAACAGGCCTTGCAGAACGCGGGCCAGCAACATGGTTTCCAGGGAATCCGCCGTCCCTGCCAGCACGGAAAATGAGGTGAAGCCGGCGATCGCACCGACCATCAGATTGCGCCAGCCCAGTTTCGAGGCCAGCCATCCGGTCAGGGGTGTGGCGATGGCGG